>JAFRRP010000025.1 GCA_017428085.1 Clostridia bacterium | reverse complement strand
CCCCCCCCCCCCCCGATTCCTTATTCTATGACGCATCCGATTCGTACACAACTTAGTCCTCCAACTCCCAATTTGTTGAGAAAGAAAGAAATTCCCGGACGAAAAATCCGGGAATCTGTTGTTACATAAGGGCGTCTCACACGACAACCCTTTCTTATTATCGCGTAACGTCGGTTAGGGCGAAGGCCTCCGTTTGCCCTGCATACGGCATATCATTTCGCGTCATACAGCGAGAAGAAGATAAACGCCTGTCTTTTGTTCATGGAATCGTACCAGGTTTCATCATCGTTCAGCTCACACCGGTTGATATAATTGAACTTATCTTTTTCGCCGTTAAATCGGGTTTCCCTCACGGAATCGGGCGCGATCACATTCCCGTAAAGGTAGATATAATTCCATGTGGTGCCGAGATTATACCAGACGGATTCCTGCTTGACGTTCGCCTTGGTCAACAAGCCGCCGGAGCCTGTGTCGATACCGGCGCTTGCCAGCTCCGCCTTTACGTTGCCGGCGTGCATCCGCCGCACGAATTCGCGCACTTCTTCATCAGACCAATTTCGGTACGCGCCGTCGGAATCCTTCATCGCGCCGTCCTTCAGGAACCTGAAGTCCCAGTAATCCTCACTGTTGCCGTAGGAGACCTTCTTCCCGAGGTAATAGCAGTAGGGATAATACTCGGCGTCGGTGTCGATCAGGTTGTCGGTCTTAAAAACCCCGTTCCCCAGATTATAATGGAGATAGAGGTACTCCCCGCCCGCGAAGGCGTTGAGATCTCTTCCGTCGACGCAGCCATCTTTTGCGTGATTGACATAGAGATCCGTCAAAGCCAGGCCATCGCCGCGCGGGGTCTTATAATAATACAGATAGATGAACCACCCGCCTGCGCCGCAGTTCAGATCGCCTTTGCTGTCAATGAAGTCCTGATCGCCGGTACAGGGACATAAGCCTGCCCTGCGCGAGCTGGCCTTTTCGATCCTGTAGATACAGGATATGTCCGTAACGGCGTCGTTGATGTTCGTCGTGGTTTTATAGCCCAGATAGATGAATTTTCCGCCTGCGCCGGCGTTCAGATCATGGTCGATCACCGTGTAGCCCTTCTTCGTCAGGCATTCCTTCGCGTATTTCTGATTATCCGAGCCGGAGACCATAAGATCCTTGATGTACGTCTGCTTGTTGATCTCATAATTATAGACGCCGGGCGCCATATCCGGATGCGCTTTAATATACAGCTGCCACTCCTTCGGCGCGGTCTGGTTGACAACGACCGGATTGCCGCCTTCGCCGTACGTATCCTTAACGGCGTCCTGCGTGCTGCCGTTTGCGGTGATAGAATAGTAGACCTTTCCGGCGCTGATATCATTATCCTGTTTCGTATAGTACAGGTGCAGGTTGTCGCCGTCGTTGCCGATGTTGAGATTCCCCTTGCTGCTGACAAAAGCCTCGTCCCCGGTATAGGGCGCAAGGGAGAACTTGACCTTGTTTTCATCGGGCGTGATATAGGTCTCGGTATCGATATCCTTCAGGATCAGGAAGCCCTTTATCGCCTCGTCGTAATTCATCGTGGTTTTATACCCGATCAGAACATAGTAGTTGCCCGCATGGTCGTTTAAATTCGTAAAATCGACCTCGTATCCGGCGTCCTGCAGCGCTTTGCGCGCCGGCGACCAATAGTTTTCGGAGGCGGCAATGGCGATCTCGCTGATACAGGGGCGATCAATGGTCACCGTGACTTGCTCGACATTCTTGATCGTCTCATAGCGCGGATTGGCTTTGATCTCGCTTGCGGGGTGGCCGGATACCGGGTGATCGTCCAGATACTGCTGCAGCGCAAAGAATTCATTTTTGCGTTCCCTGTAAATCGTGTTGGTCGGATTTTTGGAAACCTTGTGATAAGAGGCAAGCAGCGTAAGCGCTCTTTCAAGCTGCCCTTCCACCAGAACCCTTTGCGACAGTCTGTAATCATAGCTTTGCGAATCAAAGTTGTAGCACAAGGCGCAGAACTCGTCGTAATAGGTCAGCGGATTCTTGGATTCGTTTTCCTGCAGATCGGTGCAGATCAGCGAAAACAGGCTGTTCAGTTTTTCGACCGTCCCCTTGAATCCCGTATACTGCGTCTTGGTGACGTCCTCTCCCTCGCGCAGAATAAAATTGACCAGTCGCTCATTATAGTCGGCGGCCTCCGAATCGGTCATGTCCTCCACGTTGGGGAGATACAGCTCCCGGTATTCTTCCATGGCCACTTCCACCTGCGCGTCGTCCATTCCGGTATAGCGCGGAAGCTCTGCAATCCTGCCGTCCGCCTTCGCGTCCAGCAGCGCCATATCCAGCATGCCGATCCGGTAGGTCGACGTGATATCGTTGATGCAGGCCGTAAGCGCTTTCAGCTTCTCCTCATAGGGGCTGAGCTTGATCTGGATCTCGTTGCTCTCCGACACCCGGAGCATCTGCTTGACTTCTTTGATATCGGACTGTATATTCTGCATATCGTTCCGGATCGCCGCAAGCTCTTCCATGATCTCCTGATGCTCCGACTTCAGAACGCCGACAGCCTCCAGCACGGTCTTTGCGAAAGAGTATGTGGCGCCGGCGGCCTTGCCGTAATAGATCACCTTGCCGAATAACGTGTTGAGGCCTCTGGTGTATCTCTGGATCTCCAGCAGCGTTTCCGTATTCAGGGTGATGTCCCTGCCGAGCGTTTCGGTGGAATAGCCGCGCGTATAAGAAACCTCCTGCGACGTCTTTTCCCCCCATGCGTTTGTCAGCGCCCCCGCGGGGAGCGTGACCGTGCCGGTTATGTCCATATCCTCGCTGGTTTTCCCGTTTGCGGGCGTCGAAACGACCAGCGTCGCGACGGTATCGTCGTCCACGGCCACGGACTCGATTTTTGCGGTGTCAAAGCCCTTCCCGAGCGCGATCCCGTCCGCGCTGAGCTTTTCGTCAAACGTGCCGTTGTCCGCATAGAGCTTCAGGGTGAGCTTCAGATTTTCGCCGTCGTCCTCCGCGTAGTCGAACACGGGATAGAAGCTCGCCTGGAACAGGCCGACCGGGGCCGTATAAGCGCCGACAGTCAGATTCCCGTCGCCGATCCGGTCGGAAAAATCGTTGACGCTTCCGATCCCTTCGGCAGAAAAGACCGCATTCACCGTATGCGCGTCGAGCTGTTCGACCGATTCGGTTACCGCACCGTCGATTCTGACATTTTCTTTTGTCAGGGAGGCCGGGTCGGCCGCGCCGTAGACCTTGAGCTCGGCGGTGACCCTGCCCGCATCGTAACGCATCGAAGCGTAATCCAGGTAAGCGGCGTCGGAGCAGACGTTGACTCTCGCCGTGACGTAGGTATAGCCGTCCCGGATCGCCCGCGGATTGACGCCGATCGTCCCCCACCGGCACAGCCCCGCTTCATCCGCCGCAAGGGAACCGGCAAGCTGCATCGTCAGGTTCTTGCCGGAAGAAGAAAGACTTTTGATCTCCAGATCCCGGAACGCGTCCCCGAGATAGACGCTCTTTGGGTCGATTTCGTCCTCGAAGTCGCTGCCTGCAAGCGTAAGCGTGATCTTATAATCCCGGTCCGCAGCGGTCACGAACGCAACGTCCGGCGTCAAGCTTATTTCCGGATAAACGACCGATACCGTCGCCATCGCGTCTGTACCCTTGAATTCGATCCGGTATGTATCCGTGGGGTTGTTCAAGGCGTCTTCATCCGTAAAGCTGATATCATAGCCGCCGTTCGGATTCGCCTGCACGCTGTCGACATCGAGAATCACGGCGGAGGTTTTCCTTGAGCGCGTTTTCACTTCCGTATCCGACGCTTCCCTGATCGCAGACAGCAGCATTTCCTCCGTCAGCAGATTGTCCGAAGAACCGGTTGCTTCCTCATAAAAAACCAATACGTCCCCTGCCGTGATGCCGGAGAGGTCCACTTTTTCGGAGGACACGGTGGTGGTGTACACGCCGCGCTTGCTGTATTGGATATCCGTGGCTGTGATCGGACTCTCCTCGCTCTCGCCGGCCTGCTTTTTTCCGCAGGCTGCGAGGGTCGGAAGAATCAGAACCAGAACCAGCAGCAGGGCGATCGCCCGTTTTGTTCTTTGCATAGTCTTTGCTCCTTCTGTATGGGTTATAATACATGATATCCGCAAACGGTTTCCGTTGCGGGAATATCCGGTGATTGTGCCGACGCAGACGGTCGCTTACCGTCCGCCCGGCGGTTTTTACGTATCTCCGGGCAGATGCGCGAAGACAGAGAGATAAACAGTATGCCGGACCGTGAACCTTTCCGGCAGGAGGACCAGAAAATCCAGATGCGCACGCTCCCACGCGCGGAACGTATCCGCGTCCATGGACGCCAGCGTTCCGCGGCAGGCGCACATCCTGCCGTGCCAGCTCTCCCGCGTAAAGGGCAGGTCCGCGCCGAAGCTTTCGGTCCGCCTGCCGGGAAACAGATCGTCGAAAATATCGCCGCCGACTCCCCTGCCGCCTGTCCACCTTGGATTGAACGCTTGCACGAGCCCAACGCTGCCCGCCGCGACGGGATCCGTCAGATCCCAATCCATTGCGATCTTGATAAACTCCCCGCCCGGTTTCAGAAGCCGACGGAGCTCCGCCCGCATCTTCTCCCGGTCAAAATACCAAAAACACTGCGCCGTGGTGATCACGTCAAAGGCGCGATCCGGCAATCCGGTCTCTTCCGCCGGCGCGACAAGATATTCGATCCGCCATCCGTTCAGGGCGGCCTCCCGTCTGGCGGACGCGATCTGCGCTTCGGAAACATCAAGGCCGGTCAGACGCGCCTTCGGGTTGTAAAGATTTTTCGGCAGCACGCCGGTGCCGGTCCCGAGATCCAGCCACGCCCTGCCGTCGGCCGCGACGCCGAGCGCGCGCAGACGGTCATACAGCGCCGGCGGGTAAATATCCCGGTAGGCGGCGTAGGCGGCCGCCGTTTTTCCGAAGTCGAAGGCCTGTCCGCTGTCAATCGTTTTCAGTTCCATGATCATCCTCCGCGGAAAGCCGCAGCAATCATGCCCGGCTCTCTTCCTTTTTTTCATGGTTCTGCGCGGCCGGCTGCCGGAAGCCGCGCCGGACCTGCTGCAAAAACCGCTCCGCAATGGGCGTCAGCGCCTGATAGCGGTTCCAGATCAGAAACAGGCCGGTTTCCAGCCGCGGGGACAGCAGACGGAAGGTCAGGCCGCTGCCCGGCGACGTATCCACCAGGCCGTCGAAGGTCAGCTGGTAGCCGAGGCCCTCTTTTACAAAAACGGAGGCGTTGTACGCCAGACGGAAGGTGCCCTCCAGCCGCAGGGCGCCGCGTTTTTCACCGCACCACCTGCCGATATCGTTTTCCCAGCCCTGCTCCGAGGTAAAGAGCGGCAGCCCCGCGAGATCCTCCGCCGTGACGGCCGCCTTTTTCGCCAGCGGCGCGTCGGCGGGCATAACCACGCCCCAGACGTCCGGCGCGGGAAACGGCAGGCTGTCGTATTTGCGCCCGTCCGGCGTATCGCAGAGCACGGCAAAATCCAGCAGCCCCTTATCGAGCTTTTCCGTCACCTGCTCCGTATCGCCGCTGGTGATGTGGTAAGTGAGCCCCGGACATGCCGCCTTCAGCGAGCGGATCTCTCTTGCGAGATAGCGGATCTGATAGGATTCCGCCAGTCCCAGATAAAGGTCGCCCCCGGTCACGTCGTCCAGCGCGTAAAACTCCCGCTCGATCTTATCCGCCATCCCCACAAGATCCGCCGCCCGGTCGCGCAGCAGCACGCCCTCCTGCGTGAGGGAGATGGAAAAGCTGTGTCGCTCAAAGAGCTTCTTTCCGAGCTCCTCCTCCAGCGCCCGCAGGGTTTTGGAAAGCGTTGGCTGGATCACGTGCAAAAGCCCCGCGGCTCTGGTCATGTTTTCTTCCCGCGCGACGGCAAGGAAGTAGCGCAGCGTGCGGATCTCCATAGCTATCTCCCGATATTCCGTATTCCTATATCATGATATTCATTATAACCATTTGAAAAGAAAAAAGCAAGCGGGTATAATAAAAGTGGAGAAATAATCCGAAAGGGGCAGTTTTTATCATGAAAAAAGAAATACTGAATCTGACACGGGAATGGGACAAGACGTTCCCGAAAAGCGAAAAGGTCGACCACAGCAAGGCGACCTTTGTCAACCGCTACGGCATTACGCTGGCGGCGGACCTTTACGCGCCGAAAGACGCGGCGGGCAGGCTCCCCGCCATTGCGGTATGCGGCCCCTTCGGCGCCGTAAAGGAGCAGTGCGCGGGCCTTTACGCCCAGACCATGGCGGAGCGCGGCTTCCTGACGCTGGCGTTCGACCCCTCCTTTACCGGGGAAAGCGGCGGAAACGTCCGGTATATGGCGTCCCCCGATATCAACACGGAGGACTTTATGGCGGCGGTGGACTTTCTTTCGCTTTGCGAAAAGGCCGACCCGGACCGGATCGGGATCATCGGGATCTGCGGTTGGGGCGGCATGGCGATCAACGCCGCAGCGCTGGACACCCGCGTAAAAGCGACGGCCGCCATGACCATGTACGACATGACCCGCGTGAACGCAAAGGGGTATTTTGACGCCGAGGACAGCGAGGAAGCGCGTTATGCAAAGAAAGCCGCCATGTGCGCCCAACGGCTTGCCGACCTGAAGGCCGGCGCCTGCAAGCCCGGCGGCGGCGTGGTGGATCCCCTGCCCGCGGACGCCCCGTATTTTGTGAAGGACTACTACGATTACTACAAAACCGCCCGCGGCTACCATCCCCGCTCGCTCAATTCCAACAGCGGCTGGAACGTGATCGGCTGCGAGTCCTTTATCAACCAGCCGATCCTGCGGTATTCCAACGAGATCCGCAGCGCGGTGCTGATCGTACACGGCGACGCGGCGCACTCCTGCTACTTCGGGAAGGACGCCTACGCCGACATGGTAAAAGACAGCAAGTTCGCGGCAAACAAGGAGCTTATGCTGATCCCGGGCGCGTCCCACACCGACCTTCATGACGGCGGAAACAAAAACGCCATCCCCTTTGATAAGCTGACGGCGTTCTTTTCGGCGTATCTCCAATAAGAAGGACGGTGCGCGGAAAGTGCGGATAAAAAGACTGTTTATTCTGTTTCTTGCGCCGCTTCTGTTTTGCCTTGCGGCGTGCCGGAGCGCCGCACCGGCGGCCCCGGCGGAAACGCAGACGCATGAGACGCAGGCGACGGAGACGCAGACGCAGGCGACGGCGGAGCAGACGCTGCCGGACGGGCCTGCCGGAAAGGAAGAAGAAATGATTTACGCACAGATCGGCGAATCCACACTGCGGATCAGGTCGGCTGACAATTCCTCCGCCGAAGCCTTTCTTGCCCTGCTGCGGGAGGGCGACCTGACGGTATCCATGCGCGACTACGGCGGCTTTGAAAAGGTCGGCGCGCTGGAGACGCCGCTGCCGACAAACGACGCGCGGATCACCGCCGCGCCCGGCGACGTGATCCTTTATAACGGCGACCGGATCACGATCTATTACGGTAAAAACACATGGAGCCTGACCCGGCTCGGCAGGGTGGAGGGCGTAACGCCGGAGGCGCTCCGGACGGCGCTCGGCGACGGCGACCCCACGGTCGTGTTCTCCCTGCGGGAAGCGGCGGAATGATTCAATACCTTACGACGAGCCGTTCCCGAACGGCCGCGTCAAGAAGAAGCGTCCCATTCCGGAACCCGAACGGGATCCCGGCGCCGTCCGCCGTTACCGAACGTACGGCCCCAAGATACGGGAGCGTCAGTTGATGCAGACGCAGGGTCCCGGATATCACGGTAAGCGCGGTTTCCCCCGCGCTTTTTTCAAATTCGCCCCAGGCGCAGTCCAGGAACCACGGCGCGCGGAAGTCGCCGGGCAGAACGGGATCGAATCCGATTGCAAGCGCGGGCATATTGAATGAGAAGCCGGCGAAGATCGGCAGCAGCGCAAAGGACGCCATGCTGCGGGCGTAGTTGGAGCCGCATTCGATCTCGTTGAACGGGTTACGGTTGTATCCGCGGTAACGGTCGCGGATGGCGGTCACGATCGCCATCCCCTCGTCAACCATGCCTTCGGCGATCATCAGCCCGGCAAGCGCGTATTCAAAGCCGTGCATGCTTTCCTGCGCGTAAGGGATGGGGATCGCCGGTTTTTTGACGTCCCCGGGGAACGAACAGATGATCGCGCCCGCCTCGTCGTTCACCGCGAACAGACGGAAGGTGTTGTAATGGCGGCGCATATTCGGCAGAAAATTATTCTTATACAGGCTTTTCAGCGCCGTGGCCAGTTGTTTTTTATCATAGAGCTCTCCGAGCCCGCACAGCTCGGCGTGCCACTGGGCGAGGCACTGGTCGATTGCACACCCCTGCCCGATCTGATACTTGATTTCGCCGGATTCTCCGTTCCAATAGGTCTTTTCGGCGTCGGAGAAGGGCGCAAGCAGGGTTTTGTCGGCGAGGTCGATATCCTGACAGTACCAGCGTCCGTTAAAAAGCGTTTCGTCGCAGAAGCGCCTGCCGTTTTTGTAAAGCGCCGCATAGACCTCCGCCGTTTCCGGTTCGCCCATGCGCTCCGCCATCTCCGCGCCGCACCGCAACGCCGCCAGATAAAAGCCCTGCAGCCATGAGGAGGGGCCGAAGAGCTCCATATCCAGCGTATGGTGCTGTCTGCCCTCCAGAACGCCGTCCCGATCGCGGTCCCAGCGGTCGGGATTCTCTTCGCTCCACGCGTACGCCAAGGATTTTTTCACCCGGGGCCAGAGCTTTCGCAGCCAAGCGTCGTCGCCGCACAGCTTCCATTCCCGGTAGGTTTTGATCACGCCGCCCATCTGCCCGTCCAGGCAGGCGCGGAAGCCGTTTTTTTCTCTGCCTGGGGGCAGCTGCATACGGAACGCCATTCTGCCGTTTTCATCCTGATTATAGCGGAAATCCGTTTCCCGTATGCCGCGCTCCAGCTTCGGGAACAGAAAGCACAGGGCATACGCGTAGTTCCAGACATGGGTGCATGAGCCCTCGCAGGAGCCGGTTTTTTCGTTCACACCCTCCCAGCCGTAAAAGGAGCCGTCCTCCAGCCGCAGCACGGTGGGGCTTTTGAGCACCGAAACGGCGCTGGCCAGCGCTTCGGTCGCGGCTTCGGGCAGAGACGAGCCGAAGACCGCGTCGTGATAGCGCCCGGTGCCGGCCCAAAGCGCGTCCCAGCGGGCAAGGGCGTCCTTTGCGGCGGCGAAGGAATCCGGGTACAGCGTCGCGTAATAGTTCTTCCACGTCACGTCCCGTTCTTCGCCGTTTTCGTTTTTGACCTTATACGGATTCCAATAGTTGTAATTGTTCGGCACGTTCCAAGCGATCACGAACCGCGTCCTTGCCGTCTTTCCGGCGGGAACGGAGAGCTTTACCGCAAGCGTGCCCGTATCCCGGTTCCCGGGGGTATCGTAGTTCCGGTCCGGCATGGCGTCTTCTTCCGTGAAATTACGCCAATAGCGCTCCAGACAGTCATTCCATGCGCCGCGATACCAATACGCCTGCCCGGAAACGTCGCGCACGGCAGCCGTTCCCAGCGTCAGGTCCATATATCCGGGATCGTCTCCCCCGTATTGATTTTGCCGAAGGCAGAGAAAGCTGCCGGCTTCCGTTTTTTGTATTTCATTGACGGATGCCGCGGCCGGATTCCGGAGCGAGGCCGCAATACAGTAGTCCAGCGCGTCTTGCGCGGTGTTTTCGACCGCGATCTCAAAGAAGGCGGCGGGGATGCTTGAATCCCTGTCGTTCAGCGGGATCAGCGGATTCCAGGCGGTGAGCGTCACCCTGCCGGGAAACGTACCGTCAATAAATTCCACCGTCGCCGCGGGAAATTCCCCCGTGAACACGCAATCCTTAAAATGCGGGAAGCCCTGCATGGACGTGCTTGAGAGGCCCGTACCGAAGCCGTGCGCGTATGCGCCGGCAAGATGCGCGTCGCTGTCGGCGACCAGCACCCGCGCGTCCGCGGTTTTTCCATCCTTCACCGCTTTGATCGCGAAGTGTGAAAAACCGTTATCGCCGCCCTTATTCGGTCGGTTGAAGATCTCCCAATCCGTCAGCAGGCCGTTTCCGGCGAGGCCGATACAGCCAGTGCCGATCCCGCCGAGCGGGAACGAGATCTCCCGCAGGGATTCTTTTGTATACTGCGTTCGTTTCATCCGTTTTTCTCTGTGCTTCCTCCCGCGGCGTCAAAGGATCGTCAGCTCCCGGGCGACGCCGTCATAGCCGCCGGTGACGAACTGCGGCAGCGTGGGCGTGAGCAGGCTTTCAAAGCTGAAATGCAGGTGGCCGGTCAGGATCGCCCTGACGGCAGGCTCGTTTTTGACGTAGTCGATAAACCGCAGGGTGGGCTCGTCGGGCCGCTGCTGCACCGCGCGGAATTCGCTGTAAGGCAGCAGGTGCTCCTCGTCGCAGCCCACAAGGTAGGTGCAGGGCTCGTGCGGGACGGCGGAGAAGTGATAGTCGTACAGACTCTGTTCAAACAGCGGGTCATGGAACGCCAGCACAACGGGCAGGCCCTTTTCCACCTCTTTCTTCAACCGCCAGAGCTGCCAGTCCGCAAAGCGGTAATAGCTGTTGTCGATCCCGACGATATTGACGCCGCCCACAACGCGGGCGTTGAAGAACATCGGGACGCCGAGACCGCCCATCTGCATATAGCTGTTCATGCGGTAGGCGTCGTCCTCCCACGCCTCCCCCACGTACTGCGAATAATCGTGGTTGCCGGCGATGAAGAAGATATGCTCGTTTTTCAGCAGCGCCCGCGCGTAATCCGCGTTGGCGTGGGAGACAAAATCCATCAGGTCGCCGGTGTGCACCAGCAGATCGCAGTTTTCCTCCGCGTAGGCGATATGCTCCCGCAAAAAGATCTCTTTGTTCGGGTTCATGAGCCGCTTTGCCAGCTCATGTTTGCGGGCGTCGTCCCGCTCGTCCGCCAGCGCGATGTGGGAATCTGTCACGTGCAGAAGCTTTACGGGCTTTTCAAGCCCGATTTTTACAGTTGATTTGATCAGTTCCATTTTTTCCTCCGGGCCGGGCGGCAAAGCCCTGCCGTAAAGACGCAATGAGGGCGTCCCGCAGAACGCCCTCCGTTTTTATCAGTCGTTTTTGGTGAAGGTAACGCCGATCAGCTGATCCGCTTCCTGCTCATCCTGCCACACCAGTTGGCCGTCCTCGGTGCACTGGATTCTGCCGACGCCGTCGGTATACTCCACTTTCTCCTCCGTGACCTCGCCGTTGCCGTCATAGGTAACGACTTTCTTTTCGCCGTCGGCATAGTTGATACGGAAGGTATCCGCATCGAACGAACCGGTCATGGCGTACTCGGCGGCTTCCACAGCGCTGCTGCCCCAGACGACGGAGATCTTCGCGGTCTTCTCATCCGTGGCCTCCACGGTGATCGTGCAGCGGTCCGCGGAATACGTGCCCGCAAACGCCGCAAGCGTCCGCGCGGACTCGCCGTCGGTCGCTTCCTGTGAATCGGTCGCTTCCTGCGAATCGGTCGCTTCCTGCGAATCGGTCGTTTCCTGCGTATCGGTCGCCTCCGGCGCGGTCGTCGTCTCGCCGGCATTGTCTTTTTTCGCGCCGCAGGCGGCGAGGGAGAGCAGCATGGCCGTGACCGCCAGCAGGGCGATCAACATTTTCAGTGTTTTGTTCATGGTTTTTATCCTCCTTTATTTAAGCGGCGTCCGCGTTTTTGGTCACGACGTCTCCATAAATCGTAGTCCAGTCGTTTTTCATGGAAACGGGCACCCAGTCGAATTCCTCGCAGAGCGCAAGCATCTTATCCGCCTTCTCCGTGTTGCCGTTTTCACGTTCGGTGTCGTCGCAGCAGAGCATAAAGGCAAGACTGCGGTAGGGGTTGTCGCTGGCGGCGAACTCCGCCATGCTGGCGTCGCCGGTGGAATTGCCGAAGGACAGCACGGGCTGTACGCCGATCTCCTGCATGATGACGGTCACCTTGTTCATCTTCAGGTTCTTGACGATGAAGTCGCCGCCCAGCACCAGCTTGTCGTCGTCGTCATAGACGTACTTCAAGCCGTCGGTATCGCCCTGATCCGGCGCGACCAGCGTTTCGTCGGAGCCGATGATCTGGCCGTTGGGCAGGCCGAGCGGGGAATTATCCGCAATACCGCGGACGATAAAGCGGTCCGTGCCGCTGACCACATAGACCGTGAAGTCGTTGGCCTTCAGATAGTCGACGACCTGCAGCATGGGCAGGTACCAGCCGTCGCCGCGGTTCATACCGGTGAAGCTGGGCATGGGCTGCTTTTTGAACTCCTGGATATAGGCGTTGAATTCCTCCACCGTCATACCCGCGAACGCGGAAGCGACGGCCTTGCCGTGATCCACCTCCAGCCCGTCGAAGGACGCGCCGGTCTCATTTTGCTCCTTGATCTTGTTGGCGACCTCCTTCTCAAAATCCGAGGCCTTATCCTTATATTCCGGGTCGTCCAGCACACGGTACTTGAGCAGGCAGTAATCGAAGTAGTTGGGATCCGTCTCGCAGAAGAGCGTGCCGTCCAGATCGAACACGGCGACGCGGTTCTCCACAGGGATGAAATCCGCGTTCTTTTCATCGGTCACAGCTTCCACATAGTCGGTCAGCGTTTTCTTTGCGGCAGCGTCCGCAGTCCACAGCGTCAGCGCGTCCGCGCCGTCAACCGGCGTTTCGGCGGTTTCGCCCGGCTCGGTCTGTTCCGGCTGCGCGGCGGGCTGATCCTTCCAGCCCACGCCGAAGCCGTACAGGCAGCCGATGACGATCAGCAGGCAGAGCAGCACGGCGGTGATGGCTTTCCATTTTTTTACATTATTCATTTCGTTCACCTCAGTTCGCAGAAGGATGCGGCATAAACTGATACAGCACGGAAGCGGTCTTCTGGATCGGCATGGTCTGCAGGACCACGTGCCCGGGACCGTTGATCACGGTATTGAACAGCCCTTCGCCGCCGAACAGGATGTTCTTTGCGCCCTTGACCGTCACCGTATCAATGGTGCAGCTGCCGTCCATGGCGGCAAGATAACCGGTGTTCACGATCTTTTTGTCGCCCGCGGGGATATCGTACTCCACGGCTGCGCCGTCGATCTCCAGGAAGACGAGGCCGCGGCCGGAGAACTTCTGCATCAGGAAGCCCTCTCCGCCGAAGAAGCCCGCCTTCAGCTTTTTCTGGAAGAATACGGAAATGTCGATATCGCCGCAGCAGGCCAAAAACGCGCCCTTCTGCGCGATAATGGGCTTCTCCGGCGTGACCTCCACCGCGCGGATGGAGCCGGGGAAGGAAGACGTGAACGCGATCTCGCCCGCCCGGTGCGCGACGTAGCGGTTCTGGAACAGATTTTCGCCGGTGAACAGCCGTCCGAACATTTTGCCGACGCCGCCCTCCGTTTTCATTTCGATCTCGTCGTCCATCCAGCTCATGGAGCCGCCTTCACACATCATTTCCTCACCGGCGTTCAGCCGGCAGATCAACACGGGCAGGTCTCCGCCCTTGATTTCGTATTGCATACAGGAACCTCCTTTTTTCCATATTATATATCATTATAGCATCGTATGCGTTACAAAAGGGTTACAAAAAAGAAAAAACTCAAAAATTTCAATTTTGTAACATTTATTCCGGATCCGCTGTGCTATAATGAGAAAAAAAACAGGAGGATTTTTCTTCATGCGTAAAATTTTCAACATCGTATTTCCCATCGTTTTCGTTGTCGCTGGTATTTTCGTCGTCATCCTCGGGATCGGCAAGCTCCGGAACAAGGACACCTTCGACGCCTCGACGACGGCTGTGATCTCCGGCATTGAGCGCGAGTGGAAGGGCACGGATTCGGACGGTTTTGACGAGTACGACTACACGGTCTACATCAACTACGAGGTGGACGGCAAAAAGTATGAGAACGTTGAATACCCGGGCTACAACAGCTCCATGAAGACCGGCGACGAGCTTGAGATCAAGTATGAGTCCGCGAACCCCGAAAATATTTCGGAGGCCAACATCACCGGCAGCGCGACCATCATGATCGTCATGGGCGCGGTCTTTGCGCTGGTCGGCATCGTCTCCAGCCTGCGCGCGCTGATCAGGCGCTGACGCCCCCACCGCAAGAAAGCGGCTTTGCCGCAGCGCCTGCGGCGCCGCTTTCTCACGCCATCGCCGGTCCCGAAGGGACAATCGGCGGGCGTTATAATCTTTTTTATTGAACAGGAAGCAGTTATTCTGCCTCTATCCATCGGAGAAGTTTCCTGTTAAACAAAAAAAGACGCCGCGAAAGGCGTCTGTGTCCGACAGGAATGGAGCTGTCGCGTTAAACGCCCTTATATAACAACAGATTCCCGGATTTTTTTGTCCGGGAATTTCTTTTTGCCTCAACAAATCGGGAGTTGTCGGACTAAATTGTGTATAAACCGGAAGTGTCATGGAATAAGGAATCGCGTTGCGGGGACGCCGGGGGCGTCGTCCCTTACGATTATAATCGCCTTTGGCGATGAAGAACGCTAAACTGCAACAGTATCTCGCTCAGATCGACCAAGACGCGCAGGAGATGTTTGACCTGCTCGTCTGTCAGTTCAACGAACAGGAGGATGTGACCGAACAGCTCAAAGCGGAAAACCAAATGGAGTGGGTTCGGCGGATGAATTCAATCCGCAGCCGCGCAACTGGAATCGTAAACCATGAATTGATTTACGTTTAATCAACAGTATCGCCTTGCAGTCAACAATGACTGCAGGGCGATTCATATAATAAATATTTTTTGCCTCCAAAGAATTATAAATTGACCTTTTGGTTTAATATTGTATCAAGTTTCGATATTGTGCGGCTTGAGCAACAGTCAACAATTCTTCCTGCATTTAAACACCACCCCAGTTAATTTTAACAGAGGTGCGCCCAAAAATCAAGTACTTGTTTGGACAAATGAGCATCTATTTAGAATATAATAGAATTAATTATTATTGAACGGAATTAATTGGACATTTAATTTTTCTCTTCTTCTGTTAAAACACAAGAAGCATTTTA
Source organism: Clostridia bacterium (assembly GCA_017428085.1). GTDB lineage: Bacteria > Bacillota > Clostridia > Oscillospirales > Acutalibacteraceae > RUG806. Next base: position 140,198 of record JAFRRP010000025.1, on the reverse strand, counting down.
CATCCCGACCAAGATACAAGAGGTCTTATCCGAACTGCTATCCATTCAGTCACGTTTTTACGTCGTGATTTTAACGCCGGAAACACCGGTATATCAGCATATTTATTCGCAAAAATCGAATCGGTAATGATTATATATCACTTAATTTAAATCAGCACCGAAAACCCGCGTAGAATAAGGAGTTTCGGACTCTAAAAACGTGACAAAAATCACGACGAGTGCAGCATTGATTGAATATCGTTCTAAAATAATGAAATAATAAAAAGGTGTTGACATGTGACTTAATGTAGTATATAATTTAATCACAGAAGAGGTGATACTATTGCAGATCGTACCAATGAGAGATTTGAAGGATACTGTTCGGATCGAGGCGCTTTGCGCGCAGGAGAACGGTCCCGTCTTCGTAACAAAGAACGGCTACGGGCGTCTTGTGGTGATGGATATCGAGTATTACGAACGTACCATGCGGCAGATGCAGGAAGCGGCGGCGCTTGCCGTCGGTCTTGACGACGCCGAAAGCGGCAGACTGCGCGCCGGTGCTGACGTTTTATCGGAGATAAAGGCGAAATATGGATGCTGAGTATTCTTTTTCTTTTACCAATACCGCCGCAGCCGATCTTGATGAAACTCTGAACTATATCAGCGGAGAGCTGAGCAATCCGATAGCGACGCAGAGCTTTCTTCAAAAAATGGAGACTGCGATTTCGGCAATCCGCACATTTCCTCTTTCGGGCAGTCCCGTCGAGAACTCATACGTCAAACGGAACGATATTCGCAAAACAATGGTCGGCAATTACGTTTTGTATTACCTGCCCGATCATCTGAAGCATGAGATCGTGATCTTGCGGATCGTATACGGACAAAGGGACCGAGATCGTATTGAAGAAAACTTATAATTTTTTTATAGAAAACGGGTTCCCGCTTGAAATCCCGGCATAACTTTGATATCATATACACGTGTTTTTCATAGCTGTATGCGCTTCTGTTATCAACGCCGATAACTATATGATAACAGAAGTATAAACAGGCTGGATAATACGGATGATATGAATAATCAAAAGACGATAAATTCCTGTGAACATATTTACTAAACATAATTGTTTAGTAACTGTGGAGTGGGAGTAATAAAAAAAGGAACGGGAGTCTTTGCATTAAAGATTCCCGTGTTTTTATCGGTATTCCATTAAATACTTTTCAACGCATGATCAGGAGTGTCATTTATGAAAATCGCAATTGTCACAGGCGCGTCCTCCGGGATCGGACGGGAATTCGTCAGGCAGATCGCGGAACAGGAAATGCCGGATGAGATCTGGGCCATCGCGCGGCGCGAAAACCGCTTGACGGAATTAAGAGAAGCATATCCGACAGTCCGGCCCGTCGTTATGGATCTGATCTCTGAGGAAAACCGCCGCACATTTCAGAAAATGCTGCAGGATGAGAAGCCGGATATCCGTATCCTTGTAAACGCCGCCGGATTCGGCAAATTCGGCCCGTTTTCCGAAATGACGGAACAGGAGATCGATTCCATCGTTTTGCTGAACCTCAAGTCGCTGATCGACATGAGCTATGATTGTCTCCCATATATGCAGGAGGGCGCCCGGATACTGAATATGGGCTCCGCTTCCTGTTTTCAGCCGCTGCCGGAATTCAACATGTACGCCACCACCAAGACCGCCGTACTGAGCTTTTCGCGTGCGCTGAACGTTGAGCTGAAAGACAGAAAGATAACCGTGACGAGCGTTTGTCCGGGATGGGTAAGGACGGAATTCTATCAGGTGGCGCAGGACACGAAAAATCCCGACGCGCTGACAAACTTCAAGCCGCTGTATGAACCGGAGGATGTGATCCGCAAAGCGCTGAAGGACAGCCGCAAGGGAAAGGATATCTCCATTTTGGGAATGACAGTCAAGATGCAGAAGCTGGCGGCGCGATTGCTGCCCGTTTCCTGGATCATGAAAGTATGGATGAAAATCAAATAAAAGAATTAACGGAGGGGTCAATGATGAAGATCAAAAAAATCGTTTCCGTCATCCTATGCGCCATTTTTTTGGTATGCGCCATGAACGCCGCTGCGGCCGCGGCGGATGATAAACCATTCTATCTGGTTTTGGGAGATTCCATCGCCTTTGGTTCCGGTCTTTCCAACCCCACGCAGGCCGTCTACGGAAAGATCGTCGCAGATACCAACAACTACGACTACGTCAACGACGCGATCCCCGGCTCCACCACCGCTGCGATGTATGGACTGATCCAGTCGGACACGGTGAAGGAACATATCGAAAAGGCGGATATCATCAGCATATCCATCGGCGGCAACAACTATCTGGTGGGCAACCTGCCGCAGATGATGGTAGACTGTCTTGTGAAACACGACACCGCGATCTACGACAAGGTGGCGCAGGAGTATTACGCCGATCTTTGCACGATCTTTGCTTATATCAAAGAGGCGAACCCCGACGTCGTCATCCTGATGCAGACGCTGTATAACCCCCAGGTGAGCTACATGGGCGAGGTGTACCAGCACGGCGTGGACCGCATCAACGCGTGCGTGCGCCGGTATGACGAAGAACATCCCGGCGTTATCGAGATCGTCGACGTAGCGTCCAAGCTCACCGACCACGATACGGATTTTGCCGCCGACCGCGTGCATCCAAGCGCCGTCGGCAACGAAAAGATCGCCGTCGCCGTTCTGGAAAAACTGGCGGAGCTGGGCCTCGGCACATCCACGGAACCGGTGATCAACGTACCCGGTAAAGACGCCTATCTGCTGGCGGTCATGCTGCGCCCGTTGGATATCTATGCCGCGCTGCTGCACGCGCTGTCGTTCGTATATAGGGTGTTCGCGAAATAAAATGATTTGAGAAATCAGTTTTGGATTATATAAAGAATAGCATTCATTGCAAAGGGATCGTTCCCAATAATAAGCAATCCCCCGGACGGAAACGGTTCGTCCGGGGAGATTGTTTTCACAGGGCAAATCTCAATGCCCTGCATATGAGATGATCAACAATCATTTCGTACCGAAAATGCGGTCGCCGGCGTCGCCGAGGCCGGGTACGATATAGCCGTGCTCGTTCAGGTGATCATCCAGCGCCGCGGCATAGATATCCACGTCCGGGTGGGCTTCCGAAAGAGCTTTCAGCCCCTCCGGCGCAGCGATGGTACACATAAACTTGATGTTCTTGGGACCGCGTTTTTTGATCTGTGTGATAGCGTCGATGGCGGAACCGCCGGTGGCGCACATGGGGTCCACCACGATGACGTCTCTCTCGCCGATATCATGCGGCAGCTTGCAGTAATATTCCACGGGCTGCAGCGTCTCCGGATCGCGGTAAAGACCGATATGGCCCACGCGGGCGGAGGGGATCAGCGCGGTGATACCGTCCACCATGCCGAGGCCGGCGCGCAGGATGGGCACGATGGCCAGCTTTTTGCCGGACAGTTTCTTGACCTTCGCCACGGCAACAGGGGTCTCCACCTCGACCTCCTTGAGCTCCAGGTCGCGGGTCGCCTCGTAGCACATCAGCATGGCGATCTCACCGATCAAGGCGCGGAATTCTTTGGAGGCGGTATTCTTGTCTCTGAGAATGGAAAGCTTATGCTGGATCAACGGATGGTTGGTAATGGTAATATTAGACATGTTTTTTCTTCCTTTCCCACGATTTGACATTATTATATTACAGGCTGACTTAAAATGCAAGCCGCAAACGAAAGTTTTACAGATTTTCTATCTCCGCGATCTGGTCCACTCTTCTTTGATGGCGGCCGCCCTCAAACGGCGTATTCAAAAACACATCCACCAGTTCAAGGGCAAGACCGGGACCGATGACGCGGGCGCCGAGGCACAATGCGTTGGCGTCGTTATGCGCTCTTGTGTATTTGGCGCTGAAATAATCCGAGCAACAAGCCGCGCGGATGCCCTTCACTTTGTTGGCGGCAATGGAAATGCCGACGCCGGTGCCGCAGCACAAAACAGCCTTTTCACATTCGCCCGCAATGACAAGGTCGCAGGCCTTTTTCGCCTGATAGGGATAATCCACGGAATCGGTGCTGTAAGCGCCGCAATCCTTGTAGGCAATGCCTTTTTCATCCAGGTATTTCTTGATCTCCTCTTTCAACGGAAATCCCGCGTGGTCGCTGCTTAACGCTATCATGTCGTACGCTCCTTTTCTTCTTTTTCGGCGTTTTTCTTTTTCAGCTCGCGTTCCGCCTGCGAAGGCCGAAGGTACACGGGCTGCAGTTCCGCCCCGCCGCAGGGCGTTATACCTTTATTATACATATTCCACGCTGCCATTGCAACGCCGGAAGCACGCTGAAAACGATAAATTTCGGAAAATCTGCGGATACGGTCCGATTTTTGCGATAAGAACGTAAAAGCGACCGCCGTGCCGTCGCCGATCAACATCACAGGCGCTTCATACGCGTTCAGCCGTTCCGCCAGTTCCTCCAAGCGCAGGGGCTCGTCCTCCGTCAATCTGCGGATCTCGCCGTTTTTCTTCCTGAACAATGCGGTATAGACCTGTTGACAGCGGGCGTCCATCACCGGACAGATGACGCAGTCCTCCGCATCCGCGCAATAGGCCATGGCCTCCAGCGTGGAAACACCGAAGCAGGGCGTGTCATAAGGAAAACAAAGCCCCTTGACAGCGGAAACTCCGATCCGTACGCCGGTAAAAGACCCGGGGCCGTGAGCCACGGCAAAGGCGTCAGCGTCCTTTACGGCGATATCCGCGTTGCGCAACGCCCCGTCGATCAGCGTCATCAGCGTCTGGGAATGCGTCAGCCCTGCGTTAAGATAACACTCGCTGACGATCACGCCGTCTTTCAGCACGGCTGCGCTGGCCGCCACGGCGGAAGATTCCACGCCTATGATGATCATTCAAAACCCCTCCCCTGTCACGGTGATCACACGGTCGTCGGGCTGCTGCCCCTGCGAAATCTCAACGAAGACAGTCCGTTCCGGCAGCGCGAACTCGATATTCTCGCTCCACTCAATAAAGAGAACGCTCTCCTCATTCAGGTAATCAAAAAAACCGGTAGAATACAGATCGTCCCAGCCGTTCACCCGATACATGTCAAAATGATAAATATGGGGGGTCCCTCCGTAGTCATGCACCAGCGCAAAGGTGGGCGAGCTGACAAAGGAATCGTTGCCGAACGCCTTCAGCGCGCCGCGAACAAAAGCGGTCTTTCCCATGCCAAGACCGCCGCGGAAGGCAACGACCGTGCCCGGACAAACGGCGCTGCAGATTTCCTTTGCTATCGCCGCCGTCCCTTTTTCGCTTGCTGAATAGTATTTTCTCATAAAACGGAACCTGTAAAGATTATGGTTGAAAAGCGTAAAAAAAGAATGTATAATAGAAGAAACAAATAAAAGGAACGCGCCGACGCGCAAAGAACAAACGATGCTGAAACGAAACAGACTGTCAGAACATATACGGGAGACCGACTGGGTCCTGCTGATACTGTGCGCCGTGACCTCGGCGTTCGGCGTTCTGATGGTCCACAGCGCAACTATAGTGGATATTGAGGGCAACGCGCACATCTCCCGCGATACGCGCACCATGGTGCTGGCGGTGATCATGGGGCTTGCCATCGCGGCGGCCGTTTCGTTTATTGACTTCAATTTTATCACCAAACTGTTTCCCGTCATCGGCGCCGTGTGCGTGCTGTTGATGCTGGTGCTTTTCATTCCCGGCGTGGGCGTTGGCCCCGCCGAACGGCAGGACGTTAAAACGTGGATCAGTATTCCCGGCTCGGGGCTCTATTTCCAGCCGTCGGAATTGGTAAAGATCGGTTTCGTCATCACCCTCGGCATGCATCTGGATATCGTCAGGGACCGGCTGCGCGAGATCAAACAACTGCTTTTTTTATGCATCCACGGCATGGTCCCGGTGGGGCTGGTGATCTTATCCGGCGACCTGGGCAGCGCGCTGGTATTCATGGCGATATTTATCTCCATGATGTTCTGCGCCGGGGTACAGCTGCGGTATTTTGTCATCGGCGCCGCCGCGGTATGCGCCGCCGCGCCCGGCGTATGGTATTTTCTGTTCTCCAACACCCAAAAAGAACGCTTTTTAGGCCTGATCTATCCGGATCTGTATAAAGACATCATGTACCAGCAGAATTACGGTCTGGAGGCCATCCGTCACGGAGGATTGCTGGGGCAGGGTCTGTTCAAGGGATCTTATACGCAGGCGGGGCTGGTACCCGAAAGCGAAAATGATATGATCTTCACGTGTATCGGCGAAGAGCTGGGACTGGTTGGCTGCGTCGTCTGCCTGCTTTTGCTTCTGTCTATCGCCTTCCGTATCATTCAGATCGGCAGCCGACAGTTTGTCGGTTCCACCGAATTGATGTGCTACGGCATGGCCACAATGATCGCGTTCCAGGTGTTGGTCAACGTAGGCGTGTGCCTGAAGATCCTGCCGGTCATCGGCATCACGCTTCCGTTTTTCAGCGCAGGCGGTTCCTCTACCCTTTGCGTTTATATCGGCATCGGCCTGATCTTGAGCTTCTACCGCGCCAATAAGGAAAAAGAGATCATCAACCTGCGCTTCACTGAATTCGACTGACGCAAAGACTTCCGACTGATGACTTCCGACTTAACGTGATCGTGCCGACGGGCGCGGTCATTTTTCTATTGTCAGCTTTGCGGCGTTCGCCATCAGCTTTTTGGTCCCATAGGTTTCAAACGCCACCTCCAGCAATGTGTCGTTACCCAATGGCACGGCGCTGAGGACAAGTCCTTTTCCGAATTTCCGATGGCTGACGGTATCGCCCGCCCGGATCGCAGGAGAAACAGCGGTACTCTTTTTCCCGACGTTTACCGTCGGCATTCTGACTTCCTGTTTCGGAGCGACGTACTCGTTTCCGCCGAAATCAATATCGTCCCAACCGGCGGAACGGCTGCCGGAGGAAACGTAACGGTCGGACCGATAGGAGGAATTCTCATAACCGCTGCCGTATGATCTTCCTCCATATGTGGAGCCGCCGTACGACGAATGCCCATAAGACTGACGCGGCGTCAAATCCTTCACAAGCTCTTCCGGGATCTCTTTCAGGAACATGGAAGGCGGATTCATGGCGGTTTTTCCGAACTGCATGCGGGAATAAGCGGAAAGCAGATACAGACGTTTTTTTGCCCGCGTGATACCCACATAGGCCAAACGGCGCTCCTCCTCCAACTGGCCCGGTTCATAAAGTGACTGCGCCGATGGAAAAACATTATTTTCCATCCCCACTAAAAATACGGTGGGGAATTCCAGCCCCTTGGCGGAATGCAGCGTCATCAGCGTCACGCTGTCAAGCGAGGCGTCGTAGTTATCGATATCGGAGATCAGCGCGACCTCCTCCAAAAAGCCCTCCAGCGTGGCTCCCTCGCCGTTTTCTTCCTCATATCGGGCAATGGTGGAATACAGCTCATCCAGGTTGGCAAGACGGTCCTCCGCCGTTTCACGGTCCGCCTGCAGCGCCTGTATGTAGCCCGTGTCGTTCATGATCATGCGGAACAGCTCCGCCAGAGAATGATCGGCACGGCGGGAAGCAAAATCGTCGATCATGACGGTAAACAGCTTCAGTTTGGCGGCGCTGCGTGAAAGCGGGGCGTAACTGTCCGCCTCCCGCATAACGGAGAAGATGCTCTCGCCCAACCGCGCGCCGATCTCCGCGGCGTTATTCATCGTCGTCTCGCCGATGCCGCGTTTGGGCTCGTTGATGATGCGGCGCAGGCGGACGTTATCATTGGGATTGGCCACCACGCTGAGGTAGGCGATGGCGTCTCTGATTTCCTTGCGTTCGTAGAAACGATGCCCGCCGATGATGCGGTACGGGATGCCCGCCCGCACCAGCGCGCGCTCAATGTTGTTGGACTGGGCGTTCATGCGGTACAAGACCGCGTTATCGGAAAACGGCGCGCCGGCGGCGGAGGCATCCATAATGGTATCCGCCACGAACTCCCCTTCGTCAATGTCGTCGCGGCAGGTCTTGCGGATCAGCTTCTCGCCCCTGCCGTTGGAGGTCCACAGGTTCTTGCCCTTGCGCTCGCTGTTGTTGGCGATCACCGCGTTGGCGGCGTCCAGGATATTCTGCGTGGAACGGTAATTCTCTTCCAGCCGGATCACTACGGCGTTGGGGAACTGCTCCTCAAAGCTCAATATATTCTCGATATTGGCGCCCCGGAAGCTGTAAATACTCTGGTCGTCGTCTCCCACCACACAGATGTTGTGACGTCCCCCCGCCAACAGACTCACCAGCACATATTGCGCATGGTTGGTATCCTGATATTCGTCCACCATGATATAGCGGAAGCGGTTTCGGTAGTAATCCAGCGCCTCCGCGTCGGTCTGCAGCAGCCGGACGGTGTTGACGATGATATCGTCAAAATCCATGGCGTCCGCCCGCAGCAGCATCTCCTGATATTCTTTATAGATCCGCGCGATATCGATTTTTCTGGCGTCAGCCCCGGCGGTTTTCGCGTACTCCTCCGGCTGGATCAGCGTATCCTTCGCGCGGCTGATCTCGCTGAGCACCGACTTCGGCGGCAGTCGCTTTTCGTCAATAGCAAGAATGCGCTGGCACTCCTTGATAATGCGCTTGGAATCGTCCGTATCGTAAATGGTGAAGTGGGAGGAATACCCCAGCCGGTCGCCGTAACGGCGTAAGATCCGCACGCAGGCGGCGTGGAAGGTGCTGGCCCAGATCTCTTCGGCTGCCTCGCCGATGGCGGCTTTCAGCCGTTCCTTCAGCTCGTTTGCCGCCTTATTCGTAAAGGTAATGGCCAATATCTGCCAGGGCTTCGGCGCGTCGACACGCAGCATGCCCTCCACAAGCGGATAAACGGAAATATCCCCTTCCAGATAACGCCGCAGAAGCGCCTGCGGATCATCCGTAAAGCCAGTAAAAACCTGATCGGACGTATAGGCGCAGCCGTATTTGATCAGACAGATGATGCGGTTGACGATCACCGTGGTCTTTCCGCTGCCCGCGCCCGCTAAAATAAGCAGCGGCCCGTTGACTTTGGTCACTGCTTCCAACTGACGATCGTTGAGATTGGCAAAATCTTTTTCAATGATCGCTTTTCTTAATGTAATCAGACTTTGATCCATGTTACGATGATGATCGACGATTATTCGGCTTCCTCGGAAAACTCCGATTGATACAGGAATTTAGCGCCGTTGTCTCTGGCGTTTTCGGAAAATGCCTTCATGCCGGCGATCAGCTTCTTCATGTTGCGGCGCATTTCTCCCATCGCCTGATCGAACTCGACGGAAAGCTCCTTCATTTTCGCGTCGATCTCTTTGGCGTTGGCGGAGGAAACGCAAACCGATTCGTATGCCTCATGGTATACTTCCCCGGCGCGGTCGTTGGCTTCCTTGACCAACATTTCGGAAAATCGCTTTGCCTCCAGCATAGCGGCCCCCAGTTTGCTTTCGTTGACCTTACAAGCCTTTTCCAGTTCTTCACATCTGACTTCCAGCGCAGCGCAGCGCTCCGTCAGCTCCGCTTGCGTCTGTTCCAGCGCACTGTTCCTTTCTTTTGCCTCAGAAAGCTCCTGCGATAAAACGATACGCTCCTGCATCAATTCGTCGCAATTGAACGATTTCTTTTCCAATTCAGCTTGCATCTCGGCATTTGATTTTTCCACCGAGGTAAGCTTATCCAACACGCTGGAAATATAGGATACCACGTCTTCCCTGTTGAAACCGTTGATCGAGGAACGGAACGATGTCGTTTCTGCCATATTGAATATCCCCCACACACAAACAATAGAATAATTCATTATTTTTCTGTTATTTTAGCATACTATGTTTGCAAATACAAGTATAAAACGAAAAAACATCCCGCAGGGCAGCGGGATGTTTTCGTATGGATACGGAACCAACCGATCAATGGAAGAAATCGCCGAAGTAATCGTTGAAATAATCGTCGAAATAATCTCTGAAGTAATCTTCCGGCGCCTCCTGTTCTGTGGTGGTCTCCTCCACCAGAACCGTATTGCCGCGATCCTCAACAAGAGTAGCCGTCACCTCGAATTCCTCATAGGAATAATCGCGGTTGATGCGGACAAGCGAAAGCGTAAGCTTGTCGCCGACCTTGGACTTTTCCACCAGTTCGGGCAGATAGGAGGAATCGTCCAGATCCACGCCGTTGACGGCAACGATCAGATCGCCTTCTTTCGCATCGGTATTTGCCAGGCTGCTGTCCGCCGCGATGGAATAGATCACGATGGAGCCCTTGGGCAGTTCCTTGATGGCGACGAACATACCGTAGGAATTGTAGTTCTGCGCGGCGACGTAAGTGATCCCGAGCTTCGGACGGTTGGCGACGTAACCGTGGGAGATGATATTGTTGACGATATCAACAAACACGGAGGACGGGACGGAAAAACCCATGCCCTCATACTCGTCGTCCACGATCTTCATGGAGTTGATGCCGATGACCTGGCCGAACACGTTAACAAGCGCGCCGCCGGAGTTGCCGGGGTTGATGGCGGCGGTGTGCTGGATACACTCCATGGTGTAGCCGGAGGAAGAAGAATTGACCGGTCTGTCAAGCGCGGAAACCATGCCGCTGGTAAAGGAGTTGGCAAACTCCACACCGCCGGGGTTACCGATGGCATATATGGTATCGCCCACCGCCAGTTTGTCGGAATCGCCGATCTCCGCCAACTGCAGACCGGCGGCCTCGATTTTCAGAACGCCGATATCGGTGCGGTGATCATAGCCCACGATCTCAGCTTTGTATTGCTGCTCATCGTGCATCTGCACCATGATGGTAACGTCTGCATCGGAGATCACGTGCGCGCAGGTTACGACGTAGGTGTATTTGCCGTCGTTATCCTGCTGGAACAGTACGCCGGATCCCTCTGACGCAAGAGAATCGGATTTATTGTAGACCAGCACGCCCACGGAGGTGGCCAGCACTTTCTGATAGATCTCCTTTGCGGTCAGTTCGCCTTTGGCTCCGGTCTTCCCGACCGCCTCCGGGCTTTCCGCCGTCACCAGCTCGTTTGCGTTCTCGCCGCCCGTCGCTTCCTCGTCGGAAACGCCTGCGTTCGCCGTATCGGGCACATTGACGCCGTTCTTTTTACCGGTAACGATCACGACAACAAGCGCTGCGATCAGGATCAGACATAACGCGCCGGTAACGATACCGAAAATCTTGCCGCCGCTGCTCTTTTTTTGACCGTTTCCGTTCTCGCCGTATGCGTAGCCGCGCTGCGCGTTCCGGTAAGGATAGGGATTATTGGCGTAGGGATACGCTCCGTTGCCGCCGTAAGGCGCGCCCGTCGGACGCCCGTTCTGCCCGTTCTGATAGCCGCCGTTTTGTGCAGTGCCGCCCGTAAACCGCGGCGAGACGTTTTGCCCGGGATAAGCGGCGTTCTGCTCCGTCGCATAAGGCGCGGCCGGCTGAGACGCTTCCGTATGCTGACCGCTGTACTCGGGAGGCTGGCTGACGTAACCGGAAGGCTCGCTTTCCGGCGCTGCGTGTTCAGCCTTCTGCTCCGACGGCCGAATGTAGCTGTATGTTCCGTCGGCATGGTACGTATACCCATCGGAGGAAGCGCCCTGCAGATCGTCAGTCCGTTCTCTGTCATTATCGGAAAAGCCTTTTTCACTCTCAGCGGCTTCGCCGGAGGCGTTTTCCCGGAAAGAGTTGTTCTCATAGTCTTCCATCTCAATCGATCCTTCTTCCTGTTCCATATTTTACAGATGTAACTCTAAAGCGAAAAGTTTAAATTAAAATTAAATTTGAAAAGAAATGTCGCGTTACGTCGCATTTAACTGCACAGGCAGCGTCACGACAAATTCAGTATACTCATTTTCGCGGCTGTTTATACCGATAGAGCCGTGATGCAGTTCCACGATGCTTTTGGCAATGGGAAGCCCGATGCCGAAACTGCCGGAATCCATACCGCGTGATTTATCCACCTTATAAAACCGGTCGAAAATCAGCGCGCGGTCCTTTTCCGGGATGCCTTTGCCCGTGTTGCGTATGGAAACGACCGCGTTCTTTTTATTCGCGGTCATATTCACGGAGATCGTACCGTTTTTCGGCGTGAATTTTACGGCGTTATCCAGCAAATTGTAAAACACCTGATTGATCAGCCCCTCATCCGCCCGGATCACGGTGCGTTCAAGCGTATCCAGACCGAGCAAAGCGATCTTCTTTTCTTCGATGGGCTGCTCAAACAGCAAAGCAAGCTTCAGCAGCAGCGAAGACAGTTCCACGTCGGAATCATTCAGAGTAAGGCGCCCCGCCTCCATTTTGGACATGTTAAGCATATCCACCACCAGCTTGGACAGACGCTTCGTCTCATCGGAAACCACGGAAAGATATTTCTCATGCTCCGACGGCTCGATGGTACCGTCCAGCATCCCGTCGATAAACCCGCTGATGATCGTCATGGGAGTTTTCAGCTCGTGAGAAACGTTGGCGACGAAGTTGCTGCGGGATTCTTCGATCCGTTCCAGGCTTTCTGCCATTCCGTTGACGGAATCCGCCAGATCCTTGACCTCCAGATAGGTTTCATTGGGGTCAATACGGTAGTTGAATTCTCCCTTCGCATAACGGTTGGTGGCATCGCTGATTTTTTTCAAAGGACGTACGATCCAGATACAAACGATATAAGCCGCGAAAAAGGACAGGACGACGGCGATGGTACTGGAAAAAACCACCATGCCGCTGTACTTGCTGATGGATCTGAACGCAAGCACTTTTTGCTTCATCAGGATGACGAAATAGGAGGGCTCTCTCTCACGATATATCGTATCGCAGGCAAGAAGATAATCGTCATCGGGATTTTTCAAAGATACGTCTCCGGAATACCCGCCGTTTTCGGAAGTTCGCAGCAGTTCCATCAACTCATCGTCCAACCGCATCCCGGCATGCTTTTCACAAGTATAAAGCCCGGCGCTTTCTGCATCCATAGGATTGTCGCCGCACAGGACGACAAGACCGTTCAGGTTCACCAAAAGCACGTCGCATTCGGCGGTTTTTTCCACCGTCTGCACGGCATACCGCATGGCTTCGGCAAGCCTTGTATCGTCGATCATGGGGTCTGCGGAAAAACTATCCATCACAAGCTCCGCGTTGGCAGAAAGATTCTTCGCTTCATTCATCAGTCGGTTGAGCGTTTGCTCTTTCCAATAGCTGCTGCTCAGCGCCAACAGAAAAACACCGGAGATTAGCAAGCTGAACAGCACGATCACGACGATCAGAGCAAACGACCTCCAGAACATGGACTTAAATCTTCTTTTCTTCAATACCGCCATATCATTTCTCCGGAATGCAAGTGAAAGGAACGAGGGAGCTGTCCGCTCCCCCGGTTTCAGTGCGTTTCAAATTTGTATCCGACGCTCCAGACGGTTTTCAGTTCCCATTTGTCGGAAACGCCCTCCAGCTTTTCCCGCAAACGCTTGATATGTACGTCCACCGTTCGGGAATCCCCGTAATAATCAAATCCCCAGACCTCGTCCAGCAGCTGATCGCGGGTAAAAACCCGGTTGGGATTGCTGGCCAGATGGAACAGCAGTTCCAGCTCCTTGGGGGGCGCGTCCACATGTACCCCGCGGACCTTCATCTCGTAGTTGGAAATGTTGACCGAAAGGTTTTCGTAGCTCACCTCTTTGACAGATTCCGTCACTGGCACGGAAGTGCGGCGCAGCACGGCCTTGATACGGGCGACCACCTCTTTCGTTTCAAAGGGCTTGACGATGTAATCGTCGGCGCCCAGCTCCAACCCGAGGATCTTATCAAAGGTCTCGCCCTTGGCGGAAAGCATGATGATCGGGATATCGCTGCTTTGACGGATCTTGCGGCATACCTGCCATCCGTCCAGTTTGGGCAGCATCACGTCCAACAGGATCAGCGAGGGCTTTACGGAGGCAACGCTGTCCACCGCCGCAAGACCGTCGTTGACGATCACCGGCTGGAACCCTTCCTTGGACAGATATAAGCGCAGCAGTTCGCAGATGTTCTCATCGTCGTCTACGATCAGGATCTTTTCATTCATCGCTGTTACGGGAAGCAACGCGCGTTCATCCGCTTGCTTCCGTTTTTTCACCTCTCTTATTTATCTCTTTCCCCAACAAAACCGATTATGATAAAATCAATACTTGAAAGTGATATAATCCGCCAGGCGGAAATCTTCCGCCTCTTCGGTCAAGGTGGTGCCGTCGATCCCCTTGATACTAACGTCAGCCAGATTGCCGATCTGATCCAGCACCGCTTTATACTCCTCGTCGGAAAGTACCTGAGCCGTCTCAACGGCAACGCTCTGCGCATCGTCAGAAAACAGCGTTTCGGCGTCGAACGAGGGAGAAATACAGGTCATCACGCTTTGGGTGGGCAGGGCGAAAGAATACAGCGCCGTACCGAGATAGGACACTACGGAGGTATCCAACCCGAAGGACGCCATGATCTGTGAGACCAGCGACTCCGAGGAAATAAACGGGTTGACGTTCATACCGTCGGAGGGTTTCTGCGTCTTCGGTTTTTCCTGCGAACCCTGATGCAGATCGATGTAATAGACGCATTCGGAGGACTTCTTCGCGGAAGACGCGGTCACTCTGACCGCCAGCGTCTGAGTGGGCTTATCGGGATCGACCGAAATCTCGGTATAATACCCGTTGCGTACGCCGACGCCGTTCACGTCGATGGACACGTCGTAGGCGGAATCGCCGGACACGTAAGCCGTGGGATAGATCCAGATGCTGGAACGCTTGAAGTTGAGCGTCAGTTCATAATAATAGATATCCGCGTAGAACTCGCCTTCCTCCACGTCGAACACGCCGGTATTGTCCGCCACCAGATCGAAGGCCTGTTGATAATCACTGTTGTCATGTCGGACGGACACGCCGTGATCGCGGCCCAGAAGCTGCAGTATATAATAAGCGGCTTCCCCGTCGGAAATGGCTTCGGCCAGACGGTCCGCGTCAACAGCTACGCCGTACTTTTTGCCCAGCATCGCCGCCATGAACTTGTATTTCAACTGATCGAAGGAAAGAGAGCTGTCGGCGGAAATGCCCAACTGCTCGATAGTCATGACCGCTACCAGACGGAACACATCATCCTCGTTCGTATCCTCGTCCACATCGTAGCCGTTGGTCCACAGGGCCAGCCTGGAGGCAGCGAGAATATAGGCGTCCAAAGAAAGCACGCTTTCATCGGGCATCCATTCACGCAGCGTTTCGATATTCACGCCGGTAAGATTGGCGAGATACTCCACAGCCACCTCCTCCAGCGATGCGCCGGAGGTGACGCCGGAAAACGCGCCGCTTGCCATTGCCGCGTACAGCGCGCGGGCCAGGATCAGCTCGTCGGAATCCGGATCGTCGGGATATTCGATCCCCACGCTTTCCAAATAAACGCGGATATCGTCGTCGCTGATCTCGCCTGCCGCAAGTCCGCCGCCCTGGCTGCTGAGCACGTCGAAGAAATAAATATACGCGGAGCGCTGCGCGCCCTGATTGAGATTGTAAAGGGAGCAGTAATAACTGACTTCCTCCGCAAAGCTGTCGGAGGTCTCGGTATAGGGAGTTTCCGGTTTTGCCACCAGCCTGCAGTTCTGGGCAAGCCCGTCCACAGAGGACAGATCCTCCTTGAAAACGAGATCGGTCAGCCAGGCCACGTCTGCGGACTCGTGCTCAAACTGCGTTTCAAACGCGAAAAGAGCCGCGGAAGCCCAAAGGCAGTGACTGCAGCAGATCACCAAAGAACACAGGACGGCGATGACCGTCTTTCCCCATCTGTTATTCACGGTGAATACCTCCGAAAACCATACAATAAACCATCTTAATAAAAATATTTTATACTATATAAGGCAAAATGTCAAGATGATATTTGTATATTTTGTGTTTCGTGCATCAGATCAGCCCGAATTCGTATACCGTTTCAGAGGAATACGCTTCCCCTGCCTTGAAAAAACAGGACGGAAAGGAGGGCTGATTGGGCGTATCGGGATAAAACTGCGTTTCCAGGCAAAAGCCGGTGCGCTTTTCCATGGGTTTGCCTTCCTTTCCCGGGCGGCCGCCCAGATAGTTGCCAGCGTAGAACTGCACGCCGGGAAGCGTGGTGTAAAACTTCATTTTCAGGCCGCTGTCTTCCGATGAAACACAGCCCGCCTCCTTCAGCGTGCCGTCGCAGCCGTTCAGGCAGAAGTTGTGGTCATAACCGCCGGTAAGGGCCAACTGGGCGTGATCCGCTTCGATCTCTTTTCCGATCTTTTTGGCGACACGGAAATCGAAGGGCGTGTTTTCCACCGACATCAGTTCACCGGTAGGGATGCTGAAGCTGTCCACGGCGGTAATAAAATCCGCGTTGATGCGCATTTCATGGTCAAGGATCGTACCCGCGTCATAACCGTTCAGATTGAAATAGGCGTGATTGGTGAGGTTGAGGAACGTATCTCTGTCAGATACCGCGCGGTAGCGGATGCGCAGCGCGTCGTCGTCGCCGAAGGTGAACAGCACCGTCGTTTTCGTTTCTCCCGGGAAGCCGTTGACTCCGTCCGGGCTGACATAGCTGAATTCCACCGCGTCCGCGTCAACGACAACGGCGTTCCACAATGTAAAACTGAACTCACCGCCGGAGTGAAGGCAGGTGACGTCCTTCTCGTTCGCCGTCAGCTCGTATTTCTTTTCGCCGATCATAAATGAAGCGCCGCCGATGCGGTTGCACACGGGTCCCACCGTAGCGCCCTGATAATTGGACAACGTCATATACCCTTCCACGGTGTCAAAGCCCAGCAGGATATCCCTCGCCGCGCCGTTTTTATCCTTCAGCACGATGGACTGCAGCGTTGCGCCCAGCGTGATGATGCCGACGCTGTTTTCGTTGTTGTTTGTAATGGTATAACGGTACACGGGCTTGCCGTTCAGCTCACCGAATACGTCTCTTTCCACTGCCATGATATCAGTCCTCCTGTTATGAAATTCCCTTATGTGTTAATTCTAATCCATTACGGAAGTGAAGTCAAGCAAAGAATAACGCATAAAGCTGCAAACAACATGAAAAAACGGTCTCGTTCCGCAACAGAACAAGACCGTTGAAAGCGCGTTCCGCGTCAGAATTTTCCTCCGCCGCCTCCGTGTGACGCGCCGGAAGATGAGGTATGCGTGCTGCTGCCTCCGCCGCCGGAACGGGTCTCCTGCGGCTTGGCCGTACGGGTCACCTGATTATACAGGAATACGTCGCTTTGATCGCGAAGATAAAAGCTGCCGGGACGCGTATATTCCGCGGCGGCTTTGGCAGCTCTCACCGTCTTCATTTTTCCCTTGAGGGTACTTCCGACGACCAGAGAAACGATCAGACCGATGATCGCGGAAACGCCGATCCGTTTTACAAACGGGAAGGGCTCCTTATAGGTGCCTTTATCCACGGGCGTTCCGTTCTTCGCCTGCGTCACATAGCTGTCGCAGTCCTTCACGAACGTGACGAACGCTTCGTAGTAGTCGCCGTCGGAGAGGCCGTCGCGGATCATATCCTCGCCGATCTTCTGGATGCCGAAATCGGTCAGCGCCGTGATGCCGTAGCCGCGGGTGCTGATCCACCAGTCACGGTCCTCCATGCTGATCAGCAGCAGCGCGCCGCTTCTGTCCACTCCCTTGCCGTAGCCGTTGTAATCAAAGAAATCGTCGGCGTAAGCCATGGGGGATTTGCCGTCGATGGTGGAGGCTGTAACGACCACCACGTCGAAATTCTGGCGTTCGCTGACTTCGTCCAGCTTGGCGAGCAGCAATTGCTCCATTGAATCCGTCAGCAGATCGGCGTTATCCACCAACCGCGCGGGATGCTCGCCGGAAGCGATCAGAAGCACATCGTCGCCCGCGGAAAGCGGAAGCGCGGCCGCCAGCGCGGGAAGGCAGAAAACGATTACAAGGATCGCGGCGGTCAGGACCGCCCAAACACGTTTTTTCATCATTTCCGCACCTCCTTACAGCAGCCAGATGATGTACTGGACGGCAAACGCCGCCGCGGCGACGCCAAGGCCGACCAGGAACCGGATCTTGTTCAGCTTGCCCTTATCCACGGGCAGGTCGCCCACGAACTTGCCGGTCTGTCCGTTCATGGCGAAGGTATACTTTTTCCCGTTCCACGTGGTATTGAGCAGCCAGATGGGATACAGCGCGTATTTTGCCTTGCCGTTGAATACCTGCAGGTTGGAGTTCTCCGGCACTACGGTTTCATAGCCCTGCACGGTCTTGGCAAATTCCTGCTCCGTACTGGCCTTCACACGCTCGTTGGCACGGGCGGCGCTCTGCTCCGCTGTCACATCGTACTTATCTGCCAGATACCCCGCCAGATAGGCAGTCTGGAAATTCACCGCCTCCGCGAAATTAAAAGGTTCCACGGATTCCGTCAGGTCGTTGTCGATCTTGGAGGAACCGTCTACCGGGATCCTGTCGAAGCCGACGGAGCCCCCGCGGTTGACCATAAAATAACTGGTCTCCGTATAATCGTAATTCCGGTCGCTCCAGTGACGGGTGCGGGTGGCGCGGTAGCGGATGCTGGCGTTGACGTCGGCGTCAAACAACCAGAATGGCACATAAACGCCCTTGATCTCGTCGATATGGTTCTCGCTGCTGAACACCTTGGGCAGCAGCGTTTTGCCCTTGAAATGCTGCCGCAGGCCGGCCTTGGCGGCGTTTTTATCCAGCTTGAAGGGGATCACGTAATCCGGCTTCAGCGCGCCGCGGAACTGTCCCGTCATCACAACGGGGTTGTCGCAGTAAGGGCATTTGGAGGCGGCGGTGTTCTCATCGCACACGATCTCACCCCCGCAGGAATTGCACAGATACACGCGCATCCCCTCTGTTTCACCGGGCTGCCATTCCGTACCGGCGGTCTCTTCCCAATGGATCTCGTCGTTGGCATCCGCCTGCAGCGCCTGATCGTAGGACAGCAGCGTCGACATTTCGAACTCGGTGTCGCAGTAAGGGCAACGCATCTTCTGCAGCGAGCTGTCGAAGGCGATGGCGCCGCCGCAGCACGGGCATTTATATTCATTCATTCCGGGCATATATCATCAGCTCCTTTTGAAAAGGACAGGCAGCGCAGTTTTCATCCCGGCTGCCTGTCGCGTCAGATGGACTCGTTTATCTAACGACGTCGTTTGCGTTGATCGGATCGCCGCAATTCGGGCAGAACTGCGGGATGTTATTCAGGTCCATGGAGGTCCAGCCGCACTTATCGCAGCGGATCATGGGCGCGCCCTGCTGCATGGGCTGCTGGGCCTGATAACCAGCCTGCTGGAAGCCTGTCTGCTGGACAAAGCCCTGCTGCTGGAAACCGGGCTGCTGCTGGGGATAACCCTGCTGGAATCCCTGCTGCGGATAGCCCTGCTGCTGGGGATAACCTTGCTGGAAGCCCTGCTGCTGGGGATATCCCTGCTGGAAGCCCTGCTGCGGATAGCCCTGTTGGAAGCCCTGCTGCTGGGGATATCCCTGCTGGAACCCCTGCTGCTGCGGGAAGCCCTGCTGCTGAACAAATCCTCCGGCGGCGAAGCCCGGCTGCTGGAAGCCGCCCTGCTGGGGATACGCCGCCACGCCGGTCAGCGCGGACTTGATCTCATAAGCCTGCGCCTCCAGACGGTGATACAGCTCGTCGAAGCGGCTTTCCGGCTTCTGGTCGGACAGACGGAACTCGATCTCGGAGAACCATCTGTCGGACACATAGATCTTGATCTCAAAAGTATACTCATACTTATATCTTCTGGGGTTGTAGCTCTGCTTCTGGCCGTTGACGTCCATGTAAATCTCGTCTTTGTCCTCGTCGATATTAATCTCGACGTTGGAGACCTCGGACAGCGGGATCACGTCCGCGTTGGCGGAAACGTAATTGCTGGATCTGCTGACGACGAACGTGCCGGCGCTTCTGTCGATATAGACCTTTGTGGTGTTGCCGTAGGTCTCGGTGGGGCGGAAGGCCTGGATCTTGGCCTTATTGGCCTCGCGGTACGCCAGATGCTCCTTCATCTCCGCGACAGTGGTACGTCTGCGGTCGGTCAGGAAGGGAGAAATATGCGAGGCGCAGTCCTTGCACATATTGCCGTCTTCCAGCTTGCGGTTGCCCAACAGACCGATCTTTTCCCCGCAGAAATCACAGAACTTCTTTTCAAACATAGCCATGGTAATTCTCCTTTCAGGTATCTGCCCGGCCGATTACTGCACGTCGCCCTCGTTGAAGGGATCGCCGCACTGGGGGCAGAACTTGGGCGGGTTGTGGGGGTCTTCCGGCTCCCAGCCGCACTTGTCGCACTTATAAAGCGGTGCGCCCTCCGGCTTCTTCGCGCCGCACTGGGGGCAGAACTTTCCCTTATTCACCGCGCCGCAGGCGCAGGTCCAGCCTTCTTCGGCAGCGGGGGCGGGCTTCTTCGCTCCGCACTGGGGACAGAAATTACCGGTAGCCACAGCGCCGCAGACGGGGCACTTCCAGCCGTCCGCCGGGGCGGGGGCAGGTTTCTTCGCGCCGCACTGGGGACAGAAGTTGCCGGTCACGGTAGCGCCGCAGGCACACTTCCAGCTGTCAGCCGCGGGGGCGGCGGGGGCCGCCGGAGCGGGCTGCTGGGCCTGATAGGGCTGCTCGTTGAAGCCGCCCATGCCGCCCATGGCGCCCATCATGTTCATACCGGAAGCCATCATACCGTTCATGCCGATGATACCGGCCATGGCGCCGTTGGGGTTGTTGGCGGCGTCCATCATGCCCTGCTTCATGCCTCTTACCAGGCCGCCGCGGGCAGCAGCGCCGTTGTTGTACATGATATCGTTCTGATACTCCTGCAGGCGCTCCAGATCCTTTTCCGGGATGTTCACGTTGGTGAAGGCCACGGTGACGATCTTCAGACCGCGCAGTTCACCCCACTTGTTGGAAAGCGTCTCGTTGAGAGCGTCCTCCAGCTCGGTGGTGTGGGTGAGCAGTTCGCTGGGCAGGATGCCGAGGGCGGACAGCTTGCCGAAGGAGGGCATCAGCGCGCTGATGAACTCGCTCTTCAGCATGTGGTCGATCTCGTCGCGACGGTACTCGTCAGTCACGTTGCCGCACACGTTGGTGTAGAACAGCAGCGGGTCCGCGATCTTATAGGAATAGGTGCCGGAGCACTTCACGCTGGTCTGCAGTTTGAAGCCGGTATCGTTATCCTTGATGCTGAACGGAATGGGATTGGGCGTGCCGAACAGATTGTCGATCAGTTCCTTGGTGTTGAAATAATACACACGTTGATCCTTGCCGGTGTCGCCGCCGTAGGTGAAACGTCTTCCGACCTGCTTGAAGGTCTCGCGCAGCGAATCGCCCAAATTGCCCGTAAAGATGCTGGGCTCGGTGGATGTATCGTAGGTGAATTCGCCGGGCTCGGCGCAGACTTCAACCACCTTTCCCTGCTCCACGATGATCATGCACTGGCCGTCAGCCACCGCGATGCCGGAGCCGTTGGAAATGATGTTGTCGGAGCCCTTGGTGTTGGAGGAACGGCCGCCGGTACGCTTGACGCCCTTGGTGACCAGCACTTCCTTCGGAAGAGCTTCGCAATAGAAGAATTCCTTCCACTGATCGGCAAGAACGCCGCCTACGGCGCCCATTGCAGCTTTAATAAGTCCCATGATGAAACACCCTCACTTTTTTATTATATTTTGCAAATAATTATGCAAATAAATTATAAACGATTCCTGCCGATAAATCAACAGGAATCTGAAAATTGGTATGATGTGGCAAATTCAATTATAAAATTTTGTGCACCTTATCTATTTCTCGCCGCCCGCTGCGCGGAGCGCAGCATGACAAATCACGGCAGAGACAGCCGTCTGACGTACCGTTTGAAGAACGCCACGCCGACCGCCATGGAGGCGATCGGTATACGTTCATTGGTACCGTGTACCGTCAACAACAATGCGGTACTGACGGGGAACGGCGAATACCGGTAGATGTTCTCGCACACCGCCTCGTAATGGCAGGCATCCGTGCCGCCCATTACCAGATAGGGCGCGACGATGTTGTCCGGGTCCATGGAAACGCAGATCTCTTCCAGCGCCTTGAAGCAGCGGGAATCCCGCGGAGAGATCTTCGACGGGTTTTTCCAGCCGGGCCGCAGGCTGATCTCAACGTTTTTGTTGCGGATCACCTTGCGCAGATGCTTTTCCACGTCCTCCACCGTTTCACCGGGGAAGATACGGAAATTGACGTTGACGCTGGCCCGCTGAGGAAGTACGTTGGGCGCCGGGCTGCCGCTGGCCATGGTAACGCCGGTAGTAGTTCGGATCATGCTGGCCGCCGGCGGGATATAGGTCATCGCTTTTTTAATGAGAGGCTTCAGCAGCTTGATATTACAAGTGACCATACGCACCGGGAAGCTGCAGTTGCGGCCGATCTTATCGAACAGCTCCATCATCATGGGCGTCAACTCCGCCTTGAACTGATGGTTCTCGATATCCTTGATCACATCCGCCAGCTTGCCGATCGCGGTGTGGTTGGGCGACTGCGACGAATGGCCGCCCTTGGCGGTGACGGCCACCTCAAAGTCCGCGTAACCCTTTTCCGCCACGCCGATGCCCGCCAGATTTTTATGGATCACACCGCCGATATTGACGGGCAGGATGGCGCCTCCCTCGTCGATGATGCAGTCCAGATGGATCCCCTGCTCCTCGAAATAATTGCACATTATCACGGCGCCGTTATCCACAGAGCACATGACCTCCTCATTATGGCCAAGGCACAGGTACACGTCGCGCACCGGAGCGAAACCCTCCGCCAGCAGATCTTCCACGGCCTCCATCACGGCGATCAGATGATTTTTCATATCCAGCGCCCCGCGGCCCCAGATGAACTCCCCGTCGTCGTGACCTTCAAAGGCGGGATGCTCCCAGTCGTCCTCGGTCCCTTCCGAAACGGGCACCACGTCCTGATGGGCAAGCAACGCGATGGGGTCAAGGGAGGGATCGCTGCCGTGCCAGCGGAACA
The DNA here is from genome assembly GCA_017428085.1 of Clostridia bacterium. GTDB lineage: Bacteria > Bacillota > Clostridia > Oscillospirales > Acutalibacteraceae > RUG806. The sequence continues at coordinate 117,245 of JAFRRP010000025.1, read as the reverse complement.
GAAGACTCCCGCGGCCGAATTCTTTCAGCTCCAGCTTTTCATGGATCAGCGGATAGCGCTCCCGCAGCAGCTCGTGGAACTCGTCAAAAGGCGCCCAGTCCGTCTTTTCCGCGTCGTCCGAAGCGATGGTTTTGATCCGGATAGCGTCACTCAGGTTTTTGCGGTAACGCTCCAGATCGACTTGTTCGTCGGGCAGCGTCCCGCCGTTCACCTTTTCGGGTCTGTACAACGCCGCCCGTACCGGCAGAGAAGCCAGCGCGGCTCCCATTCCGATCAGCGCGGCGTATTTTGATCTCTTATCCATGGTATCTTCCCCCTGTTGTTTCTGTCGATCTATTCAAATCACTTTTTTCGACTGACAGGCCTTACGCTGCTCTTTTTTCTGTCCCTTCTGCCGCCGCGGAAAACCATCAGCTCGTAGATCACGGCCACGGCCAGCGCCACGATGAAGATAATGCGGAACACGGTGCTTTTCAGCAGAGAAAGCAGCAGATCGCAACACCATTTCAGCAGATTGGGACGCACGTCGAAAGCGGCGGCAAGGTCCACCTCCGCCACCACCTCGCCGGCGTATTTGATGGTGGCCCGTCCGAGGATATCGCCCTTATGGACAGGCGCCTTCACCACATCCGACGTCAGCTCCGGGATGGGCTCCGGCAGCAGGCTTTCGGCGTTCACGCCGGCGGGCACCAGCGCGCTGATCTCCTCCGCCGGCACAAGGCTGACGTAGTCGTATTCGCTGGAAAGCTTCACCTTGACCTCCGTCACATACTGCGACGTGCTTGCCACGATACGCAGCCGGATGTTGTCGAAGGTCCATTGATACAGTTTTTTGGCGCTGACAAAGGACATATTCTCGTCCACTTTATCGTCGTCGCAGTCGGCGTAGGGCGCGTCCATAACGACACACAAATAGTTATATCCGTCCTTGGAGGCGATGGAAACGCTGTTGCAGCCGTTGTCCCCCGCAACGCCGGATTTACCGGATCTGACGTACTTCAGATAATAGTCCGAAATATTGTTGTTCATCAGTCCGTTGGTGGTTTTGAAATAACGGGTGTAGCCGTATTTATTGGTAGGCTCCACCTCGAAATAGTCGGTGGAGATGATCTCGTCAAAGACAGGGTTACTGACGCAGTAATAATAAATGGCGGCGATCTCCCGGGCTGTGGTGTACTGGTCGGAATCGTCATAGCCGACGGCGTTGGTAAAGTGAGTGTTTACGCAACCAAGCCGCGCCGCCAGATCGTTCATCATGGCGACAAAGGCGTCCCGGTCCTCCGTAATATAGTCGGCAAGGATCTGCGCCGCGTCCGCCGCGTTATACACCAGCATACAGTACAACAGGTCGCGGATGCTCATTTCCTCGCCCGCGGAAATGGCGGCCGTGCTGCTGCCTGTACCCAGCACGGAAACGACGGAATCATAGGGCGCTTCGATGATCTGATCCAGATTGGAGCAGTTTTCGATCACGATGATGCCCGTCACGATCTTCACAATGGCGGCGGGGTCATAACGGACCTCGGAGTTTTTGTCGTAGATCACCGTATTGTCCTTGTCCAGACTGATAAGATACGCGATATTGGCGTCCACGTCCACCTCGGAATTGTACGCCGCGCTTACGGGCAGCAAAAGCGGCCCGCAACAAAGGACAAACGCGATAATCAACGTGATCGTTCTCTTCAGTTTCATAACCCTATTTCGTTTCAAAAATACCATTCTTACTATTAACTGCTGCCTATCTTTACCTCGCAAACATTGTCTGCTTGCTCGCTTGGAGCGCTTCGCAATCCTCTGTGTTTGCTCACGTCAGCGCTGCGCCTTTATCTGCCACCGGCAGCGGCGCACCGCTTCCGCTATTGCCTATAGCCTGTTTTTCCCCGCCACGATATTCCGGAACAGGGCGATCTGGTTGCCGGAGATGAACCGGTCGATATGCATGCTGCCGAACAGCCATTTACCGTATTCCGCCTGTTGCGAAAGCTCGTCGAAATACGCGCCGAGGGAAGTGACGCGCAGCGATTTACCGGAAGACAGCAGCAGAAAATCCCGCGTTTTGGCCGGCGGCTCGTGTGTAACGATGTAATTTACTTTATACTTGCAGCTTTCCAGCGCGGCCACGCCGTTCATCAGCTCCTGCGCGGTGGGGATCTCCTTGTGAAGCGACACGTCGTCGTTTTCATCCAGCTCCATCTCCGGGTCCTCCCCGCCGCCCATAGTGAAGATCGTTTTTCCTTCAATGGTAAACAGCTGGCCCCTCATCAGATGGTAGATATTTTTGGCGATCTTATGAACCTTGCCGCCGTTCCATTCCGTCACCGGATAAGAATTCAGCAGGTCGAAATTCTCGTGGGTACCGTCCACGAAGCAGATATTATAACGCCGCCTGGCAAGCGAGCGCAGCGTTTTGCGTTCGGGCTTGGCGTTATCCCAGATAAAGCCGAAGTCGCCGCAGATGATCAGGGTGTCGCCCGGTTTCATCATACTTAAGGCGTTTTTGCTCACCCTCTCCGCGTCGCCGTGAATATCTCCCGTAAAATAAATCATAGCTCTTACCTTTAATCTTTGTATCAGTCTATTCCTACTGCCTACTGCCTGCTGCCTAAACTCCCGCCAGAGCGTCCGCCGCGTCGGCAACGGTAAACCCGCCGGGGCTGCGGTCAAAATTCTTCACGCCGGCAGACCACCGCTGCGCCACCGTTTCAGCCTCTTCCCTGCTGATCGTTACGTCCACGGCGGCAGCCGCCTTGATCCGCGCCGCCATTTCCGAGGCTTCATATCCCGTGATCGCTTCGATCGCGCCGAGCTTCTCGGGGCAGTATTTTTTCGCCCGCCCGATCAGCACCGGCATGAACACGGCGCAGGCCTTCCCATGGGGCACGCCGTAGTTTTCCGTCAGATAATAGCCCACCGTGTGGGGAAAATCCGTGCCGGAGATGTTGATGGCAAGCCCTGCGTAGATCGAGGCAATATACAGTTTCTCCCGCAGCCCCTCCGTCAACGCGTCCGGGGACGGCGCGCCGACAAAGCCGTGGAGCATTTCGATCGCCTTCAGCCCATACAGCGCGGTCAGATCATTACAGGAGGTCGCCAGATACGCCTCCGCCGCATGGCAGTAGGCGTCCAACGCCGTGGAGACCGTGGTATCGAACGGCACGGAAAGCGTGTAGCGGTAATCGCAGAAGGAAACGTCGGCGTAGCAGTCCGCGCCGGAGATGCTCTTTTTGCGGCCCGTAGCGCCGTTGGTCAGCACGCTGACGCCCGTAACCTCGCTGCCGGTGCCCGCTGTGGTGCCGATCAGCGCCAGCGGCAGCCGTTTGGCAGGGATCGTTCTGGTATAGATATCCATGAGACGCATGTCGGGATTCGCGGCAAAGATCGCCACCGCCTTGGCAGCGTCCTGCGCGGAACCGCCCCCGATGCCGACGATAAGATCCGCCCCGCATTCCCGGGCCATCGTACCCGCCTCAAAGCAGCTCTCCACAGTGGGATTGGGCGCGATCTTTCCGTAGCGTTCGTACGCGATACCGGCGCTTTCCAGCGCGGAAACGCAGTCCGCCAGCGCGCCGCTTTTATCCGCGGAGCCGCCGCCGGTCACGATCAGGCATTTTTTTCCGAGACGCGACAGCAGCGCGGCATTATCCGCGACGCAGTTCTTCCCGCTGACGATCCTTGCGGGCATATAGGCGTTGATTTTCATTCGTACTCCCCCACCGTCGTTGTCATTAGAATAGTATTATACTAAACATTCACGCCTGTGTAAACATTTTTTTCATAAAACCTGTCCGCGCCCTGCGAATAAAACACAACGCGGTCCCGCGGGGAAAGTTTGCGCCCCGTCGGACGGGACCGCCGTGATTCACAGAATGATATCCAGTATTTCCATCAGCCCTTCGGCGCGGTAATCACACAACTCGCCGATCCCGGCCTTGTCGATGTTGCCGCCGGAAACGCCGATACAGGAAAAACCGGCCAGCCTGATGGACACCACGCCCGCGGAGGAATCCTCCACGCCGATGACCTTGTGTCGACGCTCGAAAGGCATGTTCAGTCCCACCTTCGCCACCTCCGCGTACAGCCACGGATGGGGCTTGGGCTCCAGCTCCCCCAGCGTGCCGGTCTGGCCCGGGCGAAGCGCCTGCCCCGCGGTGATGATGCTGTCGTAGAAGTCAACGGGATCGCCCATGTCGAGCTGCCGGAAGGCCGAGACGATCTCCGGCATGGCCTTTTCGTACAGGCCGCTGGTGACGAGGCCGATCTTGACCCCTTCTTTTTTCAAAGTCAAAAGAAACTCTTTCAGATGCGGCGCAGGGGTGAAGGCGTCCTGCTTGCCGCACCCCGCCATGATCTCCGCCATCTCGTGGTTGACGATCTCGAAATAGTATTTCCTTGCCTCGGCGAGCGCTCCGCCGGGACAATACTTGTCGATCATGTACTGCAGATGTTCTGAAACGGAGTGGCCGGAGATGAAGGGCTCGTCCTCCTGTTCGCGCTTGAAATCGCTTTTGCCCAGCAGCCGGGCGGTGGTCTGCTCGATCACCCACATCCAGAATTGCTCCGAATGGACGGAGGTGCCGTCCAGATCCATCAGGATGGCCTCGGCCTTCGGCTCGAAGCGCGTCTCCCGCAGAGGATAGATGGCGGGATAACCCAGCCCGCTTTTGACGCAGCACAAGGTCTTGTCCTCAAACTGTATCAGATCTATTTTTCTGTCGTCGGGGGTAAGGATGGCTTTGACCCCGTCCTTACCCACCGTAAAGAATTCGCTTGATTCTATGGCGCGCATTATTTTACCTCGATCGTCACGATCTTGCCTCTGCCCACGTTCAGCGCCACGGCGTTGCCCACCGCGGGCAGCGTCTCGCGCACCTCGCCGTCCAGCCGAACGGAGGCGCCCTGCGCGATATCGAAGCCGAAGGTCAGCGTACCCGCAACGGCGTGGTCCGTGGGGTTATAAAGCCGCACGCTGACGGCGCCCTCCTCCGTCTTGGTGACGGAACTGAGCACCAGATTGTCACCGTCGATGCGCAGAAAGCTCTTTTCCGCGCCGAACATGCCGTTCTGCCGCCCGAACTCGCACACCTTCAGCGGCGCGTTGAACGCCAGCGCCTCGTTGTAGAGGCCTGCCTCCTCCCATTGGCCCGTGTGGGGCAGGAAGGCGTAGCGGTAGGTGAAGGAACGCAGGGACTGGCTGGATTCGTCGCCGGGGTATTCCATCCACAGCCGGTTGTCGCAGGGGATGCGCAGCCTTGTGGAGCGGACCAGCCCCATGGCCAGCGTCTGCTCGCCGCAGTCCTCTAAAATTTCATAATCCTTGGTGGCGTCGGTCAGCACCGCAAAGCCGTTGGCATCGTCCGCCAGATCGTACCACAGCTGCGCCGGGTGGCGGGCCAGCTCGCTGCCCCGCACCTCCCCGTCATCCGACGGGCGCACCGGGAACGCCGTCACCATGAAGGAGCCCTCCGCCCAGGTCTTTTCGGCGTGCAGGCCCGTGGGCATACAGACCTTGAAATAGTGGTCCCGGGCCTTGTTGTCGATGGCGGTGACCACTTCCAGATATTTTGAGCCCTTTTTCAGCGTATATTCGACCGTGACGGGCATATCCACCGTCTCGTTGCTGCGGCGCTGGTTGGCAAAATCGTACCGGGCGGGCAGCTTCATGGTCAGCTTCGCCGTAAACTTCACCGCCAGCGGACCGTTGACGGACACCGCCACCTCCGCCTTTTCACCGACGGAGGAAATGATCTTATCGCAGGGCAGGTTGTCGTAGGTCCACATGTTGCCCTTGTCGCCCATATCCATGAAGTAGTTGAGGCCGGAATAGACCTTGCCCGTCAGCTTGTCGGTGACCGTGGCGGTGCCGTCCGGGGCGATCTTCACGCGGATATATTCGTTTTCCGCCTGATTGACGCCGGAGAGCATATTGTTCGCCAGAATACGCGGCGCGTCCCAGTCCTCGTGGGGATAGGGATACTCGTTCTTTTCCGCCCACTTGATCTTATAGGTCTTGTAGCCCATGGCGGGGATCTCCTTCGCCTCGAAGAACACGTGCACCTTGGTGCAGTAGAAGGGCATATTGCGGCTTCTGGGGTGATAGATGCCCGCGCGGACGTTGTTGCAGCGCTCCGCCTCCTGCACCTTCACGGGGTTGCCGTCCGCGTCCTCGATAACGAGGTATTTCAGGATCACGCCCGCGGGGATATCCACGTAGGCCTCCGCCACCTCGCTGCGGGGGAAGGAGGAGGGGTTATGCACCGCGAGGAAGTATTCGGTATCGGTGAAGCGCTCGGTATTGATCTCTTTCGTGATGGCTTCCAGCCCCTTGCGCTCCAGCCCCTTGCCGATGATGGCGGCCTGCTTCAGGCGGGAGACCTCTCCCTCCGCCAGCGTGACGGGGCCGAGGCCGTGCATGGAATCGTGGGCGTGACTCTGGAACAGCAGCTTCCACAGCTTTTCGAGATACGTGTCGGGGTATCTGGCGAGGCCGTATTTCCACGCGAAGGCGGACAGCGGCTCGGCGTAGCGGATCACGGTGTTTTCCGCGTGAGAGTTCTCAATCATGACCTCCGGATGGGTGGAGAACACGTCCGTGTGGATGGAACCCACCGGGCCGTCGCGCATGGGCCCCTTCACCACGTCGAGGTCGGTGCGGTCCTTCAGTTTTTCCTTCAGCTCGGTCAGGTAGTCGGTCAGCGTGGAGTGGACGATCTCCAATTCGCCCTCATACTCCTGCTGCAGCGCTTTGATGATCTCCGGCGTCAGCGGGTGGGGCTCGGTGAAGTCGGTGCCCTCGAACATCAGCACGCAGTCCGGCGCGGCGGTGCCCTCCACGGTCTTCAGCGCGCGCTCCATGCCGAAGCGCAGGTTCTCCGGGTGGTAGGAGGTCTCCGGGTCCAGAATGTCGTAGAACCAGCCGTAGTCGTCAGGGTTCGCGGTGTGGAACACCTTGCCCAGCTCCCCCCACGTGTACTGCCAGCGCTTGTCCCACGCGTCCTTGTCGTAGACGATCGGGATGTGCCCGGCAAAGAAGAAGTTCCAGCGGGCCTCCGGGCCTAAATGCGAGGCCAGCGCCCGGGTGCCGTCCGGCGCTTCCCAGATAAACTCGTGGTATTTGGACTTCTTCGGGTCCATGTATTTATAGAACACGATGTTGTCGATATCGAAATCGGCGTAGATCTGCGGCAGCTGGCCGATCTGCCCGAAGGAGAACACGTTGTAGCCGCATTTCAGCGGGTCGCCGTATTCGGCGCTCTTCTTCACGCCGTACTGGATGTTGCGCACCACGCTTTCGCCCTGGATGGGGGCGCAGTCCGGCAGCGTGAACCACGGGCCGATCTCCAGCCGCCCCGCCTGCACGAACTGCCTGACCTTCTCCTTCATCTCCGGACGGATCTCCAGATAGTCCTCGATCAGCGTGAGCTGGCCGTCGCACAGGAACGAACGGTAGTCGGGCTTTTGCTCCATGATCTCGAACAGATGGTCGAACAGGTCTACGAGGCGCATCCGCGTGCGCTCAAATTCCCAGCGGAACTCCCGGTCCCAGTGGGTGTAGGTAACGATATGAACCTTTCGCATAGCATTTCCTCCCGAAACGACATAGTTTCACACAAATTTTAACACACCCGGAATTTGATGTCAACCAAACGGCGGTAAAAACCCACGATTCACGCATGAAAACAGGGATTTGGTACAGATCTGGTCGTTGGTTTTTATCCGTTTCGTCGTTAGAAGTTCTCCGGACGGTCCTATGAAAAACAGCATTTCCAACGACTGCGGCGCAAAGCGCCGCTGCTAACGACTGACGACTGTTTGTCGCACCTCAGTGCGACAAACCTGTCAATTCCTGCCTGTCCGAAAATATGGACACGTTCCGCTTGACATTTCCGGCGGACCGTGCTACAATAAAAACGAACATTTGTTCGATTAACTTTTTTTTGGACTGACGGATTATGCAGCGGCAGTATCTTTGTATCGATCTTAAATCCTTTTACGCCTCCGTGGAATGCGTGCAGCGGGGGCTGGACCCCATGACAGCCAAACTGGTGGTGGCCGACCCGGACCGCAGCAAAAACACCATCTGTCTGGCGGTCTCCCCCGCCCTGAAGGCGCTTGGGGTAAAAAATCGCTGCCGGCTGGGGGATATTCCGGCGGACCTGAAATATATCGTTGCCAAACCCCGCATGAAGCTGTATATCGAACGTTCCGCCGACGTATACGGGGTGTACCTGAAATACTTTTCCAAAGACGATATCCACGTGTATTCGGTGGACGAGGCGTTTATAGACGCGACCAACTACCTGACGCTTTACAACATGACGGCGCGGGAACTGGCGCAGACGGTAATGGCGGACGTTCAGGCGACCACCGGCCTGCGGGCGTCCTGCGGCGTAGGGACCAACCTGTACCTGACGAAGATCGCGCTGGATATCACCGCCAAGCATTCCCCGGAATTCATCGGGGAACTGAATGAAGAAAGCTACCGGCAAACCCTGTGGGATCACCGCCCCCTGACGGACTTCTGGCGGATCGGGCCAGGCATATCGTCGCGGCTGGCACGCGGCGGCATATTCACGATGCGGGATATCGCCGAATCGGACGAGAACGTCCTGTATAACCTGTTCGGTAAGGACGCGGAACTGCTGATCGACCACGCCTGGGGCCGGGAAAGCGCCACCATCGCCGACATCAAGGCGTATCAATCAAAAACCCACTCTCTCAGCAGCGGGCAGGTACTGATGCGCGGCTACAACTGCGAGGAAGGGCTGCTGATCGTGAAGGAGATGACGGAGCTGCTGTGCCTGGACATGACGGAAAAGGAACTGGTGACGCATTCGGTGTCGCTGTATCTGGGCTATTCCGGCAAGAGCAGCGTGACTGCCGTCAAGGGCAGCGTTTCCCTGGCGGCGGATACCAATCTGAACAATATCATTATCCCCGCCGTGACGGGGCTTTACCTGCGCATTACCGACCGGCGCTGCCAGCTGCGACGGGTGAACGTGTGCTTCAACGACGTGGCACCGGAGCAGAACATCCAGATGACGCTGTTTGACGACGCGGTTAAAAATGCGAAAAACCGGGAGATCCAGCGCACGATGCTGCGCATCAAGGACCGCTACGGGCGCAACGCGGTTTTCAAGGGGATGGACCTGGACAAGGCCGCCACCACGCAGGAGCGCAACCGACAGATAGGAGGTCACAGAAGTGGCGAGTAGACCGAAAGCCCCCATGCCCGCCGTGGAGCGCGCCAAACAGTTTTTGCCCTTCGCGGCGCTGAAGGGACTGCAGGAGGCACTGGAACGGAAAGAGGCTGCGGCGGAGCCATCCGCCGCAGCCGGTCTTGAGTCGCCGGTCGTGAGTCGTGAGACGTGAGAAGTTCTCCGGGCGATCCCATGAAATGCAAATCAAAAGCAAATGCTCTCACGCCTGACGATCGGCGGTGATTTCGTTGGTTCCTGTTTTCAAAGGATAACTCTTTCCGCCGAAGCGAAGCTCTGTTTCGCAGGGCGTTTCGACGGTAAACCGGGCGTTGTCGCCCTCATAGACGACAGAGACGCGCACGGTCCCGCCGGGGACCTCGGCGCTGCCGGAAAAGAACGCGTCGCAGCCGGGCCAAACCGGCTCCAGATAAAACGTACCGCCATCCGACGGCAGCCGGACGCCCAGCAGATAACGGAACAGATAAGCGACGACCGCGCCGAACATGGGATGTGAGTGGGAACGACGACCGGTCCAGTACTCCCACAGTGTGGTGGAACCGGCCTGCCGGATTCGATCAAAGGAGAACTCGCCGTCGGAGGTCAGCAGGCGGAAGGCAAGGTCTCCCCTGCCGTTTGCGAATAAAACGCGGGTCAGGATATCCGTGCCGAAGATGCCGGTATCAAACATGCCAAGCGCATCGTAAAACGCGGCGAGGTTGGCAAAGGTACGTTCGTCGCCGAGACCGAGATCAACGGCAAAGGCGTTGGCTCCCTGGATATTGCCCGCAAAATCGCCGGTGGAGGCATCATAATACTCCCGCGTGAGCACACCCGCCAGGAAATGCCTCTTTTCCCGTAATTCAGACACGTCCTGTTCCGGAAGCTCCAACGCTTTCGCGCAGGTCAGGATCTCATCAATGGAACGGATGTAAAAATAGTTATTGACAAAGGGCGCAGGGATGGCGATCTCACGGGCGGTACACCAGTCCCCAAGGCACCACTCATGGGGCACGTCGGAGACGATCAGTCCGTTTTCCGAGTGGTCGTCCAGAAAGCGGAAGTATTCCAGCATTTGGGGGTAAAGCCGCTTCATCCAGCCGATATCGCCGTAGTGCTGCCAATAGACGAAGGGCACATGGATGATGGCGCAGCCCCAGCCGCCGGGCCCGCCGCCGCTGTGGGTATAGGGCGCGGTGTACTGCACGTGGCCGGAAACCCGGTCCTGACAGTCGGAAATATCAAGGATCCATTTGTCATAAAATTTCCGCGCATCCAACGTGAACATCGCCGCGTCGGCGGCCAGCTCGCCGTCGCCGGTATAGCCACGGCGCTCCAGATGGGGACAGTCCGACGGGATTCCCGCGTGCATGTTGCTGAGCTGGGTATTCACGAAGGCGTTAAACAGCCAGTTGAGCGTTTCATGGGAGGACGTAAACGAAGAAGACGGTTTCACGTCGGCGAAGATGCGGGCAAAGCCCAACACCTCCGCGCCGCCGATCACTTTGAAATAGCGTCCCGCGCTCCATGTAAACCGCAGGCGAACTTCCCTTTCCCTGCCATCTGAAATGAACTCCGAGATCTGCCCCCAGCAGCAGTTGTCCGCGTCCACGTCGTTGTCTTCGGTCTTTTCCTCTGCGAAGATCACCCGGACGGTCTCCCCATCGCCGCCCGTCAGCTTCAAAATCGGCGTGCCGGTGGTATTGAGGCCGATATCATACACGCGGGCGTTTTCCTCCTCGCGGATCACAGCCGGATGGATCACGCGCTCCACCCGATCAGGAGGACATTCGGAAAAGCCGTATTCGGTTTCCGGAAAATCACAGGCATGGGCCGCTTCCCACGCGGCATCATCGAAATCAGCCGCGGCCCAGCGGTCGTCGTACCCGCGGTAATCGTGGGTCTCGCCCTTCGTCAGACGGTATTTGACTACAAAGCCCTGACGCCATTTTACCGCTTCGTCGGAGACGATCTCCTCCGTGCGCCCGTCGGCGCAGGTCAGCGACAGACGAAAGATCAGCTTCTTTTCGCCGAACTTCTCCTGATGATCGTCGGCGTACCAGCCGTTGCCCAGCATCACGCCGAGGCAGTTTTTGCCGCCGGTCACAAAGCCCGTCACGTCGTACCTTGTCGCGTAAACGCGGTGGTGCGTCACCTCCGCAAAGGGACCGTCCTCCCGCATGAGTTGCCGGGCGTGGAAATCCGTATTCAGCGGCAGGAACAGGTCGTCGGAGACCTTTTTCCCGTTCAGGTACAGCTCAAAAAAGCCAAGGCCGATGATCGCGATCTCCGCTTTTTTTATGTCGGAACCGACGGTAAATGCCTTTCTCGCGTGGACGCTGACGGCGTCCTCCGCAAACGCGACCCATTTTGCCGCGCCGAAAATATCAGTACAAGTCATAGATTCTCCAATACAAAAGAAAACGCGCTCCGGGAGGGGCGCGTTCATCTTATTATTCCGCTTCAGTATACTTTTTGATCAGCTTCTTGGCCACCTTATACACGTCGCCGCAGCCCAGCGTGATCACCAGGTCGCCGCTTTTGACGTTCTCGTAGAGGTACTGCGCCACCGTGTCGAAGGTGCTGAACCACACGCTGCCGGGGATCTTGGCCGCCAGATCGGCGGTGTGGATATCGTAGGTGTTCACCTCACGGCTGCCCATGATCTCCGTCATCACCACCTTGTCGGCGATCTGCAGCACGTCGGCAAAGTCATCCAGAAGCATATAGGTGCGGGAGAACGTAAAGGGCTGGAACACAGCCCAAACCCGGTCGTATTCCATCTTTTTAGCGGCCTCCAGCGTGACCTTCAGCTCCGCCGGATGATGCGCGTAGTCGTCGGCGATCGTGATCCCGTTGTAATGGCCGAGGATCTCAAAACGCCTGCCCGCGCCGCCGAAGGAAGAAAGGCTTTCGACGCACTTATCCAACGCAGCGCCGGCGTTGACCGCCGCGGCGATGGCAGCCAAGGCGTTCAGCACGTTGTGTTTACCGGGCACGTTCAACGAAACGCGCCCCTTGTTCTCGCCCTTATACATCAAGTCGAAATACGGAAAAGCGCCACGATTAAAACCGATGTTCTCCGCGTACCAGTCGTTTTGATCCGTAAAGCCGAAAGTGATGCGGTTGGTTGCCGTGGAGGCGTTCACCGCGCGGACGGTCTTTTCGTCGTCGCCGTTATAGATCACGGCATCCCGCGCCAGCGAGGCGAATTTCGTAAACGACGCGATCAGATTATCCATGGTCTTGAAGAACTCCAGATGGTCCGCGTCGATATTCAGGATCACCGCCACGGTGGGCGACAGATCGAGGAAGGTATTGGCGAACTCGCAGGCCTCGCACACCAGCAGGTCGTCCGTGCCAACGCGGCCGTTGGCGCCGATGAGGGGCAGCTTGCCGCCGATGACGGCGGAGGTATCCACGCCCGCCTTCAGCAGCATATGCGTCAGCATGGAGGTTGTGGTGGTTTTGCCGTGGGTGCCGCACACGCCGATGCAGTTGCCGAATTTGCGCGTCACCGCCCCGAACAGCTTGGAACGCTCAAAGGTGGGAACGCCCATCTCCCTTGCGGCGCACAGTTCCGGGTTATCCGGCAGCAGCGCGGCGGTGAAGACTACCATTTCCGCGTCGCCGATGTTCTCCGCCTTCTGCCCCAGCACCACCGGGATGCCGAGCTTGCGGATGCGGTTGAGGGTGTCGGATTCGTTATTGTCCGACCCGGAAAGCTGATAGCCCTTCTGATGCAGGATCTCCGCCAACGGGCACATGCCCGCACCGCCGATGCCGATAAAATGGATGCGCTTGACCGTGTCAAGGAGCCGATCTATCTCCGTCAAGATATTTCACCTGTCTTTATCATGATTTTATGTTACATTAACATATAATATAAATTATGCGACGAATTGTCAAGAGCGACGCAAAAAGATTACTTTTTTCAATAAAAAAACGTCCTGAAACCAATCCAATCTGGAATCCGGATCGGGATATTCCGAAAAGAATTGACAAATTCCACCAGTTCGCATATAATAGCTAACAAGCTGTTATATGCATTCAGGAGAAGTTATGGATCCCGAACAGAAATCGCCGATGGAAGAAGGCGCTACCGCGCCTTTTACCCCGACCAAACAGTTTATCCGTTATAGTAAATGCAAAAGGGCGATGGATTGTTTCTTCGCCCTGTTGCTGATGGTGCCGGGCGCCGTACCGAGCTGCGTGATCGGCATTCTGGTGACGGTCTCCAGCCGCGGCCCTGCCATCTTTTCACAGCAGCGGATCGGCAGGAACGGCAAACCGTTCAATTGCTACAAATTCCGCACCATGCGAAAAGACGCGCCACACAACTGCGCTACCCCGGATTTTAAGGACGCGGACAAATATATCACTCCGCTGGGGAAGATACTGCGAAAGACAAGCCTTGACGAACTGCCGCAGCTTTTCAATGTATTGAAGGGCGATATGAGCTTTATCGGCCCCCGGCCGCTGATCCCGGAAGAAAACGATATCCACGAGGAACGGATGAAGCGCGGCGTCTATCTGCTGAGGCCCGGCATTTCCGGTCTGGCCCAGATCAACGGAAGAGACCGTCTGGATGCGTCGACAAAGGTCAGATACGACGAAGAATACCTGTGTAACGTCAGCTTTCGCCTTGACGCCAAAATCGTTTTCAAAACCTTTTTCGGCGTGCTGAAGGGGAACGATATCGTAGAGGGAAAGAAAGAGTAGGTAGTTCTTAGTTCTTAGTTCTTCGTTTTTTAATAGTCGATTGTGGTCAGTGACCGGCGATTCGTTTTTTATGACACTTGCAGGACAGGATACAATAACTCCCGGGCGGGTTGAACGTCCGGGAGTGTTGTTTTTGTCAATTGGCGATCAGAGATACGGGCGAACTGCCGTCAGCACGATAATGATATTATTATAATCAAATTCGTAGGTTCCGACGGTGGGATTATAATGATAGGTGCGCTCGCGGACCTTGGCGATGCCGTCGCCTTCCGCGTCCTCAATGATACTGCCCTCCGTACACAGGAACGTGCCGTTGGGATAGACCTCGATGATCTGCGCGGTATGGTCGATGGTGGGATGACCGTTATCATAGGTGCGCGTTTTATTGCTCATGAACAGCACGTCGCCGATCCTGGGCTGATATTTCGTCACGTCGCGCTCGTCGCGGTAATACATCCGCTGCTCCACCACGTCGTCGTAGTAATCATAGAGATTATAAACCGTGCAGATATCCGGATTATTATAATAGTGATTCATCAGCAGCGAGGGAACGTAGTATTCCATGTCGCTGGGGATCAGCGCGTCCGGCCAGTTGATGCCGAGACCGCCCTTGAGCGCTTTGGAAAGCTGCGATTTGGTGTATTTATTGGGAGCCAGTTTGTTGATCTCCGCCGCGGAATAACCGCACTGCTCCAGCGTGGGACGGAACACGTCGTGAATGGTGTAGTAGCAGCACCACTTCTGGAAGTTCTTCATGATACCCACGGAAAATACCGTTTTGTACGTACCAAGCAGCGGGTGCGACACCTCGTACAGCTTCTTTTTAAAGGTCTCGTATCGGGAGGAATATGCGTTTGCCGGGTCGTCGTTCACGGGATCGGCAATATCCGTTCCGTTGACGGGCAAACCGATCGACATCCGAAGGATCAGGCGAGCGTCCGCCGCGGTAACATCACCGTCAAGGTCGATATCGCCGGCGGAAAGACGGTAGGCCGTCAGTTCTTCCAGCTTTACAGCGCAGCGCAGCGCGATGCGCGCGTCCTCCGGCGTCACGTCGCCGTCGTTATCCATGTCGCCCGTTGCGGAAGCGGCAAACGCAAACGGCGCCGCCGTAAACAGTATAACCGCCGCCAGCAGGAAGCTTAACAGTCTTTTATATTTCACAGAGCATGACCTCCAATTCGTATTCAACGATATGATTGCAAATATTATACTATAATCCAAACAGATAATCAATACTTTTTTCGTAAAACAAATAATGGAAAAAGAATTGACTTTTCAATGCCGTTACATTATGATGGTAAAGTAATAAATAAAGAAAAGCAGGAAAAAAACAATGAGTTATTTCTACGTCAAGAACGGAGAACCCTGGGTTCCCGAAGCCATCAATCCGGAGCTGGCAAAGCTGGCAAAAGCCATCGTAAAAACGTGCCACCTCAGCTTTAAGCTTCAAATGAAAACGACCGCCCTTGCCAACGCCATGAAAAGCGACGACAAAGAGCAGTTGTTTACTGTCATGCAGAAATGCATGGCGAAAAACGTGAAACAGTATAACAGCGATATGTCGCTGAGCGGCGCGGAGATCAGGGAGATCGACGACGCGTTTTTCGCCGATAAGGACCCGGCGTTTTTCAAAAATCAACTGGCGATCCTGATGGACTTTGCCGCCATCAACACCGTGATCGAAGGAAAAATGTTCCCGCTGATGAGCGCCGCCAGCGAAAAGACGCTGGGCAAAAAACTGGACCAGCTGCTGTTCTTCACCAATCAGGACCGGATCTACGCAGATGCAGAGGAAGAGCCGGAAGAGGAAGAGTAAGTTGTAAGTTATAAGTTGCAAGTCCGAACATCTTAAAACTTACAACTTGAAACTTACAGCTCTATCCTCTTCAAATTCTCCATCGACGATACTTCCTCGCCGCGCTCGATCTTATGGATAAACTCGGTGATCTGATGATTCACCGGAGTAGGAACGCCGTATTCGTCGCCCTTTTTGGCGATATATCCGTTAAAGATATCAATTTCGGTGATTTCTCCCCTGTCAAGAGACTGTAACGTGGAAGGCCGCACGTCGCCGAACCGCTTGCCCACGATGGTGACCAGCAGCTTGGCGATCTTGTTGAACCAGGCGGCGTTGGAGATCATCAGAAGATTATAATTCAGTACCTTGGCATAGGGCGGCACCTTCAGGCCCATTTTCTTGGAAAGGCGGGTAGCCTCGCGGGCGATCTCCAGAAAGATATCCTTGGCGCGTTCCTCGCTGAGCATCACGCCGACGGTCTGGCCGGTAAGAGCCGCGATGGAATTGATACAGGAATTAATGATGAGCTTGGAAAACAACTGCGCGTCGATATTGTCGACCGCTTTGGTAGGCAGCAGCGCGCAGTAGATCTCCGCCAGCTCCTTCACCTTGTCGTCCACGACGCCGTTGACGCGGCCGATCTTCAGCTCGCCGGAGCTTGTGACGTTGACGTCGCCGTTGGGCAGCATGGTCGCCCCGAAACCGATCATGCAGCCTACCGCCTTATCCGAACCGACAGCGTCCGCAAGGATGCCGGTGCAGATACCGTTCTGCATATTGACGAACAGCCCCTCGTGCCGGACGTGCGGGATCATTTTCTGCGCGACGGCGGACAGCGCAAAATACTTGGTGGCGATGATACACACGTCGTACAGCTCCGTCAGTTCGTCGATATCGTTATAGACGGTAAATATTTGGTTATGTTCGCCGAGCGCGCCGGTCAGGGTGATGCCTTCCGTGCGGATCTTTTCCGCGCGCTGCGCGTTTGCCTCCACGATCTCCACATCATAGCCCTTTTCCTTCATCATGGTGGCGGTGGTACCGCCGATGGAGCCTGCGCCTACAAGAATGATTTTCATGACAGCTTCCCCTTTCAAAACTGTATTCGCACACCTGCAAGCATAAAACATCTTACAGGATATGTCAAGAGATTAACCGTAAAGGATGACGGAAAAATGATCGTTTCCTATCAGGATCACGAACCCGTGATCGACGAAAGCGCATTTATCGCGGAAAACGCCACCGTGGCCGGGAAGGTCACCATCGGAAAAAACGCCTCCGTATGGTTCGGCGCGGTACTACGGGGCGACCTGCAGCCCATCACCGTGGGCAACAACTCCAATATACAGGACAACGCCGTTGTTCACGTTGGGGCCAACGCCCCCGCTGTGATCGGCGACAACGTGACAGTGGGACACAGCGCCATCATTCACGGCGCCACCATCGGCAACAACGTGCTGGTGGGCATGGGCGCCACCGTACTGGACGGCGCGGTGATCGGAGACAACTGCATCATCGGCGCAGGAGCGTTAGTGACGTCAAGAACCGAGATCCCCGCCAATTCCCTTGTACTGGGGATGCCGGCGAAGGTGACCAAAGAATTGACCCCCGCGCAGATCATGAGCAACCGCATGTCCGCGCTGGAATACCAAAAGCTGGCCAAAGAATTCAAAAAGGACTGATCCGCTTGAAAAAATGGCTGCCGGGGCTGCTGGCTGTCGTGATCCTTCTGTCATCATGCGCCTCAAACAATGCTGTGACGGCGACCGACGCCGTTTTTTCTGACGATACCGCCGCAAATGGATCGCCGGTCACCGTGCCGAACGTCGACCTGACCGATAAAAAAGCGGAAATCGACATGACCGGGATGACAAAGCAGATGGCCTACGTACAGCTTTCCAATATGATGCTGCGCCCGGAGGATTACATCGGCAAAACGGTAAAGCTGCGCGGCGTCTTTGCTCACGCAGCGGAGAATGACAGAGAATTTTTTGTGTGTTATATTATGGATGAAACGGCCTGCTGTTCGCAAAGTCTGGAATTTAAAACGGACAACAGCTATCCGTATCCGGAAGCATACCCGCCGGAACGCACGGAAATAACCGTTTACGGCGTGTTCGATACCTATCAGTATAACGGGTATGAAATGTACCGGCTGCTTCACGCGGAGCTCTCGTATTAAGTCGGCTGTCCGTCGCGGGGAAACGGTATTCCTTCTGTCTGCTGTTATGATCTGTTATCCGTCTTTCCCTCGTCGGCGCTGCGGCTTCTTTGCCCGCCGGACGCAGCGATTCGCTCCCGCTACCGCCTGTTCTCCTTCAGCCAAAGATACGCTTTCAGCAACGTCGTCTGCGTTTTACCGTCTTTAATGGTTCCGTTCAGCACGTCCGCGACGGCCTCCTCCAACGATACCAGCTGTACGTTCAGGAACTCGTCCTCATCCAGCGAACGCTCGCCGAAAGTAATGCCCCGGGCGAGATACATGTGGATCACCTCGTCCGAATAGGCGCAGGTGGGATAATAGTCGCCGAGAAAGATCATCTCTTCGGCCTGCGCGCCGGTTTCCTCCCGGAGCTCCCGGCGGGCAGCCGACTCCGGGTCCTCTTCTTTCCCGTCCAACTTACCGGCCGGGATCTCCGTCAGCACGGAGCCGAAGGGATAGCGGAATTGACGTTCCAGCACGACCCTGCCGTCGTCTGTGACAGGCGCCACGCATACTGCGCCCACGTGACGGATGCATTCCCGGACGCCCGTTTTACCGTTGGGCAGCAGCACGTCGTCCCTGTATAACGTTATGATCTTTCCGTCGTAGATCAATTCGGAAGCAATCTGCTTTTCAGTTAATTCCATTATATCATCCTTTTTTCATAAAAAGGCCGGCGCATCACCGACCGTTTTCTTCCGAATAAGTTATTTCAACAGCGGCAGCGAACCGTACCCCGCGAAATGCGCCGCCTTTTTGATGCCGAACACCATCATCGCATAGATGATCGTGGCGACCTCTTTTGCGGAGCGACGTTTTTCCTCATTCAGCCAGATCCACATGATATTGGCCGTACCCGCCGCGATAAACTGCGTACAGTAATGATACAGCTCTGAATTGATCTCCTTTTTCAGGAACTTATCCACATTATTCGTAAAGACCTCGCCCAGATTCAGGTTGCTGTTGGTACCGAGGATCACCAGAAACAGCTCGCGGTTGTCTTCGGCATACTGAAAAATATCCGTCAAAACCGCAAGCGCGTTGACGCCGCCGTCGTTCGCCCGTTTAATGATCTCCCCGATATCGTGACTGACGTCGTTCAGGATATCGTCGTACAGCGCATACTGCGTATCGTAATGATTATAAAACGTGCTGCGGTTGACGTCCGCAGTTTCGCAGATCCTCTTAATGCTGATCGCGTGGAGAGGCTTTTCCCTCATCAACTCGATCAACGCGTCTTTCAGCAGCCGTTTCGTCATTACAACGCGGCGGTCGCTTTTAGCTTCCATGGCGTTCACCCCTTAAGATATATTGCCTTACCCTTCGCTTTTTGAAAACACATAGTAATCCCTGCGGGAATTCTTTCCCTGCGACATGCGCATATAATCATCCCGGCTGAAAATGATGTGATCGCACAGCTTCACGCCCACAGCGGACAACGAGGAAGCCAGCTGATCCGTCATCGTCAGGTCCTGCGCGGATGGAACGGCAAAACCGCGCGGATGATTATGGGCCACGATCACCGCGGCGGCGTTCAGCATCAACGCGCTCCTTGTAACGGAAGGGACGTCCATCACAACGGAGGCTCCGCCGCCCTCGGAAAGCACTTCACAACTGATCAGCTCGGCGCGGGCATTGAGAAACGCGGCCATAAATACTTCGTTCGTCCTTCCGAGAAAACGCGGTTCAAAAAACGCCACCGCGTCCTCCGGCTCCAGCAAAACGGTCTTCTCCGCCTGTCGGCTCTGGGAATACATCCGTGCGAACTCCGGGATCATTTTCAGAAAAACCGCCGTTTCATCGCCCACCCCGCGGATGCTGCGCAGTACGTCAAAGGGCGCGTCGCACACGCCGGCAAGAGAGCCGAACCGCGCGATCAGGTCATGCGCCAGCCCGTTGGTATCCTGCCGGGGCGACGTATAAAACAGCGCCATTTCCAAAATCATATGCGGCTCAAAATGATCGAAGCCGTCCTTCACGAAACGCTTTTTCAGCCGCTGACGGTGCCCCTCGTGCTGTGTCAGCCGGTCCATATCGGGAATATCGATCATACGCGGTTATCTCCAATAAATAATACAAGAAAAAGGAATCATTATGAGATCATTTACCATCGGAGCAAACGACGCCGGTCAACGCCTGGACAAATTCATCTCGAAAACGCTGCCTTCCCTGCCGCAGTCGCTGATGTATAAATACCTGCGGACAAAACGGATCAAGCTGAACGGCAAGAAGGCGGAGATATCCGTCCGGCTGTCGGAGGGCGACGTGGTGGACATGTATGTCAATGACGAATTCTTTACAGAAAAAGACGAAAAATTCTCGTTTCTTGGCGCAGGAAAAACGCTTGACATCCTGTATGAGGATGACAATATCATGGCGCTGAACAAAAAGGTTGGGCTGCTCTCCCACCCGGACGAAGGCGAATACGTGGATACACTGATCACCCGCGTACAGCGGTACCTGTACGAGAAGGGCGAATACGACCCGAAAAACGAGGCCTCCTTCGCCCCGGCACTTGCCAACCGCATCGACCGCAACACCGGCGGCATCGTACTGGCGGCAAAAAATGCCGAAAGTTTACGAATACTCAACGAAAAGATCAAAAACCGGGAGATCGAAAAGCGCTACCTGTGCGTCACCGTGGGCATTCCTCCGAAAAAAGCAGACACGCTGGAGGGATATCTTGTCAAGGACGAAAAGACCAACACGGTGAAAGTGCTTGACCGCCCCGCGCCGGGCGGCAAAGCCATCAGAACGTCCTATCGGGTACAAAAGACCGGAAACGGCCTTGCGCTGCTGGAGGTGGAGCTTCACACGGGACGCACCCACCAGATCCGGGCGCAGATGGCCGCCATCGGCTGCCCGCTGCTCGGCGACGGCAAATACGGCGCCAACGCCCTGAACAAACAGTACGGCGGATATAAAAAGCAGTGCCTGTATTCATACAAGACCACCTTTACCTTTACCACCGACGCGGGAATACTAAACTATTTGAAGGGAAAGACCGTGGAGGTGAAGAACGTGTGGTTCAGGACGGAGTTCCCGGCTCTGCAATCGCGGGAACCCCGTCAGCTTTGAGCGTTGAGATTTGGGAAGAAAACATAAGTTGCGATTTTGAAACCGCGTTACTATAACATGCCCGAAATAATCAACATTTCTATTTGTCTCAAAACTCAATTCTCAAAACTGATCGATCATTTCTTTGAACTCGGCTTCGCTGATGACGCGGACGCCGAGTTCATTTGCTTTGCGCAATTTGCTGCCGGCGGCCTCCCCCGCCACCACGACGGAGGTCTTTTTGGAAACAGAGGAAGCGGCTTTTCCCCCATAGGCCTCGATGATCTCCGTGGCCTGCTCGCGCGTCAGATCCGTCAGGGCGCCGGTCAGTACAAAGGTCATGCCGGCGAAGCGGTCGTCTTTCTTTTCTGCGTGGCTTACCATGTTCACGCCATAGGAAGCCAGTCTTGCGATCAGCTCGCGGGACTGCGGCTGCGCGAAATAGCTTACCACGGATTCCGCCATCTGAACGCCGAAACCGTCAATGGCGCAGATCTCTTCCGGGGAAGCGGCCATCAGTGAATCCATGTCATGAAAGCGTGCCGCCAGCTGTTTGGCGGCTTTTTCGCCGATATTGCGGATGCCGAGGGCGAAGACCAGCTTCGCCAGATCGTTGCCCTTGGACGCTTCGATGGCGTTGATAAGATTCTGCGCGGATTTCTCGCCCAACCGTTCCAACTGCGCGACGTCTTCCGCTTTAAGCGTATAGATGTCCGCGGCGTCGCGGATCATTTTCTTCGCGGTGAATACCTCCAGCAGAGCGTCGCCCAGCCCTTCGATATCCATGGCGTCGCGGGAACAGAAGTGGATCAGATTGCGCAATAATTGCGCGGGACAGTCGGGGTTGACGCAGCGCAGCGCGGCTCCTCCCTCGTCGCGGAAGGTGGGCGCGCCGCAGGAAGGACACTTTTCCGGCATCACGAATACGGAACTGCCGGGAAGTTTCTTTTCAACGGCGACGACTTCGGGGATCACGTCGCCGGCTTTTCTCACGCGGATCATATCGCCGATCCCCACGTTCAGCTCGTTGATGCGGTCCTGGTTGTGCAGGGTGGCGCGGCTGACGGTGGAGCCTGCCAGAAGGACCGGCTCGAAAACGGCGGTGGGCGTCAGCACGCCCGTGCGTCCGACGGAAACCTCGATATCCTTCAATTCAGTCGTTTTTTCCTCCGGCGGATATTTATAGGCGATGGCCCAGCGCGGGAATTTCGCCGTACTGCCGAGGATGCGCCGGTTGGCGAACTCATTGACCTTGATGACAGCCCCGTCGATATCGAAGCCCAACTCGCCGCGGATACGGCCGATACGTTCCAGTTCGGCCTCCGCCTCCTTGATATCGGCGCAGGGCGTATAAAAAGGAACCGTCACAAAGCCCAGCGAGCGCAGGAAATCAAGAGACTCCTTATGGGTGGCGAAATCAGCGCCGTCGTAACGCTGCACGTTGAACACAAAAATATCCAGTTTGCGCGAGGCCGTAACAGAAGCGTTCTTCTGCCGCAGGCTGCCCGCCGCGGCGTTGCGGGGGTTCTTGAAGGGCTCCTCGCCGTTGAGCTCCTGCTGCTTCACCAGCTCGAAGAACACGGTGCGGGACATATATACCTCGCCGCGCACCTCGATATACGGCAGCGCCTGCCGCAGCTTCAATGGAATGGTGCGCACGGTACGCAGATTGGCGGTGATATCCTCTCCGGTATCGCCGTCGCCGCGGGTGGAACCCCGCACGAACACGCCGTTTTCGTATTCCAGCGACACGGAAAGACCGTCGATCTTTGGCTCCACCACATAGGTGCAGGCATCTGTCGCCTCGCTGACGCGACGGTCGAAATCGTCGATCTCCGCGAAGTCGAAAGCGTCCTGCAGACTTTCCATACGGACCGTGTGAACGACCGGAGAAAACACACTTTGCGCCTCGCCCCCCACGCGCTGCGTGGGGGAATCGGGACGCAAAAACTCAGGATATTGCTCCTCCAGCGTTTTCAGTTCACGCTGAAGCATATCGTATTCGTAATCGCTGACGTCGCTTTCGTTATCGACGTAATACCGGTAAGAATAGTAATTCAGTCGTTCACAAAGAGTATCGATCCGCTTTTTTGCAGATTCTTTCTCCGGCATATCACTCACTCATCTCGGAGATCGCTTCTTCGATCCTGCCCTTAAGCTCATCAATGGAATCGAGCCACTTCTCCGCCATGACGGTACCGGCGCTGATTTTTCTCCAGAGTTCCAGAAACTTAAACAGCAGTTTGAAAAATGTAAGCATAACGCGCCTCCTGAATTATTAATCAAAACTATTATATACCAATTTACAAAAATGTCAAATATTATTCTGCGTAAAAATCCGCCAGATGATTTTTTATCTTCGTTTCGATCATATCGTTTGCCACGGGGTTCAAGCCGCCGTTCAGGATCACGATATCCGCGTTGCGGCGGCTGGGCTGCACGTACTTTTCATGCATGGGCTTGACCGTATTGCGGTACTGGTTGATGATGGAAGAAAGCGAACGGTCCCGTTCCAGCACGTCGCGCTCGATGCGGCGGAGGATACGGATATCGTCGTCCGTATCGACAAAAATCTTCACGTCCATCATATCGCACAACTCTTTATTTTCAAGGATCAGTATCCCGTCCAGCACGATGACGGGCGTGGGAACGATATGGCGCACCTCGTCGCTTCTGTCGTGGATCGTGTAGTCGTAGACCGGGCAATCCACCTCCCTGCCCTGCTTCAGATCGCGCAGATGCCCGATCAGCAGATCGGTATCGAAGGCCTCCGGGCAATCGTAGTTGACGGTGACACGCTGGTCATAGGTAAGAGCGTGCTGCTCTTTGTAATAATCGTCGTGGCGTATCACGGTAACGTCATCGCCGAACTCTTTTTTCAGGCGCTCGGTCAACGTGCTTTTTCCGCTACCGGTCCCCCCGGCAATACCGATAACAAGTATCTTTTTCATGGAGCATTCCTTTTCAGTTGATCGATTTCAAAATCAGGGGCTGCGGAACCGGCGGTTCTTCGGCGAAAGTCAATGCGGAAAGGAACCGCTCGCTTGCCTGCGCAACCGCTTCCGTTTTATTGGTGTATAAAGTGCAAAGCACGTCGCCGGGAACCACACGGTCGCCTGTTTTTTTGCGGAGAACGATACCGGCGGCATGATCCACAGGGCCGTCCTTGACGGTACGCCCCGCGCCGAGTGCAACGGAAGCAAGGCCCACCGCTTCCGCGTCCATGTGGGCAAGAAAGCCGCCTTTGTCACTTATTACATCCGCCGCTGCGGCCGCCTGCGGGAACCGGGAGGGGTCCTCCAGGCAGGAAGCGTCGCCGCCCTGCGCAGCGATCCACTCCTTCATCTTGGCAAAGGCCGCGCCGGAGGAGACCGTATCCTTTACGTGCGCCATGGCGTCGTCAAACGGCATCCCGTACGTCAGCGAAACGATATGCGCCGCCAGCGTAAAGGAGACCTCGCTGAGATCGGAAGCGACGTTGTATTTCAATACGTCCGCCGCCTCCATGACCTCAAGGGAATTGCCGATGTTGGTCCCCAAAGGCGTATCCATATCGGTAAGCACCGCCGCGACGTTTCGCCCGCAGGCCTTGCCGATGTTCACCATTTTCGTCGCCAGCTCCTCCGCCTTTTCCGGCGTTTTCATAAACGCGCCGCTGCCGTATTTCACATCCAGCACGATGTTTTTCGCGCCGGCCGCCAGCTTTTTGCTCATGATGCTGGAGACGATCAGCGGGATGCAGCCCACCGTGGCGGTGTGGTCCCGCAGGGAGTAGAGTTTTTTGTCCGCGGGGGCAAGGTCCGCCGTCTGGCCGACCACCGCCACGCCGACGCGCTCCACCTGCGAAAGAAACTCCTCTTCGGAAAGCGCGGTACGGCAGCCGGGGATGGATTCCAGCTTGTCCACGGTACCGCCGGTATGGCCCAGTCCCCTACCGCTCATTTTGGCCATCTTTACGCCCAAAGAGGCGCAGATAGGCGCGACGATCAGCGAGGTCTTGTCGCCCACGCCGCCGGTGGAGTGCTTGTCCGCGGAAAGCGTGCCGAACCGGGACAGGTCCAGCATGTCGCCGGAATGCGCCATGGCGTCCGTCAACAGGGCGGTCTCCTCGTCGGTCATGCCGTTGAGGTAGATCGCCATCAGCAGCGCGGACAGCTGGCTGTCGTCCGCGCCGTTTTCAGCGGCGTCCCCGCCGTCCGATTTGCCCCTTGCGGCGCAACGCGCAACGAAGCGGAGCTCCTCCTCCGTCAGCGCAAAGCCGTCCCTTTTTCTGGAAATAATATCATAAATATTCATAACAACACCCTGCTTTATTCCATCAGCCAATAGCGGCACTGAGGTGCCGCGCTACCGGTATAGCCGTTGATCCGAACGAAAACCTGATTTCAAAAGATGATACGTCGCCTTTGAAATTGTCATTCGCGCAGCGAATATCATTACGGCGCAAAGCGCCGCTTACCGCATTCCTTTGTCGTACGGGATACCTTCCGCCTTCGGCGCGCGGGAACGCTTGGAGGTAAACGCCAGCACCAGCAGGGAAATGATGTAGGGCAGCATATTATAGACCGCGCCGGGGATCTTGGCGTTGACCAGCCAGTCGAAACCGAAGTAGACGTTGCTGAGCGCCCGGAAGAAGCCGAACAGCAGCGCCGCAAGGGCGATGCGCTGGGGCTTCCACTGCCCGAAGATCATGACCGCGAGAGCCAGGAAGCCAAAGCCTGCCACGCCGTTTTCAAAGCGCCATTCGGAGGTGCCCGCGAGAATATAGCAGATGCCGCCGAGTCCGCCGAGCGCGCCGGAGATCAGCACGCCCGCGTAGCGCATCTTGAATACGTTGACGCCCACGCTGGCCGCCGCCTGCGGATGCTCGCCGCAGGCCATCAGCCGCAGGCCGAATTTCGTTTTATACAGCAGGATGAACACGCAGACCAGCGCGATCACGGCGATCAGCATGAACCAGTTGAACTCGAAGCTGCCGATCTTGACGAGAAATGCCTTTTTTGTGCCCGCGTACTGCACGGCGGAGGAAACGTCGTCCGGATTGGCGGCGGTGTTCAGCGCTTTGACGATGACCGTGGCGGCCGCCACGCCCAGCATGTTGACGGCGGTGCCTACGATGGTCTGATCCGCCTTGAAGCTGATGCACGCCACCGCCAGCAGCAGCGAGTAGACCACGCCCACGAGGACGGCCGCGCACAGCGTCAGCAGAACGATCACAAAAGGAGACGCGGCAGAGGACAGGTTGCGCAGCATCAGCGCGCCGCCCATGGCGCCCATGACCATGATACCCTCAAGACCGAGGTTGATGACGCCGGAATGCTCGGAAATACAACCGCCGAGGGCAACGAGCGTCAGAACGGAAGCAAAGATCAACGTGTATTGGATCAGCAGCAACATTACGCCTCGCCTCCTTTCCCGTTGTCGGCTTCAGCCGGTTTGGGAGCCTCCGGTTGCGGTGCTTCCGGGCCGGCGGCAGCCGCCTTCTTTTCGCGCTTGGCGATGATATTGTTCATGGCGTATTTGATGAACAGTACGAAGCCGCACAGATAGATGATGATGGAGGAGATCAGGTCGGAGATCTGCGAGCAGTACATGGTCTTATCCACGAACGCGCCGCCCGACGTGATATGCTGGATAAAATAAGAGGAGAAGACGGTGCCGATGGGGTTCAGCCCCCCGAGGAACGCCGCGGCGATGCCGTTGAAGCCCATGCCGGGCACGGAAGAACCGGTGCAGAGCCACTGCTCGTAATCGGTAAGGTACAGCAGCGCGCCGCCAAGGCCCGCCAACGAACCGCCGATGGCCAGCGACACGATGATATTCCGCTTTTCCGCCATGCCGCAGTATTTGGCGGCGTTGCGGTTGAGGCCGGTTGCCTTCAGCTCATAGCCGAATTTCGTCTGGTTCAGCACCACGGAGATCACGACGGCCACGATCACGGAAAGCGGGATCGCCAGCGTGATATACTGGTTGCCGTTGAAGAGCTTGTCCAGCCCGAAGGAGGGCAGCAGCGCCTTGGCGGCCTCCGTTTTGATGTGCAGCGTATAGGGGCTTGCCACCTCCTTGACGTTGGACAGCAGCATGTTGGACAGGTACAGACCGATCCAGTTGAGCATGATGCCGGAGATGACCTCGTTGACGTTGCGGTAGGCTTTGAGAAGGCCCACGACCACGCCGAACACCGACCCGGCAATGATCGCCGCCAGCAGGCAGGGCAGCCAGCCCCAGCCAAGCTGCAGGGCGCAGTAGATGGCGGCGCAGGAGCCGGCCACGTACTGTCCGGCCACGCCGATGTTGAACAGGCCCACCTTATAGCAGAACAGCACGGAAAGCGAGCACATCAGCAGCGGCGCGGTCTTGACCAGCGTGTTGCCGAAATTTTTCAGCTGCAATGCGGGCTTGGAATAGTGGAAAAAGTTTTTGATGACCTCCATAATGGCCGCGCCCGCGCCGGTGGGATTGATGAACAGCAGCACGATGTAGCCGATCAGCAGCCCCAGAACGATACAGATCAGGGACGCCACGAAAGACTGCACGCCGTCCTTTTTCAAGAGGTTTTTCATTCCGCGCTCACCTCGTCTTTCTTAGCGCCTGCCATATACAGGCCCAGTTCTTCCACAGTGGTCTGTTTGGGATCGAGCTCGCCGACGATTTCGCCCTCGTACATCACAAGGATGCGGTCGCTTACGTCCATGACCTCGTCCAGCTCCAGCGAGACCAGCAGCACGCCGTTGCCGGCGTCCCGGTGCTCGATGATGCGCTTGTGGATGTTTTCAATGGCGCCCACGTCAAGGCCGCGGGTGGGCTGTACCGCCACCAGCAGCCGCGGATTGCGATCGATCTCTCTTGCGATGATCGCCTTCTGCTGGTTGCCGCCGGACATGCTGCGGGCCGGAGTGACGGCCCCCTGACCGGAACGCACGTCAAAATTATCGATCAGCTTTTCCGCGTAACTGCGGATGTTTTTCTTTTTCAGGAAACCCGCCCCGGAGGTGAACTCCGGCTCGAAGTAGCGTTCCAGCACCAGATTGTTCTCCAGCGAGTAATCCAGCACCAGGCCGTGCTTGTGGCGGTCCTCCGGGATGTGGCCCATACCGCTGACGTTGCGTTTGCGGATGGGCAGGTGCGAGATATCCTTGCCCAACAGCGTGATCTGCCCCGATACCAGCGGTTCCAGCCCTGTGACGCCGTAGACAAATTCCGACTGGCCGTTGCCGTCGATGCCTGCGATGCAGACCACTTCGCCCGCGCGGACCTTCAGGGAAACGTCCCTCACGGCGTTGTTCTTGTGTACCTTGCTGGCAACCGTCATGTGAGACACGTCCAGCAGCACTTCGCCGGGTTCGGCGGGGGTCTTTTCCACATGGAAATTGACGTTGCGGCCTACCATCATGGCGGAAAGCTCTTCCATAGTGGTATCCTTCACGTTGACGGTGCCGATGTATTTGCCCTTGCGCAGTACCGTGCAGCGGTCCGCCACCGCCATGATCTCATTGAGCTTGTGGGAGATGAACAGGATGGACTTGCCCTCCGCGGACAGGTTTTTCATGATGCGCATCAGTTCTTCGATCTCCTGCGGCGTCAGCACCGCGGTGGGCTCGTCGAAAATGAGGATCTCATTCTCGCGGTACAGCATCTTCAAAATCTCGGTGCGCTGCTGCATGCCCACGGTGATATCCTCGATCAGCGCGTCGGGATCCACCCGCAGGCCGTATTTTTCAGACAGCTCCAGCACCTTCTTGCGGGCGTCTTTTTTCTGCAAAAAGCCCATCTTGTTGGGCTCCACGCCCATGATGATGTTGTCCAGCACCGTAAAGCATTCCACCAGCTTGAAATGCTGGTGTACCATGCCGATCCCTAAATCGTTCGCGTCGTTGGGATCACGGATCTCCACAGTCTTGCCGTCCTTGCGGATCTCGCCCTCCTCGGCGTGGTATAATCCGAACAGCACGCTCATCAGCGTGGATTTACCCGCGCCGTTTTCACCCAGCAGCGCATGGATCTCACCTTTTTTGAGCTGTAAGGTGATATCGTCGTTGGCGACGATCCCAGCGAAACGCTTGGTGATATGAAGCATTTCGATCGCGTAATTTTCAGACAAAAGCAACGCCCTCCTCTTTTTGCGTATATAAAGCCAAATTTATTTTAACATGGAAGGACGGAAATGTAAATACGGCGCGATAAAAAAGTTTGACGAAGTGATTTTCCGAAAGGTTTTGACAGATCAAACCGAATTATGATAGAATACTGTCAACGCCGTTGATCATCAGAACGGCAAACTATTCCGGACGATCGGGACACGACGATGAAACATGCGGTAATCGGCATCCTCGCCCACGTGGACGCGGGCAAGACGACCTTCGCGGAGGCGCTGCTTTACAAGACCGGCGCCATCCGCAAGCAAGGCAGAGTGGACGACAAAAACACCCTGCTGGACAATCATATCCTTGAAAAGGAACGCGGCATCACTATATTCGCCAGTCAGGCGGAGATCGAATTCCGCTCGCTTCATATTACCCTGCTGGACACCCCCGGCCACGTGGATTTTTCCACGGAGACCGAGCGTATCCTGCAGGCGCTGGACTATGCCGTACTGATCGTCAGCGGGCTGGACGGGGTTCAGTCCCACACCCGCACGCTGTGGAATTTACTGAAGATCTATCACGTGCCCGCCTTCCTTTTCATCACCAAAATGGATTTCGCAAGACGGACAAGGGACGAGCTCATGCAGACTATCCGGGAAGAGCTGGGCGACGAGTGCGTGGATTTTTCCGCCGACAACACCGACTTGCAGGAAACGCTGGCCCAGTGCGGCGAAGCGGCGTTGGAGGAATATCTGGCGGACGGAACGGTCCGCGATCGCACGATATCCGATATGATCCGCGCCAGGCAGGTGTTTCCCTGCCTGTTCGGTTCCGGGCTGAAGATGGAGGGCGTGGATGAATTCCTTTCGCTGCTGGAACGGTTCGTGACCCCCGCCGCCTGCGGGGAGGAATTCGGCGCGAGGGTGTTCAAGATCACCCACGACGACAGCGGCGCAAAGGTGACGCACCTGAAGATCACCGGGGGCACGCTGCGCGTCCGGGACGCGGTAACGGTAAACGGCAAAGAAGAGAAGATCACCCAGATCCGCGTGTATCACGGAGCAAAATATACCGTACGGGAGGAAGCGCCCGCAGGGACGGTGTGCGCCGTAACGGGGCTGGACAGCGCCGTCAACGGCATGGGGCTGGGCTCGCAGGCCGACGCGGTGGCTCCCGTGCTGGAGCCGGTGATGGACTACCGGATCGATCTGCCGGAGGGCGAAGACAAAAAAACGGCCTACGGGAAGCTGAAACTGTTAGAGGAAGAGGACCCTATGCTGCGCGTCCGGTGGAACTCCTTTTTGCAGGAGATCCACGTGGGTTTGATGGGCGAGGTACAGGCGGAGATCCTGCGCAGTCTGGCGTACGACAGGTTCGGGATGGAGCTCACGGTGCATTCCGGCACGGTGATGTATAAAGAAACGATCACAGACACGGTGGAGGGCGTGGGCCACTACGAACCGCTGCGCCATTACGCCGAAGTCCACTTAATATTGGAGCCGCTTCCACGTGGCGCGGGGCTGCTGTTTGAGACCGCGGTGAAACAGGACCTGCTGGACCTGAATTGGCAGCGGCTGATCATGATGCATTTGACGGAGAAAGAGCATCTGGGCGTACTGACAGGCTCGCCGATCACCGACATAAAGATCACGCTGGCGGCGGGACGCGCCCACCTGAAGCACACGGAGGGCGGCGATTTCCGGCAGGCCACCTACCGGGCCGTGCGGCAGGGGCTGATGCAGGCGCAAAACCGTCTGCTGGAGCCATGGTACGCCTTTACGCTGGAACTGCCCGCCGAGCATATGGGCAGGGCCATCAGCGATATCCGCATGATGCACGGCGAATTCGACGCGCCGGAAGGTACCGGAGCTACCGTGACGATCAAAGGAAAAGCGCCGGTGACGGAGATGAACGGATACGCCGCTACTGTGGCTAGTTTTTCCTCCGGCAGGGGGCGGCTGACCTGCTCCCTCGCAGGCTATTTCGAGTGCCACAACGAGGCAGAAGCGGTCGCAGCGGCGCAGTACGAGCCGGAGGCCGACCTTGACAACACGCCGGATTCCGTCTTCTGCGCCCACGGCGGCGGCTTTACGGTAAAATGGCGGGACGTGCCGCAGTATATGCATCTGGAAAGCTGCCTGAAAAAGGAGAAGCCTTACTCCCCCGCCGTCAACCGCCGCAACCTGCACATCGACGATAAGGAGCTGCAGGCCATACTGGAACGGGAATTCGGCAAGCCGGACTATACCCTGCGCCGCCCGACGGTAAAAGAGACCGCCCCAGAGGAACCGGAGGCGGCGGGAACAGAAGAGCGGCCGGAGACCGTGATCGTGGACGGCTACAACGTGATCTTCGCGTGGGAAGGGCTGAAAGCCATCGCCATGGAGGATCTGGAAAGCGCCCGTACGGAGCTGATGCAGATCTTATGCAACTACGCCGCCTTTACCCGCAACAACGTGGTGCTGGTGTTCGACGCCTACCGCGTAGCAGGTAATCCCGGACAAAAATTCGACCATAACAATATCCACGTGGTTTTCACCGAAGAACGGGAGATCGCCGACGTGTATATCGAGAAGCTGATCGCGGAGATCGGCAAAAACGAAAAGGTGCGCGTGGTGACCTCTGACAATCTGATAAGGCTTTCCGCCGTGCGTGTGGGCGTACTGCGCGTCAGCGCCGCGGACTTCGCAAAAGAAGCGGAAGAAGTGGACAAACGCATCGCGGCGTTCATCGAGGGACTGCAGACCCCCGAATCAAAAACAAGGCTCGGCGACGTAAGCCGCCAAGCCGGTGAATGATCCATATTGCTGCGTTAAGATCCCTGCGGTCCCTGCGCAGGGCTTTCGGCCGGAGACGCCGCGGTGATTTCGCCCGCCCTTTCCGGTTCCTCGGCCTCCGTTTCCATCTTCATCTCGGTGACGTTGGTCTTAACGTCGATGCGGTCGTAGTACTCCTTGAACCGGATCGAGAAATTGACCAGTCTCTCGCAGTTCTTACAATAAAACAGCGCGGAAAACGCCTGATTGACGCTCTTCCAGTCGGAAAGACGCTTCATCGGCGCGCCGCAGACGGAACAGTCGCACTTCATTTTAGTGCGATCTATTTTTTTGCTGTGGATGTTGGTGATGACGGTGGACTTAAACAGCAGCTTCTGGTAAAACGCCTTGTCGCACATGACGGCGCTGTTGAGCAGATGTTCCCGGTTGAAGCACTTTTTCAGGCAGCGCAGCCCCAAAAGGCTGTCCTCCAGCGCCCGGTGGAATTTGCACTGGGAAACGTCGATCCCCATCTCCGTCGCGGCGTTCACAAGCCCGATCTGCTGGTTGCGGGCGTTGACGATAAACTCCTGACAGTATTTCTGCAGATCCACGTACTGCGTTAAGAACGGAATGCCGTTGATGCCGCAAAACATGGAAAAATTATCATACAGCACGCGGATATCGGAATTGCCCCAGGAAAGGAACACGCAGTTCCGCCCGCCGATCCATTTGGAGAAATCGCTGATGGCCTTCTGGAAGCTGACGCCGGAATACATATCCTCGTTGGTGATGTGCGTCAGGTTCTTCACGCGGCCGCTGAGCTTTTTGATGAGCTGGGATTTGATGATGACGGAAAAGGTATCCAGCACCTCCAGCTCCTCGTCCGCAATCACCGCGCCGATCTCCAGGATCTCGTTGACGAAGCATTTTTTATATTTGTTGTAGGAGTTGTTCCACTCCAGATCCATGATCACGTAATGCAATGACAGAACTCCCTTCTCAAAATCAGTCCCGTTTTATCAGTCGTTTCAACCGTCTGCAAAGCGCTTGACGCCGTTCGCGCTCTTTTGCAGCATCAAGTCGATAGGCGCCGTCCTCGTAAATCAGAACGCTTCCTTCCCTTGTCCCTTTCGGAAGCTCTTTGCGGGATATAAAGCCCGGCACGCCGTCCTCCCGCTGTACCACGGCCAACGTTCCTTCAAATCTGTCCACGTAAAACGTCATGAGGCGCACCACACGTTGAGCTTATGCCCGTAGCCGTAAAAGATCACGGAGCCGTTGAGGTCCGTCCGGTACACGTCCACGTCATACTTCTCCAGCAGACGCAGCGTCGAAGCGTGGGGATGCCCGAAGGCGTTGTCCGCGCCGCAGGAAATGACCGCGTGATCCGGCGATACGGCTTTTAAGAACGCTTCTCCCGTGGAACTGTCGCTGCCGTGGTGCCCCACTTTCAGCACGTCCGCCGAAAGCACGGCCTTTGTGTTGAGCAGCTGCGCTTCCACGTCCTTGGAGGCGTCCCCCATGAACAGGAAGGCGTCGCTTTTATATTTGGCCCGCACGGTGATGGACATATCGTTGTAATCGTCCGTTTCCTCCAAAGGGGAAAGGATCTTCAAAGACAGATCGCCGAAGGAATAACTCTCACCGCCCTTGACCTCAACCAACTGCGCGCCGGTCTCCTCCGTCGCCGCCAGCATGTCCTCGTACACCTTCGTGGTGGGCATGTTGAACTCGTTAAATGAGGTGGTCATGACTGTATCCACGGGGAAAGTGCGGAGGATATGGGCGGAGCAACCGATGTGATCCGAATGGGGATGCGTAAGGATATAGCAATCCAGCTTCTCCACACCGCAGGCCTTCAGGTACTGTTCGGTCTGATAGCCGTATTCCGCCTCGCCGCCGTCGATCAATACGTTGACGCCGTCGCAACGGATCAGCTCGCAGTCCCCCTGCCCCACGTTGAAAAAACAGACGCAGAAGGGATAGTCCTGCGGCATCATTTTTTTCTCGTTCTCTTTTACGTAAACGACGACGCAAATGATGATAACGAGCGCCGCGGCTGCCACGGTGAGCAGCGCCTTTTTAGCGTTTTTGCCGATGCGCATGGTCCTTTCCTTTCGTGGACGGTTTTTTCTTTGCGCCGCCGCCCGGGTTCGGCAGGTTGATGAGGCAATCCGGCGAGGGGCCGATCAGGTCGGTCCGGTGTGCCAGCCGCAGCGCCTCTGCCACCAACGCCTTGTTGGCGGGCAGGTAATACTGCATCAGGGCGCGCTGCATCGCCTTTTCCCTTGGCGATCTCGCCGTATAGACCGGCTCCATGGTGTAGGGATCGAGGCCGGTATAGAACATGGCGGTGGAGATCGTACCGGGGGTGGGATAGAAATCCTGTACCTGTTCGGGATGGAGCCGCTGCTTTTTGATGAACAGCGCCAGCTCCACCGCGTCCGAAAGCGTCGCGCCGGGGTGCGAGGACATCAGATACGGTACCACGTACTGCTCCTTGCCCGCTTTTTTCGTCAGGTTGAAATACTGTTTGGAAAACCGCAGATACGCTTCGATGCGGGGCTTTCCCATCTTATCCAGCACCGCCGCGGAGCAGTGCTCCGGCGCCACCTTGAGCTGGCCGCTGATATGATGCTGTACCAATTCGCGGAAAAACGCGTCGGACTTGTCCTGCAGCATATAATCGTACCGGATGCCGGAACGGATGAACACCTTTTTCACACCGTCCAGCTGCCGGAGAGAACGCAGGATATCCAGAAATTCCGTATGGTCCGCCGTCAGGTTGGGGCAGGGCTCCGGCGCAAGGCATTTTTTCCCCTTGCAAAGCCCCGCCTGCAATTGCTTTTCACAGGAAGGAAAACGGAAGTTGGCGGTGGGACCGCCCACGTCGTGGATGTACCCCTTGAAATCCGGCTGCTTCGTCAGCAATACCGCCTCTTTGATAAGGGATTCCTTGCTGCGGGACGTGATGAACCGGCCCTGATGGAACGCGATGGAACAGAAATTGCAGCCGCCGAAGCACCCCCGGTTGTGGGTGATGGAGAACTGCACCTCTTTGATGGCCGGCACGCCGCCCTCTTTTTCATAGGAAGGGTGATACGTCCGCATATAAGGCAATTCATAGACGTGGTCCAGCTCATCGGTGGTCAGCGGCTCCATCGGCGCGTTCTGTACCACCATCTTTTTGCCGTGCTTCTGCTTGATCGCGCGGCCGCGGATATGGTCCTGTTCGTCCTGCTGGATCCGCGCCGCCACGGCGTATTCTTTTTTATTGACGCAGACGTTTTCAAAGGAGGGACATTCCACGCCGGTATAGGGCGTTTCCCGCGTATCGCAGACGTAGCAGATCCCCTTCAGGTCCCGCAGATCGCGAACGCTGCCGCCATTGGCAAGGCAATCCGCGATGGCGAGGGTCTGTTTTTCCCCCATGCCGAAGGAAAGGATATCCGCGCCGGAGGAGATAAGGATGGAGGGGTGGACGCTGTCGTCCCAGTAATCATAGTGGGCGAACCGCCGAAGCGACGCCTCCAGCCCGCCGATAACGATCGGGATATCGCCGTAGACCTGCCGGATCAGCCGGCAGTATACCTCCACGGCCCGGTCCGGGCGGCGGCCCATTTTTCCGCCGGGAGAATAAGCGTCCTCACTTCTTTTGCGTTTGGCGGCGGTATAGTGCGCCACCATGGAATCGATGTTGCCCGAGGAAACGAAAAAGCCGAGCTTCGGTCTGCCGAACCGGGTAAAATCCTTCACGGAACGCCAGTCCGGCTGGGCGAGGAAGCCCACGCGGTAACCTGCGTTTTCCAGCACGCGGGTAATGATAGCGGCGCCGAAGGCAGGGTGGTCCACATATGCGTCGCCGCAGACGTAGACAAAATCCACGCCGTCCCAGCCGCGCTCGGTCATATCCTGTTGTGAGACAGGTAAAAACATGATTATTCGTTGATCGGCTCATACACGTCGTTATCCGACGTATCGACGCTTTCGCCTTCCCCGAGGGGGTTGGAGGCCAGCGCGTTCATCTCATACCACTGTTGCTTGGTAATCAGCACCTTACGGGGCTTGCTGCCCTCGTGGGGGCCCACGATCCCCTTCTCCTCCAGCGTATCCATCAACCGCCCGGCCTTGGCAAAGCCGAGACTCAAATGGCGCTGCAGCGCGGAGATGGAAGCCTTTTCCGGCGTGTTGACAAACAGCTCGATGGCGCGCATCAGCAGATCGTCGCCGGAATCCACGCCGCCGTCCGCATCGGCGGAAGCGCCCTTCTTCTTATCGACAGCTGCCTGACGCTCGATCTCCTGCTGGACATTGTCGTCGTACTGGGCGGTGCCGTTGGCCTTGATAAAGCTGACGATATTATCGCACTCCGTGGGCGAGATAAACGCGCCCTGCACGCGGATGGGCTTCGGCACGCTGACCGGGAAATAGAGCATATCGCCCTTGCCCATCAGCTTTTCCGCGCCGGCTTGGTCGATCATAGTACGGGAATCCACCTGGGATTTGACGGTCAGCGCGATACGGCTGGGAATATTGGCCTTGATGACGCCGGTGATCACGTCCACGGAGGGACGCTGGGTAGCGACCACCAGATGCATACCGGCGGCGCGGCCCATCTGGGCGATGCGCTGGATGGAATCCTCCACCTCGGCGGGAGCCACGGTCATCAGATCGGCCAACTCGTCCATGATGATAACGATCTGCGGCATCTTCTGCAGGTCCTCGCGCTCTTCGCAGATGCTGTTATAGGAGCCGATATCCCGCGCGCCGTTCTCGTTCAGCGTTTTATAGCGGTTCAGCATCTCCGTCACGGCCCAGCCCAAAGCGCCGGATGCCTTGCGGGGATCTGACACGACGGGAACAAGCAGATGCGGGATACCGTTATAGCGGCTGAATTCCACGGTCTTGGGATCGATCAGCAGCAGCTTGACCTCATCGGGCGTCGCCTTATACAGGATGCTGGCGATCATGGTATGCAGGCAGATGGATTTACCGGAGCCGGTAGTGCCGGCCACCAGAAGATGCGGCATGGTGGCGATATCGCAAAAGATCACATTGCCGGCGATATCCTTGCCAAGCGCCACGTTCAGGCGGCTTTTTGCCTCGTTGAATTCCGGCACGTCAATGACCTCGCGGAAGGTAACGGAGGTCTTGTCCTTATTGGGGATCTCAATGCCGATGGCGGCTTTGTTGGGGATGGGCGCTTCGATCCGCAGGCCCGCGGGCGCCGCCATGTGCAGCGCCAGGTCGTCTGCAAGGCCCACGAATTTGCTGATCTTGACGCCGGGGGCGGGAGAAAGCTCGTATCGGGTGACGGTGGGACCGGGCACCACGCCGACGATACTGGCGCTGACGTTGAAGCTGTTCAGCGCGGCGATCAGCTTTTCGCCGTTGGTCTTCAGCTCATACTCGTTATATCCTTTTTTGTTGATCTGCGGCCGGTTCAGGCAATCCAGCGGCGGCAGCTGATAGACCACGGGCACGGGCTCCGCCAACGCCTCGTCAAGCTCTTTATTCAACCGGTCCGCCTCCTGCTCTGACAAAGGCGGAAGCGTTTCGGGCTTGTCCTCCTGCGGCGCGGGCTGATCCGCGTCAGGGAAAATACTGACGAAGGTCGGCTTGGCTTCATCGTGATGCGTGTTGTCGCGAACCTCGTTTTCCACCTGCTTTTTATCGGTCTTTTTGAACAGTCCGAGGCTTTCGAAATCAAAGACGCTCTGCCCGTCCTCCTGCTCCACGGTCTTTTCCGCTTTTTTGCCGTCAACGGGATCGGGGACAACGCTGATCTTCGCGTCGGGATTGTTCTGATAAAAATCATCCACGATCGTGGCGGGGTCTACGTCGGAAGACCTGCGCTGGCGGCGCTCCTCTTTATGCCGCTCGATCTCGCTTTTTTTCCGTTCAATGGCTTCGCCCGTGGCAACGCTCACCTTTTTGGCGGGCTTTTCCACCTGGGAAAAAAGCTTGAACAACGTAATGCCAAACAAAAGCATCAGATCGGCGATGATGAACATGGCGCTGATGATATTGGCGACGATCTTCGATTTGGAAATGGCGAACAACGCGCCGCCGAACAGCGCGCCGAATACGCCGCCGTTGGACATGGCGGAGAGCCTGCCCTCCACCACTTCGTGATAAACGGTTTTGATCGACTCACCGTAGCCGATTTCCGGGCTTGCCACGCGATTGATATGTATCAGCCCGCACACGATCAGCAGCAGGAAAAACAGTTCCGCCGCTTTGGCGTAATATTTACCGCTTTGCCGGTTCATGACGCTCACGACGCCGAAAAACAGGATCGCAGGCGGGATATAATAACCGCAGACGCCCGTGACGGCGAAATAGAACAGATGGATCTTGTTCCAAAAAGAGCCGTCGCCGCCGGCGAACAACATAACGATGGCCAAAAGCAATCCAAAAACGAAAATCACCGTCGACTTAAACTCCTGCTTGAAGATAATATCGGACAGAGTCATCTGTTGTTTTTTCTTTGACTTTCCCTTTGTATTTTTTTTCGCGGCGGTAGATCTCGCCGTTGTTTTTTTCTTTTGATTTTGAGCCAAAACTCGGATCTCCTTATCAACTTGAGTTTTATAGAATAATATTATACAACTTGATATAATAAAAATCAAGATGATTTTTTGTAAAGCTGCTCGCCTTGTCATACGTCGTAATGCAAAGACAATTCCTTTACACCTATTTTTCTTTCTTCCATTCGGCGCACCGCTGTGAGAGATAGGCGATCGCTTCGTCCAGACCGCCGACTTCGTCCGCAAAACCTTCCCCTACGGCGCGTTCCCCGTCCAGTACGGTCCCGAGATCCATCACCAGCTCGCCTGCGTACATCATCAACTCGCGGAAACGGTCCGCTGAAACACGGGAATGCTCCGCCACGAAACCGATGATCCTCTCCTGTATGCTTCTGAAATAATCGAATGCCTGCGGCGCGCCAAGAACCAAACCGTTCATCCGGACCGGATGCACCGTCATCGTGGCTGTTTTTACGATAAAAGACCGGTCTGTGGCCGCCGCCAGCGGAATACCGATGGAATGTCCGCCGCCGATCACGACGGACGCGGTGGGCTTGCGCATCCCTGCGATCAGCTCCGCGATAGCCAGCCCCGCTTCGATATCCCCGCCTACGGTATTGAGGATCAACAGGACGCCGTCGATCTGCGGATCGTATTCCGCCGCGGTCAGCCGCGGGATCACGTGCTCGTATTTCGTGGTTTTCGTGTTGACGGGAAGCTGATAATGCCCTTCCACCTGTCCGATGACCATAATGACGTAAAAGCAATATTCTCCCGCTTTTACAGCGAAGAAACCGCCGTCCTGACGGCTATCCTCAGACAATTCCCCGTTATCCCCATCCTGTCTGGCTGAAATCGTAAAATTGTAGAATTCCTCCATATCAGAGCCTCCCATGCATCGATATTTTTGATTATTGACAAAATTTGCGGAAATATAAAATTACGATTGACAAATATCTGTCTTTCTATTAAAATATTTTTTTGATAATGTTTTAACGAGGTGACACGGATATGGGATACAATCTGGCGCAAAAGATCATCAAGGCGCATCTTGTTTCCGGCGAAATGATCCCCGGCGCAGAGATCGGATTGCGGATCGACCAGACGCTGACGCAGGACGCCACCGGCACGATGGCGTATCTGCAGTTGGAAGCGATGAACATAGACAGAGTGAAAACCGAGCTTTCCGTGGCGTACATTGACCACAACACCCTGCAAAACGGCTTTGAGAACGCGGACGACCACCGTTTCATCCAGACCGTGGCGCAGAAGCGCGGCATCCGGTTTTCGCGTCCGGGCAACGGCATCTGCCATCAGGTGCATCTGGAACGCTTCGGCGTACCCGGCAAAACGCTGCTGGGTTCCGACAGCCATACCCCAACCGGCGGCGGCATCGGCATGCTGGCCATGGGCGCGGGCGGCCTGGACGTGGCGGTAGCCATGGGCGGAGGGACCTACTACATCCCCATGCCGAAGATCGTGAAGGTGGAACTGACCGGCAAGCTGTCTCCATGGGTGGCGGCGAAGGATATCATTCTGGAACTGCTGCGCATCATGACCGTCAAAGGCGGCGTAGGCAAGATCGTGGAATACACCGGCGAGGGCGTGAAGACGCTTTCCGTACCCGAGCGCGCCACCATCACCAACATGGGCGCCGAGCTGGGGGCAACAACCTCCATCTTCCCGTCGGATGAAACCACGCTGGCCTTCCTGAAAGCGCAGGATCGAGCCGACGCCTACACCGAACTGAAAGCCGACGACGATGCGGAATACGACGAGTATATTGCGATCGATCTGTCAAAGCTGGTACCGCTGGCCGCCATGCCGCACATGCCCGATAAGGTGAAGCCCGTGACGGAGATCGGCCCGATCCATATCGATCAGGTCTGCATCGGCTCATGCACCAACTCGTCGCTGTTGGATATGATGAAAGTGGCCGCTATCCTGAAGGGCAAGACCGTGGCGGAAAACGTCAGCCTGACGATCTCCCCCGGCTCCAAGCAGGTACTGACCATGCTGTCGCAAAACGGCGCGCTGGCGGATATGATCGCGGCGGGCGCAAGAATACTCGAAAGCGCCTGCGGCCCCTGCATCGGTATGGGCCAGTCGCCGAACTCCAAGGGGATCTCCCTTCGGACGTTCAACCGCAACTTTGAGGGACGCTCCGGCACTGCGGACGCCGGCGTGTATCTGGTCAGCCCGGAAGTGGCAGCCGCTTCCGCCGTCAAGGGCTGTCTGACCGATCCCCGCACGCTGGGGGACTTCCCTGCGATCATGCTGCCGGACAAGTTCCTTATCAATGACAACATGGTGCTGCTGCCGGACGCGCCCGACAAGGCCAAAGACCGTGAAGTGATCTACGGTCCCAATATCAAATCCGTGCCTTTGGGCCACGCTTTGGAGAAGGAAATCAGCACCAAGGTGCTGCTGAAGGTAGGCGACAATATCACCACCGACCACATCATGCCCGCCGGCGCGAAGATCCTCCCCTACCGCTCCAACGTGCCGTATCTGTCCCAGTTCTGCTTCGGCGTATGCGACAAGGCCTTCCCGGAGCGCTGCAAAAAAGAAGGCTCCGGCATCGTCGTGGGCGGCGCCAACTACGGGCAGGGCTCTTCCCGCGAGCACGCTGCGCTGGTACCGCTGTATCTGGGCATCCGCGCGGTGGTGGCCAAGTCCTTCGCCAGAATGCACAAGGCGAACCTGACCAACTCCGGCATCCTGCCGCTGACCTTTGCAAATGAAGCCGACTATGACCGCATCGACGAGGGCGACGCGATCACGCTGCTGAACGTGCACGACGCCATCCTGAACGGCGGAGACATCATGCTGAAAGACATCACCAAGGGTATTGAGATCACCCTGAACGCGGACCTTTCCGACCGGGCAAGGCACATCATCCTTGCCGGCGGTCTGCTGAACTACACGGCGCAAAACTGAAATAAAGAGGGAAATACTATGTACGAATCCGACATCAAAAACGCTGTCGCCTCCTTTGAAGCGCTTGTCAGAAAACAGCTGGAGCGCAACGAGCGAATCAAAGCGACAAAAGAGTTTACCGATTATGAGAAACTGGATACCATCGTCATCGGCGTTTGCGGAGGCGACGGAATCGGCCCGATCATTACCAAAGAATCCGAAAGAGTGCTGCGGTTTATCCTGAAAGATCAGGTGGAAGCCGGCAGGATCGCGTTCAAGACCATCGACGGGCTGACCATCGAAAACCGTATCGCCAAAATGCAGCCCATCCCGGACGACGTACTGGCGGAGCTGAAGCAGTGCCACGTCATTCTAAAAGGCCCCACCACCACGCCACAGGCGGGCGACGGCCTGCCCAACATCGAAAGCGCCAACGTGGCCATGCGCAAGGCGCTGGATCTGTTCGCCAACGTGCGCCCCGTGCGCATCCCCGAAGAGGGCATCGACTGGACCTTTTTCCGTGAGAACACAGAGGGCGCTTACGCCGTGGGAAGCGAAGGCGTTAACGTGACGGACGAGCTGGCAATGGACTTCGTGGTGACCACCACCGAGGGCACCCAGCGCATCGCCCGGCTGGCATACGAATTTGCCCGAAAGAACGGGAAAGAACGCGTTTCCATCATTCAGAAGGCCAACGTCATCAAGACCACCGACGGCAAATTCCTGAACCTCTGCCGTGAGATCGGCAAAGAATATCCCGACATCATCACCGACGAGTGGTATATCGACATCACCACAGCAAAGCTGATCGACCCCAAGAGAAGAAAAGACTTCAAGGTGTTCGTGCTGCCGAATCTTTACGGCGATATCATCACGGACGAGGCCGCGGAATTCCAGGGCGGCGTTGGCACCGCCGGCAGCGCCAACAACGGCAAGCGCTACGCCATGTTTGAGGCCATCCACGGCTCCGCGCCGCGTATGGTAAAGGAAGGCCGCGCACAGTACGCCGATCCCTGCTCCATGCTGCGCGCATCCGCCATGCTGCTGTCCCATATCGGCTTTGTAAAGGAATCCGAGGCGCTGGACAAGGCGCTGGACATCTGCATGGCAGACGCTTCTCATAAGATCACCGGCCGAGAGGACGGCTGCACCTGCTCCGATTTCGGCGATTACGTCATGGAAACGCTGCAGGGCATCCTCGGCTGATGATCAAACAACGATCGATCAAACAATATGAAAGTACCGAACGATATTTCAAAATCCGTCATCGGCCGCCTGCCGCGTTACTATCGCTTTTTGGGCGAGCTGCTGAAAAATGACGTCAACCGTATCTCTTCAAAAGATCTGGCGGAAAAAATGGGACTGACGGCCTCCCAGATCCGGCAGGACCTCAACTGCTTCGGCGGTTTCGGACAACAGGGCTACGGCTACAACGTGCCGGAGCTGCGCGCCAAACTGGCGGAGATCCTGGGGCTGGACAAGCCCTATACCGCCGTACTGATCGGCGCAGGCAATCTCGGCCGCGCCGTGGCGGGGCACATGACCTTTGAGGATAAGGGGTTCCGGCTGACCGGCATCTTCGACGTGGATCCTCTTTATAAAGGCATCAAGATCAAGGGCCTGCCGATTTTGCCGGACAGCCAGCTGGATGAATTCTGCCGGGACAACCCGCCGGATATGGCGGTGCTGTGCGTACCCGCAGAAGCGGCCGCCGCCGTGGTTGACCAGTTGGTAGCCTGCGGCGTAAAGAACTTCTGGAATTTTTCGCACTACGATATCAAACGGGCCTATCCGAACGTAAACGTGGAAAACGTGCATCTGAATGATTCCCTGATGATGCTGACCTATCAAATCAAGAACAGGCGGGAAAGCGACACATGATACGCATTGTCAGTCTTGCGATCGTCGATCTGCTTCCGTTCCCTTCCGGCATTCTGTTCGCGCTGAAGGAAAAAGCGGAAAACGATCACGACAAAATTTCCTTTTACAGCTACGACGTGGCGACCAACTCCATCGCCACCGTAACCCGGAACGCCTATCTGCTGACGAAGTTCGGCCCGGCATTTCTCCCCATCGCCAAAACACTGAACGATCATATCTCCTGCGATACGGCAAAGCTGTATAACGGCGGGCTGTTTCTGATTTATTCCAACGGCGAGACGGGGCTGTTCGACGACAAAGGCGAGCTGGTAAGAACGGGGTCTCTGCGCTATCGCGACGCGCCGGCAAGGGACGCCGTGGCGGATGACAAGAACATCTGGAGCGTGGTGCCGGATCAAAACCTGATCATCAAGCATTCCGCCACCCAGAACCGCGTGCTGATGCGTATCGGCGGCGACGGGGCGAACTCTTTTTCCGCCCCCTGCTCCGTCTTTTCCGACGAGCGTTATCTGTACGTCTGCAACCCCGGCGCCAACAAGATCAACCGCGTGGATCTGAGAGATTTCACCGTCTCCGATTTCAAGCGGTTCGACGAACCCGTTTACAAATATATCGTCAGCGAAAAGCGGGAATTCGTGGTGCTGCGCTCCGGCGTGTATATGCTTTGATTTTTCAATATCTCCAACGAAAAGCCGGACATTCGGCAATAATTTGTTGATTTCCTCAAAATTGTTTTTTTTTCGTATTTCCTATTTACAAACCGCACGTTTCGTGTTACTATGAGCACAGTTGATCTTTAACGATCGGTACAGAGAGACCGGCAAGACGACGAACGAAACGATATCCGTATTGCGTCCTGCCGGCTCGGCAGGATTTTTTTCTTTGTCAGGATTCTTTTTCCGGGAGTGACCGCGATGACCTTCAAATCTCAATTGCTGGATTCCGCCGCCGTCGGCCGCGCCCTTCGCCGTCTCTCCTTTGAGATCGTGGAAAAGAACCACGGCACCGAGGATCTATGCCTGATCGGCATCCGCCGCCGGGGCGTTTGCATCGCGCAGATCATTCAGGAAAACATCTACGCCAACGAGGGCGTGAAGCTGCCCGTGGGCGAGCTGGACATCACCTTTTACCGCGACGACATTGAAAAAAAGACAGACTTCCCCACGCTGAACGCCACGAATATCGATTTTGATATTACGGGAAAAAAGATCGTGCTGACGGACGACGTGCTATTCACAGGGCGCACGGTACGTGCCGCCATCGACGCGATCTT
Source organism: Clostridia bacterium (assembly GCA_017428085.1). GTDB lineage: Bacteria > Bacillota > Clostridia > Oscillospirales > Acutalibacteraceae > RUG806. The sequence continues at coordinate 72,822 of JAFRRP010000025.1, read as the reverse complement.
TGCGCTGGGCCGCCCGCAGGCCATCCGGCTGGCGGTACTGATTGACCGGGGCCACAGGGAGCTCCCCATCAAACCGGACTACGTGGGAAAAAATATCCCCACCTCCATGAATGAGATCGTGAAGGTTTCGTTCCCGGAATTTGACGGCTGCGAGCCGTCAGTAGCCATATACGCAAAAGACTAAGGTAATTATAGCTTCGGCTAAATTATAAAGCATATCAAAACGGAGGTACATTTTATGAAACTTGTTTACGACGTCAAAGACAAACCGAAGTTCGGTCACCTGATCGTGCTTGCCTTCCAGCAGCTGCTGGCGATCCTTGCCGCCACCATCGTGGTGCCGGTCATCATCAACGGCAACGCGGGCCTGACCGGCGACGACGCCATGAGCCAGTCCGCCGCTCTGTTCGGCGCAGGCGTGGGCACCATCGTCTACCTGCTGTTCACGAAGTTCAGAAGCCCCGTGTTCCTCGGCTCCTCCTTCGCGTTCCTCGGCTCCATGACCGCCGCGTTCGCGGGCGCCGTTTCCGCGCAGGCCGGTTATGTTGGCCTGATCATCGGCGCGTTCCTGGCCGGTCTCGTTTACGTGGTCATCGCCATCGTCGTGAAGGTGGCTGGCGTCAGATGGATCGACAAACTGATGCCCAAGCAGGTCATCGGTCCCACGGTCGCCCTGATCGGACTTTCGCTTGCCGGCGCCGCCATCAGCGATCTGCAGACCGGTAAGTATTACATAGACGGCGCTCCTTCCGCCAATCCGCTGATCGCCATCCTCGTTGGCATCATCACCCTGTTCGTTGTCATGATCTGCTCGGTCTACGGCAAAAAGACCGCCAAGCTGATCCCCTTCATCATCGGTATCCTGGCCGGCTACGCCGTGGCCTCCATCTTCACCGTGATCGGCACCGCCGCCGGCAACGACGCTCTCAAGCTGATCGATTTCAGAGTCTTCTCCGGCATGAAGATCTTCTCCATTCCCTCCTTTACCTTCCTGACCGCTGCTAAGGGCATTAAAGAGATCGACGGCGCCTACTTCGCATCCGTCGCCATGGCCTACGTGCCGGTCGCCTTCGTGGTATTCGCGGAGCATATTGCAGACCATAAGAACATCTCCTCCATCATCGAGAAAGACCTGCTCAAGGACCCCGGCCTTCACAGAACGCTTCTCGGCGACGGCGTCGGCTCCATGGCGGGCGCGTTCTTCGGCGGCTGCCCCAACACCACTTACGGCGAATCCATCGGCTGCGTGGCCATCACCGGCAACGCCTCCGTGGTCACCATCCTCTGCACCTCCGTTATCTGCCTGCTGATGAGCTTCCTCAATCCCTTTGTGGTATTCCTCGGCTCCATCCCGAACTGCGTCATGGGAGGCGTGTGCATCGCGCTGTACGGCTTTATAGCGGTCTCCGGTCTGAAGATGGTCCAGAAGGTCGATCTGGAGCAGAACAACAACCTGTTCGTCGTTTCCACCATCCTCATCACCGGTATCGGCGGCCTTGCCCTCACCTTCGGCAAGATCACGATCACGGCCATCGCCACCGCGCTGATCCTCGGCATCATCGCCAACCTTGTTCTCAACAGAAAGGCCAACAAGGCGTAATTCTGAAAACGATTCAAAAGACCTTCGGTTTTTTCGCCGGAGGTCTTTTCTTTTGCAAAAAGATACGATATAATGGAATTGATAAATGGAAGGGAGTTAAACGATGATCCACTATATAGAAAACGAATTTCTGAAGGTAGGCGTAAAGGAATACGGCTGCGAACTGACCAGCGTTTATTCCAAACATGCAAACTATGAATATCTCTGGCAGGGCGACGAATCCGTCTGGTATGGCCAGTCCCCTATCTTGTTTCCCATCGTCGGCAGGTTGATTGACGATAAGTACCGTCTGAACGGAAAAGAATACGAAATGCCCAAGCACGGCTTTGCCCGAAAGATGGACTGGAAACTGCTAGACAAAAAAGACGCGGAGATGTCCTTTATTTTAAGCGAGGACGAAAGTACACTGGCCTGTTATCCTTACCGCTTCGATCTGATCGTACAGTTCTTTATTGAAGGGAAATCGTTGAATGTGACGCACACCGTCGTCAACAAAAACGACGACGTCATGTACTTTTCCCTCGGCGCGCATCCGGGCTTCAACTGTGCCATCGGCGATAAGCTGGTATTCGACGAGCCGGAAACACTGCGCACGGAGAAAATCGACCTGGTGCGCTCGCTGCGTCTGCCGGAAACGCTCCCCTGCCTGACGAACGAAACAACGATCACGATCACGAAAGATATCTTCAACGAGGACGCGCTGATCCTGCACGGCATCCAATCCAAACACATCACACTGAAAAGCGACAACCACGACAGGACCGTGCGGTTCGATATGGGAGGCTGCCCGTACCTCGGCATATGGGCCAAGCCCGGCGCGCCTTACGTTTGCATCGAGCCCTGGTTCGGCGTGAATGATTCCACAGAAGAAAAGACCGATTTTTCCCAAAAGGACGGCATCAACGCCCTACCGGCAGGCAAACAGTTCGAATTTGCATGGATCGCGGAATTTTCGCATTGACCGTTGACAGATGGCGCGGATAGTGTTAAAATATAAACAGAGATCGGAGGCGAAGACAAATGGATGAATACGGTCCCGATATCATCACGGTAGTGGACGACGACGGCGCGGAGCATGAATTTGAGGTGCTGGACAGGATCGAAACCGACGACGACCAGAAATACGTTGCGATCGTTCCCGTGTTTGATTCGGGCGAGGATATGCTGAACGACGACGGAGAGCTGATCATTCTCCGGGTGACGGAAACGGACGACGAGAATATTTTGGAACCCATTGAGGACGACGACGAGTTTGACGAGATCGCCGGGATCTTTCAGGAGCGGCTTTCCGAATTATTCGATTTTGAAGAAGAGGAAGATGAATAATCTTCACCGCGATCGTCAATCCTGATTGCGGAAGCTGATTTTGTGATAAAGCCCTGCCGGGTACGATAAACAGGTGACTATATTAACCCAACACTTATTTTAAGGGAATCCTGATTACTCCGTCGGCGGATTGCAGACCTCCCGGCCTGTGCCGGACGAAGGGAGCGCGAACCCGATGGGAGGATACCCACCTGCTATAGAGCAGGTTATTATCGTCACCCTACGGCTTGGCGGGGTTTTTGATAAGAAAGCGTCTGCGTTTCATCGCAGGCGCTTTCGTTTACGCCATCGTCGTTGCCCGAAGGGCAAAATCGGCGGGCGTTATGATTTTTTGTTTGACGAAAACAATATCGTTTTCTGTCAAATAAACATAACGACCGGATACGGCTTGATTCGCCGACCGGTCGTTGTTTTATATTTCACCTGAATTATTCTGCCGCGGGTTCTTCTTTTTCCTCTTTTTTCTTGTGGAACAGGATCTTATCCACCGGGAAATACAGGAAGAACTGCACCGCGGAGCAGATCATGGTGGCGGCGTTGGCCGCCAGATCGTCGCCCATATGGCTGACGAAAATATTTTTAAGCGTAGGATTCAGCCAGGCGGAAAAAGCGATCAGCGCGATCGTAAAGACGATGTAGATGGGCAGCGTGACAGCGATATTCGCTCCGGAATTAAAGGTCTTTTCCCGGTTGACGAAAAACGCCACGATCTGCGCCGCGATATTGGCGGTGTTGTTGACGATAAAATAGCCGAGGCCGCCGATGGCCGCCGGGCACAGGAATACCCACCACTGGAAATCCTGTCCGTTATTATAGAGCGCCTGTATGGCCGGAATGAATTTCAGCGTGTTGAGCAGAACGAACTGCACGATCATCGCCAGCAGACTGACGAAGATAAATTTGACGAACTGCCAGACAGTGACGATGCCGGAACCCTTTTCCTCTGCTTTGCTGTCGATATTCTTTAATTTACCCATGATATATTCTCCTTTTCCTTATTCCGTCAAATCAGAAATTGCCGCCGTTCCAGCCCCACAGGTTACCGCCGGAATAACGGATATACACCCGGGAAGCGGGAATGCCGAATTTGCTTTGCAGCATGGAACAGACAGCCGCGCTGAACTCCTCAGAAGCGCCGGCATCCACGCCGCCAAGGAGCTTGACCTCAATGAACGCGGCAGGAGCGTCATTTTTGCCCTGAAAAAACAGATCGCGCTCCCCTGCGATATCGCACATCAACCAACTCTCGCTTTTGCCGGGGAACAGGGCGATGGCCTTACCGAATTCGGTTTTCAGCGTCAGCACGTCCTGCTGGGTCAGTTTTTTGGAAATCTTCGCGTCAATAAACGGCATAATCTTTTCCGCCTTTCCTTTTATTACTATCAGTATATCCGCTGATCAGCGGAAAGTCAATCCCGAAAAAGCAGGCTCAGTCGGCGCTGTTCTGATTGGAGCTGAACACGTCCGTCACGTCGCTGATGGAGATATACGCCGACGCGTCTATGGCATGGACAAGCTCCTTCATCTTCGTCACCTGAAAACGGTTGACGACAAAATAGATCATCGTCTTCTGGTTGCCGGAATAGCCGCCCTTGGCCGCAAGGCGCGTTGTACCGGTGCCGAAAGTCTCCGACAGTGCGGCGCAGATATCGTCTGCTTTCGCCGTCACGATCACGGCGCATTTGGCGCGGTCAAAGCCGTCCACGATGTAGTCGATGGTCTTCAACGCGCAGACGTAGGTAATGATGGAATACAGCGGCAGGATAAAACTGTGGATGAAAATGCCGCAAAAGATGTACAGGATCACGTTATAGATAAAAATGAACGTGCCAACGGTAAGTCCCAGCTTTTTGGCGAAGATCACCGCCAGCACCTCGATGCCGTCGATAGCCCCTCCGTACCGCACGGACAAACCGCTGCCGGTACCGCAGATCACGCCGCCGAACAGCGCGCACAGCAGCACGTCCGTCCCTGCCAAAGGTGAAGCGCTGCTGAAATCTTTAGGGATCACATCGTTGATAATAAACGCGGTCAACGAATAAATGGCTACGGAATAGATGGAATAGAACGTGAACAGCACGCCCTCCCGTTTGAGGCCGTACAGAAACAGCGGAATATTCAGCGCCAGAAGAAACATGGAAAGCGTGAGATAATCCGGCGTAAGCTGTGAAAGCAGCATGGAAGTGCCGGAAATACCGCTGTCGTACAGCTTCACCGGCGCAAGGAAAAACGTAACGCCGACGGCGCTGATCATACCCGCCAGCGTAAGCATGATCATATTCTTCACTTTGATCTGTTTCAATTGCTGCAAAACGATCCGCCCCTGCATAACGATTTCTGCCATATTTTTAAGTATTATATCACAATAAAGGATAGATTACAACACAAAAAAACCTCCCCCGAAGGGGAGGTGAAAACAAAAGGATCAATATTTCTTTCTGACAGTATAAGCGGTATGCAGCACTTCGTGCGCCCTGTGGGAATTGGGCTCGCCGAAATACTCCGCGTAGATCTCCTTGATATCCGGGTTCTCATGGGACTTTCTGACCGGCAGGCTCAGGTCGTCCTGATACAGGCCCTTGGCGCGTTCGGCGCGGACGTCCACAAAGTTGCGCACGCTTGCGGGCTGGATGGGCTGGCCGCCGCCGTTGACGCAGCCGCCGGGACAAGCCATGACCTCGATGAAGTCGTAGTCCTTTTCGCCGTTCCTGACCATTTCCAGCACCTTCTTGGCGTTGGCCGTGCCGGAGCAGACCGCCACGCGGATCACGTTGCCAGCGATGGTGTAGGTAGCTTCCTTGATGCCGCTGGTGCCGCGCACGTCGACAAAGTCGAGGTTCTTGAGCTCTTCGCCTGTCAGCACTTCGTAAGCGGTACGCAGGGCCGCTTCCATCACGCCGCCGGTGGCGCCGAAAATGGTGCCAGCGCCGGAGCCGAGACCGAAGGGCGCGTCAAACTCGCCGTCGGGCAGCTCGTTGAACAGGATGCCGGCCTTCTTGATCATTCTGGCAAGCTCTCTCACGGTCAGCACCGCGTCGATATCGGCAAGGCCCTTGACGGCGGTATGGTCCAGGCGCTCCGCCTCAAACTTCTTGGCGGTACAGGGCATGACGGAAACGACGTAGATGTTTTTGGGATCGATGCCCATCTTTTCGGCGTAATAGGTCTTGGCCACCGCGCCGAACATGCCCTGCGGGGATTTGCAGGAGGACAGGTTCGGGATGAAGTCGGGATAATAGGTCTCGCAGAACTTGATCCAGCCGGGCGAGCAGGAGGTGATCATGGGCAGGTGGTCCTTGTTGACGTATCTGCCGATGAACTCGTGCGCCTCTTCCATGATGGTAAGGTCGGCGGTGAAGTTGGTGTCGAACACCTTATCAAAACCCAGCGCGCGCAGCGCCGTGACCATTTTGCCGGTGACGATGGAGCCGATGGGATAGCCGAACTCCTCGCCGAGGCCCACGCGGACGGAGGGAGCCGTCTGCACGACCACGTGCATATCGGGGTTCTGGATCGCGTCGACGACCTTCTGGGTGTCGTCGCGCTCAGACAGAGCGCCGGTCGGGCACACGGTGATGCACTGGCCGCAGGAGATGCAGCCTACGTCGCCGAGGTCCTTCTCAAACGCGCAGCCGATATGGGTGTCAAAGCCTCTGGCGTTGGCGCCGATGACGGATACCGCCTGATTGACGGTACACACGGCGGAGCAGCGGCGGCAGAGGATGCACTTCTCGTTGTCGCGGTACATATGAGAGGCCGAACGGTCGATCTCATAGTGATTGCGGACGCCCTTGAAGGCGTTCTCGTCGTCGATGCCGTACTCATGGCAAAGCGCCTGCAGCTCGCAGGAGCCGGAACGCACGCAGGACAGACACTCTTTCTTATGGTTGGAGAGCAGCAGCTCCAGATTCATCTTTCTGGCCGCTACCAGCTTGGGCGTATTGGTCTTTACCTCCATACCGTCGGAAACCTTGGCGACGCAGGCGGGCACGGGGCCTCTCGCGCCGGTGGCTTCCACCAGGCAGATCCGGCACGCGCCGATCTCGTTCACGTCGCGCAGATAGCACAGCGTGGGGATATTGACGCCGGCCTTGCGCGCCGCGTCAAGAATGGTAGTGCCGGCAGGCACGGTAACGGAGATCCCGTTGATTTTCACATTAACATCAGCCATCTTGCCGTTCCTCCTTATTTCTTGCTGATAGCGTTCTTCTTACAGTTGGTCATGCATACGCCGCATTTGACGCATTTGTCCGGATCGATCACGTAAGAAGGAAGCTTGTGGCCGGGCGCGATGTAGTCCGTCTTGCTGATGGCGTTGGCCGGGCAGTTCTTGGCGCACAGGCCGCAGCCGATGCAGGTATCCCTGTCGATGACGAACTTCAGCAGGCTTTTGCACACGCCGGCGGGGCAGGTCTTGTCTTTCACGTGGGCGATGTACTCGTCCTTGAAGCGCAGGTAGGTGGAAAGCACGGGGTTGGGAGCCGTCTGGCCGAGAGCGCACAGGGAGTTGTTCTTGATGTAGTAGCAAAGCTCCTCCATCTTGTCCAGATCTTCCATGGTGCCCTTGCCGGAGGTGATCTTTTCCAGGATCTCGTACAGGCGCTTGGTACCCACGCGGCAGGGCGTACACTTGCCGCAGGACTCGTCCACGGTGAAGCCGAGGAAGAACTTGGCGATATCCACCATGCAGTTGTCCTCGTCCATGATGATGAGTCCTCCGGAGCCGACGATGGAACCGATGGCCGCCAGACTCTCGTAGTCGATAGGCGTATCAAGGAATTCCGCCGGGATGCAGCCGCCGGAGGGACCGCCGGTCTGCGCCGCCTTGAACTTTTTGCCGTTGGGTACGCCGCCGCCGATGTCTTCCACGATCTCGCGCAGCGTGGTACCCATGGGAATCTCCACCAGACCGGTGTGGTTGATCTTGCCGCCCAGAGCGAACACCTTGGTGCCCTTGGAGGTCTCTGTACCCATGGAATTGAAGAACTCCGCGCCCTTCAGGATGATCTGCGGGATGTTGGCGTAGGTCTCCACGTTGTTGTTATTGGAGGGCTTGCCGAACAGACCCTTTTCCGCCGGGAAAGGAGGACGGGTGCGCGGCTCGCCGCGGTTGCCTTCGATGGAGGTCATCAGAGCCGTTTCCTCGCCGCAGACGAACGCGCCCGCGCCAAGACGGATGTGAAGGTCGAAATCGAAACCGGAACCGAAGATGTCTTTGCCCAGCAGACCGTACTCACGGGCGTCGTCGATGGCCTTTTGCAGACGGGCCACGGCGATGGGATATTCCGCGCGGACGTAGACGTAACCTTCGGACGCGCCGATGGCGTAACCGCAGATGGCCATGGCCTCCACGATGCAGTGCGGGTCGCCTTCCAGAATGGAACGGTCCATGAACGCGCCGGGGTCGCCCTCGTCCGCATTGCAGACCACGTATTTCTGATCGGCTTTATACTGAGAAGCGAAGAACCACTTTTTGCCGGTGGAGAAACCGGCGCCGCCTCGGCCGCGCAGACCGGAATCGGTGACGACCTTGATGACCTCTTCGGGGGTCATTTCGGTAAGCACCTTGCCCAGCGCCTGATAGCCGTCCATGGCGATGTATTCGTCAATGCTTTCGGGGTTGATCACGCCGCAGTTGCGCAGCGCGACACGCTTTTGCTTCGCGTAGAAGACGGTGTCGTTCAGCGACACGTTGGCGGCGTCGATCTGATCCTTCACGTCTTCCGCCACGTCGTTGTAGACAAGGCGTTCCACGACGCGGCCCTTCAGGAGATGTTCTTCTACGATCTCCTTGACGTCCGCCTCTTCCACGCGGGAATAGAACGTTCCGTCGGGATAAACGATGACTACGGGGCCGAGGGCGCAAAGACCGAAGCAACCGGTCCTGACGATCTTGATCTCCTCTTCCAGACCGTTCTTCGCCAGCTGCGCCTCAAACTCCGGAATGAGCTTGGCGCTGCCGGAAGAAGTACAACCCGTACCGCCGCAGATAAGTACCTGTGCACGAACCATAGTAATTTCCTCCTGACTTCCCTTAAATGTTGCTTATCGTGTAATCGGTAATGATCTTACCGCCTTTAAGATGCTTTTCCACCACTTCTTTGGCCTTTTCGGGCGTCATCTTCACATAGGTGACCTTGGGCTTATCCGCCTCGAAGACTTCCACGACCGGTTCAAACTGACAGATGCCGATGCATCCGGTCTGGGTGACGGTGACCTTGTCCGCAAGGCCGCTGTTGTTGACTTCCTCCACGAAGGTGTTGAGCACCGGACGCGCGCCGGCGGCGATGCCGCAGGTGGCCATGCCCACGACGACGCGCACGTCGCCGCTGCCTTCACGAAGCACGACCTTGTTCTGCATTCTCGCTTTGATTTCCGCAAGTTCTGCCAATGATTTCATGTTGTTGATCCTTTCGTATATTGTGATATATTATTTTGCCTGTTAACGGTAACCGATCTCCTCATACTGTTCCTTCAGATAACCGGTTATCCAATTGATGACTTCGATATGGTTGAGGGGCACGTCGCCCAGCGCTTCCTTAAGCTCGTCCGTATCCAGCGCAACCTCTCCCCTGTCGGTACTGTGCCGGTAGATCCATCGGATCTCCGGGCTGCCCTGGATAAGGACCGTGATCGTGGAGACCACGTCGCCCAGGGGCGTAAAATCAAGATGGTTTTTATGGAAGACGGCTTCCGTCACGGTGCCGTGATCCTCCGGGTGTTCGTCGATATGCCTTGACGTGATGGAAAAGCTGCCCTCCGTCTGTTCCGCCGCCAGTTGAAACAGAGGAATACCGAGGCCGACTTTTCTCGTCGTGCGCGTAGTGGTAAAGGGATCGGTCACTTCCCGCAGAAAATCCTCCTTCATGCCGCAGCCGTTATCCTCGATGCGGATGGTCAGCGTTTCCGGCGTTTCGTCCAGCAGGATGCTGACGGTATCCGCCCCGGCTTTGACGGAGTTTTGGGCGATATCCAAAATGTTTAAGGAGAGTTCTTTCATACAGTTGCTTCCAACGGCGCAAGGCGCCGTGCTACGCAAGCCCGCGCAGCTTTCTGAACAGCTCATGCCGTATTTTTTCAGAAGAATACGGCTCGTCGTCCAGCTCAAAATAAGCGGCTTTGTCGCGGATGTCCCACAGGTAGTGGGCGTCGGAAGAAATAATGATCTGTTTTTCTTTTAATATGGGGAACCTTGCTCCCAGCTCGCTCTGCTTTCCCGCGTCGCGCAATTCTGCGCAGCGGCAGTCCAGCGTTTCCGGAAACGTGCCCAGTGTGGCGATGATACCGTTGGCCTCCCGGTCAACGTGGGCCGGATAGCACACGCCACCGAAGCGGTCAACCAGCGCCGGGGCCTCCTCTATGGAAATTGCCGTAGCGTTGGAGAGGAAATGCGGTTCCGTGCCGATGATCTCGTCATTTTCGTCCGTCAGCAGCTGATCGCCGAAGATATCCGTCCGGTTGGAGATCAGCGTCCGTTGGGACTGTATATACTCGTCGAACCGCAGCGCGTCCTCCAGTTGTTCGAACAGGCACACCGCGTGGATATCCTCGGAGGTGGTCAGCTCCATGCCCGCCACGGGGACGATCCCCTGTTTCTTTGCCGCCGCGAAAAACGCGGGGCAGTTCCGGGCGGAGTTGTGGTCCGTCAGCGCCACGATATGCAGCCCGTTCAGCACCGCCATGCCGGCGATATTGTTGGGCGTCATGTCGTTATCCGCGCAGGGCGACAGACAGGAATGGATATGCAGATCGTAGTAATAGCGGTTCATACGTCCGGGGCAAGCAGCGCAGCGATCTCGAACGCGCTTTTTTCGGAGGACAGCACGTTTACGTCCTTCCCCCGGGCGGTGTCGACGATGCCCTGCTCCAGCGTCACGCCCTCCGCCAGGATCACGCAGCTGACGTCCGAGAGAGAAGCGACTGCGACGACGTTCATGTTGGACATGATGGTAATCCAGGCGTTGTCCTGCTGCGCGCGGCCCATGACCCAGCTGAGCAGGTCGCCGCAGTAGCCGCCGGCGATCTCCCGGTCCGGGTCCGGCAGCGAAAGCGCCTTCATGCCGTATTTGTCGATCAGTTCACTGACGCGCATCCTCGCTCTCCTTCTGAGGGATTCTTTGCTGCAGTACCACGCACTGCCGTTCGGCGGGCGCGGTCCCCTTCACCAGATCCTCCGCGTAGGCGCGGCACGTGGGCGCGCCGCAGGCGCCGCAGTCGATACCGGGCAGGTCCTCACATAGCTTGCGGATCTGCGCCATCATGCGCATGGATTCCGCCATACTGTCGCTGAGCTTTGCCAGCGGCTTATACGAGGGGAAGGAATCGGTGATAAAGCTTTCGGGGATATAAGTCTGATCCGCGGAGATGAAATTCCGGGAAACCGGCAGGTACCGCCGCACGGTCTGCAGCCGCGTTTTGGCGATGAACGGGTTTTCGATGGTCATGATGCCGCCCACGCAGCCGCCGATGCAGGCGTTGAGCTCCACGAACTCGATCTGCGGGATATTGCCGTTTTCAATGGAATCCAGCACCTGAATACAGTTCTCGATGCCATCCGCGTAAAGATAGTTGTCGTTGAGAAGCGCGGAGGACTCTCCCCCGCTGGAGGCCCAGCCGATACCGATCATGCCGGATTCGGAAGCAGCCCCCTGTTTCCCGGGCTTGCCGGGGTTTTTCATGGCGCCCAGCAGCTGGAAATAGATGTCGTTCAGCGCCACCACCACGTCGACCCGGCTTTTGTATTCGCCGAATCCGTTGCGGATATAGCTGACCTTGCCGGGACACGGCGTGATGAAGAACACGCCGATGTCTTTTTCCTTCAGCTCCGGGTGCTGTTCCTTCGCCCGTTTTTTTGCCTCCATAGCGGCGATCTCCATGGGCGGAAGGAGGGGCAGGATGTTGTCCTTGAGATACGGGAACCGCAGCGAGATCAGCCGCGAGATCACGGGGCACGCCGAGCTGATGACGGGCTTTTTGATGCCCTCGGTTTTCAGATACATCCGGGTGTAGGCGGAAACGAACTCCGCCGCCTTGGCCACCTCGAACACGTCGTCGAAACCGATGTCCAGCAGCGCCTGCAGCACCACGTCCACGTCGTCCAGCCCGTCGAACTGGCCGTACAGCGAAGGGGCGGGCAGCGCTACCTTCCACTTATAGTGGAGATAATGCTCGAACTTGCTGCACATCGCCTTTTTGGCGTTGTGGGGACAAAGCCGGATGCACTCGCCGCAGTCGATGCAGCGGTCAGTGTCGATCTGGGCGTGGCCGCCGTTGATCCGGATGGCTTCCGTGGGGCAATGCCGGACACAGGTGGTGCAGCCGGTGCATTTTTCCACGTCCAGCACCACGGAATGTCTGTAAGAATCCAAAATATCACCTGTTGTTGACAAGAATGCTCATGGTGATCACGGTGCCTTTACCAACCGTGGAATCGATGCGCATCTCATCGGTGTAGCGTTTCATGTTGGGCAGTCCCATGCCCGCGCCGAAGCCCAGCGAACGGACCCGGTCCGTGGCGGTGGAATACCCCTCCTGCATGGCAAGGTCGATATCCGGGATGCCGGGGCCGCGGTCGGTCAGGACGATCACGATCCTGTCCTCAAACACGTCCACGTCGGCTTCGCCGCCGCCCGCATGGATGACCATGTTGATCTCACCCTCGTACATGGCGATGGAAACGCGCCGGATGACCTCGGGCGGGAAACCAAGCTCACGCAGATTTTTTTTGACCTGAACGGAGGCCTGTCCCGCTGAGACAAAATTCTCCCCGTCCACGTCGAAGTGGAACGTCAGCGCGTCGTTCATGGCGTATGGTTCGCGCCGAGCCCGTTGGCGTACAGGGTGCCGCAGGCCTCGTACATGCGCATCTTCGTCGCCAGCACCGCGATGCCGCTATCTTCTGCGATGGTCAGCATCTCAAAGGTGGGGCGCTTGGAGCGAACGAACACCACGCAGATCATATCCATCATTTCAGCGGTACGGATGACCTGGGAGTTCACAAGCCCCGTCAGCAGGACCGCCTGATCCTTCACGTAGGCCAGCACGTCGCTCATCATGTCGCTGCCGCAGGCGGAATGGATATCCCGGTCCAGCAACTCCCCGCCGCACAACACCTCGGCGTCAAGCAAGTCCCTTAATTCGGCGATCGTCATAAGCTTATTCGTACTTGGCAATGATGCCGGGCAGCATATCGGGGGTCAGACGGCCGTACACGTCGTTGTTGATCATCATGACGGGCGCAAGGCCGCAGGCGCCGATGCAGCGGCAGGCCTCCAGCGAGAATTTGAGGTCCATGGTGCACTCGCCGGGCTCGATCTTCAGCAGCTCGGAGATCTTGTCGATGATCTCCTGGGAGCCCTTGACGTAGCAGGCGGTGCCCAGGCACACGGAGATGTTGTATTTGCCCTTGGGGGACAGCGCGAACTGCGCGTAAAACGTTGCGACGCCGTAGACCTTCTCCAGCGGAACGTCAAGCCCTTCGGCGATCATGACCTGCACCTCATAGGGCAGATAGCCGTAGATATCCTGCGCCTTCTGCATGACGGCCATCAGGTAAGTCTTTTCGCCGTTCGCTTCCGCGATCGCTTCTTTTAACAGCTTCTCCTGCTCTTCGGTGCCGTTGAACGGAACCTTGCTGATTTTTTTGACCATTCTTCTGTATTCCTCCATCGTTAATGTTAAAGCAGCCGAAACCTTCAGAAAAAAGCAAAATACGATGGTTTCCGCAGCACATAGCTAAACAGCATAATTATATCACATGATTTTATTTTGGTAAATAGTCAACAATAAAAAAAATCAATATTTTTTCAAAAATTTTTTAGGGAATTTACTTGTTTTTTGCCTGTTACGCAGATATAATAGATTGAATTCATTTTACGGAGGAAAAATCATGGAAAATAAAGTGCTTGTTGAAACTTCGGCCCGGCACGTCCACGTAACGGAAGAGCACCTTGCCATCCTGTTCGGCGAGGGGTATCAGCTGACAAAGAAGAAGGATCTGTCCCAGCCCGGCCAGTTCGCCTGCGAGGAAAGAGTCGCTGTGATCGGCCCCAAGAACCAGTTCCCCGCCGTTTCCATCCTGGGCCCCGTACGCAAGGCCACGCAGGTAGAGCTTTCCGCTTCCGACGCGCGTACCATCGGCGTAAAGGCGCCCGTGCGCGAGTCCGGCGATATCGCGGGTTCCGGCGGATGTAAGATCGTCGGTCCCAAGGGCGAGATCGAGATCGAAGAGGGCGTGATCATCGCCAAGCGCCACATCCACATGACGCCCGCCGACGCGGCCGCATTCGGCGTTGAGGACAAGCAGGTGGTCAGCGTGAAGATCGATTCCGACGAGCGTTCGCTGATCTTCGGCGACGTGGTGGTACGTGTGAACGACAATTTTGCCCTGGCCATGCACATCGACACCGACGAATCCAACGCGGTACTTGCCCCTGCCGGCGTGATGGGCGAAGTCATCAAATAAAATAAAATTTTATTTTCGATCCAGTTTAAGCAGGCTGCCGACGCGGCCTGTTTTTTCATTTTTTTGCCAGCTCTCGCTTCGATTCACAGTGATATTTCCGCCGCGATAAGCCACAATAATGATTGTGCGGAGGTGATCGAAATGAGAAAAATTGTCAAAACAGTCAGTATGATCCTGACCGTTCTGACGCTTGCTTTAATGACGGCGACGGTTTTCGGCCATTTCGCGCTGCCGGACGAAGTGGCGGCCTGCGGCGACGCGGCGACGTTTTATCATCTGTATACCGTGACCGCCGAAGGACCAGTTATACCGGTTTCCGCCAACGGTGAATTGCAGACGGCGCAGGCTACCGTAAAGCTGCTGGATACCATTCCCGTCAAAAACGTGTCATTGCGAAAATCGCAACGGCGGTACGTTGCGTTGGGCGGCGAACTGATCGGTCTGACGCTGCGCACACAGGGGATTCTTGTGGTAGGCGTGGAAAGCTTTTCCTGCGGCGGAGCAGCTGTTTCGCCCGCCGACCGCGCGGGACTGAAGATCGGCGACGCCATTGTCAAAGCAAACGGCGCTGTGCTGACCGATAATGCTTCGTTTCTGTCTCAGATCGAAGCAAGCGACGGACAGGCGTTGACGTTGGAGTATATCCGAAACGGCAAAACCTCGACGACAATGCTGACGCCGGAAAAGAGCGACATGACCGGGCAGTACAAATGCGGACTGTGGATACGGGACTGCACCAACGGCATCGGCACGCTGACCTATACGGATATCGAGCGCGGCTCCATCGCTTCGCTTGGCCACGCCATCTACGACGTGGACACCAACGACGTGCTGCCTGCCGCCGGGGGCGAATTCCGCACCGCGACGCTGATCGGCGTCACGAAGGGCTCCAACGGGGCGGCAGGAGAATTGAAGGGCGTGATCGGCGATACGACGCTTGGCACGCTGACCGTCAACTGCGAGGGCGGCGTTTACGGCGACCTGCTGCTGACGCCTTCCACCGGCGTGCTGACGCCCGTCGCCATGCCGGACGAGATCAGGACCGGCCCGGCGCAGATCGTAGCAACGGTGGAGGACGGACAAAAGACCTGTTATGACGTGACCATTGAAAAAATCATTTACGCGGAGGGCAACCGCAACATGGTGGTAAAGGTGACCGATCCCGCGCTGCTGGAAATCACCGGCGGCATCGTGCAGGGCATGAGCGGCAGCCCCATCATACAAAACGGCATGCTGGCGGGCGCGATAACACACGTGTTTCTAAACGACCCGCAAAAGGGCTACGGCATCTTCGCGGAGAATATGCTGGCGCTGAGCGATGGGGCAACGATGGACGAAGCGGCGTAAAAAAGTCGCAAGTCGTAAGTCGTCAGTCGTAATAAGCGGCTGCACCGCAGTCGTCAGTAATCAGCGATAAAAAAAGAAAGCGCCTCCGGATTTAGTCGGTTGGCGCTTTCGGTTTGGTAGTTCGATATGAAAGATAAATCAGTCGTCTTCTTTTTTGGATCTTCTCTTGCCGGCTTTTTTCTCTTCCTTTTCGGCGGCCTTGGCGGCCTCCTGCGCGGCCTTTTCTTCCGCGGCGCGGGCGTTGGCGGTGTCGTTGGTCTGGATGGCCCAGCGCATCAGCTTCATCTTGGTGCGGTCAGCGCCGGTCTCGATGACGATGGAATCCTCCTTGACGGTCACGACTCTGCCGTTGATGCCGCCGATGGTGGTGATCTCGTCGCCGATCTGCACGGAATCGCGCAGTTTCTGGTCCTCCGCCTGCTTTTTCTTCTGGGGACGGATCATAATGAAATACATGACGGCCATCATGCCGACAAGCAACAGGATCATAGTGACGGGGCTGCCCTGCTGCCCTTCGCCGCCTGCCGCCTGCTGGCCCATGCCCATGCAAAGATAATTGAACAGCATTTGTTTTCCTCCAAACAATATAATAAATGAATTATAACCAAACGAAACGGAAAATGCAAGCGTTTTTGCAAATATTTAGTCAAGCGGCGCTCTTTTATCCAGTACGCCGATATTTTTTGCGTAAAAATCTTCGTAGCGGCCGTCTTCCAGCGACGCGCGGATCTTCTCCATCAAAGTATTGTAGAAGTACAGATTGTGCATCACGCACAGACGCAGCGCCAGTACCTCTTTGGCCTTATGCAGGTGGCGCAGGTAGGCGCGGGAGAAATGACGGCAGACCGGACAGTCGCAGGCGTCGTCAACGGGACGTTCGTCCTTTTCAAAGCAGGCGTTGTTGATGTTCAGCACGCCCTTCCACGTGAACAGATGCCCGTGGCGGGCGTTGCGGGAGGGCATCACGCAGTCGAACAGGTCCACTCCCCTTTTCACGCCTTCCAGAATATTGCCCGGCGTGCCGACGCCCATCAGATAGCGGATCTTGTCGGCGGGCATATAGGGCTCCACCTCGGAAATCACGTGGTACATGGTTTCGGCGGGCTCTCCGACCGCCAATCCGCCGATGGCGTAGCCGTCCAGATCCAGCGCGGCGATCTCCTGCATATGTTTGATACGCAGATCGTCGTAAGTGCAGCCCTGATTGATGCCAAACAAAAGCTGGTGAGGATTGACCGTACCGGCCTGCGCGTTCAGGCGGTCGTGTTCTTCTTTGCAGCGGATCAGCCAGCGGGTCGTCCGGTCACAGGACAGTTTGGCGTAATCATATTTGGCGGGATTCTCCACGCACTCGTCAAACGCCATGGCGATGGTGGAGCCGAGGTTGGATTGGATGCGCATGGATTCCTCCGGCCCCATAAAGATCCGTCTGCCGTCGATGTGGGATTGGAATGTGACGCCTTCCTCCTTGATCGCCCGCAGCGAGGCCAGAGAAAACACCTGAAAGCCGCCGGAATCCGTCAGG
This sequence comes from Clostridia bacterium, assembly GCA_017428085.1. Lineage (GTDB taxonomy): Bacteria > Bacillota > Clostridia > Oscillospirales > Acutalibacteraceae > RUG806. The sequence continues at coordinate 55,560 of JAFRRP010000025.1, read as the reverse complement.
ATCGGCCCGTCCCAGCCGGTGAACTGGTGCAGACCGCCCAGCTCCCTGATCGTCTCATCGCCGGTGCGCACGTGCAGATGATAGGTATTGCACAGCATCACCTGACAGCGGATATCGGCAAGGTCATACGCCGACAGGCCGCCCTTGATAGCGGCGACCGTCGCCACGTTCATAAAGCCCGGCGTTTTCACCGTGCCGTGGACAGTCGTGAACTCGCCCAGCCGCGCGAACCCTTCTCTTTTTATCAGTCGGTACATAATAAAGGCCTCCGTCAGATGCTGTCGGAAATATAACATGCGTCGCCGAAGCTAAAAAACCGGTACCCGTTTTCAATCGCCGTGCGGTAGGCGTGCAGCGTGTTTTCCCTGCCGCAGAAGGCGGATACCAGCATGATGAGCGTGCTTTCCGGCAGATGGAAATTGGTGATCAGCGCGTCGATGCACTTGAATCGATACCCGGGATAGATGAAAATATTGGTCGCGTCGGAGCAGGCTTTGACAAAACCGTTTTCGTCAGCCACGGATTCCAGCGTCCGGCAGCAGGTCGTCCCGTTGCAGATGATCCGCCCGCCGCCGCGCTTTGTCTCGTTGATGAGGTTGGCGGCCTCCTGCGGTACCGTATAGTTTTCATAGTGCATCACGTGGTCTTCGATGTTTTCCGTCTTCACGGGACGAAAAGTACCTATGCCCACGTGCAGCGTGATATAGGCGATCTTCACGCCTTTGGCGGAGATCTTTTCCAGCAGCTCCGGCGTGTAATGGAGCCCCGCGGTGGGGGCGGCGGCGGAACCGTTGGGTTTGGCGTAGACCGTCTGATAGCGCTCTTTGTCCTCCAGCCGATGGGTGATATAATGCGGAAGGGGCATTTCGCCGATGGCCTCCAGCTTTTCCAGAAAGATGCCGTCGTAATCGAATTTCACCTTGCGGTTGCCGTTCTGCATCACTTCAAGGACCGTACCGGTCAGCACGTCGTCGCCGAAGGTAAAGATCGTGCCTTCTTTTGCCCGTTTGCCGGGACCCGCGATACACTCCCACACGTCGCCTCCGAGGTTGTTCAGCAGCAGGAATTCCACCTTTGCGCCGGTATCCTTCTTGATACCGTATATACGGGCGGGCAGCACGCGGGAGTTGTTCAGCACAAGGCAGTCGCCGGGGTTGAGATAATCAACGATATCAAAAAAATGCTTATGCTCCAGCGCGCCGGAACGGCGGCCGATCACCAGCAGCCGGGAATGGTCGCGCTGCTGTGCGGGCGTCTGTGCGATCAGCTCGGGCGGCAGATCGAAATAAAAATCACTTTTTTTCATTGCAAATGTCACTTTTTTTCATTGTATTCAACTTGACATACAAAAAGGTTGATGCTAAAATTAGTCATTATCTTACCACAGTTTTTTCAATTTAGCAAGTCAATTTCCATGATTTTGAATATCATATTGATTGAGGAGGAAAAAATATGGATCAACAGTATAAAGTCGGCGTCATCGGCGCGACGGGTATGGTGGGACAGCGCTTTATCACGCTGCTGGCGGATCACCCCTGGTTCCATATCACGATACTGGCGGCCAGCGCCAGATCGGCGGGCAAGACCTATGAGGAAGCGCTGGGCGGCAGATGGGTCATGAAAACCGAATGCCCGAAGTTCGTCAAAAAGATGACCGTACTGGACGCGACGGCGGATATTGAGAAGATCGCCGCGGCGGTGGACTTCGTCTTCTGCGCGGTGGATATGAAAAAGGACGAGATCAAAGCGCTGGAAGAGGCCTACGCCAAGGCGGAGTGCCCCGTGGTCTCCAACAACAGCGCCAACCGCTTCACGCCCGACGTGCCCATGCTGGTGCCCGAGCTGAACAATGAGCATATCAAGATCATCGACGCGCAGAAAAAGCGCCTCGGGACCAAACGCGGCTTTATCGCGGTAAAATCCAACTGCTCGCTGCAGAGCTACGTGCCAGCCCTCTACCCGCTCGATCAAGAGTTCGGCGTGGAGGACGTGCTGGTGTGTACCTATCAGGCGATCTCCGGCGCGGGCAAGACCTTCGAGCGCTGGCCGGAGATGATCGACAACGTGATCCCGTACATCGGCGGCGAGGAGGAAAAGAGCGAACAGGAGCCGCTGAAGATCTGGGGCAAGATCGAAAACGGCGCGATCGTCCCGGCGACGAAGCCCCATTTCACGGCGCAGTGCCTGCGCGTGCCGGTCTCCGACGGTCACATGGCTGCGGTGTTCGTCCGTTTCAGAAACAAGCCCTCGAAAGAGCAAATTCTGGAAGTTTGGAAAAACTTCAAGGGCCGTCCGCAGGAGCTGGAGCTCCCCCACGCGCCCAAGCAGTTCCTCAATTATTTCACGGAAGACAATATGCCCCAGACGCGGCTCAACCGCGATATGGAGGGCGGCATGGCGGTCTCCATCGGCAGACTGCGCGAGGACACGCAGTATGACTATAAGTTCGTATGCCTGTCCCACAATACGCTCAGAGGCGCCGCCGGCGGAGCCGTACTGGCCGCCGAGCTGCTCTGCGCGGAGGGTTATATCGAACCGAAAAACTGAACAAGGTGATCTTTTGAAGCAGCATCTCTTCAGCGGCTGCGGCACGGCGCTGATCACGCCCTTCGACAGCGAAACAGGTCGTCTTGACCTGCTTTTCTTCGAACGGCTGATCCGGTTCCAGATCCAGAACGGGACCGACGCGCTGATCGTCGCGGGGACCACGGGGGAATCCCCCGTGCTGACCGGGGAAGAAAAAAGCCTGTTATTTGAGACGGCGGTGAGCGCCGCGGGCGGCAGGACGCCCGTGATCGCGGGGACCGGCTCCAACGATACGGGCAGGGCTGTGAAAAACTGCAACGAAGCCGAAAAAAAGGGAGTGGACGGATTATTGATCGTCACTCCCTTTTATAATAAGTGTACGCAGGAGGGGCTTGTCCGCCACTATACCTATATCGCGGACCGGGTATCCGCGCCGATCATCGTCTATAACGTGCCCTCCCGTACCTGCGTCAATATCCTGCCGGAGACCTACAAGGCGCTGGCGGAACACAAACATATCGTCGCCGTCAAGGAGGCCAACGGGGATATTTCCTCCGTGGCGAAGACGCGGGCACTGTGCGGCGAAAGCTTGGACGTGTATTCCGGCAACGATGACCAGACCGCCGCGATCATGGCGCTGGGCGGCAAGGGCGTGATCTCCGTGGCGTCCAATATCATCCCGAAGCAGATGCGCGAGCTGACGCGGGCGGCGCTGAACGGCGACTGCGAAACGGCGGCGGCCATCCAGCGGCAATACCAGCGTTTGATGAACCTGCTGTTCTGCGAGGTCAACCCCATCCCGGTGAAAGCGGCGGCGGAAATGATGTTTGCCAGAAAGCTGCCACTGCGACTGCCCCTGACGCGGTTGACGGAACCGAACAGGCTGAAGCTGCGGGATGAAATGAAAGCGTTAAAACTACTTGACAACGAAAACCTGTTGTGCTAATATGGCAAAAAAAGGAGGGATAACGATGGTCAACCTGCACAAGAATTACACGGTCGTCATGCCTGTACCTGCCTATCATTGGCAGAAACACGGGCTTTCATCGTTATTCCCTGAACAATAGTCAATTCCATTTCATAAATCGTCAGGGATACGGTGCAGGCTCCGGCAAACGGAAGGCTGCACCGTTTTTTTAGAGGAGAAAACGCCATGAACGAACTTGAATACCTGTCCGCCTATTATCAGGATTACGACGAGGACGGACGGCTGGCGTCCCGTCACGGCTCGGTCGAGTTCCTGACGACGATGCGGTATATCGAAAAGTACCTGACTGACGGCGCGAGGATCATCGAGATCGGCGCGGGCACGGGGCGATATTCCCACGCGCTGGCGCAAAAGGGTTATCCCGTGGACGCCGTGGAGCTGACGGAATGCAATATCGAGGTGTTTCGGCGGAACACTTTGCCGGATGAGCCGGTATCGGTCCGGCAGGGAGACGCGCGGGACCTCTCCGCGTTTGCCGACGACACGTTTGATATCACGCTGCTGCTGGGGCCGATGTATCACCTGTACACACAGGACGACGCGCTGCTAGCGCTGCGGGAAGCCCTGCGCGTCACCAAGTCCGGCGGCGTCGTCTTCGTCTCCTACTGCATGACCGATCCCAGCATTATCGGGTATGGGTTCAAAAAGGGATACATCCATGCGCTGCTGGAAGATCAATTGGTCGATCCCGTGACCTTCCGGGCATTTTCCACGCCGAAAGAGTTGTTTCAATTATATCGGAAAGCGGATATCGACGCGATGCGCGGGCATTTTGACGTAACGCCGCTGCATTTTATCGCGACAGACGGCTTTACGCATCATATGCCGGAAACGGTGGACGCCATGGACGACGCCGCCTTCTCCGTTTATCTGCGCTACCACTTTTTCACCTGCGAGCGGCCGGAGCTGACCGGCTGGTCGCACCACACGCTGGACGTTTTTCAAAAGAAAGAGAATTAAAGAATATGGATTTGCCGAAGAGTATATCAATACGGTAGCGCGGCACCTCAGTGCCGCTACTGACATAAACGATATATTATGATGTACTGTTCGGTTAAATAATACTTTCATTTTCAAGAAAAGGTCTTTATCATCAAAACACAGTCAAAAAGTTGCAATTGCTGTGAGCGGCACTGAGGTGCCGCGCTACCGCAATATCAACCGAAAAATCCCCAATTCTCAAAGGAGGAACAACAATGCTGACGCATAAAGGCACACAGACGATCACGACCGAACGGCTGACGCTGCGGCGGTTCACCGTGGACGACGCGCAGGAGATGTACGACAACTGGGCCAACGATCCGCGGGTGACGAAATTTCTGTCGTGGGAACCGCATGCTTCACCGGAGGCTACCGCCGCGCTGCTGAAGGATTGGGTCGCGGCTTACGAAAACGCAAATTGTTACAATTGGGTCATGGAATACAAGAAACATTGCATTGGCACAATCAGCGTAGTGCGGATCAGCGACCGAAACGAATCCGCGGAGCTGGGATACGACTTGGGTTTCGACTATTGGAACATGGGATTTATGACCGAGACAGTAAAAGCAGTCATTGCCTTCCTGTTTGATGAGGTAGGCTGTCACCGGATCGTGATCCGTCACGCCGTCAAAAACCCCGCATCCGGCAAAGTGGCGCAAAAGTGCGGCCTGACCCATGAGGGAACGCAACACGAAGCGTTCAAAGACAGAGACGGAGAATTTCTTGATCTCGCGGAATACGCCATTTTGAGAGACGAATGGAACCGATGAAAAGCAAAACGCCTGCCATTTGATTGGCAGGCGCTTTTGTATCCGTTCGATTATTTCAGGCTGGCCTTCAGCGTATCCAGCTCGCCCTGCAGCGTGGCGGGCAGCTTGTCGCCGAACTTGGCGTAGAACGCCTCGATGCCGGGGACCTCTTCCGCCCACAGGCTGTTTTCGACGGTGAGGATCTTTTCCAGATTCTCAAACGGGACCTCGTCCTCGATGCCGGTCAGGTCGATATCCTTGGCATAGGGCACGTAGCCGATGGCAGTCTCCTTGGCGTCCACCTTGCCGTCGCAGCGGTCAAGGATCCAAAGCAGCACGCGCAGGTTGTCGCCGAAGCCGGGCCACAAGAAGTTGCCTTCGTCGTCCTTGCGGAACCAGTTGACGTTGAAGATCTTGGGGGCCTTGTCGGCGTCCAGCGTCTTGCCGATGTCGATCCAGTGCTGCCAGTAGTCGCCCATGTTATAGCCGCAGAAGGGCAGCATCGCCATGGGATCGCGGCGCACCACACCGACGGCGCCGGCCGCGGCGGCGGTGGTTTCAGAGGCCATGATGGAGCCGACGAACACGCCGTTGTTCCAGTCGCGGGACTGATAGACCAGCGGAGCGAGCTTTGCGCGTCTGCCGCCGAAGACGATGGCGGAGATCGGCACGCCCTGCGGGTTCTCAAACTCGCTGCTCAGGCACGGGCAGTTGACGGCGGGGGCGGTGAAGCGGGAGTTGGGGTTCGCGCCCTTTTCGGTGCTCTCCTTGCCGTTCCAGGGGTTGCCCTTCCAGTCGTTGGCGTGCTCCGGCGGGTTCTTGTCGAGGCCTTCCCACCAGACCGTGTTGTTCTCGAGGTTGTGACAGACGTTAGTGAAGATCGTGCCGCGCTTGGTGGTCAGCAGCGCGTTGGGGTTGGATTTCATGTTGGTGCCGGGGGCCACGCCGAAGAAACCGTTTTCGGGGTTGATGGCGTACAGACGGCCGTCCTCGCCCTTGCGGATCCAGGAGATGTCGTCGCCGACGGTCCAAACCTTATACCCGGCCTTTTTGAAGCCCTCGGGCGGGATCATCATGGCAAGGTTGGTCTTGCCGCAGGCGGACGGGAACGCGGCGCAGATGTATTTCGTCTCGCCGTTGGGCTTTTCGATGCCGAGGATCAGCATATGCTCGGCCTGCCAGCCCTCTTTCCAGCCCTGATAGGAGGCGATGCGCAGGGCGAAGCACTTTTTGCCCAGCAGCACGTTGCCGCCGTAACCGGAGTTGACGGAAATGATGGTGTTGTCCTGCGGGAACTGGCAGATCCAGCGCTTTTCGGGGTCGATGGTGCACTTGCAGTGCAGGCCGCGCACCCAGTCGTCGGAATCGCCCAGCGCGTCCATGACGGCCTTGCCCACGCGGGTCATGATGCACATATTCAGCACCACGTAGATGGAGTCGGTCAGCTCGATGCCCACCTTGGAGAACTTGGAGCCCACGGGGCCCATAGAGTACGGGATCACGTACATGGTCCTGCCCTTGTAGGAATCGCGCGCGATATCATAGAGCATTTTATAGCAGGCGTTCGGCTCCATCCAGTGGTTGGTGGGACCGGCCTCTTCTTCGGTCGGCGTGCAGATGAGGGTCCTGTCCTCCACGCGGGCCACGTCGGTGGGATCCGTACGGTGCAGATAGCAATCCGGCAGCAGCTCCTGGTTCAGGCGGATCATTTCGCCGGTGGAGCAGCCTTCCTCACGAAGCGCTTCGATCTGTTCTTTGGTGCCGTCGATCCAGACGATTTTGTCCGGCTTGACGAGCTCCACTTTTTCGTCGATCCATGACAGGATGGACTTGTTGGTGGTCAATGCCATAGGTATTTACCCCTTTCGTAAGATTGTGAAATTTTTATCCAAAACATAAATATTATATTACATGTAACCTCATTTGTCAATATCCAGAACCGCCGCGGCGTTCAATTTTAAGTCCGCGAGATGGCCCTTCCGGTACTCATAATATGCCTGCGAGCCGATCATGGCGGCGTTGTCGCCGCAGTATTTCAGCTCGGGGAAATACAGCTTCACGCGGTATTGTTTGCACAGCTTTGCCATATCCCGCCGCAGGAAGCTGTTGGCGGAAACGCCCCCCGCCACCACCAGCCGTTCCGGGCGGAACTGTTTGATCGCCATTTCCGTGTTGTGGCACAGCAGCCGCACGACGCAGTGGATATAGGAAGCTCCGATGTTCTGCACGTCGATCGGCTCGCCCTTCTGTTCCTTGTTGTGGATCAGGTTGACGACGGAGGTCTTCATACCGGAAAAGCTGAAATCGAAAGCGGCGGCGTCCACGCGGGGGGACGGAAACGGATACGCCTTCTCGTCGCCGCCCTGAGCGGCTTTGTCCAGATTCAGCCCGCCGGGGTACGGCAGCCCCATGGCACGGGCGGCCTTGTCCATGGCCTCCCCCGCCGCGTCGTCCCGGGTGCGGCCTATCACTTCGTAATCCGTGTAATCCTTTACATGGATCAGGTGCGTGTGCCCGCCGGAGACCACCAGCGCGAGGAACGGCGGCTCCAGATCGGGATGGCAGATGTAGTTGCTGGCCACGTGCCCCCGCAGATGGTGGACGGGGACCAGCGGCTTGCCCGTGGCATAGGACAGCCCCTTGGCGAAGTTGACGCCCACCAGCAGCGCGCCGATCAGCCCCGGCGCGTAGGTGCAGGCCAGCGCGTCGATATCGTCCAGCGTCAGCCCGGCCTCTTCCAGCGCCACCCTTGTGACGCCGCTGATGGCCTCGCAGTGGCGGCGGCTGGCGATCTCCGGCACCACGCCGCCGTAAATGATGTGCTCCGGCACCTGGGAGGCGATGACGGACGACAGCACTTCCCTGCCGTCTTTGACGACCGCGACGCCGGTATCGTCGCAGGATGATTCAATAGCCAATATGTTCATGTGTGTTCCTCTTTGAAATACAGCGTATAGATACAGGCGTTTTCTCTCGGCGCTTCATAAAACGCTTTCCTGTTTCCCACAAGAGAAAAGCCGCATTTTTCGTATAATTCCCGCGCGGAAAGATTGCTTTCCCGCACTTCCAGCGTCAGAAAAACACAGCCGCGCGATTTTGCCGCCTCCATGAGTTTTTGCAGCAACGCAAAGCCGATCCTTTGCCTGCGGCGATCCGGCGCGACCGCCAGATTGCCCATGTAACACTCGCCGCAGATATCCTCGGCGCTGACGTATCCGCAGACCTCGCCGCCCTGATCGGCGACAAAAAACACGGCGTTATCCCTGGCGATTTCCTCCGCGATCTGCTTTTCACTCCACGGGGCGGAAAAGCACGCGTTTTCTATCGCGGCAATCGTTACGGCGTCTTCTGGCATGGCGTTTCGTATGGTCAGCTCCATATCAGCCCTTCGCCTCATACCACGATCTGCCGTAAGAAGCGTCCACGGAGAGTTTCACTTTAAGCTTCACGGCGTTTTCCATTTCCTCTTTCACCAGCGCGGTCATTGCCTCCGCGTCGGCCTCAGGGCACTCCACCATCAGTTCGTCGTGGACCTGCATGATGAGCCGCGCGTTGGGATGGTCCTGTTTCAGCCGCCGGTTGACGTTGACCATGGCGATCTTGATGATATCCGCCGCGGTGCCCTGAATGGGCATGTTCCGCGCCACCCGCTCCCCGAAGGAACGGATCATATGGTTGGAGGAGGTCAGCTCCGGCAGATAGCGTCTCCGGTTGAAGATCGTCTCGGCGTAGCCGCGCTCCTTCGCCTTCACGATACATTCCTTCATATAGCGGTCAATGCCGGAATAAAGCGAGAGATAGGCGTTGATGAATTGCTCGGCCTCCTGCCGGGTGGAATGGATGTTCTTTGCCAGCGAAAACGCGCCGATCCCGTAGACGATGCCGAAGTTGACCGCTTTCGCCTTGCTGCGCAGCTCGGAAGACACATCCTCCAACGGGACGCTGAACACCTTGGCGGCGGTGACGGCGTGGATATCCGTACCGGAGTTGAACGCCGCCAGCATGTTTTTGTCCCCGGACAGATCGGCCAGCACCCTCAGCTCGATCTGGGAGTAGTCTGCGTCCACGATGACGTTCCCCGCATCCGCGACAAAGAATTTCCGGAACTCCCTTCCGACCGGCGTCCTGACCGGGATATTCTGCAGATTCGGCTCCGTGGAGGACAGCCGCCCGGTTCGGGTCTCCTTCTGATTGAAGGTACAGCGCACACGCCCGTCCGCGTCCACGGCGGAAAGCAGCCCGTCGCAGTAGGTGGATTTCAGCTTGCTGTATGTCCTGTATTCAAGGATTTTAGAAACGATGGGATAGTCGTCCGCCAGCGCTTCCAGCACCTCCGCGTTGGTGGAATAACCCGTTTTCGTCTTCTTTTTGGCGGGGATGCCCAGCTTTTCAAACAGGATCACGCCCAGCTGCTTCGGGGAATTGATATTGAACGCCTCCCCCGCCATTTCGGTGATCTCTTTTTCAAGCGATTCGATCTGCGCGGAGAGCGTTTCGGAATAGCTTTGGATATCCGCCGGATTGACGCGGATGCCCGCCGCCTCCATCTCCGCCAGCACCTGCGCCAGCGGGATCTCGATCTCCCGCAGCAGCTTCGTCTCGTCCCGTTCGGCGATCAGCGCTTCCAGCCTGCCGCACAGCACCGGGAACGCGGCGGCGATCCGCGCGGTCTCGCCGTTTTCTTCTAAAAACGCGGCGGCAGCGTCATCCGCAGCCGCGGGGGACGCGGTGGGCACGCGGTAGCTCAAAGCCAACTGCTCCGCGCCGTATTCCGAGGCGTTGGGATCGAGGATATAGGCGGCGAGAGACAAATCGAAAACCACGTGATTGACTGCCCGGCCTTTTTGCAGCGCATAGGAATAAAACGGCTTGGCGTCGTTGACGTATTTCGGGATATCGGCGTTTTCCAACAGGGCAAACAACCGCTGCCCGGCGAACAGATCCGAATCTTCGTGGTAATAGAGTGCTTCGCCGCGGCCGATCAGGACCGCCGACGGCTCGCCGTCCTGCCAGACGGCATACACATATACGGCGGACGTCTCGGACAAAACGGCGTTCGCGGCTTCCTCCGTAAAGAGCCGCAGCGTTTTGACCGGCGTTTCCGCAGAAACCGCCGCGGGCGCTTTCGCCGCGCCGTCCAATTTCAGACGGGCGATCAGCTTGAACATCTCGTGGTAGGACAGCTCCTTCAGCAGCGCGGCGTCGTCCCTCGGGTTCAGTATATAGTGACTGACGTCGGTATCCACCGGCGCTTCCAGACAGATGGTGCCGAGCTGTCGGCTGAAAAAGGCGTTGTCCTTATCGGCGGCCAGCTTGGCGCGTACTCCCGCGGAGACTTCGATCTCGTCGATATGGTCATAAATATAATCAATGGTTTTGTATTTTTTGATCAAATCGCCCGCCGTTTTGGGGCCGATGCCCGCCACACCGGGAATGTTGTCGGAGCTGTCGCCCTGCAGGGCCTTGAGCTCGATCATACCGGAGGGAACCACGCCGTATTCCTCCATCAGCGTTTCGGGGGTATATTCCACGGTCTGCGTGCGGCCCATTTTGGTGGAGGTCAGCAGAACGGTCACGTTGTCTTTGATGAGCTGCAAAGAGTCCCGGTCGCCGGTGGCGATATAGCACCGGTCGCCCGCCGGGGTCGCGGCGGAAAGCGTGCCGAGGATGTCGTCCGCTTCGTATCCGGGGCATTCCACGATATGGCAGCCGTAGGCGGAAAGCAGCTTTTTCAGCGGCTCCATCTGCTCGAACAGCTCCGGGGGCATGGATTTTCGCCCGGCCTTGTAGCCGTCGTACATCTTGTGGCGGAAGGTGGGCTGGTGAACGTCGAACGCCACCGCGACGGCCTCCGGACGGTAATTGTCCGTCAGGCTCATAAAGATGTTCATGAAGCCGAACAGGGCGTTGGTGAAATGCCCGTCCTTGGCGTTCAGCAGCTTGATGCCGTAAAACGCCCGGTTGACGATGCTGTTGCCGTCGATGACCAGAAAATTCATATGAATACACCTTTCATATGGTTTTTATCTATCATATCATATTTTTTTTCGGATTGCTACTTTTATTATGATTTTTTTTATGTTATGATAATTCAGTATTTTGAGTATCATTTACCGGATAAAACCAAATTGAAGGAGATCGCTTTGTATATCGGCAACATTGAGATCACAGGCAAATGCGCGCTGGCGCCCATGGCGGGCGTGGCGGACAGGGCCTTCCGGGAGCTGTGCAAATCCTACGGCGCGGCCTACACCGTGGGCGAAATGGTCAGCGCCAAGGGCGTGACGCTCCACGATAAAAAGTCGCAGGAGCTGATGCGCATTTCCGACAGCGAACGCCCCTCCGCCATCCAGATCTTCGGCGGCGAGCCGGAGACCATGGCCGAGGCGGCGCGGTTCGCCCTGCGCTTTTCGCCGGAGATCATCGATATCAACATGGGCTGCCCCACGCCGAAGGTGACGAAGAACGGCGGCGGCAGCGTGCTGATGAAGGACCCCGCGCTGGCCGGGCGCATCTGCCGGGCGGTGGCGGACGCGGTGAACGTCCCCGTGACGGTCAAATTCCGTCTCGGATGGGACGATACATCGGTCAATTGCGTGGAATTCGCCAGAATCATGGAGGCCAACGGCGCGGCGGCGGTGACGGTACACGGACGGACCAAGGCGCAGATGTACGCGCCGCCGGTCAACCTTGATCTGATACGAGCCGTCAAACAGGCGGTCAAGATCCCTGTCATCGGCAACGGCGATATCTTCACCCCGGAGGACGCAAAACGGATGTTCGAAATCACCGGCTGCGACCTCGTCATGGCGGGGCGCGGCACGCTGGGCCGGCCGTGGCTGTTCTCACAGATCAACGACGACCTTTCCACGGGCGCTTATCAGCCTGAACCGGACGTGGAAACAAAGATGGAAGTCATGCTCGCCCACGCGAAACGCATCTGCGAGCTGCGCGGCGACAAGATCGGGATGCTGGAGATCCGCAAGCACGCCCTGTGGTACACGAAGGGATTGAAGGGCTCCGCCAAATTACGCAACGAATTCAGTAACGTGAGCAGCTTTGAGGAACTGTCGCTGCTGGCAGAAAAAGCGATCGCATTGACAAAGTAATAGATAAAAAAAACGGCGGGAGGACCTGCCGTTTTCTTTATTGCCGATTTAATTGATCTGCAGTTTGTTGAGCTCGAAGAAGGAACGGTATTCGGTGAAAACGAATTTCAGCTTCTTTGCCTTCATGGGGTCGACGCTGCAGATTTTTTTATATCCAACCGTTTCACCCTCACAGATCTTTTTCCATTTACCCTTTTCATTCAGGGCATAGACCTCGAAAGCCTCAAGGTGCTGGCCGTTCGCGATATTCTCGCCCAGCATGATCTTATCGAACAGCTCTTCCTCCCGGAATTCCACTGTCAGCTCCGGCTTTTTGTCGCCCTCCGCCGGCCGCCAGTACTTCTTGCGGTCATCCGCTAACAGCTTGTTGGCGGAGCAATCGTCTGAATACTCGCTGGAGGCTGTGATGGACGCTGCGTTGGCCAGCAGGTTGAAGCCGAAGAATATTTCCAGATCGCGCCCGAAGGCAGTCAAAATCTGCGTATCGGTCTCATCCAGCACGCCCCGCTTGTTGGGGGAAAGCCCCAGCATCAGGCAGGCGTTGTTGCCTACCGTATTGTAATAAAGCTTTTGCAGCTTGTCCTTGGTCTTGGAGGAATACTTGTCGGCCTCGTCAAAAAACCAGTGCGCCCGCATGGGGACGGAGACCTCGCAGGGGTACCAGATAAATTCCGTCTCGTCTTTGATGGCCTTGCGGCTGCCGATGTCCGCGTCCATCAACGTCGTCTTCTTTTTAGATGACGAGGGAACGGAAGCCCCGTCCTCCCCTACGCCCAGATGGGCGGGCACGCAGCTCCACTCCGATGGGCGGGTGTAACCTTTCTCATTCCCGCACCAGCGCACGTCCGGCCCGCAAAACGCGATGGCGGCGTCCGGCGCAAGGGTTCGGATCGTCTGATAATACCTGGCCCAGTCGTAGTTCTGCACACGCTTTTCGTCCGCGCCGCAAACGCCGTCCAACCACACGCAGAACACGTCGCCGTAGTTCGTCAGCAGCTCCGTCAGCAGGCCGCAGAAAAAGTCGTCGTAGTCTTTGCCGCTGCCGTAGGTGGGCTCGTGCCGGTCCCAGGGAGCCACGTACACGCCGAACTTCAGCCCGTACCGGCGGCAGGAATCGGCGACCATTTTCACAAGGTCGCCCTCGCCGTCCAGCCAGTTGGAGCTTTTGACGCTGTAATCCGTGTATTCCGAAGGCCACAGGCAAAAGCCGTCGTAATGCTTGCAGGTCAGTACGATCCCGCGCATGCCGGCGATTTTCGCCGTTTCGCACCAGGAATCGGTGTCCATATCCTCCGGCCAGAACATAGAAGCAGGCGTACGCCCGTCGCCGTACTGTTTGCCTGTAAAGACGGGCATACCGTAACTGACGAGGGCGTAGAACTCATTTTCCTGCCATTTCAATTGTCTTGGGGTAGGCCGGGCCTGCTGCGCCAGCTCGTACGCCTTTTTCATCGGCAACTCAATCGATGTTGGTGGCGACGATGTCCACGCCGGTGCCAAGCACGTCGGGGATGATGACCTGACCGATGGAAACGGGCGCGTTCACGCACGCCTTGTTGATCTCCTTCATGCAGTCGAAGATCATGGTCTTCGGGATGGGCGCGGAGGTCTTCACCGGCACGACGGGATGCGCCCCGCCGACCACCTTCACAGTGGAGGCGATGTTGCGGGTGGGGTTGACGATCTCCGTTCTGGCGTAGGCGTCGCCGCGCTTGCAGGTGTTGCCCGTCACAGAGAGGACTTCCGTCCCCTCGTATTCAACCGTTATCTGGCAGCCGAGAGGGCATGCGACACAGGTAAGATCTCTTTTCATGGCTTATTCCTCCACTCTCACAACGATGGTGCTGTTTTCATTCATTTTGGCGAGGACGTCCGCGGGGATCACCACGTTCTCCATCTCGCCGGGGGCCAGCTTGACCTTCTTCTTCGAGGAGATCACCTCGCCGTCGCACTCCAGCACGACCTTCGCGTTTTTATAGATTTTACCGACGCGGAAATACAGCTTCACGTCGTTGCCGTTTTTGATGTTCACGCGCTGCGGCACCAGATACCGCACGCCGTTGCCGGTGGTGGAGTTGACGTAGACCGTCTCCTTCTCGCCGTTCAGGATGTACTCCGCGGCGCCCTGTCCGGCCAACTGGCTTTCCATGGTCACGAAATCGACCAGGTCATGCACGTGCAGCACATTGCCGCAGGCAAACACGCCCTTGTGGTCGGTCTGGCGCATCTCGTCCACGACGGCGCCGTTGGTGACGCGGTCGATGGCGATGCCCACGTTCTTGGTCAGCTCGTTTTCGGGGATCAGGCCGACGGACAGCATCAGCGTGTCGCACTCGATGTATTCCTTGGTGGATTCGATGGGCTGCAGCTTGTCGTCCACCTGCGCGATGGTCACGCCTTCCAGTCTGTCCTTACCGTGGCACTCCACCACGGTGGTGGAAAGGCGCAGCGGGATGTTGTAGTCGTTCAGGCACTGCACGATATTCCGGTTCAGGCCGCCGGAGAAGGGCATCAATTCACAGACCACCTTGACCTCGGCGCCCTCCAGCGTCATTCTTCTGGCCATGATCAGGCCGATGTCGCCGGAGCCGAGGATCACGACTTTTTTGCCGGGCATATAGCCGTCAAGATTCACGTACTTCTGCGCGGTACCGGCGGTCATGATGCCGGAGCAGCGGCTGCCGGCGATCTCCAACGCGCCGCGGGGCCGCTCGCGGCAGCCCATGGCCAGCACGACGGCCTTCGCCTGGATCTTCAGCAGGCCGTCCTTTTTGTTGACGGCGGTCACCAGATTGCTCTCGCTGATATCCAGTACCATCGCATCGGTCTTCACCGTGATGTCGGTCTTTTCCACCATTTCGATGAAGCGCGCGGCATATTCGGGGCCGGACAGCTCCTCGCCGAAATAGGTCAGACCGAAGCCGGAGTGGATGCACTGTTCCAGAATACCGCCCAGCGTTTCGGCTCTTTCGAGGATGATAATGCTTTCCACGCCGCACTCTTTCGCTTTCAGAGCCGCGGCCATACCGGCGGGGCCGCCGCCGACTACCACAAGATCGTAATTCATCATCGTATTATCCCCCTCTTATTTCGTCTTGTCAAACAGGATGTTGGAGCCGTCGCCGAACTTGGTGATGTCGTTGATCTCGCAGCCCAACTCGCGGGCCAGGATCTCCACGACCTTGGAGCCGCAGAAGCCGCCCTGACAGCGTCCCATACCGGCTCTCGTTCTGCGCTTTACGCCGTCCACGTCGCGGGCACCGGCCGGAGCCCGGATGGCGTCGATGATCTCGCCCTCGGTGACCGTCTCGCAGCGGCAGATGATGCGGCCGTAGGCGGGGTTCCTCGCAATGGCGGCGGCGCGTTCCTCATCGGTGGCGTGGCGGAAGCGGAAGACCTCCTTGCGCTCGCCGTTGAAGCTCTCGTTAGCTTCCACGTTGCCGATGGCATCCGTCACCACCTTCGCCAGATACACGGCGATGGCGGGGGCGGAGGACAGGCCGGGCGACTCGATGCCGCTGGCGTGGATGAACTGCGGGTTCACCTTGCTGGGACCGAGGATAAAGTCGTCCGTCACGGGGTGCGCGCGGTTGCCGGAGAAGGATGTGATGGCGTTGCGCGTGGAAACCGACGGGCAGCTCTTGACCGAGAAGGTCTTGACGTCGCGCAGGCCGGAAGGCGTGGTGGAGACGTCGTCCTTGTCGTCGATCTCTTCCGCCGTCGGGCCGATCAGCAGGTTGCCGTCCACCGTGGGGGACACGAGGATGCCCTTACCCATCTTGGTGGGGCACTGGAAAATGGTGTGGGAAACGGTGTTACCCACGGATTTATCGAGAATGAAATACTCGCCGCGACGTACCACGATCTCCACGGATTCGTCGCCGATCATGCGGGCGATATCGTCGGAATGCACGCCGGCCGCGTCGATCACATATTTCGTTTTGATGTCGCCGGCAGCCGTCTTCAGCGTAAACACACCGTCCGCGAAATCGATGGCTTCCACCTTCGCGTCGCGGATGCAGTCCACGCCGTTGGTGACGGCGTTCTCGGTGGCGGCGATCGTCAGCTCGTAGGGGCAGACGATCCCGGCGCTTTCGGCGCGCAGCGCGCCGCAGACGTTATCCGCCAGATTGGGCTCCAGCGCCTTCAGCTCGTCCTTGCCGATGACAGAGAGCTGCGGGACGCCGTTGGCGATACCGCGGTCATACAGCTTTTTGACGGTCTCCATCTCCTCCTCGGAGAAGGCCACCACCAGCGAGCCGTTGTTCTTGTAGGGAACGGAAAGCTCCTTGCACACGCCGGGCATCATCTCGCAGCCCTTGACGTTGAAGGAGGCCTTCAGCGTGCCGGGCATGGCGTCGAAACCGGCGTGCACGATGGCGCTGTTCGCCTTGGTAGCGCCCATGGCAACGTCGTGACGGGCTTCCAGCAAAGCGGTTTTGAGTTTGTAACGGGAAAGTTCTCTTGCAGTTAACGCGCCGATCACGCCGGCGCCGATAATTGCAACGTCATAGCACATATCAAACAACTCCTTTTTTTGAGAATAATCTTACAAATATTGATTATAATATCGCGGACAAAATAAATCAATACATAATTCACAATTTTTTCTTATACGCGCAAGAAATTATTGTTATATTTTTGACGATCTTGTCAGGCCAGCGGGCCGAAATCGGTCAGCAGCGCGGAAATACGCCCGACAAATCCATACAGTTCCCGATCGTTTTCAACGATTTTCGCACACATCCGCATACGGCGTAAAAACTGTTTATTCACTTGATATTCCTGTTCCGTCAGCGGGCAGCGCCCGATGGCGCGCAGGTCGTTTTCAACGGTCACGGAACCGCTTTGCGAAACGTAAAAGAAATAAGGATAGATGCGGCAGGACAGAGGCCGTTTCGACCTGTCGCAGGAACCGGAACAGACGACCGCGTCGCAGTCGTATCGCTCGTCGCTCAGCAGCATAAAGTCGTCCCTGCCGTCAAAAAACGCACGTTCGCCCGGGAACAAAAGCATCCCGTCTCCCCCGCCGCCCTTACAGCAGGCGCCTCCGCACAGCGCGCCGCAGTCCGAAGGCAGAGGCGTGACGTCCTCCAACAGCTCATAGAGCTTGTCGAGAGGATCAGATTCAAATTTGTGATAAAAGTAACCCATTACAGCCCCTCCCACATCACGCGGACAAACGGATCTATTATCGAAGCGATCAAACAACCGGAAAAACACAGGGCTTTTCGGTCGATCGATATTCATTTTTCACAAAAACAATGCGCGATTTTTGTAAAATATTGCATTTTATCAATTGACAAAACGACACCATATGCGATATAATATCGCATGGTTAATAAATTAACAAATCGATTCAGGAGGATCAGTATTATGCCTAAAGTAATCGTAAATTGGGACCTTGTCACCAATTTCGTCGTGGACGCGTTCAAGGGCTACGGCGTACCGGAAGAGGACGCGAAGATCTGCGCGGACGTTCTGCTGGAAAGCGACAAGCGCGGCATCGAGTCCCACGGCTGCAACCGCTTCAAGCCCATCTATCTGGACCGCATCAAGGCCGGTATCCAGAATCCCGTCACCAACTTTGAGATCATCAAGGACGACGGCTGCTGCGCCGTGGTAGACGGCCACGACGGCATGGGCCAGGTCATCAGCTATAAAGCCAACCAGATGGCCATTGACAAGGCCAAGAAATACGGCATGGGCATGGTGGTCGTGCGCAACTCCTGCCACTACGGCATCGCGGGTTACTATCCCTGGATGGCCTGCAAGCAGGGCTGCATCGGCATCACCGGCACCAACGCCCGTCCCTCCGTCGCCCCCACCTTCGGCGTGGAAGGCATGTTCGGCACCAACCCGCTGACCGTGGGCATCCCCACCGACGAGGACTTCGACTTCCTGCTGGACTGCGCCACCTCCATCACGCAGAACGGC
Organism: Clostridia bacterium; assembly: GCA_017428085.1. Lineage (GTDB taxonomy): Bacteria > Bacillota > Clostridia > Oscillospirales > Acutalibacteraceae > RUG806. Next base: position 37,270 of record JAFRRP010000025.1, on the reverse strand, counting down.
AAGATCGAATATTACGCCAGGATCGGCGAAGAGGTGCATCCCGGCACTATCATCAGCATCGACGGCGACCCTGTAACAGGCGACGCCGGCATCGCGCTGAAAAAGATCCGCAACGGCACGGCGGCCCTGACGACGCTGGGCGGTATCGGCGAGGACCTGGGCGGCTACAAGGGCTACGGCTACGCCATGGTCGTGGAACTGCTCTCCGCGGTGCTGCAGGACGGCGCTTACGGCAAAGACCTGGACGGCAAGGACGAGAACGGCAACATCCGCCCCTATCACCTCGGCCACTTCTTCATCGCCATTGATACGAACCACTTCCTCGGCGAAGCGCTGTGCCGTCAGAAGGCCGGCGAGATCCTCCGCGCGGTCCGCGCCTCCAGAAAGGCGCCCGGCGAAGAGCGTATCTATACCGCGGGCGAAAAGGAGCACATCATCCGCCTCAGCCGCGCCGACGGCGTGCCGATCAACGAATCCGTGCAGGCGGAATTCAACGCGGTCCGCGACGAGCTGAACCTCGATTACAAATTCCCCTGGGAAGCGTAAACGATTTTATGAAACACGCGCCGGTCGAAAGACCGGCGTTTTTTGTTTTGAGTTTTGAAAAAAAGCTAAGATACCCGTATTGTCGCGAAAGAATATGGCGGAAGAGTGATTCCGGAGAAGATTTCGCCGTTGCCAACGACTTCATAATCATGGTCGCGGTCGCAGAGCAATAATGCGGCGTGATTCCCGTGCAGGTTCCGAAAATCGAGTTTGACGGTCGCTTCTTGCGTGCCGATATTGGCAAAGGCCAGCATGTCCGTTTTTCCGTCGGTGGCGGCGCAGGCGTAAACGAAGCCCTCCCGTGCGCAGCCGCACCACTTCCCCAGCGCGTACAGCTCGCCGAACTGTTGGAACGCGAAATACGTCTTCGTCGGCTGCAGCGAGGGCACGTGGAACAGGCAGCCGTAGGCCTTCCACAGCTGGGTCTCGTAGAACATGGCGGCGTCCACCGGACAGCGCTGCATCTCGAACAGCGCGGCGGCGCAGTGGGACGCGCCTTTTTCATTGCGGTAATTGATATAGTACTGCGTGCGGCGGTCGTCCGTTTCCACGTCGCAGATATTGATATTCCATTCCGCGTCGATGCGCTCGGTCTTCGTGAAGCCGTAACGGTTCAGCGTTTCGTCCACAAAGCGGCTTTCGATCTCGATCTTTTCCAGATACCGCTGGCCGAGATAGCCGTGCCAGGTGAAGAAATCCAGCGGGGCTTTCGTCTCCTCCGCGGAGATGTATCGCAGGAAATCCGTAAAATAGGAGGCGTCGCCCGCCTCCCAGCGGCCGTTGTCGAATTTGCCGAGGATATAGCACGACGAATACCCGCCGACTTTGACCTCCGGGTGCAGGCGCTTGATCCGGTTGGCGGTAAGGCTGTACAGGCGGTAGTAGTCCTCCGCGGTGCCGATCCAGTTCGGGCAGCCGTTGGGCTCGCAGGCGGGGTTCAGTCCGTCCGGCTCGTTCCAGATCTCCCAATAGAGAATGTTCCAGCGGAATCCGTCCGCCCAGCCGTCGTTGTAGTGGCGCACGATATGTTCCGCCACATCCGCCCACTTTTCCGGGTCGGAAGGGGCGTAGATCCGGTACTTCTTCGGCTCGTGCTCAATTGTGGTCCCAAGGCGGTACATCACCTTTATGTCCGCCTCGACCAAAGGTCGGATATAACAGTCCGTCAGCGTGAAATCATAGGAGGCGGGATCGTCCGGGGCGGCGGAGAAATCCGGGAACACGTTGGCGATATCCACGTAATGACAGCCGCCGTAAGGGCCGCCGGTATCGTGGAGACGGGAAAACGGCACGTGCAGATCGGCGAACGCGGGCAGCAGAGGCCCGTAATCCGTCTGCCGGGCGGCGTTGTTGACCCCATGTACCGGCTTTATCTTACCAATGACGCTCCCGAAATCAAACTCCATAGCGTTTCCCTGCTTTTCAAATCACTTTCGCCGTCCACACGCCTGTTTTCAGCGGCGTACGTTTTGCCCCGTGGAGGTTGCTCCACCGGTCGGTTTCGTCGTGGAAGACGTAGCCGCGCGGCAGCTCGATATAGCCCTTTACCGCGTCGGGGCATTCCACCGACAGCTTCACCGCGTCCTCTTCCCGGTACCAGTACACGCGGACGGTCCCGGCGGGCGCGTCGTAATGCGCTTTCGCGAAGGAAAGCTGCGGCAGGAAATCCGGCGCGATATCGATCTCGTCGGGCCCGGTCAGCCGCGGGTTGACGCGGATGCCCGCCACCCGCTGCAGGAACCAGTTGGAGAAATCGCCCATGAAGTGGTGGTTCAGCGAGTTGGGATCGTCCCAATCCTCCGGCGGAATAAAGTCCTCGCCCAAAGCCGTTAAGCCCTGTTTGATCATGGAGCCGTAGGAAGGCCAGTCCTCCCTTGTGATCATATGATAGGCCAAAGCTCCCTCGCCGCAGTCGGAAAGGACGTGGAAGATGACGCGCACCCCCAGCATACCCGTGTCGAAATGGTCGCCCTTCTCGTGGATCATCTCCACCAGCGACCGGCAGGCGGCGGGCTTTTCCGCCTCGTCGAAGACGTTATAATAGATGCACATGGCCTGCGCCGTCTGGCAGCGCGCGCGGGCGGTCATGGTGACGAAATCGATCTGCGAAGCGCGGATCGCGGCGCGGAACTCCCGGTAAACCGTTTCGGCAAAAGCCCGGTGCGGCTCCAACCCAAGCGCGTCAAACAGCCGGGCGGATTTCCACGCGATATACATGCACATGATGCTGCTGGACAGTTCCGTGGGGCAGAGATGGCCGCCCGCGCCCTTGCCGGGCTGCAGCCAGTCGCCCAGACCGTCGGTAACGAGCCCGTCCGGACGGCGCCGCTGGTGGATGACGGAGAGGTAGCGCAGCATGGCCTCGCTGCACAGCTTCGCCGCGGAGAGTTCTCCCCTCACCCGATACATCTGCCAGCAAAGCTCCGTCAGCGCGTTGTCCCACGCGGGTCCGCTGCCCCAGCCGTAGCCCCAGCCGCCGGTGGGAATGATGCAGGGAATGTTGCCGCGCTGCGTCTGGGCCCGGCAGATATTGGCCAGCCATTCCAGATAGCTCTTTTCCGGCGTATACATCAGCACCGTGCGTTCCGCGGAGACCGCGGCGTCGCCGGTCCAGCCGTTCTTTTCCCGGTGCGGGCAGTCGGTGGGAAAATAGACGAAATTGGCAAGGTCGCTGCGGCGGGCCATATCCCGCAGCGTGTTCATCGTCCCGTCGGAGCATTCGTAATCAGCGCGCATCTTCAAATCGGAATTTGCCACCAGCATGGTCACCGTTTCCGGTTTCACCTGCTCCGGCGTGAGGCCGTAAACCACGGCGAACCGGAAGCCGAAATAGGTAAAGGGCGGCTCAAAGATCTCTTTCTGCTCCCCTTTGCAAATATAATAGACCGTCTGACAGTAGCCGTCCGGGTAGAAGGAGCCGATGCTCCTGTTGCAGATCTCGCCGTTGATCTTCTGATGCTCGCAGAGCTGGATCAGTATTTTCCGCCCCGGTTTGCCGTCGATGTTCAGGCGGATGATCCCGGCCACGTTGACGCCGAAATCATAGACCACGCCCGTTTTGCCTCGGACGTCGAATTTATATTGCGTGTCCAGCCGCATGTTCTCGCGGTTGTCGAAATCCGTGGACAGCACGCCCTCGTATACTTTCACGGGGGCGCGTTCCTCCGTCACGACGACGGGATCGGCATGGCATTCCACGGATTCGCCGCGGGGCGTTTCCGCCTTTTTCACGGGCTGCCAGCCGCTGTCGTCAAATCCGGGTGCGTTCCATCCCGGCTGTTCCAGATTCGCGTCATAGAAGCACCCGGCGCGCAGATCGTCAAACAGAATGGGGGAAGGGGCGCAGCGGAAGCTCTCGTCCGCCTCAAAGGTCTCCTCCCTGCCGTCGGCATAGGTCACCGTCAGCGAAAAAGCAAAAGAAGGCGCGCCGCGGAATTTCGCGATATCGAAGTCCCATACGCGGCCGCCCGGACAGTTCTGCATCCCGTTGCCGAGGATCAGTCCGAAGACATTTTCGCCGTTCAACAGCCGTTCCGTCACTTCATAACGGTCATAATACACCGCGTGGTCCGGGTTGGAAATATAGGGCGCCAAAAGGCCCTTGGTTATTTTTTGACCGTTGACAAACAGATCGTAAAAGCCCGTCGCGCCGACGGCGACCTCTGCTTTTACGGCGCCTGTCAGGTCATAGTTTTTTCTGATATACGGCGCATTGACGTGTCTTTCAAAGCTATTCAGTTCGTCTGCCGCCTTAAAAAAACGTTCAGAAAGTATCATGTGTCCCTCCATTATCTTGTAAAAAAGAAATAAAGAAAGACCGAAGCGAAAGCGAAACGCCTCCGCTTCGGGAACAGCCGATCGTTAAGACAAGGGGATATACTCGTTGGCAAGGATATCGCGGATCATTTTCAGATCGGGATAAAGGATCGCCATGCCGCGGATATACAGGTTGGAATAGGTGCCGTCCGGCGGAATATGGTACGTGTTGATCTCCGCGTTATTGAACAACGGGAAAAGCTTTGACGCGATCGAATAGATCTGCGGATTCGTCAGATCGGTGGTCAGATACGGCAGCGCCTGATCCAGCAGGGACAGCATTTCCTTCAGACTGCGCTGTTTGACCTTCTCGTAGCAGGCAAGCAGCACCTTCCGCTGACGGTTAGTACGCTGGAAATCGCTGTCGATCTTACGGATCCGCGCATAGGTAAGCGCATGCGCGCCGTCAAGATGATTCTCGCCTTCCACGGCTCCGCCGCCGACGACCCTTGCCTCCGCCGCCGTCAGTGAAACGTCAACGCCGCCTATCTCGTCGATCAACGCGGTAAAACCGGTGAAGTCCACTTCAAAACAACCGTCCACCGTAATGCCGAAATTGACCTTCAACGATTCTTTCAGAAGCGGGAAACCGCCGAAAACGTACGCCGCGTTCAGACGGTTGTCCGTATACCCCGGGATCTGGACGTACAGGTCGCGCAGGAAAGAGATCATGGCGATCTGCTTCGTTTCCACGTTGACGCTGCACACAATCATCGAGTCGGAACGCTGTCTGCCTTGTCCCGGACGCCGGTCCTGCCCTACCAAAAGGATATTCAGCAGATCATCGTCCATCAAGGGTTCTATATCACCCCACTCGATATCGGCAGGGTCCCATTCGTCCAATCCTTCGTTCGGCTCGGTCTCAAAGTCTTCATTCTGCGGCGCAACGGTTTCGATCTCGTCCACCCTGTTGATTTTGTTCAGATAATGATTGACGACCAATACGCCGGAACCCGCCACAAGAAGCAGAAGGACCAGTACGATGATCAGTCCCCTGCCTTTTCTGCTCTTTCTTCTGCGACTGCTGCTCATTTGGCATCTCCTTTTCTCTCATAATAGCCATATGATTGGCTATATTGTATCACCAATCGACCGATTTTGCAACACTATTTTTACGGCAGGGATAAAAGAGGTATTGAAATAAGCAGGGGGATTTGTTATAATGAGTAATCGAAAGAAAAGCCAACAAAACGGGAGGATGAAAAATGCGGAAAAAGGCAAAGAAGGCGCTGAAATATACGGCGATCACAGCCGCCGCCGGGGCGGGGCTGCTGTTTGCCTCCGGCGCTGTGATCTGCGAGGGCGTGCTGGGGCGCACCTATCTGAACCACGGCCCGGAGGAGCCACTCAACGATCCGGGCAACCTGCGCAGATACCTGACCAACGAAGCATTCAAAAACGCGGACGACTGGTTCGCAGCGAACTGTAAGGGCGATACCGTTCTGGTCACGAAGGACGGCGACAGGATCCACGCCAATATCATAATGACGAGCGGGCATTCGCACAAATGGGCCGTACTGGTGCATGGTTTTTCCAGCCGTCCGCGCACCATGGCAAAGCAGGGCTATCACTATGCGCAAATGGGGTTCAACACGCTGTTTCCGTTCATGCGGGGGCACCGCAACGACACGCATAAGCACACCACCTTCGGGTATTACGAGCGCTACGATGTGATCGAATGGATCAACTACATCATCTCCTGCGACCCGGAAGCGGAAATACTGATGCACGGCTGCTCCATGGGCGCCGCCACCACCATGCTGGTGACGGGAGAAAAGCTGCCCGCCAACGTAAAATGCGCCGTGGCAGACTGCGGTTTCACCAGCGCCTGGGAGGAATTCAGAGAACAGATCGGCAACATTCTGCACCTGCCCGCCTTCCCGTTCCTGAACGCCGCCAACCTGTTCGCCAACCTGTTCCTGAAATGGGATTTCAAAGAATGCAGTCCGCTGGCGGCCGTCGGCCGTTCCCACACGCCTACGCTGTTTATCCACGGCGAAAACGATACATTCGTCCCCTACCGTATGATGGACGTGCTGTACGATAACTGCGCCGCGGAAAAGGATAAGCTGTCCGTGCCCGGCGCGGCCCACGACGAATCCTGCGAAAAAGCGCCTGAACTGTACTGGGAGAAAACGGACGCGTTTGTTGGGAAGTATTTCAAGTAGCTAAAAACTGTAAATTGTTAATAACAAAAAAAGGAACGCCGTTCAAAAGCGTTCCTCTTTTTTATGTTTTGGAATATTACTCCGCCTTGACCTGAGAGAAGAAATAGGCCTTCTTTTCCGGCGTGTTGATAACGGTGACGGGCTTGATCTGATTCAGCACGCGGCCCTGAGAAACCAACATATCCTTGTAGCCCTGATACGCGCCGTTCTTCAGCGGGATGACCTCCGGATCGAACAGCATGCCCCAGCGGCGGTACTTTTCATACTTCTCGTTGGCTTCCTTCATTTTTTCGTCCAGATATTCCGCCATCTCTTTCACCCGATCGGCGGAAAGCTCGTCGGGCGTTTCCACCAGCAGCGTGTAGTGCGCCTCACGCGCGTCGGTCTCGGCGTAATAGCTGAACCCGACGAACTCGATTCCGAATTTCTTTTGGATCTCGTCGGCGACCCAGTCCAGCATCTGGGTGGTGGTCTTCTCATTGGCAAGGTTCAGCCCCATGTTGGAACGGTACAGGAACTCGATCTTTTTGGACTGATTATACTCGCCGGTGCAGCGGACGATATCCAGAATACGGTAGCGATACAGACCGGAGAAGTTGGTGATGATGATCTCATAGTTTTTACCGACCTCGATCTCATCCAGCGTGAGGGGGCGTGCGTTCACGTCGCCGTCCTCCGGGATGAACTCGTAGATCAGCGAGCGAGGTCGCAGCACGTAGTCGGTGGCGTTCAGCTCCACCGGCATGGCCATAAAGCCCTCGGAGGCGGCATAGCCCATATTGTGCATGGGAAGATCGCCCACGTATCTCTTCAGCTTCTCCGCGTAGATGGTAAGAGTCGAACCGATCATACCGTAGCCGTAGGTCAGCTTCGGCCAGATCTTATACGCCACGGGATCGCCGTCAAAGCCCTCGCGGAAGATGGCGCGCAGCTCCTCCGCGCGCTTGGGGTCAGGCTTCATATGGACGTATTTTTTCCGCAGGGAATCCGGGCATTTGACGGAAGGATCGATGGTCCCGGTCTCGATATCATGACAGACCATTTCCCAGTTGTCCTCCAAGAACTCGAACATCTGCGTCAGCAGCGTGATGACCATAGAGCCGAGGTAGGTCACCTTTTTGTTGCACAGGCAAAAACGCAGCTGGAAATACGGGATATTGGTGCCCTCCTCATCCTCGGGATAAAGGATGTCCATGGGCGTGGTGATAAAGTAACGCAGAATGGGCTTGAGGTACTGGAAAGGCACCTGCCCGGCGCCGTTGCACATCAGGCCGTTTTTCAGCTTGTGGCCGTTCAGCGACATCAGCAGCGGCCCCATCTGCCCTTCCGGCTTTTTCATGCCGTGCTCTTCAAAATAGAGGTCTACGCAGCCGGGAGTCCCAACGAAGCCGCAGCAGTACATGTTCCAAACGTCCCGTTTTGTCTTGGGCTGCAGCTTGGGCTTGCCGACGGAACCGGAGGACGCGCAGTAACGGATCACCTTGTCGCCGGTGATGATATTGCTTTCGTTGTTTTCCACCATGCGGTCGATCAGCGGCGCGTAATCCTCGAACGTGGAGATCGGCACCTTATCCTGAAACTCTTTGATGGAATGAATATTCGCGAAGTCGTACTTCCTGCCCAACTCGCAGTCCTTGTTGCGCTCCATGATCATTTTCAGGATCGCTTCCTGCGTTTCCATGGCGTGGGAGGTGTAGCCGTTAAACTGTTTGAATACATACCGCCCCATCACGACGCCTATTTCAGAAACCAGACCCATATCGTCATCGCTCCCATTCTTATTTTCTTCATTATAATGGATCGCCGTTGAAAAAGCAACCGTTTTCTTTTTGTTTTGATAATCATATCCTTTTTAACCTATCTTGTCAATAGGTTTTTCGCTTTTTCCCGTTTTATCATTTTACGATTGACTTAAAGACGACAAAAGCGTATAATAGAAAAAACATTTCCGGACAGAAAGGCGCATATTATGGCAAAACGGAATGACGCGGTACTGTACGATCTGATCCCGTCGCAGAACGCGATGTACTATATGTTCAAATTCAGTCTGCATAAAAACGTGATGCAGATCCCCACCTCCATCAAGGCGGATCAAAAGCTGGATATCGAAGCGATGAAAAAAGCGTTTGCGATCGAGGTACAGCGCAACGACTGTATGCGGCTGCGCTTCACGATGACGGCGAACGGCATCAAGCAGCACTTCCTGCCTTCCGCGCCCGTAAAGGAGATCCCGGTGGTGAGCTTTTCCTCCGACGAAGAGGAGGAAGCTTATCTGACCGCGGACGCACAGAAATCGGTGCGGTTTTTACGCGGCGAGACCTTCCGCTTTATCATTTTCAACGATAAAGACGGCAACACGGGGATTTATTTCAACGTAAGCCATATCATCATGGACGCACTCGGCATCGGCATTTTTTACGCTGACCTGTTCGCCGTGTACGACGCCGTGCTGAACGGCAAAGAGCTGCCGCCCCCCATGGCGAAATACGAAGACGCGATCAAAAACGACCTCGCTTATCTGAAAAATGAAAAGAAATATGAAAAGGACAAGCAGTTTTTTGTCGACTACTGGTCCAATCACGGCAAGCCCTTCTACGCCGGCGTGCACGGGCCGGAGCTGCTGCTGCAGCAGCGTGAGAAATACCACGAGCCCGATCTTCGCGTGCCGGACGCCTATGACCTGATCCACGACAAATGCGATATCGTGCGGCACCACGTAGCGCCGGAACAGGCGCAGAAGATCTTCAATTTCTGCCGGGAGACGAAAAACGCGCCGGAAAACGTGCTGCTGCTGGGCCTGCGCACCCACTGCTCCGCCATCAACTTCCGCACGGACGATACGCTGCAGATCGTGATGTGCAGCCGCCGCGCCACGCTGGACACGAAACGCATGAGCGGATGTCTGGCACAGCCGCTGCAGCTGCATACCGTGATCCCGGAGGACAAAACCTTCAAACAGGCGCTGGAGATCATGTTCAGCGTACGGACGCAGCTGTACCGGCGGGCGGATTTCCCTTACATGCACGCCAGAAAGCTGCAGATGGATATTCTCAACTACCGCAACTCGCAGGGGCCCTCCTGCATGATGTTCACCTGGCTGCCGCTGGCCTTCCCGGATTACAACGGCATCCATTTCGAGTTCCGCAGCCACAATCCCGGCCGCTACATCATGCCGATGTACGTGTTTGCCGTTCCCACCCTTCAGGACGGCGGCATGGATATGTATTATCTCTACCGCACGAATTATATCACCCCGGAACATATCCGGGCGCTGCACGACAACGCGATCAAGGTGATAACGGAAGGGATCGACGATCCCGATATTACCGTGGCGCAGCTGCTGGACAGCATTTCCTGATCTTTTTTCAAAAAGGCTTCTCCCGGCGTTTTCCGCAAGGAAGCGAACAGAAATTTGTACCGCCCGAAAGAAGACAACCCACTATGACGCTTTCAATCACTGAAAGAAGTCAAGTGGGTTTGCTTTTTTTCTTATTAAAAGGTCTCCCTTGTCGGACCACTGTTTTCACAAATTACAACGATGCAAAAAGCTTATTGCGCCGATTGGCTTTTTACGGTATCGATGATCTCCCGGACGGAATAATAACGCTGCTCGTCGGTGGCATTGCCCATGGAAACGACGATCAGCTCATGCTCGCCGTCCCGGTAATACGCGGCAAGGCATTTGGCGGCGAATTCCGTGGTGCCGGTCTTGATGCCTTCGACGCCTTCCGTATAAAAGGGCTTGGCGGCGTCCAGCATCAGGTTGGAGTTCGTCCAGTCAATGGTCTGGCCGGAGACGAAGACGGCATGACAAGTCTGCTTCGCCACGATCTCGCGGAATACGTGACTTTGCATGGCGTAACGCGCCGCCGTTACGATATCCCGCGCGGACATGTATTCCTGCGGATCGTCCCATCCCTCGGGATTGACGAAATGGCTGTTCTCCAGACCGATCTCCGCGCAAAACTCATTCATCAGCTGCACAAAAAAGCCGACGGCGTCCTGTGCCGCCATCGTTTTGCCTGCGGCCTTCCGCGCCACGTTGACGGCAACGGTATAGGCGGCGTCGTTGCCGGAGGCCAGAAGCATACCGCAAAGCAGATCGTACAGCGTGACCTGCTGCCCGACCTGCACGAAGCATAAGCTGGAATTACTGCCCACCAGCTTGATCTCGTCGCCGACGGTAAACACCTCGTCGGGCAGCGCGTATTTCAGGGCGACGCAGGCGGTGACGATCTTCGTCAGACTGGCCGGAGCGATCGCCATCTGCGTGTTCTTTTCATAAAGATACCGTTCCTCCCGCAGGTCGTAACAGGCGACGGCGACGGAATCGGCGGAATACTGCAGACCGGTAAAATCGTAGGTTTTCAGTGTGGTGGGTTCTTCCGTCGTGGGAGGATGGGTGGTGGCCTCGGTGGGCGTCGCTTCCGTCTGCGTGGCGACCGCGTCGACAGGCGTCGCCGCCGGTTCAGCAATGATCAGCTTGCCGAAATTGCACCCGGACAGAAAAACCAGACACGCGGCCAACAGAAGGGCCGCGATTTTTTTTATTCTCATCACATCGTCCATATCTTTCTGAAATTCAACCGCTATATCATAACGCAAACGTCAGAAAAAATCAATATCATTTTTTTGCCATGCCGGACAACTGAGCCGCAAGGCAGTACCCGAAAAACAAAAGAAAGCCCACGGGACAGTGTCCTGTCAGAAAAAGGAACACGGAATAAGCCGCCATCAGCAGCAGACAGACGGCGCCCGTTTTTCGGACGGCGCTCCTTGCGGCCTGCACGCTGATACGACAGGAAAGCAGATATTCCAGCGACCTCCCGCCGTCAAGGAACGGCATGGGCAGCAGGTTGACCGCGCCAAGCAGCAGATTGCCTGCGGCCGCATCGCGCATCCATTCATATCCGTATGACGCTTTCGCAGCAGAAAAAACGGCGGAAAGCAACAAATTGACCGCCGGCGCACCCAGCAGACAGATCGACGCCTGTCGGTATCCCAGCGTTTCAAACTCCGCTGAAACGATCTTAACGCCCCCCGGCAGGATCTCCACCCGCGAATGGCGGCACCCGAAATACCGCATCAGCAAAAGATGCGTCAGCTCGTGGATCAAAACGCCGAGCGCCCCCGCCGCCAGCAGCGCGGGGGAAACGGTATTCATCAGGCAGGCGGCGACAGCAGCGGCGGCGAAACCGAGGCGGACCTTTGTCCCCCGCAGCTCAATACACATTTTCCGCCCGGTCAAGCAGCTCCGCCGGATCGCAGAGTTCGCCGTCCACCCTTATCTCAAAATGCAGATGAGGGCCCGTCGCCGCGCCGGTGTGGCCCACGGCGGCAATGATATCGCCCTTTCTGACGACGTCCCCTTCTTTCGCGTATACGAGCGAACAGTGGCAGTACAGCGCCACCAGCCCGTTGCCATGGTCGATCTTCACGTAATTGCCGCTGGACTCCCCTACGCCGACGTCCGCCACTACTCCATCATACACGGCGCGGATACCCGTTCCCTCATCGGCGGAAATATCCCTTCCCGAATGAAAGCTTTCGCCGCCGTATATGGGATGGATGCGGTAGCCGTAATCGGAGGTGACGGGGCCGCAGACGGGCAGCACCGGCTCGGAGCTGGCGTAGAAGCTCTCCGTCAGGAACGCTCCCTGCGCTTTATTATCGTCGGCTGCTGCCGTCAGCAGGACGGCGTTCTCCTGTTCGGGCTGCGTTTGAGCGCCGAAGACGGGGACGTACGCCTGCCCGTCCTCATCGCCGCCTGAAAAAACGGCTTCATATTCCTCTTTTAATGCCGCGGCGATATCCCAGTCACGGCTCATCAGCGCCTCGAACTCACCGGTGATGCGGGCGGCCAGACTGCCGTCCTTTTTCACCAGCAGGAACAGAAGGCAAAAAACGAGGACGGCCGCCGCCAGCTGAATGAAAGTCAGCCGAAGAAACGGATCGCCCTTTTTTTCTGTATATCTCTTACCGCTGCGCATCGTCAAACGCCCTCTTTCCGTTTGATTCATGTATATGCGCCGCGTTATCAAATATGACGGACCGTATCAGTGAAGACCGGTCTCCTCGTTGGCGAAATGCCCGAACCGGATCGCCTTTTTCCCATACCGGCTGCGGATGGCGTCGATCGTGCCCTCGATGGCCTCCTGCTTTTCGCTGTCGCCTTTTCCCGTATCGAACAGGTCCATCTGCACGCAGTCCTCCTTCGCGTCGATCAATCCGGCGCCGGTGACGGATAACAGCCGAACGGGATCGTCAAGCTTCCAGCAGGAACGCAGCAGCGAGAAGGCCACCTCCGTGATCTCCTTCTGCAGGTCGGTGGCCCTTTCCAGCGTCCGCTGCTTCTGCACGGTCTTGAAGGAGGGGTCCTTGATCGCGATCTGCACCACCGTACACTTTTTGCCGTCCGCACGCAATCTGCCCGCAACGGAATCCGCCAGCGCCGAAAGCCCGGCGCGCAGCTCCTCTTCTCCGCTGATATCCCGGCGGAAAGTCATGGAGTTGCCCACGGATTTTGCATCCCGCACGTCGTCGAACGCATGCACGGGATCGTCGTCGATACCGTTGGCGCAGTCGTGCAGCAGCTCGCCGCTTTTCCCCAGCTGACGTTTCAGCAGCTCCCGGTCGGCGTTGGCAAGGTCGCCGATCGTACGAATGCCCAAGGAAGCCAGTCGGCCGGTGGTCTTGCGGCCGGCCATCAGCATGTCGGAGACCGGCGCTTTCCAGAATATTTCCGGCAGGTCCTCCCGCATGATGACGGTGGTGGCATCCGGCTTTTTATAGTCGCTGCCGAATTTTGCCACGGTCTTGCAAAAGCTGACGCCCACGGAAATGGTGACGCCGATCTCATTTTTAACACGCTCGCGGATCGTATCCGCCAGCGCACGGGGATCACCGCCGAACAGATGAAGCGTGTTCGTCACATCCAGATAGGATTCGTCGATGCTGGCGGGCTCGTTAAGGTCGGTGTAAGACAGATAGATTTGATTGATCTGTTTTGATATTTCTCCGTAATACCCGTGATGCGCCAACACGCAGACCAGCTCCGGGCACTTGCGCTTTGCCTGCCAGATGGTCTCCGCCGTTTTGATATCGTACTGCTTGGCCAGCTGGTTTTTTGCCAGAATGATCCCATGGCGGTTCTCCGGGTCGCCCGTCACCGCCATGGGGACGGTTTTCAACGCCGGATACAGCAGCTCCTCGCAGGAGGCGAAAAAGCTGTTGCAGTCGCAATGGAATATGATCCTGTCCGCCATAAAACCGCCTCGCTTTTTTATCGTTTTTATTTTACCATATTTTTCATTCGATGACAAGGGCTTTCACGCAAATAATCGAACAAATGTTTATCTTTTTCCAAAGACCGACAAAACAAAATGAGATTGTGGTATTAAAGACTTTCCGTCGCCATATTGTCGCGGGCAAATATACAATAAATTCACAAAAGATTATTGAATAATAAAACGAAAAGTGGTATGATAGGTATCAATAATATTCGGCTTGACCGATAATAGCGGAGGCAATCAGATGCTGCAAATCAACGTCGATCTTTGCAAGGGATGCTCCTACTGTGTAAAGTTCTGTCCGAAGAAGATTTTGGAACTGGGCAAAGAACGCAACAAGCACGGGCATTTCTATGCCGTGCTCACCGCCCCGGAAACGTGTATTTCCTGCGGTATGTGCGCGACGATCTGTCCCGAAGGGGCAATCGAGATCAAAAAGGAGGAAGAGTGATATGGCGAAACAACTGGTAAAGGGCAACGAAGCCATCGCGGAAGCCGCCGTCCGGGCGGGCTGCCGCTTCTTTGCGGGCTACCCCATCACGCCGCAGAACGAGATACCGGAATACCTGTCCTGGCGTCTGCCGGAGGTGGGCGGCGTATTCGTTCAGGGGGAAAGCGAGGTCGCTTCCGTCAACATGGTCTACGGCGCCGCCGCTTCCGGCTGCCGGGCGATGACCAGTTCCTCCGGCCCCGGCATCAGCTTGAAGTCGGAGGGCATCAGCTATCTGGCGGGCACGCAGTTGCCGGCGGTGATCGTGAATATCAGCCGCGGAGGCCCGGGGCTTGGCTCCATCCAGCCCGCCCAGCAGGACTACCTGCAGGCGACGAAAGCCATGGGACACGGCGGCTTTCACGTAATGGTGTTCGCCCCCGCCACGCTGCAGGAGGCAGTGGACCTTACCTACGACGCGTGGGAATACGCGGAGCGCGATCGCAACCCGGTGCTGATCCTGATGGACGGATGCCTCGGTTCCATCATGGAGCAGGTAGAGTTCCCGCCCATGAAGGAGCCGGACCGTAAGGGCACCCACGCCTGGGACCTGAACCTGAAGGAAGGCGAAAAGCGCAACGGACGGCTGCTGACGCCCTACTTCCCCGAAGCGCTGCTGGAGATCAAGAACAAATCTCATAAAATGATGATCGAAAAGTGGCAGAGAAACGACGTGAAGGTAGAGGAATTCATGGTCGACGACGCGGAATACGTCGTGGTCGCCTACGGCATCTCCGCCCGCGTGGCAAAGGAGGCTATCCTGCGGCTGCGCGAGGAGGGCGAGAATGTCGGCATGATCCGCCCCATCACCCTCTCCCCTTTCCCCAAACAAAGCTTCCGCAACCTGAACTACGATCAGGTAAAGGGCATCATCGACGTGGAGCTGGCCATCCCGGCGCAGATGCACGACGACATCGCGCTGGAAGTGTTGGGGAGAGCCCCCATCTACGAATACTGCCGTTCCGGCGGCCTGCTGTTTGACGACGAAGGCATTTACGCCGCGGTGAAAAAGATCATTGACGGAGGTGCGAAATAATGGAATACAAGAGACCTTCCTCCTTAAAGCCAACGCCCAGCGGCTTCTGCCCCGGGTGCATGCATTCGCTGGCCACCAAGCTGATCGCCGACGTGATCGAGGAGCTGGGACAGCAGGAAAACTGCGTCCACGTGGCGCCCGTCGGCTGCGCGACGCTGAACCTCGCCTACTGGAAGGGCGACATCATCGGCGCGGCCCACGGCAGAGCCCCCGCGGTCGCCACGGGCTTTAAGCGCACCAACCCCGACCGGTTGGTATTCGCCTATCAGGGCGACGGCGACTGCGCCGCCATCGGATTGGCGGAGATCATGGGCGCCGCCAACCGCGGCGAGAACTTCACCGTCATCTTCTTCAACAACCAGACCTACGGCATGACCGGCGGACAGATGGCGCCCACCACGCTGATCGGGCAAAAGACCACCACCACCCGCTACGGCCGCGATCCGCTGACCACCGGCTACCCGCTGAAAATGTGCGAGCTGCTGGCAACGCTGGAAGCGCCTGCCTTCATCTCCCGCTATGCGCTGAATACCCCCAAGGGCTGCATGGAGGCGCGCAAGGCCATCAAAAAGGGCTTTACGCTGCAGATGGAGAACAAGGGCTTTTCCTTCATCGAGCTGCTGGGCAACTGCCCCACCAACTGGGGACTGACGCCGCTGCAGACGATGGAATACATGGATACCAACACGATCCCCTATTTTGTGCCGGGCGTGTACAAGGACAAATACGCGGAGGTGAAATAAAATGAAGAAATCATTGGTTATTTCCGGCTCCGGCGGGCAGGGCGTGATGAGCGCCGGCATCATGATCGCGCAGACGGCGGTGGACGCGGACAAATACGCCACGTTCCTGCCGGAATACGGCCCCGAGCAGCGCGGCGGCAGCGCCAAATGCACCGTCGTGGTCAACGACAGCGAGATCATCTCCCCGCTGATGGCCAAGTGCGATACGCTGATCGTGATGAACGAGCAGGCCTACGCCAAGTTCGGCAAAACGCTGAAAAGCGGCGGCGTGATGATCGCCAACACCAGCCGCATCACCTCCGAGATCACCCGGGACGACGTGACGGTGGTGCGCGTGCCCGCCGACGATCTGGCGGTGGAGCTGGGCAACATCAAGTGCGCCAACATCATCCTGATCGGCGCGCTGATCGGCGCGGAAGCCGGTATCATCACCGAGGAAGCAATGCTGGCCTCGCTGGACAAGAAATTCGCCTCCAAAAAGGCGGAGGTGCTGGCGCTGAACCACGCGGCTTTGGCCAAGGGCGTCGCTTACGGCAAGGAAGCCATCCACAAATAAAGGAACAAACAAACAAATGGCAAAACGTAAGCCGCTCCGAAAAACCGGGGCGGCTTTTATATAGTCGGAAGTCAACAGTCGGAAGTCGGAAGTCGCAAGAAGGATACGAGACGGCAAAGATCAGCCCATCTCACTCTGCGCTGCCGGGATCAGGTCGTTGAAGTCCCGCAGGGCGTTCAGGATGGTTTTGGCGTCGCCCGCCAGACCGTAGCCGGTGGCGCCGGATACGTCCGTATGGTCGATGCAGACGGCGTAGGCGTTGTCGCCGAAATCCGCCGCCAGCGCCAGATAGACGTGGTTGCCCGCGCCGTAGTTGACCTCCGCCGTACCGGTCTTGGCGATCACGTAACCGTAATCGTATTCGTCAAAGCCGTAGTATTCGCCGTTGGAATGCAGCAGCTCCTTCAGCACCGCGTTGTTCTCCGGGCCGATGGTCTCGCTGATGGGCGCTTCCGCGGCGGGAGCATAGACGGTCTTGCCGTCGTCGGTGATCTGCGCCACTACGTAAGGGCGGATCATTTTCCCGTCGTTCATCACGGACTGGATGATCATGCAAAGCTGCAAAGGCGTCAGCACCAGCCGCCCTTGCCCGTAAGCCGTGGAAGCGATCACGTAGCTGTTGTTCAGACCGCTGAAATCGATCTTGGAGGAAAGCTGCGCGAAATCCAGGTCGACGGTCTGCCCGATCAGGTATTTTTCCGCGGTGTCCAGCAGCGCGCGGGAGCCCAGCTTGATCCCCGCCGAGGCGAAATAGGTGTTCACCGAACGGTTCAGCGCCTTTTCCAGATCGCACCAGCCGTACACGTTTTTGTCGTAGTTCCAGATCTTCGCGCCGGAGATCTCGATATATCCCTCGTCCTCGAAGGTATAATCGGCGATGCCGTTTTCGATCATGCTGGCGGCGGTGACGATCTTGAAGGTGGAACCGGGAGGGTCCTGCGCCATGACCGCGCGGTTGTACCAGAAGGCGTTGATGCTGTTATACGTGTCGAACGGCCGCTTCCCGTTCTCGTCGGCGATGTCGATGCGGTTGACGTCGTAGCCCACCTCCGCGTCGCTTCTGGCGGCCAGCGCCAGGATCTCACCGGTACGGGCGTTCATCACGGAGACGGAACCCACGTAGCCGTCCAGCAGGTCGTAACACTTCTTCTGCAGTTCCGCGTCGATGGTCAGCCGCAGCACCGCGCCGCGGTCGTCCTTGCCGCCGTTGAACAGATAGGAATAATACTTCGACCGCAGGCCGCTTTTGCCGTAGATGGGCGAATTGTAGCCGATCAGCGCGCTGAAGCATTCCGGATCGGCGGCCTCCGCCCGCAGACCGGGCTGGGTGGTTGAAGTGATCGCCATGCCCCATCGGTCGATGATAGCGCCCTCATAGGTATTCTTTTCGATCTCCACGGAGATCAGCTTGCCGCGCTCCTCGTCGATCTCGGTGCTGATGCCCTTCAGTACGCCTGTGCTGAAAATGATAAAGCAGACGAACACGAAGCAGAACCCGCCGAAGAGGGCCACCAGAAGCGATATCTTCCGTTTATTGAGCTTTATTCCGTTCTCCATACCGCACCTCTGGACGCCGCGCGCCCCTGCCGTTGTTCCGTTTCAGCCGCGGCAGGCCGCGGGGAGACGTTTGACGGCAGTTTTTTTCTCATAGCGAAAAGGATGAAATAGGTCATGATGTAGTTCATGACGGTGGCAGAGCCGCCGTCGCTGAGGAAGGCGAAGGTCAGGCCCACCGTGGGGATCAGCCCGGCGGAGCTGGCAGCCGTGATGATGCTCTGCACCACGATACAGCAGATAAAGCCGATGGCGGCGGCCGCCTCCGTCACCTTGCCGCCGACGGAAACTTTGATAACGGTCTCCATCATCATGGCGATCAGCATGGCCAGCACGATGAACGCGCCGATGATGCCGATCTTCATCAGCACGTACAGGAAGATATAGTCGCTTTCGATGACGGGTACGTTCTGCTCGTATTCCTCGCTGGTGCCCAGCCATCCGGTGACCAGCATGGCCTTACGGGCCATCTTCGCCTGATAACCCTCGCCGTACTCGTCAAGGGATTCCGGCGCGATCACCAGGATCAGGCGCGTGCGGATCTTATAGAACACGTCCGCCGCCTTGCCGACGACCTTGTTGTACAGTCGGCCGTGGGTCTTCGCGGGACGGGCCGCCTCCGTCGCGGGTTCCGTCGCCGCGACCGGCTCGCCTTCCGCGTTCGTTTCCGCGGCGATCACTTCCCCTTCGACGGTCGTTTCCGTCTCCGTTTCCTGTACCGTCTGTTCCGCGGATGGCTCTGCGTACCAGATCCGATAGCATTGATAGGAGAAGCCCACCAGCGCCGCCACGCACAGCAGGCCCGCCAGCACCACGGCGATAAGACCTTTTGCCGAGGGCAGGAACGCCGCGCCCAGCACCACGAAGATGATGCAGATGACAACCAGCGTGCCCAGCTCGTTGACAAGGATCAGCCCGATCCCGTGCATGGCCAGCGCCGCCACCGCGTAAAGCAGGCGGCGGAACGGGACGATGGAGGAATCCGTATAGATGCAGGCGAACGTGACGACTGCCAGTACCTTTGTGACCTCCGTGAGCTGGAAGCTGACGGAGCCGATCACGAGCCACGCCTTCGTGCCGCTGATATTCGGGGCGGCGACAAGCAAAAGCAGGTAAAGAAAAGCGGCGCCGCCCAGCGTCAGCAGCGCGGCCAGCCGTTTGTTCATGTAGTTGAATACGTAGTTGAGCAGCGGCACGCCGATGAGGCCCGCCACCGTTCCCACGCCGGCGAAGATCGCCAGCTTATACGCGCCGGAGGCGTCCTCCGCCGGCAGCATCAGCATGATCTGCAGCGACGCGCCGAGGAAGATCAGGATCACCGTCAGCGTCGCGTAGCGCACGGAGCTGTCGTACAGCGCGGTGACGCCGAACTGGAACAGGCAGATGATGATAAAGGGCAGCATCACGGAAAGATAGAGATCCATGCCGCCTTCTTTCAGCGAACAAAGCAGGGACACCACCAGCCCGATGAGCACCACCGCCAGGAAATCGATCAGAAGCCCGCGGATATTCTCCCGCGAGATCACAGTATGCGAACGGGCGGCGATATCCGAGCCGAAGTCCTGGAACGCCCGACGTAGGTTATATTTTTCGTTTTTTACGTCCGAAAGCAGGGACCGCGCCGTGCTTTTCACGACGGTTTTGAACGTTCCGTCAGCCAAGGCTGTCGCCTCCCTCCGGGTTTTCCTCCCGCCTAACCACGGGGCGGCGCGCCGGAACGGCGCTTTCCGCCGGGACGGGCTTTTTCGCCCTGCGGGGCTTTTTTTCTTTTTTATCCGGTCCGCCGAGGGACCGGAGCATGACCTTATAGAGGAAGATAATGATGATCAGCAGCGCCAGCACGAAGGTGATGACGAACAATTGCGCTTCCAGCGTCTGCATAAGCCGTTCTCCTTTCCCCGCGGTTACTTGCTGCGGGTGATGACGAATCTGCCGTTGCCGTCCACGGAGGATTCAAAGGAGAACCCGGAGGGGGCGGCCGGCGGAGCCACGGTGGTTTTCGCTTCGGCGGGCAGGGACGTGAACACCGCCGGGTTGACCGCCGCATTGACGGGCACGGGCGCGCCGGGCACCGTGGGCACCACGAAACGCAGCCACTGTCTGCCGATGCAGATCATGGTGTTGTCGGCGATATCGAACTGCCGCACCTCCCGGGAACGGTTCGCCACGGGATCGAACAGGTACAGCTTGTTTTTCTCACGGCCGTTTTCGAAGATCTTGCCGAACATGCCCTTTTCGTCCTCGCCCAGTACGATGGCCTCGGTGCCGACGGTCATGGCGTCCTCGCCGCCCGCTTCGGACAGGATCACGTCCCCCAGCTTGGCGCCGGGACGGCTGACGGTGACGCCCTCCGGCGGGATCTCGTTGATATCAAAGGTCTTGACCACGCGGCCTGACCTATCCAGCTGCTCCATGCTCAATTTTGACACCAGCCGTGTGCCGATATCCTCAAAGCGCGGTTTTTCCGGCTGCGGCTGCTGCGCAGGCGTTTCGGGCTGGCGCTGTTTTTTGCCGGGCTCCTCTTCCCCGCCGCCGATCTTTTTACCCGACGCCAGGAAGTAGATGACGAACACGAGCACCAGAATGACGATGACTACGACGATTTTCGTTCCCATAAGATCCTCCAAAGGAAAAGCTAAATTTAAGATTCATGCGGTTGAATGGTATTGCAATTCATACGAACAAGAGTTATACTGTATCTATATTATATCATACCTGCGGGTTCATGCAACAGATTTTTTGCAAAACCCAATATAAACAAGAAAGTTTAAATTAACCTTGCTGAACGGGGAAACAGAATGGAAAAAAACAGCGTGTCTTATTCCTGCGCCACCTTTATCGGCAAACGGAAGACCAATCAGGACAATTTCATCGCGGACGGCGAAGCGCCCTTTGTATCGCGGAAGATGAACCTTGACGGAGGCGGCGTCTGCGCGGAACAACCGGCGTCCATTTTCGCCGTATTTGACGGCATCGGGGGCCTCGGCGACAGCGCGGAGATCGCCCGCGCCGCTGCGGAGCTGCTGTGCGAACGGTTCCGCGACGTGACGGAGGAAACGGACGCCGCCCTGTGGATCAAGGAAACGCTGGACGAAGCGGACGCGCTGGCTCGACAGGTATCCGCCCGGTGCGGGACCAGCGGCGGCACCACCGCCACCGTGGTGATCCTGCGTGGCAACGAGTGCGTGCTGGTCAACGTGGGCGACAGCCCCGCCTTTGTGCTGCAATCCGACGGCAAGCTGCACGAGCTGACCATCCGCCACAACATGGAAAGCTATAAAAAGATGGCGGGCGTGACGCCCTCCCCCGGCGACGAGCGCATCCTGCTGTACGGCGTGGGCGCGGGCGAAGCACAGCCCTCCCGCGCGGCGCACATCGCAAGGGGCACGCTGAACGACGGCGATATCCTGCTGCTGTGTACCGACGGCGTGACCAACGCCTTTACCGAGGACGAGCTGGCAGGCGCGATCCTGCGGGGCGTGGAAGCGAAGCAGATCGTGTTCAGCGCCGGGCAGATCGACCATGCCGACAACGCCACAGCCGTCATCATTCATTTCAGAACAGACGAATAGAGACGACGGCTGTTGTCAGTTCTGAGCTTTGTGATTTGAATTTAGAGAAAAGGGTTCCGTTCATGAGCATCCTTACGTCTTTACAGGATTTCAAATTGACGCATACGGGCGAGCAGCCGATGGCGGTGCTGCACACCAGCTGCGTTCTGGAAGCCACCGACGACCTGCGGGCGCTGGCGGCGCTTTCCGACGTAAAATTCACCGTTGCCAACAGCGTGTTTTACGAGCTGCAGGTACTGAAATTTTCCCCCAACATGAAGCTTCGCGTCAACGCGGATATCATCCTGACGCAGATCTGCAAATACCACGCATTAAGCTGCGATATCGAACAATTCTACGACAGCGCCGCCTCGCATATCGACCCCGCCACCATCCACAACGGGCCGGTGATCTTCGCGTTTTACGACGCGGGCGCGGCGGAGGAATTCGTGCTGCACACCGTCAGCCGCGCCATGCACCGGCTGTATCTCTATTTTTTCGATCCCTACGGCTACAACCGCCAGTACCTGGTCCCGCAGCCGCTGTCCTCCTTCAGCGAACAGGACCTGCTGAACCGTCCCTTCCGCCGTGTCACGCCCGTCAACGGCAGCGACCCCTGCACCGTCAACCCGCTGTTCAAATCCACGTTGTATTTAGGCAGAAAAAGCAGTTACGGCTTCAGCAGAACGATAGACGGGACAAAGTTCAAATTACTGACAGGCGGCATCGGCGGCGAAGCGGAAGTATTTACCTCCCCGGAGCTGCCGGACAAGGCCATCAAAATATACAGCGCCTTTCGCCCCACCGCCGCCAAGACCGAAAAGCTGGAAAATCTGGCGGAGCTGGGCCGACGCATCAATTCCGACCGGCTGGCCATGCCCGTTGACCTGATCTTTGACGAGCACAACGCGTGTCTGGGCTTTACCATGCGCCGCGTGACCGGCGAACCGCTGCGCAATATCATCCTGAACGAAACGTGGAACCGCTACAACCGCACCGCTGTGATCCGCAATCTTTCCCTGCTGATGCTGGAGCTGCGGCTTTACCAGATCAACATTTCCGATCTGTCCGCCAATAACGTGCTGATCGGCCGGTCCAACGAGGTCTATATCATCGACTGCGACAGTTTCGAGACTTTCAAGCACCCCGGCGGAGGCGCCACGCCCCCCTATGTGCATCCCGATATCGACTCCGCGCTGATGTTCGACCGGTTCCGTGAGCCGTACCAGATCGATTTCGCCTACGCGGTGCTGCTGTTCCAGTGTCTGCTGGGCTGGCAGAACCCCCTGACGCAGCGGAACATGGGCAGCGCGGAGCCCACCTGGGGCACGGCGGAATTCCCCTACGAGGCCGATAACGACCTGAACGCCGCCCCCGCCAAATACGCCCGCTGGATGGAGCTGAACGACACCACCCGCCAGGCCTTCGCCGACGAGTTTCACTTCCGCCGCTGGCACTCCATCGGGGCGTGGATACGGGCGCTGAAATTATGAGTTTTGAATGTTGAGTTTTGAGATAGGAGAATAAAAATGAAACCAAACATCGACGTATTCCTCATCGTGGACCACAGTTCCTCCACGCAGGCCATCATCGGCAATATCAACGAGGCGCTGCGTAACATGATCGGACGGCTGCGCACCTCGCCCTATCTTTCCGGCGTAAACGTGTACCTCACGTTCATCCAGTTCAACCACCGTTATGAGATCCTGACCCAGTGCGAGCTGATCGACAACATCGATCCGGCGCGGATCTTCATCGAAAGCTCCGGCGCCACCGACCCCGGCCCCGCCATCCTGAAGGCCATCGAGATCGGCTCCCGTCGGTACGAACAGTGGCGCGCCGAGGGCGAAGAGAGCTTCCATCCGCTTTATTACTATTTCACGGACGGCTACCCCGACGCGGGCAAGGGCGCCACGCAGGAGGAGATCGACGCGGTCAACGCCGCCTACGCCGCCGCCTGCAACAGCGTGCGCGATCTCGAACTCAACCACAAGGCGCTGTTTATCGCGGCGGGCTTCCAAAGCGAGCGCGCCATGGCCAATATGGAGCGGCTGCAGCAGCTCACCATACACCCCGACCACACCGTTTGCATCTCCCACAATAACGTGAGCATGCTGGAAAAATTCTTCAGCGAGCTGATCCCGCGCACCGTCACCGGCACCATCACCCGTACGCAGGCGCAGATCGACGGGGCGTTCAACATCTTCAATCAGTAAGGGCGTGATTCCATGAACATCATGCAGTATCTGGGGCGCGGCGTCTACCATGAGGACAACGGCACGCCCTGTCAGGACCGGGTGCGATACCGCTACGCCGATAACGGCAACGTGATCCTGGCGATCTCCGACGGGTGCAGCTCCGCGAAATACGCGGAAAAAGCCGCCGAAACGAATATCGAAACCGTCGTCAAACTGTTTTCCCGGATGACGCTGAAGGAGTTCCTTGACCAGAACAAAAACGCCGCCGATATCATTGACCCCATTCTGGCGGCGATGAAAAAGAAGGAGCCCAAGCGCTTCGCCAAGGACCCCACCGAGTTTTCCGCCACGCTGCTGTTCGCGGTGACGGACGGCAAAGATATCCTGACCGGCCACATCGGCGACGGCAACATCCTGTGCGCGAAAGCCGACGGCACGGCGGCTTATTATTCCGAAGAGGAAAACGCCGGTTCCGCCGACCGCACGTTTTTCACCGTCAACCCCGACGCGAAGGCGCACCTGCGGCTGACGCTGCTGCCCGCCGACGACGTGACCAACGTGATGCTGTATTCCGACGGGCCGCAGAAGATGCTGTGGTACCGGGGCGACAGAGATATCCAAAAGGCGGCGTTGGAACTGGCGGGACGCGTACACGCGGGAGAGATCGCCGATTGCGCGCAGCTGGCGGATGCGCTGGCGGAAATGACCGCCGACGCCATGTACCAGTTGATGGACGACTGGTCCATGTTGGTGCTGGACACAGAGCAGAAACAGTGCGGCGATATGCTGTTCGACCCGGTCTCCATGAAGCAGCGGTTCATGAAAACCTTTGACAAAAAAATCGACGCGGAACAGGAGGGACATGAATGCAGCTGACGCCTGCCGAGCTTTTACCCGTATTCGAGCAATACAAACGCGAACGGCGCCTGCCGGGGCTGAAATTAGGGGAATCCATCGGCTTCGGCGGGTTTTCCACCGTCTTTGACCTGACGGACGGCAAGCGTTCTTTGGTGCTGAAGGTGATCTCCTCCGTTGGCACCATCGCCAAGCCGGAAAAGGCCATTCAATACGTCCATTCCGAGCGGGATACCATGCTGAAATGCCGCGGCTGCGAACACATCATGCCGCTGCTGGATTTCTATGAATACCCCGTCAACGCGGCGGAAAACAACTATCTGTTTTTCTTCGTGATGCCGAAGCTGACGGTTCTGACGGAGCATATCAAAAGCAAGGGCGTTTCCGAAAAACTGATCGTGGACGTCACGCGGGACATCTGCAAGGCGCTGGACTACTGCGAGCAGCAGAAGATCCTGCACCGGGACATCAAGCACAGCAACATCTACGTGCGCTACGGCGCCGATAACGAGCCCGGCTTTGTGCTGGGGGATTTCGGCGTTGCTCGGGATCTGCCCGCCCTCAACGGGCCCGTCACCGGCATCGGCTCCTTCATCGCGCCGGAGGTGCATATGGGCCGACCGTTGTACGGCCGGTACAACTCCGACCTGTACTCGCTGGGCATGACGCTGTTTTTCCTGACCACCACGGACTACGCGGCGGAGGCATTCAAAAAGAACCCGCCCGCCGAATTCAGCCCCACCCTGCGCCGGGTGATGATCCGCTGTGTGGAGCCGGACCCCGCCCTGCGGTACCAGCACGCGCGGGAGATCGTGGACGAGCTGGACGGCGTAACGGTCTCCTCCGTAAAACGCGCGGAAAACCCGGACGCGACGGTGCCCATGTGCAAGTGCGCGCTGATCGACAAGGACCCCGGAAAGGCGCTGGAGCTGGCGCGGGCGGGGCACGATGCAGGCAGCGCCGTCTGCTCCCGATTGTACGCCTATACCCTGTTCAGCCTGTACCGCAGCGACAGGGACAAAACGGCGGAGGCGCTGCATATCCTGCGGGGGCTTGCCGCCGCCAACGACGAAACGGCGCGGTGCCTTTACGCCCTGATCGGGTTGGATATCACGCCCCAGGGTACGGCGGAAGCCGCGGAATACCTGCGCCAGATGGCTTTTTCCGCGGAAAGCGGCTGCGTGATCGCGCAATACTATTACGGCCGCTGGCTGTTCGACGGCCAGATGGGTCTGCGCGCCGACGAGCAGCGAGGCATGGACCTGCTGATCCGTTCCGTGAAGCAGAACTTTCCCCCGGCGCTTTTGTACCTGAAGACCCGGCTGGAAAGCCACGACGACCGCTTCCAGTTTTCACAGGAGACCGTCGATCTCCTGAATACGGAGCTGAACGGCTTCAACAAAACCAAGATCGCGGAAGCCATCGTCATGGCGATCTGATCCATGTGGCACGGAGCCTCAGCTCCGTTAATCCCAATAAAAACATCATTTGCTAACGCTGCTGAAGCAGCGTGCTACGATGACAAGACGCCGGCGCGTGACAGCCATTGACTGAAACGCGCCGACGCCCCTTTTATTTCTTCCCCAAGAAATGAAAAAGCGTTATGATGATTGTCCCGCTAAGAAAGCGTCGATAAATTCGATCTGTTTCAAAATGGAGGCCTTGCCGGTGCCGCCTTTGGAGATACGTTTTTCCACGCAGCTTTCCAGATCGATGGCCGCGTACAGCCCCTCGTCGAAATTTCCGTCGAACTGTCGGTACTCGTCAAGCGTCATCTCTTCCAGCACCTTGCCGTTTTTGACGCACCAGCCGACGCATTGGCCCACCGTCTTATACGCCTGACGGAACGGGATGCCCTTGCCGACGAGATAATCCGCCAGATCGGTGGCGTTGATAAAGCCCTTCTGCGCGGCCTTTTTCATGTTCTCCGGCAGCGGCTTCATGGTCCCGACCATCGGCGCAAAGACCTTCAGGCACATTTTGACCGTATCCACCGCGTCAAAAATGGCCTCCTTATCCTCCTGCATGTCCTTATTATAGGCCAGCGGCAGTCCTTTGAGCACTGTCAACATGGTAAACAGATCGCCGTAGACCCGGCCCGTCTTGCCGCGCACCAGCTCCGCCATGTCGGGGTTCTTTTTTTGCGGCATGATGCTCGAACCCGTGGTGAACGCGTCGTCCAGCTCGACGAATTTGAACTCCCAGCTGGACCAAAGGATGATCTCCTCGGAAAACCGGGACAGATGCATCATCAGCGCCGAAAACGCCGCCAGCAGCTCCACACAGTAATCCCGGTCGGAAACGCCGTCGATGCTGTTGAGGCAGATGCCGTCGAAGCCCAGCGCGGAAGCCGTGATCTCGCTGTCCGTGGGATAGGTGGTACCCGCCAGCGCGCAGGAGCCCAGAGGGGAGTAATTCATGCGCTTCAGCGCGTCCTCCAGACGGGTGACGTCACGCGTGAGCATCATGGCGTAGGCCATCAGATAGTGTCCGAAGGTGACCGGCTGCGCCCGCTGCAGGTGGGTATAGCCCGGCATGATCGTGGAGACGTTGGCCGCCGCCTGGTCCCGCACCGCTTTGAGCAGCGCAAGGACGAGCGAGATGATCTCGTTGACCTCGTCGCGCAGGTAAAGCCGCAGGTCCACCGCCACCTGATCGTTGCGGCTGCGGGCGGTGTGCAGCTTTTTGCCCAGCGCGCCGATGCGTTCCGTCAGCACGGCTTCCACGAACATATGGATATCCTCCGCCGCGGGGTCGAAGGTAAGCCTGCCCGCGTCAAGGTCTTCCAGTATATCGGCCAGCGCGTCGTTGATGGCCTCGCTTTCCTGTGAGGTCAGAACGCCGCAGGCCGCCAGCATGGAGGAATGCGCCATGGAACCGGTGATATCCTGTTTGTACATGCGGGAATCAAAGGAGATGGACGAGTTGAAATCATCCGCGATCTGATTGGTCTCCCCTGCCGTGCGCCCGGCCCACATTTTCTCCATTGCGACATTCTCCTTTTGTAATCATAAAATGATGAAAGATGAGAGAAGAGTGATGAAAGTCGGAAGAGCGCTGCTCTTACTCATTATAATGCCAGTCGCAGGCTCCGAATTTCATCTTTTATCTTTCATCTTTCATCTTTGTTATATTTTACAGTTTCTTTATCGAAAAGTAAAGCCTGTTTATTTCGCGATACCGTTCTTCTCCTTCATCTTCGCCCCGACCTTGATGGGCAACCCGTACAGGTTGATGAAGCCCGCGGCCTCCGCCTGATTATACGCGCCGTCGTCCTCGTCGAAGGTGGCGATCTCGGGATCGTACAGGGAGTAGGGCGAGGTCACGCCCGCGTTGATGATGTTGCCCTTGTACAGTTTGAGCTTTACGTCGCCGGTGACGTACTCCTGCGTGGTCTTTACAAAGGACAGGATCGCCCTGGTCAGCGGCGTGAACCACTGGGCCGTGTAGACCAGCTCGCCCAGCTTCTGCGCCACCAGCGCCTTATAGTGAGAGGTCTCCTTATCCAGCGTGATGGTCTCCAGCACCTCGTGCGCGTGATAGAGGATGGAGCCGCCGGGGGTCTCGTACAGACCACGGCTCTTCATGCCGACCATGCGGTTCTCCACAAGATCCAGCAGGCCGATGCCGTTGGCGCCGCCGAGCTGGTTGAGCTTCTCCACCAGCGCCACGCTGCCCAATTCCTCTCCGTCCACGGCGGTGGGGACGCCCTTCTCAAAGTGGATCGTCACGTAGGTGGGCTTGTCCGGCGCCATCTCGGGGGAAACGCCCATCTCCAGGAAGCCCGGTTTGTTATACTGCGGCTCGTTGGAGGGGTCCTCCATGTCAAGGCCCTCATGGGACAGGTGCCAGATGTTCTTATCCTTGGAGTAGTTGGTCTCGCGGCTGATCTTCAGCGGCACGTTGTGGGCCTCCGCGTAGTCGATCTCCTCCTCGCGGCTCTTGATCTCCCACTCGCGCCACGGGGCGATGATCGGCATATTGGGGCAGAACGCCTTGATGGCCAGCTCGAAACGGACCTGATCGTTGCCCTTGCCGGTGCAGCCGTGGCAGATGGCGTCAGCGCCCTCCTTGATGGCGATCTCCGCTACGCGCTTGGCGATGGGCGGACGGGCGAACGCGGTGCCCAGCAGATAGCCCTCATACTTCGCGCCGGCCTGCACGCAGGGGAACACGTATTCTTCCAGGAACTCTTTGGTCAGGTCTTCGATATACAATTCGGAAGCGCCGGTCTTGAGAGCTTTTTCCTCCAGCCCCTCCAGCTCGTCCGCCTGACCGACGTTGCCGGAGACCGCGATCACCTCGCAGTTGTTGTAGTTTTCCTTCAGCCACGGGATGATAACGGACGTATCAAGGCCGCCGGAATAGGCCAGAACGACTTTTTTGATCTTCGATTTATCCATGATTTTGCCTCCAAAATGAATATTATTGCAATTATATGCATTTGTTGTGCATAACTATACATCATAATTTGGCCTTTGTCAAGCATTTTTTGCATATTCTTTTATTTTTTTCATCATGCCGATCTGTTTTTTTGTTCCATCAGATATTTACAACCCGCCGCCGTAATGATATAATGTAAAAAAATAATACCCCGAAAGAGAGGTTTCCGATCGATGTGTGATTGCGCAAAGAGCGATCTGACGCTGCTGGACGGCATATTGGCCGAATACGCATCCGTCAGAGGGAGTCTCATCACCATCCTGCAAAAGGCGCAGGACGTCTACGGCTATCTGCCCACAGACGTGCTCTATCGCGTGGCGCAGGCCACGGGCAATACGCCCGCCAAGGTGATGGGCGTCGCCACGTTTTACACCCAGTTCCGGCTGACGCCCGTCGGCAAACATCTGATCATGCTGTGCAAGGGCACGGCCTGTCACGTCAACGGCGCGGACGCGGTAGAGAAGGCCATCTGCGAGGAGCTGAAGATCAAAGACGGCGAGACGAGCGAGGACGGGCTGTTCTCCCTGAAGACCGTGGCGTGCCTGGGCTGCTGCAGCCTGTCGCCGGTCATGATGATCGACGAGGACACCTACGGCTCGTTGACGCCGACTAAGGCCGTCGAGATCATCCGGAATATCCGAAAGGAGGCGGCGGTATGAGGATCGTCATCGGAGAAGGCAGCTGCGGCATCGCGGCGGGCGCGCAGAAGGTATACGACGCGCTGGCTCCCCTGCTGGAAAATACCGGCGCGCGTTTGGGCATCACCGGCTGCATCGGTATGTGCTTCTTAGAGCCCATCGTGGATATTTATGAAAAAGGACTGCTGCTCAAACGCCTCGTCAGAGTGACGCCGGACGACGCCGCCGCGATCGCGGACGCGGTCAAAAGCGACGATCTGTCCCCGCTGGACAGGCTCGCGATCACCGATGAGGACAAGAGCTTTCTGGACCGCCAGACCCGCATCGCGCTGCGCCACTGCGGCGTGATCGACCCGGAGGACCTGAACGCCTATCTGGACGTGGACGGATACAAAGCGCTGGACAAGGTGCTGCATACCATGTCCCAGGATGACGTGATCGCCGAGATCAAAACCTCGGGGCTGGCAGGGCGCGGCGGTGCGGGCTTCCCCACCTGGTTCAAGTGGAACGCCGCAAAGAACGCCGCGGGCGACGAAAAATACCTGATCTGCAACGCGGACGAGGGCGACCCCGGCGCGTTCATGGACCGCGCCGTCATCGAGAGCGACCCGCATCTGCTGATCGAGGGCATGCTGATTGCGGCCTACGCCATCGGCGCGAAAGAGGCGTTCGTGTACGTGCGGGCGGAATACCCGCTTGCCATCGTGCGCCTGCAGAAGGCCATCGCCGACGCCACCGCAAAGGGATACCTCGGCGACAACATCCTCGGCACGGACTTTTGCTGCCGCCTGCGCATCAAGGCGGGCGCGGGCGCGTTCGTGTGCGGTGAGGAAACGGCGCTGATCGAATCGCTGGAGGGCAGCCGGGGCATGCCGCGGCTCAAGCCCCCCTTCCCCGCCGAAAAGGGCTACGAGAATAAGCCCAGCAACATCAACAACGTGGAGACCTTCGCCAACGTGAGCTGGATCATCCTCAACGGCGGCGAGGCCTTCGCGGCCATGGGCACCGAGACCAGCAAGGGCACCAAGGTGTTCGCGCTGACCGGCAAGATCAAGCGCGGCGGCCTGGTGGAGATCCCCATGGGCCTGACGCTGCGGGACGTGATCTTCAACATCGGCGGCGGCATCCGCGAAAACAAACGCTTCAAGGCCGTGCAGCTGGGCGGTCCCTCCGGGGGGTGCATCCCGGAAGCGCTGCTGGACACGGTGATCGACTACAAGGCGCTTTCCGCCACCGGCGCGATCATGGGCTCCGGCGGTATGGTGGTCATGGACGAGACCACCTGCATGGTGAACATGGCCCGGTTCTTCCTCGACTTCACCACCAAGGAGAGCTGCGGCAAATGCGTCCACTGCCGTATCGGCACCAAGCGGATGTATGAGATCCTCACCCGCATCACCGAGGGCGAAGGCAGGCCAGGCGACATCGAGCTGCTGGAGGAGCTGTGCGACGCCATCCGTTCCGGGGCGCTGTGCGGCCTCGGCCAGACCGCCCCGAACCCCGTGCTTACCACCATCAAGTACTTCCGGGACGAGTACGAGGCGCATATCAACGAAAAACGCTGTCCCGCCGGCGAATGCGCCGCGCTGCGGACCTATACGATCAATAAAGACGCCTGCAGGGGCTGCACGCTGTGCGCGAAGAAGTGCCCGGTCGGGGCGATCACCGGCGCGGTGAAGGAGCCCCACGCCATCGACGCGGACAAGTGCATCAAGTGCGGGCAATGTAAGACGGTCTGCCGCTTCGGCGCGGTGGAAGTACGGTAAGGAGGGGAAAACGATGTCAGACATGATTCGGTTCAAGATCAACGAAAAAGAGATCGCCTGCGAAAAAGGGACTTCGATCCTCGACGCGGCGAAGGCGAACGGCATTGAGATCCCCAACCTGTGCTATCTGAAGGACCTCTCCCCCTACGGCGCGTGCGGCATGTGTCTGGTGGAAGCGGCCAACAGCCCCAAGCTGCTGCGCGCCTGCTCCGCCAAGGCCGCCGACGGCATGGAGATTTTCACGGATTCCGAGCGGGTCGTGAAGGCCCGCAGGGTCGCGCTGGAGCTGCTGATGAGCGATCACAGCGGCGACTGCGTAGGGCCCTGCAAGCTCAACTGCCCCGCCCACACGGACTGCCAGAAATATCTGGCGCAGATCGCGGAGAAGGATTACGAAGGCGCGGTCGCCACCATCAAGGACAAGGTGCCGCTGCCCGCCTCCATCGGGCGCGTCTGCCCGCATCCGTGCGAGACGGCCTGCCGCCGCCGGCACGTGGAGGAGCCCATCTCCATCGCGTATCTGAAAGCCTTTGCCGCGGATAAAGTGCTTGCTTCCGGCAACCATGTGCTGGGAGAACAGTCCGCCCCCACCGGCAAGACCGTCGGTATCGTCGGCGGCGGCCCGGCGGGCCTCACCGCGGCGTATCAGTTGGCTTTGAAGGGCCACAAGGTCACCGTTTACGACAAGATGCCCAAAATGGGCGGCATGCTGCGCTACGGCATCCCGGAATACCGGCTCCCAAAAGCCGTTCTGGATCAGGAGATCGCGGAGATCGCGTCCCTGGGCGTGGAACTGATCAACGGCTGCGCGCTGGGAAAGAATATCACGCTGGCAGACATCCGCGAGAAGCACGACGCGGTGCTGATCGCCAACGGCGCGTGGAAGAGCGCCTCCATCCGCTGCCCCGGCGAGGAGCTGGAGGGCGTGTTCGGCGGTATCGATTTCCTGCGGGAGATCGCGCTGGGCGGTAAGCCCGCCATCGGCAAAAAGACCGCGATCGTGGGCGGCGGCAACACCGCCATGGACGCCTGCCGCAGCGCGGTGCGCCTTGGCGCGGAGGAAGTGAGCGTCGTCTACCGCCGCACCCGCGCGGAGATGCCCGCGGAGGATATCGAGATCAAGGAGGCCGAGGAAGAGGGCGTGCTGTTCCGCTTCCTGACCAACCCGGCGGAGATCATCGGTGAAGACGGCAGGGTCAAGGCCGTGAAGCTGCAGGTCATGCGCCTCGGCGAGCCGGACGATCGCGGCCGCCGCGCCCCCGTCCCCGTGGAGGGCGAATTCATCACGCTGGAGCTGGATTCTATCATCATCGCCGCCGGTCAGAAGAACGATCCGGCGGGCTTCGAGGACCTGCCCACCACCAAGTGGGGCACCATCGTGGCGGACGAGCATAATTTCCGTACCGAACTGGAGGGCGTGTTCGCCGCCGGCGACGCCACCAACAAGGGCGCATCCATCGCCATCGCAGCCATCGCGGAGGCAAACGAGGCCGCCCGGCACATCGACGCATACTTAGCGGGGATCGAACTTCCCTATCATGAGCCGGTAGTCTCCGAAAAGGAGCTGTCGCCGGAGATGTTCGACCGGGAGAAGGCCCCCCGCGCCGTGATGCCCCAGCGCCCCGCGGAGGAACGCCGGAACGATTTCACGGAAATCAATTACGGCTTTTCCGAGGAGCAGGCCGTGGCGGAAGCCAAACGCTGCCTCTCCTGCGGCTGCCACGATTACGGCGAGTGCAAGCTAATCCAATACGCGGACGCCTACTGTATCGACTGCAAACGGCTCAAGGGCGAGCATCACCCCGGCTTCCGGGAAACGCGGCTCGTCTCCATCGAGCGCGACCAGGGCAAGTGTATCCTGTGCGGTCTGTGCGTGAGAGTGTGCGAGGATCAGGCGAAGAAGGGCATCCTCGGTCTCGTCGGCAGAGGCTTCCACACCGTCGTCAAGCCCGAATTCCACGACGCGGCTGTCATCGCCGCCTGTAAAGACTGCCATCTTTGCGCGGACAACTGCCCCACCGGCGCGCTGAAGATAATATAACATTTTTTTAAGGAGGAAAAGCTTATGTCAAATTCAAACACGATGTGGAAGGCGGCAAAAGCATTTGCCGTCATCGCCTCGATCGTCTGCTGTCTGTTTATCGCTTCCTGCGGGGGAAGCGGCAAGCCTTCGGCCGACGATCTCAAAACCTACCGCGAGCTTTCCTGGGAAGGCACGGAGCTGACGGTAAAGCTGGGCACGAACAAGAGCACCGGCTGCGAGTGGGATAACGAATTCGGCGACGACTCTATCATCGACTACTCCATCAATCGGAAATTCACCCTTTCCGACAAAGCGGCGTTAAAGGGTCAGACCGCCGGGATCCTGTCGGCAGGCTTCGAGGGCAAGAGCGCCGGAACCACGACGATCACCTTCACCACGCCATGCGACTGGGACGGCAACCAGCCGGGTTATACCTACGTCGTTACCGTGGAAGTGGCGGCGGACGGCACCATCGTTTCCGCGACCGGGGAATAGCCGCATATCTTTCAACGAAAAAAGCTTCGGAGCTGCCGATCGGCCGCCTCGAAGCTCTTTTTTTGATTTAAATCATTTCAGGACCGATTTCGCAATTGATTCAGCGTTCTCTGTCAGCCACTCGTAATTCTTTCGCCATGAGGCCGCCATTCCCTCTTTATTCTTCCAGATCGCATCCGGTCCGGTGGTACGATTAAGATCGATCCTGAAACACCCAGCCGTTGCTTCAACGACCTGTGCGGAACGGTTGTTGCCGCACTGATAACACTTGTTGAGATGATCCGATTCGAGGATAACGGCACAGAAATTCTCCATCGAACGAACTTTCAGGATAACGGATAATTTATCGGCAAAGAAATCCGTATCGACAGCTCCGTGACGGTTCAGGATAATGTATTTCCTGTTGGGATATCGTTTTATTGTATCGGAATACAGAAGGCGCTGAACGATCTCCGGTTTCAGAATGTCCATTCCGTCCACCAACAGTATGAATACGTTGTATTCTTTTTCTTCCAAACGATAGATGGATTCTGTGATTTTTTCAGCGGAACGCAGGATCTCTTTGCTTCCCTTGACCGGCCATTTCATGTGCCAGTATTTATTGGCGGTTTCCGTTTTGTTGCTCTCATCCGGTTCCGGGAGCCCCGGATCGCGGGTAACTTCATACACATAGATCCCACCCTGCACGTTAAGCCGGTTTGAGTCTCCGCACAGATTGATCGGTTTGAGCTGTCCGCCGTTTTTATTGAAACCATAGACGTAACTGTTGTTGTTCTCCCTGTAATCTTCGCCACCCATTGTGACAAGTACGCTGCAATTATTCTCGATCGCGCGCGCTTTATTATACTTGAACCACTTGTCGTAAACAACATTTCCACCGGTGCAGTTAACGATCAGATCCACTTGCTGAAGCCCGTAGATCCGGCTGAACAGCGCATGATTGCAATCATAGCAGATGGTCATTCCGATCAGGAATCCCTTGTACTTCACAGGAGCGAACAAACGCCTTGCCGTTTTGTCATAGTTTTCAAATGAAAGACAGGAGGTTTCACACATCGTATGTTTGATATAAAGACTTACCTCTGTGTCCCCCTCCGCTGCGTCTGCATTGGCAAACACACTGTATATGACGCCATATCTGTTCTCTCTGCTGACAATGATCGCTTTCCCGAGTTCCCTGCTTAAATTGAGACAAACGCGATAGATATCCTTCAAGTCGCTCTCAACAGTAACGTCTTTTTTCCACAAAGAATAGACAGAAGGAAAATAGCAGCATTCAGGGAAAACCAACACGTCGCAATCGGATCTCCCGATGATCGATTTCATTTTTCTGAAGCTTGCACTGTTACAGAAAGATTCCGTCTGAAGATACAACGCGACCTTGACAGATCGTTTTTCTTCCGACGCAACCGTTATTTCCGTATCGGTCGATGTTCCTGACTGCGGCGAATGCGGTCGGGCATTGATCTCCTTATTCATATCGTCTGTATTTGCGCCGGATTCAGATCTGCCGTTATAATAAACTTCAAAACCAAGACGATTGAAAAAACGTACGGTTTCGGCGCCGCCGTTATAATCGCTTTTGCTGATCTCGGCGCCGTAATGCTCTTTATAAGCCATCCCTCTGATATGCTTCGCCGGATACTTTTTTCCTGCGAAAACAAGAAAAGTTGATTTGGGTTCCGGGTGATCCGGCTCTTCACAGTCAAATTTCTTTATTGCCTGAAGCACGTCATCGCATGTGATATCTGTCCAGCTATGCTTTTGCATGCGGATCTCCCTCTCTATACAGAACTGACAAAATTATACAAGTATATTTTCTATTTGTCAACTTCATTGTTTTAACCTGCAAATGGAGTATCTAATGATGTCTTCTCCGCTGAGGCTGCTGAAGTCAAAAAAAAGAAAAGGCATTTGTTGATGCCTTTTCGTTTTTTTTGGCAGGAGATTGCTATCTTAACAAAATGGGGAGAATCGTTAAATTTCACACCCCATAAAAACTTAGATACCAAAAGTGTAATTTGAACAGGGTAGATTTCGAAAAGCACACCACTATCAACAAACCGGCTTCGCCGTTCTGCATGATTAGGGCTCTTCCAAAAACTCTCCCTTATGGAAGTTCATATTTTCCAAAGGCGTTGTTGTCAGCCTAAAAACAACACAACCATCCGGGCAGACGATCGTTTTGCTGTATTTGCCGTCTCCGCCTACATTTTTAAGATCGCCGCCGCTTCTGACGGCTTCCATAATCGGGAACAGCATCATCATAGTTTTTGAACAGATACCGTATCCGTCCTTATTCACCGGACATCCGTAGGTACAGGTATAGTGATCGCCAATTTCTTCTCCGTTGCGGCAATAACCCTCTGTATGAACACCGCGAAGGAAACCGGTCACTTCAATACTGAATTAGTATTCTTCTTTATACCGCTTTTTCATAACTATCATCTCTCCAAATTTCTGATTCGCCGGCGGCTTTTTGCAAAAACAGAATTAATAGGCAGCATTGTTTATGGTTGATTTTCTTTTGCCGTGCGACAAGAGGCAATCAGCATTACGCGGATGGACGCACATTGATCATTCAAAGATTGATACGTTCTTTCATCGATATAATTCGTGCGGAATAGCAGTTCAAGCCAGTAACCCGTTCCACTTGCTTCCTTGAGCGCGATTTCAAGCTTAGAGATAAAATCCTTTCTGCCCTGAGCGTAGTTTGCTTCGTAAATATTCGCACCGATAGAGGTTCCGGAGCGGCCGATCTGGTTGGAGATCACCGTTTCGTGTTTTGATTTGAGATCTTTTACAAGGTTAATTATCTGAACAGAAAAGTCCATAGAAAGATCGCGCAATTTGGATTCAGACATAGCCATCCCCCGTTTATGTTTATATGGCTTAAAAATAACATAAATACAATCCAATGTAAAGTGATGCTTGCGCCTTACGGCGCAAGTGATGTTACGGCTTACGCCGCAGTGATGTATTGCGGCTTTGCCGCAAAGTGATGTGATGTGTTCCGTTTCTCACGCGCAAAGCGCACATCACTTGCGCAGCAAACATCACGCCCACAGGGCACATCACGTTCCGCGCAGCGGAACACATCATT
>JAFRRP010000024.1 GCA_017428085.1 Clostridia bacterium | reverse complement strand
TGACGCTAAAAGAAAAAAGAATACTGAAGACTGAAAAATGAAGAATATCGGAAAACACTTTGTGTTTTGATGATAAAACTGTAAGGGCGAAAGCCCTTCCGATATTGTTCAATATTCATTTTTAAGTTTTCAGTATTCATTCAGGTTCGTCGGGCATTCGCTCGACAAACCGCCAATTTGTCGAACTTCTTTCATCATCAATCAGGCGGGGGAGCTTTCCCTCGCTTTTTTGATGTTCCTCCGGTTGAGGACGCTGAAGATCGTGATCTGGGCGGCAAAGGTGATGATCCACGAGATGGGGTAGGAGAGGTACAGGCATTCCAGCGAGTGAAACTGCGGCTGCCCGAACACGCAAAAGATCCAGAACACCCGGAACACGCAGATGCCCATCACGGAAACGATCATCGGCAGTAAAGACGCTCCCATGCCGCGAATCGCGCCGGTGGTGACGTCCATAATGCCGCAAAGGAAATACGGCAGGTTGATGAAAGACATCCGTATCACACCGTAGGAGATGGCCTCGGCGGAATCGGTGATATAGATGGACAGCAGCGGCTTTGCCATCAGCCACGCGGAAACGCCGGCAAAAAGCCCCGTCACGGCGACGCAGGCAAGGCTTAACAGCATGATCTTCCGGATGCGCTTGTGCAGCCCCGCGCCGTAATTCTGTCCCGTAAAGTTCAGCGCCGTCTGGTGAAAGGCGTTCATGGAGACGTACACGAAGCCCTCGATGTTCTGCGTGGCGGCGTTGCCGGACATGACCACCGAGCCGAAGGAGTTGACGGAGGACTGGATCAGCACGTTGGAGATGGAGAACAGCGAGCCCTGGATGCCCGCCGGCAGGCCGATGCGTACGATCTCCTTCAGCTCCGTGCCGTACAGCTTCATCCGTTTCGGCATCAGGCGGCAGCCGTCGGTACGTGCGGCCAGCGCCAGCAGCACCAGCACGGCGGAGAGCGTCTGTGTCAGCGCCGTCGCCAGCGCCACGCCCGCCACGTCCATGTGCAGCGCCATGACGAAAACCAGATTCAGCAGCACGTTCAGCACGCCCGCCGCCGTCAGAAAGTACAGCGGGCTTTTCGTATCGCCCGCGGCCCGCAGGACGGACGCGCCGAAGTTATACAGCATATTGGGCACCATGCCGCAGAAATAGATGCGCATATACACGGCGGAAAGGTCGATCACGTCCTCCGGCGTTCCCATCAGCGCCAGCGCGTCGCGGGCGAAAAACACGCCGAACGCCGTCAGCGCCAGTCCGCCGATGGCTGCCGTGGGGATCGCCGTGTGGACGATGCGGTGTACCTTTTCCTGGTCGCCCGCGCCGATGGCCTGCGCGGTGGAAACGCCCGCGCCCACCGAAAGCCCGATGAACAGGTTGACGATCAGGTTGATGAGGGAACCCGTCGCGCCGACGGCAGCCACGGAAACGCTGCCGCAGAAGCGACCGACCACCACCAGGTCGGCTGCGTTGAACAACAGCTGCAGCACGCTGGTCAGAATGATCGGTATCGTATACAGGATGATGCTTTTCAGCAGCGGCCCCTCCGTCATGGCGGCGCGGGAATAGCGCATGGCGAGCTCCTTTCTTCTTCGTTTTCATTATCCTATCACTTCGCCTGCGCAGCGTCAAGCGTTTTATCAAAAAAAGAGCAAACCTTGGGGCTGCTCTTTCTTTCGCGTGTTTTTGTCGTTCAGCGGTCGATGCGATAGGTGGCGTAGGCAAGGCAGGTCGTACCGATAAACTCCATACCGGTCAGCTCGATCCTGTCCTCATACACACGCACGAGATACCCCTGCGACGACTTCATGTTCATCTCCGTCTTGTCGAAGGCGTTCTTCGTGATGGACCGGGGCGAGGAAACGCTGGGCACGTGTACGAAGGTGGCGTACTGCCCGCCGTAGCTGGTGATGTTGGTCTGCTCGTTCAGGGTATAGCTGTCAAAATCCCAATGGGAATGGCCGTTGAAGAACACCACGTTTTTGTGTTCCTTCAGCAGCGAGCGCATGCGCGTCTCGTCCGGCGTGCCGACGGTATAAACCAGATCGTAGGTAAAGCCCCTGTTGTTCACCAGGTTGCCTTCGCCCGTCCGCGGGTCGTTGTTCGCGTCCGACATAAAGGTGTGGAAGCACAGATACACGCGCCGGTCGGCGTAGGCGTCCAGCTTTTCCGCCAGCCAGTCCAGCTGGTCGTCGTCCAGCAGGCGGCTGGTCGCCTTGTTATAGTCCCAATAGCGCTGACTGAGGAAAATGCACACGTCGCCGCCCATCACGTCTGGCTTGTAAACGAAGTCCAGTCCGTTCGCGGCCAGCTCGATATCGCTGCGGCCGGGGTTGCCGTATACGTCTCGATTCGCGTACCGCAGCCACCATTCCTGCCAGTGGTCAAAGCCCACGTCGTGGTTGCCGGTGCAGGTGTAGATGGGAAAGTCGTAATCGGATACGATGCGGTCGTATTTCTGCAGGGAATCCTCCTCGCCGGAATTGCCGATATCCCCCGTGATCGCCACGAAATCCACGTCGCATTTTTTCAGAAAGTCAAGAGCGCCGCGGAACGCGATGCAGGCGTCGTCGCCGGAGCCGGAAGCGTTGTAGCGGTTAAAGTGAACGTCCGACAGCGCGCCGAAGGAATACTGCAGATCGGATGATCGCGTCTGCTTTTCCGCGGGGATGGAGGCGCTGCCCCGGAAGGTCTTGCCCTGATAGGCCAGCACCGTTTCGGCGCCCTCGGGGATGGCGGTATAGTGATAAACGCTCACGGCGCCCGCGCCCTTTGTCACGGTGACGGCGCCGAATTCGGAATAGGGGATGCTGCCCGCGCCGGTGACGGCGGAAAGCTTGCGCGCATCCCCGTCGCCCCAGTACAGCGTATATTCGCCCGGCATCTTTGCGGAGACCGTCACCGTACCGCCCGCGCAGCCGCTTTGCGCGTCGGAAAACGCGTATTCGATCCGCGCGGGAGCGTTGAGCCCCGGCAGCGACAGCGCGCTGAAAAAGGCCAGGATGGACATGAAAAAGCTGATGATCCGTTCGGAAAACGTCGCCATAACCTTGCTTCCTTATCTGCGGTAAAAATCGGGGCTGTCGCTTCAGTTGGTATAGTTGTCAAAATAGCCCTGCACCAGCACCACAGGCGTGCCCTTGTCGCCGCTGCCGCTGGTCAGGTCGCAAAGCGAGCCGATCAGGTCGGTCAACTGGCGGGGCGTGGTGCCCTGGCTGGCCATGTTGCCCTTCAGGTCGCCTTCCTTCGCCCGGATGCTGGCGGAGATGGCCTGCTTCAACGCCTCGCCGGACAGGTCTTTATAATCGTTGTCGGCCAGATACTTCAGTTTCAGTTCGTTGGGCGTTCCCACCAGCCCGTCGGTGTAAGCGGGGGAGACAACCGGGTCCGCCAGTTCCCAGATCTTGCCCTGGGGGTCCTTGAACGCGCCGTCGCCGTACACCATGACCTCCACGTGTTTGCCCGTGGCGTCAAGGATGCGCTTCTGCACGTCCTCCACCACCGGTTTGCAGTCGCGGGGGAACAGCTTTATTTTTTCCTCGGTGGATTTGTTGGAGCCCAGCAGACCGTATTTTTCGTTGCAGCCGCTCCCGTTCACCGGGGCGTTCATGATGTCGTCCAGCCCGCACACGGCCTTCGCGCCGGCGGCCTTCAGGATGCGCTTGGTTCTGGCTCTGGTATGGATATCGCAGGTCAGCACGCAGTCCGTGTAATCCAGTATGGTCTTGGCGTGGTTGGCGAAGATGATCTCCGCCTCCGCGCCCATCTCCCGGATCAGATCGCCGTAGTACTGCACGTAATCGACGCCGGTGAACTCGTGCCTGTTCACGCCGAACAGCTCGCGGTATTTCGCCTCGGTCAGCACGTCGGAGTAGGGGTTCACGCCCGCCGCGTCGATCTTGTCAAGGGATACCAGCTCGTTGCCCACCTCGTCGGAGGGGTAGCTGAGCATCAGCACGATCTTCTTCGCGCCCTTGGCGATACCGCGCAGGCAGATGGCGAAGCGGTTGCGGGACAGAATGGGGAAGATCACGCCGATCGTTTCTCCGCCCAGCTTGGCCTTCACGTCCGCCGCCACGTCGTCAACGGTGGCGTAGTTGCCCTGCGCCCGCGCCACGACGGATTCCGTCACGGCGATCACGTCCCGGTCGCGCAGGGCGAAGCCCTCGCATTCCGCCGCTTCCAGTACGCTGTCCGCCACGATCTTCGCGATGTCGTCGCCTTCGCGGATGATGGGGCAGCGGATGCCGCGGGAACAGGTGCCGACTCTTCTTTCTTTTGTATCCATTTTCGTTCTCTTCCTTTCTTATTTATAACAGATCTTTGTATTGATACACTCTTACGTAGTCCACAAGAAAATGAACGGCCGTTCCGTCTTTGGGCAAATTGATCTCGCCCGTGCCGTGGCGGTCGGCGTTGGCCACGCCGTTTTCGCCAGCCACCTCACAGGAGAGGATCAGATATTCCGGGTTGTCGGAAACGCCGCCCTTCGTGATGCGGCCGGTCTCCACGCCGTTGATGTAAAAGATATACTCGTCGGCGTTCCACTCCAGCCCGTAGGTGTTGTATTCCTCGTAGGGGTTGTTGCCGGTGAACCAGTAGCCGATGCTGTCGCCCTTGGATTCGGGACCGTAGTTGTCGTAGTGGATGCCGCTGACGACGGCGTCGCCGGCCTTCCACCAGTGGTCCTTATACCGCATGGATTCAAAGATGTCCACCTCGGTGCCGTCCTCGCCGGAATCGTCGATGTTGTAAACGCCCTCGTTCATCATCCAGAAGGCGCTCCACATGCCGGTGGAGGGGGGCAGGATGCAGCGGCACTCAAAGTAGCCGTAGCACTGCTCGAACAGCACGTTGTCCTTGTTGATCCGGGTCTCCACGATGCCGGTGTAGTAGCCGGCGGGGCTGCCGTCCAGACCGTCCTTTACGTATTTGGTGGCGATATCCAGATTGCCGTCATGCACGCTGACAAGCTCCTTGTTCCAGTAGCCGCCCTTGCGCACCTTCAGCCAGTCGTGGGTGTCCCACTTGGTACGGTCCAGCGTGTCGCCGTCAAACTCGTCGTTCCACGTCATTTCAAACTTCGTCATGTCCACCTTTTGCCCCGAAGGCGTTTTGGGAAACTGGTTGAACATCCACGGGAACATGGAGGCGAAGGCAAAAACGATCGCGCCGAAAAAGCTGATGACCTTTGTCATACAATTTTCCTCCCTTTTTTGATTTGTGATGTAAGTGCCGGACAAAAAACAAGGCATCGACTTTTCATCGACGCCTTGCGTAACGTTTATCAGTCTTCGTCGTCGTCTTCCATGTGGGATTCGGCGATGACCTTCTGCGCGACTTCCTGCGGCGCCTTCTCGTATCTGGCAAACTCAAGGGAGAAATGCCCTCTGCCTGCCGTGACCGAACGCAGCGTGGTGGCGAAATCGCCCATTTCAGCCATGGGGACCTCGGCCTCCAGCAGCTGCATCTTGGGCTCGTCCGCGGCGCCCATGCCGAGCACGCGGCCGCGGCGCTTGGTCACGTCGCCCATGATGTCGCCCATGTTGTCGTCCGGGATGTAGGCCTTCAGGGTGCCGATGGGCTCCAGGATGGCGGGGTTGGCGGTGTCCTTCAGCTGCTTGAACGCCAGCGAAGCGGCGGTCTTGAACGCCATTTCGGAGGAGTCGACGGGATGGTAGGAACCGTCGTACAGGACCGCCTTCAGGCCCACCACCGGATAACCGGCCACCAGACCTCTGGCAACGCACTCGCGCAGGCCCTTTTCCACGGCGGGGAAGAAGTTTCTCGGCACGGAACCGCCGACGACCTCTTCGCCGAACTCCAGCTCGATGGCGTCGGTGGGCTCAAAGCGGATCCACACGTCGCCGAACTGGCCGTGGCCGCCGGTCTGCTTCTTATGGCGCCCGTGGATCTCGACCTTCTTCTGGATGGTCTCTCTGTAAGCCACTCTCGGGATGGAAAGATCCACTTCCACGCCGAACTTGGCCTTCAGCTTGGTGACGATCAGGTCAAGGTGCTGCTCGCCCAGGCCCGCCAGGATCTGCTCTCTGGTCTCGTCGTTGGTATAGAAGCTGATGGCGGGGTCTTCCTGCGCCAGTCTCTTGAGGCCGGCGGCGACCTTTTCTTCTTCGCCCTTCTTCTTCGCGCTCACGCACATCTGCAGGCAGGGAGCGGGGAACACGGGGGCGGCCAGGTTCAGGATCTGCTTGTCGCCGCACAGCG
Source organism: Clostridia bacterium (assembly GCA_017428085.1). Taxonomy (GTDB): domain Bacteria; phylum Bacillota; class Clostridia; order Oscillospirales; family Acutalibacteraceae; genus RUG806. The sequence goes on along the minus strand of JAFRRP010000024.1, from coordinate 21,283 downwards.
TGTCGCCGGTCATGAACTCGTCCAGCTTGGTGATAACGCCGATGTCGCCGGCCACGATGGCGGCGGCGTCTTCGGTCTTGCCGCCGCGGGCGGTCAGGATCTTACCCATTCTCTGGGTGGAGCCGGTCCTGGCGCACACGCAGGCCACGTCGGGCGCGATCTTGCCGGAAACGACCTTCACGTAGCTCATCTTGCCCACGAAGGGGTCCGCCACGGTCTTGAAGCAGATGGCGGCCAGCGGGCCGTTCTCGTCGCACTTCAGCTCCACTTCGTTGCCGTCAGCGTCGGTGGCGGTCTCGGTCACGGCGGTGGGGGCGGGGGACAGCTTGGCAAGTCCGTTCAGCAGCAGATCGACGGCGTCCATGGTGTAGCCGGCGCAGGCGTATACGGGCATGATGGAACCGTCCGCCACGCCGATGGACAGCGCGTTTACGATCTCGTCATGGGTGAAATCCTCGCCCTCGAAGAACTTTTCCATCAGCTCCTCGTCGGCGGTGGCGACGGCCTCTTTGAACTCCTCATGGATCTCGGTGATCTTGTCGTCCTCGGGCATGGCGACCTCCGTCGCTTTGCCGTTCTTGTATTCAAAAGCCTTATCCTGCAGGAAGTTGACGTAGCACTGCACCCTGTCGTTGACCATGTAGGGAACGACCACGGGGCACACAGCCGTGCTGTATTCTTCCTTCAGCGCATCGATGGTCTTGTAGAAGTCGGTATTCTCCGCGTCGCAGCGGGTCACAGCGATGAATTTCGCCATGTTGCGGGCTGTGGCGGCCTTGTAGGCCTTTTCGGCGCCCACGTCCACGCCGGAACCGGCGGCCAGCACGATCAGCGCGGTCTCCGCGGCTCTCATGCCCTCGGAAAGACCGGTGGCGAAGTCAAAGAGCCCGGGAGTGTCGATGACGTTGATCTTTTTGCCCAGCCACTCAAGGGGAGCCACCGCCGAGGAGACGGAATTGTGGCGGCGCTTTTCTTCCGGATCATAGTCCATCACGGTGTTGCCGTCGGCTACTTTGCCGAAACGGTCGGAAGCGCCCGCCGCGAAAAGCATGGCTTCGGCCAGGGTCGTTTTACCTCTGCCGCCGTGCCCGCCGAGGCAGACGTTGCGGATATTTTCTGCGCTGTAAACTTTCAAGATACATAACCTCCTGTTTTTTGAAGTGAAAATCCTGTAATCAGACTTTTACCAATGAATTATATCACAAGCGATTGGCGTTTGCAAGATATAACATTATAATACTTATTTTTTTTATGCCGAAAATACGCCGCGGTTTATTGGGCAATATCAACAAAATCACCGAAATCCACATTAGTGTTTGACAAAACGGTATTTTGCTGTTATGATTACTTTAATTAGGTAACACAGTAAAGAGGAGATGATCGTCTTGGGCTCCGTTCTGGAGAAAGTAAAAGATATCATCGGCGTGGAGGGGACCGTCAAGGAAGTATTCGTCCCGGCGCTGAATTTCACCTCCGCCAACATTACCTTGGGGGGCGCGGGATATCCCATCGGCCAGTTCCACCAGCAGTTCCTTGCCTATGTGGAGGGGCTGGATACGGAGCAGGCGGGGCGCATCTCGCTGATCAACGGCCTGTGGGACGCCTTCAACGATCCCATCATGGGCAGTATCACGGACCGTACCCACTCGAAATACGGCCGTCACCGTCCGTATCTCATCATTTCCGCCATCCCATTCGCGCTGGCGTATATCTTCAAGTGGACCTCCTTCGGCATCTCCGGCACCGGCAACCTTTCCGCCGTGTGGTGGTGGTACCTGTTCGCCGCGATCCTTTACAGCACCTCCTATACCGTGGCGGCCATCCCGCACGAGGCCATGCTGCCGATGGTGGCGCCGTCGTACTTCCTGCGCACGCAGTTCAAGATCGTGGAGTATATGATGAACTCCGTGGGGCAGGTGAGCTCCTGGGTGTTTACGGCTCTCGCCATCAGCGGTTTCAACGTCAAGGTGGCGCTGACCGGCTTGCCCAACCCCACCCCCGCCGACCGGGGCAACTACGCCATGATCGGCATCATCCTGTCCGTGTGGTTCCTGTGGCCGCTGATCTTCTGCTTCTTCAAGACCTCGGAGCCGCCGTCCATCGACCAGCCCCACGAGCCGCTGAACTGGCGCTATCTGATCCATGAATACAAGCTGGTGTTCTCCAACCGGTCCTTCCGGCAGTACTTCATCATCCAGCTGTTCTATTCGCTGTGCCACAGCTTCTACGGTATCACGGACCAGTATTTCATCATCAGCGTGGCGGACTTGTACAAGTATTTCAATCTGTTCAATATCATCGCCGGCACGTCGGAATTCATGGGCTCGCCCCTCAACTACCTGCTGGTGCGCTATAAGGGCAAGACCTTCTGCGGCAAGCTGCTGGGCCCGTTCATGGTGCTGGGGCTGGCGCTCAACACGCTGGTTTCCCACAAAAGGGCGCCGGTGTTCAACACCGTCGTCATGATCACCTCCGCCATCTTCTACAATTTCGGTTTCTCCGGCCCCGGCTTCGTGGCGGACAACATCCGGCCCGACGTGACCGACGCGGACGAGCTGATCACCGGCCGCCGCCGTGAGGGCGTGATCGCCACGTTCTATTCGTTGTTCCGCAAGACCATCGGCAGCTTTATCAGCTACGCGGTGGGCTGGGGATTGAAGCAGTTCGGTTACGATCCCAACAAGCAGGCGCCGTCGGAGCAGACCGCGCGTTCCGCCTTCGGCCTGCGGCTGAACTTCGTGTTTATCCCCACCTTCCTCGCGCTGCTGTGCGTGATCTCCATCTTCCGTTACGCCATGACCAAGCAGGACCATGAGCTGATCCAAAAGATCATCAAGGAGCGCCACGAGGCGGGCCATGTGGAAGTCACCGAGGAACAGAAAAAACGCCTGGAGAAGATCACGGGCGTCAAGTGGGAAAACATGTGGATCGGCCAGACGGAGCAAATCGAAGCCCCGCAGGCCGCTCATACGGACGAATAATACGATCGATCATAACGGCGCCGCGCCTCCCGAAAAAAGGAAGCGCGGCGCAATTTTTATTTGCTTTCATTATTTCGATGGAACTGCAGCCCCGGTTGTTCTCTCTTTCGCTTTTCTGTTTTTGATCAGCAGCAGGAGAATCACAACCGCCGCGATAAAAAGGATATCCCCCGGAACGGACAGCGAAAGGGCAAGCTTTATTTCCTTTGAACGCAGCGTTTTGTCTATCTCTGATTTGTCCGCCATGTGGTCAAACGTGAGATAGTATTCGGCGGGATAGGCGACAATATAATAGGCGTAACCGGTAATCTTTGCGTCGGGCGCAAGCGCGGCGTATTCTTCCTTTGTGTAACGGACCGTGAGAAAAACAGGGTTCTCACCGTCATAGCCCTTATATACCACGGAATAAGCGAAAATCGCGAGCTTCCTTTTGTCTCGTTCTCTGGTCAATTGGACCTCATTGCCGTCATAGACGACGCGTTCCGGCCTGCTCAGATTTACGCTGAAACCAACAAAGGAATACCAGAAGGCGGAACCGGTCAAAGAGAGCAACAACAAAAAGACAAGGAATATGCGTACGCCCTTATGCCGCATCGATCATCGTCCTTTCTTTCTTTCTTTCTTATTTGGAATATGCTATCGATCGATTCTTTAACCATTCTGAAACGGAAAGAGAGCGGGAGACAGACGTTTTTTTATTCGCCGATCTCCGCCGGGTCCGGCAGATCCACGATCGTCGGCGTCACTCCGAGAGCGGGCAACAGCTTATCCATTAAATCTGAAGTCTTCAGCTTGACCACAGAAGTATTCACGCACGGGTGGCAGCCGATGTATTCCTGCGCCAGCAGCGGCTTGTCGATCAACAGCCTGACCCGCTTGTCCCTGTCGTTCATCAGCCCGAACACGCTCACGGAGCCGGGCGTCACGTTCAGCAGCCGTTCCATGTGCTCCGGCCCGGCGAAGGAAAGCCGCGCGGAAGCGATCTGCTTGCTTAAAAACTTGGTCTTGAACACCTTTTTGCCCGGCATCATCAGCAGGTAAAACGTGGTTTCCTGCCGGTCGCACAGAAACAGGTTCTTGCAGATCTCCGCGCCCAGCTTCCCCTCGATCGATTCGCAGATCTCCATGGTGTCCGCCCGGTCGTGGTCCAGCCCGCGATAGGGGATCGCCAGTTCGTCCAGCAGCCGGTAGACGGCTGTTTCTTTTTGTTCCCGTTCGCCGCCGGGCAGGGAAGTGAAGAATTCGTCTGAAATATACATTACTGCTTTTTATCCTTTTCTTTCCATTGGTCCGCCATGCGGATGATCCGGGCGAAACGGTGGTTCACGCCGCTGGCGGTGATGCTTTCCGGCAGCATTTTCGCCAGCTGGGCGTTGCTCAGCTCCTCGTTCTCAAATCGGAGCCGGGCCAGTTCCCGCAGCTCCTCCGGCAGCGCGTCGAAACCGTGTTTTTTCTGGATGTAGGCGATGGCATCCCGCTGGCGGTTGGCGGCGTCCACCGTGCGCCGCAGATTGGCGTTTTCGAAATTCACCTTGCGGTTGACGGTGTTCTTGATGGATTTGATGGCCTTCGCTCCCATCACGCCCATGGAGCACTCCGTGGCGCCCATCAGCGTCAGCACGTCCTCGATGTCGGTGCTGTTTTTGAAATACAGGATATGCGCGCCGGCCCGTTCCGTCATTTTCGGCGTCGGCTCGAATTCGTCAAACAGCTTCATCAGGTCGCCGCAAAGCCCCTTGACGGGTACGGAAAATTCCAGATGGTATTCCTTTTCCGGGTCGGTGACCGTGCCGCAGGCCAGGAACGCCCCGCGGATGAACGCGGCGAAGCAGCATTCGTTTTGCAGCACGGCAAAGTTGACGCGCCGTTTGGCGGCGGTCTCGTGCCCCACGGCGGCCAATATCCTGCCGATGACCGCCGTATCCTCTACCGTGATCTTATAGTTGCCCGCGCCCGTGACCGTCGGTTTTACCGTTGCCCCGGACAGCGTCTCAACGGCTTTTATGTAGACGTCCGCCACGGTGGGGTTTTCCGTCAGCAGCGATATCTCGCGCCCGGAAAAGGCCCTGCCGAACAACAGCAGGGCGTAGCTCTGCGCCAGCGCGCAGCAGGATTCGTTTTCCGCCGAGGCCAGCTCGGCTTTTACTTCCGCGGTAAAAGACATCTTATTTTAAAACTTCCACTTCCGGCTCCAGCGTCATGCCGTGCTGACGCTGTACCTCGTCCCTGATCACGCGCATCAGCTCCGTTACATCGGCAAACGTGGCGCCGCCGGTGTTGATGACGAACCCGGCGTGTTTCGTGCTGACCTGCGCCCCGCCGACGGAACGGCCCTTCAATCCGCACTCGTCGATATGCGCGGCAGCGTAGCCCTCTTTCGGGCGCTTGAAGGTGCTGCCCGCGCTGGGCCATTCCAGCGGCTGGCTGGCCTTGCGTCTGCCCATCAGCTCGTTCATTTTCGCGGCGATGGCATCCCTGTCGCCCGGTTCCAGCCGGAAGTACCCGGCGGTGATGATCCGCCCGTTTTTCATAAAAGAAGTGTTGCGGTAGGCGTATTCCAGCTCGGACAGCGGCGTATCTTCCGCTTCGCCCGTCCGCGGGTCCACGCTTCGCACGGAGGCGAGCACCTGTTTGATCTCCCCGCCGTAAGCGCCCGCGTTCATATAAAGCGCGCCGCCAACGGAGCCGGGGATGCCGTAGGCAAATTCCAGCCCGGTGAGGGCGTGCTCCTGCGCGAACACGCACAGCCGCTTCAGCGGCACGCCCGCGCCGCAGGCGATCAGCCCGTCGCCCAGATACACAAGGTCCGTCAGTCCGTTGATGAGAAGCAGGGTGATTCCCTTCAGTCCCTCGTCCGCGATCAGCACGTTGCTGCCGTTGCCGAGGATATGCAGCGGCACGCCGTTGTCGCGGGCAAAGGCCAGCGCCGCTGTCAGCGCCTTTTCATCGCGGGGCGTATAGACGATCTCGCCCGGACCGCCGATGCGGAAGGTGCAGTGGCGGCTCAGGGGCTCGTCGAGCAGCAGCTCGCCGTTGTATGCCTTGATGTGATCGGAAAATCGCTTCTGTGTGTCGGTCATGTTATTCGTCAAGCAGCGCCGCGCCGATGATGCCCGCGTCGTTGCCAAGCTCCGCGGCGCGCAGCTGCGTCTGTTTTTTCGCGTGGATGGAATACCGTTCGGAGGCAAGTACGTTGCGCACCGGCGCCAGCAGGCTTTCTTTCTCATTGCCGATGCCGCCGCCCACCGCCAGGATCTCCGGCTGGAAGATGTTGACGATATTGCTGATGCCGCAGGCAAGGTACCCGATGTATTTATCCACTACCTTTTTGGCGACTTCGTCGCCCTTGCGCATGGCTTCAAAGGCGGTGCGGCCGCTGACTCTGGTGATATCGCCGTCCACCATCTCCCACATCATGCTGGAGGAATTGCGGCGCATGGCGTCCTTTGTCTGGGTGATCAGCGCGGTGGCGGAGGCGTATTTCTCCCAGCAGCCGCGACGGCCGCAGTTGCACTGTTCGCCGTTGTACACGATAACGGTATGGCCCATCTCGCCGGCGGCGTAGTTGAGGCCCGTCACCAGCTTGCCGTTGACGATGATGCCGCTGCCAACGCCGGTGCCCAGCGTGATCATGATGAAATCCTTTACGCCTTTGCCGCAGCCCGCTACGGCCTCGCCCAGCGCGGCGCAGTTGGCGTCGTTGTCAAAATACACCTTGTTTACACCGGTGCGTTCCCGCAGCATTTTGTAGGCGGGCACGTTGTCAAAACCGAGGTTGTTGGCAAACTCGATCAGCTCCAGCTCCTTGTTGACGGAGCCCGGCGTCCCCACGCCGATGGAGATCACGTCGTCGTTGGTGATGCCCAGCTGCGCCATGGCGTCTTTGACACAGGCCGCCATGTCGTCGAATATTCCCTCCGCCGCGCGGGGCGCGTTGGTCTTCCGGCTGGCCTTGGCCACGATCCTGTTGGTCTCGTCAATGATCCCGGCTACGATGTTCGTCCCGCCGAGGTCGATACCGATTCTGTACATAGTATATGTCCTCCAAATTTAAAATTATAATCAAAAACGCAAAGCGTTTTTCCGAAACGCGAACGAAGTTCGCATATCACGATCGCGGAGCGATCCTGTCATTGCATCTGCACAGCAGATGCTCAGTGCCAGACTTCCAATACGTTATGTTCCTCGGCTATTGTCTCTTCCTCCGCCATGCCAAGGCTTTGCAGCAGCTCCTTGGTGGCGTCGTAACCCATCCGCTTCTGGCGGTTGTTCATGGCCGCGCACTCGATGATGATGGAAAGGTTGCGGCCCGGTTTCACGGGCACCGTCGTCACCGGCAGCCTGATGCCGAGGATCTCGATGAAATCCTCCGCAAAGTCCAGCGAGCTGTAGTTTTTGTTTTCGTCCCAGCGTTCCAGCTTCACCACGATGTCGATCTTTTCCGTGATCTTCACCGCGGACATGCCGAAAATGCTTTTCGCGTTGATGATACCCACGCCGCGCAACTCCACGAAATGCCGGATGTTGTCCGGCGAGGTGCCCACCAGCGTCTGGGATGAGACTTTCCGGATCTCCACCGCGTCGTCGGCGATCAGCCGGTGGCCGCGGTTGATCAGTTCAACGGCGGTCTCGCTTTTGCCCACGCCGGAATCGCCCACGATCAGCACGCCCTCGCCGTATACTTCCACCAGCACGCCGTGGCGGGTGATGCGTTCCGCCAGCTCCACGCCCAGATAGGCGATGAGGGCGGACATGCACGCGGAGGTGGAATCGTTGGTCCGCAGTACCGGAACCTTATGCTTGATGGCCAGCGGTACCAGCTCCTCCGGCGGCTCGATGCCGCGGGTGACGATCACGCAGGCGGGACGCGCCGCAAAAAAGCGCTCCAACGCGTTCCGCCGATCTGCCGCCGTCAGGGAGTTCAGGTAACCGAATTCGCCCTTGCCCAAAAACTGTACCCGCTGCGGATCAAAAAAATCGTCATGGCCGCACAGCATCAGCCCCGGGCGGTTGACCTCCCGTGAGGTGATCAGCAGCTGCGAGGGATCCTTCGGCGTCGCCAGAACCTCCAGCTTGTTGTCTTTGATGACCTTCGTCAATGAGACGGAATATGTAGGTGCCAATGTCGTTCTCCTTGCTGTCGGTTATTCCGCCGCGGGATAATCAAAGCTGTATTCGATCGTTTTCGTCAGGGGAAGGATGACGGTCACTTCGCCGTACTCCGCCAGCTTGCCGACGCAGGTCGCTTTGGCGGTGACGGTCATATGCTTCTCAAATCTCACAAAGCTGACAAGGCTTTCGTCCAGATCCACGTCGGACCGGATCTGGCAGTTCGTGTAGGCGATCTCATAATCGCTTACGGTAACGTAATCCGCGACCGCTTCAAACGCCGCCAGCACGGCTTCCTTATCGGCGGGTTCGCCGAACACGCTCTCGATGGCGGCGGTATCGGCGGGAACGATCTCGGTGACGTCCTCCGTCGTGCCGTCGTCCTTCGTGATCTGCCCCGTCACTTCTGTATGGTAATAGTCGATGGTAAAGTGCAGTACGTTGTCGGCGACTTTCTTTTCCGTTACCACGTTGCCGTCCTCGTCCGCCACGTAGTTGCCCTTTTCGTCGGTGACCTTTTCGTCGTTGTAGTTGCGTTCCACGCGCACGTCCGGGGCGCCCGCCGCGTCAAGATGCTCCATCAGGCGCAATTCTCCGGCGGCCAGCTCGTTTTCCGCGCTGCCCGGCTTGTTGGCCGTGATCAGATCCCGCAGCTGTTTTGCGGCGTCGTCCAGCAGACCCGCTTCCTCGCCGTCGGCGGTGTAAATATGCGGATTGTCCGCCTTATAGGAGACGTTTTCCTTTACCGTCGCGCCCATCTCGTCACACTCGCCGATCAGTTCCCGCAGCAGACGGAGGGCCTGCGCGTCGTCGGGCGTTTCGGCGATCTGGATCCTGGAGGCCCGTTCCGCGTTTTCCCGCATGGTCTTGAACACGTTGCACGAACACAGCGACAGGCACATCGCGGCGATCAACAGACAAGCAACCAAATCTCTCACTGTTCTTTTCATTTGCATTTCCCCTTTTGTGTTTCTGCTTTGATACCCAATTGACTCCGAACTCCGAATTCCGAACGCCGCACTCATTCCAGTCCCGCTTCGTCGAACCGGAACGCGGCCTCAAGCGCCATGCCGACGGCCTTTTCGATCGTCCGTAGCTCCAGCGTGTCCGCCTTGTCCTCGCGGGTGCAGAAGGATTCCGGCAGGGGTGTTCCCACGGCGGTGACGAGTCCCGCCTTTACGCCCGCCTTTGCGAAGGGCGCCGCGTCGGAGAAGCCGTAGGGGCACTTGCCGGTCTTGACCGTCACCTCGGCGTATTCCGCCGCCTTCTGCAGCAGCGATCCCACTCGCGGGTCGAGCGTCACTGCGCCGTGCAGGTCCTTGACGCAAACGGTCAGCTCTTCAAGGTTCCGGATATTGCCGAGGGCGATCACCACGGTCTCCGCGTCGTCCTTCGCGTATTCCGGGTGCCGGCCCGCTGCGGCCTTTGCGCCTCTCGCGCCCGCCGCCGCGCCGCCCGCGAACAGGACTGCCGTTTCGGTATTTTCCAGACGGATATCGTTATCGCCCATGAATTTCAGCACCGCCGCGCCGGTCATGCAGCCGGTCAGGTTGTAGTTCGCGCCGTCGCTGACGATTTTGCTGTTCATGAATCCGGTCAGCAGCAGCCAGCCGGGCAGGAACGCCAGCGACACCCAGTACAGAATGGACAGCAGGGGAGTGACCTCGCCCTGAACGATGGCGAACGCCGCTACGCCGGTGTTGTACAGTACGCCCAGCGCCGGGTAGATCACGACGAAGCTCACGAGCTTCTGTCCTCCGAGGTATTGGTACCGCCGTTCATAAGAGGAATCCGCGCCGCCCACGAAGACGATGCGGCGCTTGACCTCGCCGGAGGGCTTTCTCACACAATAGACGTTCTGCGACGTGGCCTTTTTGAAAAAGCCGTCAACAACAGCGCCGCCGAAACGGTTCTCCACCAGCGCGAAAAGGCCGAGGATCACGAAAAACACCGGCCAGAGATACGCCGCGTAGGTGATATCCTTCGCGAAGAAGATATTGAGGATATTGACGGCGGTCAGCAAAAGCAGCAGGACGCCCGCGGGCTTCAGCCAGCCGAAATACGCCTTGGGGGAAAGCGTGAATTCCTCCCGCGTCACTTCGTCCGCCGCGTCTCCCACCTGGGCGGCCATAAAATCCTGCGCCTTCTTTTCCTCCTCGCTCCCCGCGACGCGGGCGGGCGTATCGGCGCACACCTTTTTGACGGTGCGGGCGGCAAAGTTGGCGTACATGCGCAGCGTTGACGTATAATTCCTGACGGATTCGGAAGGCCTCATCTTTATTCTCCTGAATTGTTTCCATAAAATTTCATTTTATTGTACCATATCCCCGCCGAAAAAGCGAGAGAAAAATATGATAAAAACAACTTTGTAAAATTGTTCGTTTTATACAATTATATTTATAAAGCAGCCGTTGTTTGAATACGCAAAGCCCCCGGAGCAGACCCCGGGGGCGCGCCTTCCGCCGGACGCGCGCTGGCGCGTTCACCGGAAAGAGATCATCGCTTTACAGCTTATTTCATGCCGTTCTCATAGGCCTCGATCATCTTCTTAGACGTATGTCCCGAACGACCACCTGCTTTTTCAAGGGTTTTCACGATCATATCGCCCGCGTTCAGGCGGATTTCCAGCCGTACGCAGCCCTCTTCCGCAGAGACGACGATCTCCTTGATGAATCTGTCCACGAAGGGGCGGCTGATCTCGTCCGCGTCAAGGCTTTTCTGCGCCAACGTCAGGATCGACCGCACTTTGGCGATTTCCGCGCTGAAATCCCGCTTTTCCCGCAGGATATTGGTCAGGGCGGCGATCTCCCCCTGTAGCCGCTCGATCTCCCGGTTACAGGCCGAAAGCTGGCTCAGATATTCCTTATCGCTCATCTGCCCGCTGACGTTATACTGGAGCAGCTTCTGCTTTTTCTTTTCCTCCAGCTCCACGGCTTTGTTCAGGTCGCCGATCCGCGCCGCGCCGTCTTTGGACTGCAGAATCTCTTCCACGATCGCCGCCATCTGGTCGGCCAGCGCGCCGATGTTGCTCTGACTCTCCCGGAACACCTCCTCCAGCAGAGGAACCAATTCGCTTTCATACAGCGAGCAGGAAGGGCAACTTCCGGCGCCGTTGTTGATCTTGCCCGAGCAGCGCCAGATGGAGCAGGGCTCCCCGTTCTTCGCCTTGCCGTCTTTGCGGTAATAGGGGCGGCCGCAGTGGGCGCAGACCAGCTTGCCGGTGAGCAGATTCTGATGCACGGTTTTGTTCTGCCGGGTCTTCACGTCTAGACTTCGCGCCCGCAGCACTTCGTTTGCCCGATTCCACAGCTCCTCCGGGACGATGGCGGGCACGATTTCACCCGTCTTGTCCTTATACATGACCCACTCGTCTTCGGGAAGAAACTCCTGCTGTTTGGTGAACAGATCCACCACGCGTACTTTGTTGCCGCAGTAATAGCCCTTGTATTTGGGGTTGGCAATGATGCTGCTCATGGTGGTGTGTGAGAATTTGTTGCCTTTGGAATTGCGGAACCCCTTGTCGTAGAAGTAGGTTTCCAGCTGCTTCATGCTGTATTTGCCGGTGGCGTACAGCTCGAACAGCTCCCGCACCACGGCGGCCTGTTCCTCGTCGATCACCAGTCGCTTGTCCAGCTTCCGGTAGCCGAAAATGTTGCTGTTGCCCAGCACCACGCCGTTTTTGATGGCCTGTTGGTGCCCGAATTTCACGCGGGAGCTGATCTTGCGTGATTCATCCTGCGCCATGGAGGACATGATGGTAAGCCGCAGTTCGCCGTCCTCATCCAGCGTGTTGATGTTATCGTTCTGAAAGAACACCGCTACGCCGCAGGAGAGCAGCTGACGGGTATACTGCAGCGAATCCAGCGTGTTACGGGCGAAACGGGAGACCTCTTTGGTGATGATGAGATCGAACGCCCCCGCTCCGGCGTCCTCCACCATCTCGTTGAACTGCTCGCGCTTTTTGGTGGTCACGCCGGAGATGCCCTCGTCCACGTAGCCGGGCACGAAGGTCCATTCCGGGTGGGAGCGGATATAATCCTCGTAGTAAGCGATCTGGTTATCTAGAGAATTGAGCTGCTGTTTCATCTCCGTGCTCACGCGGGCATAGTAGGTCACCCGCAGAGGAAGATCGTAAAAGCTTTTTCCTTCCAGTTTGATTTGCTGACGGACAGCGTAAATATTCATAAAAAACCTTCCTTTCAAGCCGAACACAATACCACAGAACGCGAGATATGTCCAGCATAACTTTTCTTTTTTCTGTGTGACTTTATTATACAGGAAACAGCCCCCTGTTTTCATTAGGAGACTGTTTCCTGTTCTGGCGTTATTTTCCTGCTTTGTATTTCATCGCAAGATCTCTGTCGATACGGGCGAGTACTTTTTTGTACTGCGCATCGTCTAACGAGCCGCCGCGATATAACTGCAGCGCAAAGTGCTCCAACCAAAGCCGGTCGCCGATGGGGTTGCCCCCGGAGATTTCAGCAGAGGTTACCGTCCCGATTGCTCCTTCCGGTTTCTTTCTGCCGTTAGTATTGACTTGTTTGTCCTGTTTATTCGACGCCATGACGCGTCAGGGCTTCTGCGTTCTGTTTTTCCGTTTCGCCTCCTTTATCACATGATCAGCCCGAAGGATTGCTCTTCTTCGGGGTATACGCAGTAGTATTCGTAGGCGGCGGGCTCGATCTTCTTGCCGAGAATGGCCTCCAACCGTTTGCGTTCCGCCTCGTTCATCTCGTGCGTTTCGATGGGAACATAGTACGCCTGCGGCGGGACCGCGGTGAGCAGGTCGCGGAAGAAATCCAGCAGCCCGGTGCTTAACGTCATGGTGCAGTCGCTTTCATGCAGAGGCGTCCGGTAGCTGTAATATGTCTCGGCTTCCTCAAAATCGCAGCCGCCCAGGGCGAAATACAGCTCCAGATTGTCTTTGTGAAGGCGCTCGTCGAAGAGCTTGTTGTCGCGGATCACATGGCCGTCCGGCGTGGTGTAGGTGATGTATTTCAGGTTAATCTGGCGATCGTGGCGATCCTTCTCGCGTTGCTGGACGTCGTCCTTGTGATCAGGCTGATCGTTTTCGTAAAAAAGGCAAAGAAAAGCGAAATATATACCGAAGCTTTGGATGAAAAAGCAGTGGAATCCGAAGGTCGGAATTTTGCGCTTGGGACTGAGAGATAAGAAAAAAGCAGGCTCGCCCGGATTCCGGGCGAGCCTTTGCAATGTCACAATTCCTGTTGTATTTGTTATTCTTCCGATAGAAAAATCAGGGAGTGGGTCGATAGCTTGTGATGCGGACCTTGGAGCCGACGTCGATGATGTGGAACAGGGAGCCGTCGGCCAGCGGACAGATCGCAATGCCCTCTCCCTCGGCGTCAAGCCGGCCGGTGCAGCGGACAAAAAACGGCTCCACGTGCCCGGACTGCAGATCGACCGCATACATCGTTTTGTTGCGCAGGCCGGAATTGGTCACGATATAAAGCGTATCGTTATAAAACTCTCCGCCCTGCACCTTGAAGAGCGTCGTGTCGAGCTTTACAGCGCCGAGATAGGAGTAGTCCCGAAGGTCCAGCATGCGGATCTCGTCCACGTCGTTTGACTGAGAGTAATACAGAACGCCGTCCTTGATCGCGCACCACGGAATACGGCCGTTCCCGCGTCCCTCGTCGGGCAGCGTATGGAAATCCACCGCCTCCAGCGTTGCGGGATCGTACACGATCACGCCGGGGTGGCGGAAGCCGAAATCCTCCAGCGCGATATAGAGACTGCCCTCATACAGGCAGCCGTCGCCGAGATGCGAATAGCCCTTCAGCAGCAGATCCTTTGGCAGACACATCTCGCGCCGCTCTACGATCTCGCCGGAAGCGATATCGATTTTCGTGATCGCGTTGTAGTCCAGGAACTTGTAAGCGCCGATGCCGTAAAAGAACGTCTCGTCCGCCGCAAGCCCCTGACAGAAGCTCACGCCGTCGGCATAGGTAAACTCCAACGTGCGGGCGATCTCCATATTCCCGGAGCGGATATAGGGCTCGCCTGAAATCGATCCACCGATCCAGGCGACCATTGCGAACAGAATAGACAGGCTTCTGCGAAGAAATGATACTGCCTTTTCCATCTGATAACTTCCTTTCTTTTATGGCGTCAGCTCTTACAGCTCAAAGCCGAAGTAATTCGTGCGCCAGATCGCGGAGCAGATTTCCTCCGTCATGAAATCGCCCATGATCCAGCCGTAGTACCGCCCTTTTGTCAATTTGTTTTGAGAATAAAGGCTGTCGCTTACCCTTTGGGCTATCGTATGCGGGTTTTGAATCAAAACGACGCTCGCGTTGGTTTTCAGTACGTTCGCAGTCGTCAGGTGCTGTTCGGGGTCCTTGCTCATTTCCGTCGAAAACTCTTTCAGGAAGCACTCTGCGTATTTTGTTTTCAGATATGACGGAACGCTCCAGTGGTTTTCATAGTGGAAGGTCATTCCCATAAAATCGGTTTCCCCCGCGCCGTTTTTGGCGTCCAGCATATCGCCGGCCTGAACCTCCTCATAAAAAGGCGTCATGAGAATGATCTTTCCCCGTGCCTCTGAAAGCGTGGGCATTTTTGTGTAGACGCCGTTTCCGTTTTCGGTATAGAGATACGCCTGCCCTGTGGAAGGATTGATTTCTGTTTTCAACGTTTCTATCTGCGCTTTGAAGAGCTGTAAAAACGCCTCTGTATCGCCATTTTCTTTTTTCGCGGTGATAATCAGGGTTTCGCTCGGATTCTCTTGTAAAAACGCTTTTATCTGCCCGAACACGCTGTCGCCGGTCAAGGGGACGGTACACGCCTCGTCTTCATAGGCGTAAAACTCCGTGTCCACATCGGGGAAGGACGTTTTTGCGCGCTTGCTCAAAACGGAGACCGGGTCGAAAAAGCGCAGAACGCCGAGTATCTTATTGACCGCCGCAACCTTCTCATTGTTTCCGTGGCAGAGGAAAAGCTCCCCCTGCTTTGCGGAAAAGCGAAGATCCAGATATCTTACGCCCGCGTTCAGCTGCTCCGCTAACGTGAGCGACTGCGTTTTGGCGTATTCCCCCGATTTGAAAACGGAGCGCCCGAACAGCATTACCTCATTGCCGGTCGAATTTTTGCAATAGGCCGTGGCGCTGTCGTGCGTGCCGGGAAGATTGATCTCGCACAGATACCGCCCGTCCGGGATGCCCGACATCCAGTTTTTGCCGTTTAGGCTGTTATCGTCTGCGCCGCTCTGCGCCGCGAAAGCGCCTCCGAATGAAAATACGCCCAGCAATAATGCCGAGATCAGCCCCACTGCGAAAATTCTGCTGAAAAACCGTTTCATTGTATCCTCTTTTCTGTTCCTTCCTAAGTTTTCCATTTTGGAACCTAACGGTATTTTAGCAGACTTTCAGCGGTTTGTAAACCACGATTTTATGATGCGGGTATTGAAAAATCCGTCGGCTTTATGTTAAGATAACGTCGGATATTCTTTTGAGATCTCACGCCGAAGCGCTGCGCTTCGGAAAATGATGATACGTTTTGGAGGGATCAGCGGATGAAAAAAGGATTACTTGCGTTATTGCCGGTTTTGAGCTGCCTCGGAGCAGCAGGTCAAATAAAAAGGCTTGTATTCGACACACTGGTTCATCCCAATGAAGGAATGGGCAATTCCCCCGGACTTGTCAGGGCTGAGACAGTAAGATGAATATCGACACGTCGACAAACCGGAATTTGCCTGTATCATAGATTATCGGCACTAAATTATCTGTGCACACAATCGCAGAGTATTGTCGGAATTCCGATTGATGTCAACATTCTGTAAATAGCACTCGCCTTATCACTATACAACAGATCCTGTGGCTGTTGATCAAAAGCATGAATCAGCGCTTCTCGGTCAGGAAGTTGATTCACCTCGTAGAATGCGCTGTAGTCCCGGTTCCCGGGGAGTTCTGAAATGCGTTTCGCCGTTTCTTCGATATCCAGCGTCCGCAAATTTCCGAGACACTCTGTTTCCACGCCGGTGTTACCAACATACAGTTCTCCGTTCTGGTGAACAGTCATATAGATTTCATCCTGGGGCTGTCTGAATAATGTAGCGATATCCAGTCCTTCTTCCAGCTGCCCCCTGAGCATACCGATCGTACAGATTTCTTCTGCTAATTCATCTATATTTTGTTTCCACCTCTCAAGCCATGGGCGAATTCTTTGAAAGCTTTCCAAGGAACCGCGGTAAGGTTCAAAATCCGTCATGTGAACATGGGGTGTAAAGTTGGGAACTGCAAAAAATATATAAGCGGGCTGCAACCATTGAATTACTGCGTCGATCTCCAATGCATCATCGGTAAAAAAGCGGTTAAACATCAGGGACACTCCAACCTTCGCACCACAGGATTTCATGAACTCAGCCGCTTCAATCCCGGTCTGAAAGGCACCTTCTCGCCTGACGATCTCATCATGATGTATCGCATTCCCATGAATTGTTATACCAAAATCATTATAGCCACAGTCAAGGTAAGCCTCAATTACGGCGTTCCGGTCTTTCCGATGCATCAGCGCAATACCGCTTGTCATTCCGTGGTGATAGTTTTTGATATTTTTCGTGGCGGCAGCACTACGAACAATGGACGCAATCTCCGGATGATTCATCGGCTCGTTATCCAATGTAAAGCTCGCTTCAAAGGGCAGAAGCTCCGCCAGCTCGTCCAGTTTTTCAATGAACAGCATGGCATCCTCCGACTTCATCATACTGCCGGGTCCGCCGTTCACATAGCAATGCTTGCAACGCGTATTACAGCCCGAAAGCAAGAAATCAAAATTTATTTCCATAAAGAACCTCTACAAACTCCGATTCTGAGTATCGGCTTAAAGCAGCAAAATAACAAAATGAACATATTTGTGTAAAAGTTTCTCGATACAGCGCGAAACAAAAGAATCGTAGCGCGGCACACCGTGCCGCAATCAAAGGGAGAAGATACTTAAAAGAATGTTTTCCCCGCAAAGGCGGCACGGTGTGCCGCGCTACGGGTTCGAATGAAATCTTTTATCGTCAAAATAACGGATTTCTGTTTAAAGCCGATACTCAGAATTGCGGTTTATAGAGCAATTCGTAATTCGTAATGCGGAATGCGGAATTATCGGTGGCGGCTTCGCCGCATTTTAATAAACCGCAACGTCCCGCAGGGCGGGGCGTCCGACTGCATTCGTGATCTCGACCGCAAGCTCGGCGACCATCAGGCAGTCAAACGGCACGATCCGCTTGTGGCCGATGCAGGCGCTTTCATAAACTGGTTTGCCGTCGGCAAGGATGCGAAACGCCCGAATGCGCTGCCCCTCGCTGATATCTTCGCGTAGCACAAGATAGCGTACCCGCTGCGGCGCGTCGAACCGGATCTCACAGCGGCAGTCTGATAATACGGGGCGGTCGATCTGCCTGATCGGATCGGAAAAGGTTTCACGGATCAGCTTTCCGAAGACGCGGAACTGTTCTTCATCCTGAAAATCCCCGTCCCGGCTGATCGCCATGCCCAGCAGCAGATTGGAGTTTCTGCCCACCGAACGGATATAACAATCCAAAAGCTGTTCCGGCGTATAGCGCAGATGCTCCTCGTTCGGCTGCCAGCTCCATCCGCCGCCGAAGGCTGCGTGCGTGCGGTTGGGCATATCGGTTTCCGCCGGCCAATAATATCTGCCGTCGGGGTCGCCTACGCCGGCCTGCTCCTCCGGTACCGTGCCGTCAAACCGCGCGTCCCCCGCGTTGGTGGTTGCCCAGCAGTTTTCCGGCGCAAGGCCGTCCTCGTTGCCGACCCACCGGACGTTGTGCGGCCAGGCCTTCGGTCCCTGAAAACAGATCGCGTCCGGCTGATATTTTTGCAGCAGCGGCATAAGATTCGGTCCGCCCTCCTCGGGCGGGATCACACCGCCGTCAAACCAGATCTCCACCAGCGGCCCGTAGCTGCTCCAAAGCTCCTTCACCTGCGCTTCCACACATTTTATATACGCCCGATAAGCCTCCCCGCGCGTATCCTGCGGAACGCTGTCGTTAATATCGTAATAGCCGTTGCAAACCGTGCTGTAATAGAAGCCGGGCTTGAGCCCGTATTTGACGCACGCCTCCACAAACTCACGGCAAACGTCGCCGCCGCCCCCGCGCCAATCTGTATGCGCAATGGAAAAATCGTTCACCTTGGTATCCCAAAGCGCAAAGCCAGTTGTGTGCTTTGCGACCAGCACGGCGTATTTTGCGCCGAGAAGCGCGGCGCATCTGACCCACTGCTCCGGATCCAGTTTCGTGGGATGGATCGTTTCGGGCGCCAACGCCTCACGCACAACGGACGTTTTATACCACTCGCCCGGCAGCTCCGGCCGGTACATTTCCAGACAGTAATGGATCAGAACGCCGAGCTCCAGCTCGTGCCAGTCCAGCTGCTGTTTTGTGGGTTTCGCTATGTTTTCCAAAGAACCGCCTCCCTGTCCCAATCTAAGCGGATTATAGCAGAAACCGCGATCGTTTTCAATATTTTTTTCTCATCAGGCTTGAAAGAAAGGACAATTTGTGATAGCATTTACCAAAGGTTCTATCAATCCGAACAACGGGAGGACGCGCACTTGTTTCAGAAACACAAAGACAATCCGATCTTCGGCGATCCGGCGCTCGGCACCCTGTTTGACGTATATTTGACCGCTCTGCCGGACAGCCGGCTGCGCATGGATCTTTCCACGAGAAAAAACAACGCCCTGTCCGTTTCTTTCTCCGACGACGGCGTCCGATGGTCGGACCCGATCGTCACGCTCCCGCCGGACAATTCCTCTGGCTGGGAGGATATGGTCAACCGCAACTGCGTTCTGAAAGTCGGGGATACTTATAAAATGTGGTATACCGGGCAGGCGCACGGCAACAGCTATATCGGCGTTGTCGAAAGCAAGAACGGGATCGATTTTTACCGCGTCCGCACAGCTCCCGTTTTGTCTCCTGAAGCCCCTTTTGAGGGGGAATCCGTGATGAACCCCTGCGTGCTTCATGAAAACGGCCTGTACCGCATGTGGTACAGCGCCGGCGAAACCTACGAGCCGAACGTGCTTTGCTACGCCGAAAGCCGGGACGGACTTATCTGGGAAAAATCCTCCCGGAACCCCATTCTCGAAAAGAACCCGGAGAAGGTCTATGAGCAAAACCGTATCGGCGGCTGTCAGGTAATCCCGCATCCGACGCTTGGGTATCTCATTTTCTATATCGGCTACCGGGATATCAACACAGCCTGCATCTGCGCAGCGTGCTCTGAAGACGGCATAACGGATTTCAGAAGGTGCAAAAGCAATCCTTTGGTCTTTCCCACCGCCGGCGAATGGGACGCGGACGCATGCTATAAGCCCTCGGCGCTCTACGACAAAGAGAAAGACCTGTGGCGCATCTGGTACAACGGGCGCGCGAACGGCATGGAGTATATCGGCATGGCGGAAAAGCACGGAGATTTTACAAAGAATGATTTTGAGTAACACGATAAAACAAAAAAAAGGAGTCAAAAAAAAATGAAAAGAAAACTGTTTACCCTGATCACATTGACGCTCTGCGTCCTTATGGCCGTACTTTGTCTGACCGCCTGCGGCAATAAAGGCGACGACGCGAAAGCAAACCAAACCACTGCCGCCGTGGACGCCAACAAGGGCGAAACCAAAGAAGCCTCAGCGCTTCTCGGCACGTGGAGCGCCAACGAAGCGGAAGGCTGCGCCTATACCTTCGAAAAAGACGGCAAGGGCGTATGGGACGCGGGCGAAGGCATGCTCATGAACTTCACCTATGCCGACAAGGGCGAAACCGTTGAGATCACCTACGAGGGCGCGTCCACGACACAGATCTGGGAATACACAATCGACGGCGCCGATCTTACGATGAAGGATACCGATACCGGCTCGATCCTGACCTACACGAAGAAGTAAATACAGGAGACTTTTTTACCGAAGAAAAGCTTGCAAATTCGTTATCGTTATTGCTCAAAACCGTGGACTAACAATAAGACACCTCCTATGATACACCGGAAGATCGTATCATGGGAGGTATCGTTTTTACGGCAAAGGGTTTGCTGTATTTACGGAAATACGGAAGCGGAACAGATCGGTTGTATTTCAGTAGAATCTTCTTTGCGGTGATCATCATGTCCAACTGCAAAAAGCCGCTGGAATCCGCGCTGAAAACCTTTGCTTTCTTTTTGATCAGTCAACCGCTGATCTATCTGTTACAGGTGCCTTTTTCTCCGATGGGGTGGGGACTGTTTTTGTATTATCCCTATTGGTTTTATTGGACGTTGGCCACCTTCCCGATGGCCTTTGTGGGTTGGTTCATTCAAAAGAAAAACTGGCTCAGCGTTTTGATCTTCTCACCTGTTTTTCTGTTTTTCGGGAACACGATCTTTCTTGACGGAAAAGAAGCCGTTAAGCATTTTCCCCATTTGCTCCTTGCGGCTTTATTCTGCATTTTTCAGGTCGTGCTGTATACGCATGTCTTCTTCCCGAAAATCACGCAGAAAGCGGTCGGCCTTGCGCTTCCCGTGGTCATGATCGCCGTAATGCTGATCTTCTCCCCGCAGGTTGACTTCGAGGCACACGATTTTCTCCCTGATGAACCCTTCTTCTCGGCAGAGGCGATGCTTTCCGTGGAGGACGACTCCATTGCGGAGGTCGCATTTGAACTGCCGGAGGAGGGGAGGATCCTGATCGAGGCGCATAAATACGGTAAAACCGGTATCACCGTAACAGACGGAGAAAAAGAATATCGGTATACGATCGTAATATACGACGATAACGGTGTGGACAGAGCAAAAATAGAACCCGCCGGACAGCCATAAGGCAGAGCCGAGCTGTTTCCCGAAGCAATAGCCGCTACTCCCCGACGGCATACCATAATACGGAAAACCGCCCCGTCGTTTCCGACGGGGCGGCAGTGGTTAACGCCGTTTTGTTAACGGGTTCACCCTTCGATGGCAATGGTCTTTTTCTCGGGCAGCTTCGGCTTTTCTTCCTTCTTCGGGATATGCAGCGTCAGCACACCGTGCGCCAGCTTTGCCTTGATATCCTCTTCCGTGATTTCTTCGCCCACGTAGAAGCTGCGGCGCAGGCTGCCTGCGTAACGCTCCTGGCGGATGACCTGACCGGACTTTTTATCCTTTTCATCCTTGTCAAGGCCCTTAGCCGCGGTGATGGTCAGATACCCGTTTTCCAGA
>JAFRRP010000023.1 GCA_017428085.1 Clostridia bacterium | reverse complement strand
CGTCCCATAAGTACTCTTCTTTCTGTTTTTTTGTTTTTGTCAATGAAAGAGGGTGAAATGCTGCTTTTCCAAAAAAGTCTGTTTGTGTAAAAATCGCCCTCCGATCGCCCTCCAAACGCCCTCCGATTTGCTGAAAAACGCGTTTTTTGGGCCATCGTCTGCAAAGGCAAGCGCTGCAAATACTTTCCCCGGTTTTTTCCGTAAATCCTTGTGGCGCAACGGTTTTTAGCTTGTCTGCCGACCGCCCTCGAAAGCCGTTCAAGTCCGGCCATTTCCGAATCGGTCCAAGAACTCAAAATCCAGTGGCGGCAACATCGTGCGGGTTTGCCTTTCCCCGCTTCCGGCACCATGCAAACAGGGCTCCCGTGGAGGGGGCCCTGTCTGCATTCAATGATTTGGTGTGGGGCGAAGCGGCGCGGGAGGGAATCGACCTTTGCTTCCGGCGCCATATAAAGCTTATTCCGGGAGGCGGTCTTCCGTTTTTTTTGCCGATAAACATGCAGAATACCGCCGTGTTTGGGCATATTCAGTATTTCTAAAAAAATCAAGTAAGATTCGGCAGGTCGCACCTGACCGATCTCACTTGTCCGTTTCCGCGCGCATCACGTAGGCGCCGAAGGCTTTCAGGATCGGACGAAAGCCGTTTTTTTTGTAAAAGCGAACGGCGGAAGCGTTGCTTTGGCTGACGGTGAGCACCACGCGGGAGATCCCCTGTTGCGCCAGATGCGCCTTCAGCGTTCCGATCAGCTCCGTGCCGATTCCCCGGCGACGGGCCGAAGCGGTGAGATCGATGTGCAGGTGCGCCGGCGCGAATAACGAGCAAAGCGTCTGCTGGACGCACACGCCGCAGCCCATGATACCGTACCGCGGCCCCAGCCGCGTCAGCTCCGGCAGCACTTTTTTGCGGAACGTACGGAAAAATTGACGGGTGTGGGCGGCGCAGAAAACATAGCCCACCGGACGGTCGTCCGCGTCCACCGCGACGAAGCCGTCCGGCGCGTAAAGGACGTAGGGGTCGCAAAACGTCAGCAGCAAAAAACGTCGGTCCTTTTCATCGCGCAGCTCAATGGAGGACGTTTCCTCACAGATCGCGCGCGCCGCGTCCAGATCCCGCGCGCTGCAGGGGCGGATCGTCCATGTAAGTTCCGTTCTCTCTTCCGGCATGTTTTTCCCTCTTTTCCGGTGAAGATGATCGTATTTCCGCTAACAGTATAACACGTTCCTGTTTAAAATAAAAGAGCTTTTATCGCCCCGGTATGCGATCCGATCCGCCGTATCCGGCAGGTGGCGCCGCCGTATTATGACGGGGGATGGACCGGTGCGCTGCGCGAAAAAACGCGGCGGGACGAAAAAATCCCGGAGCGGTTCGGCTCCGGGAAAAATGCGATAAACGGTTTATGGGTTCTGCGGGCCCTGATAGGGGTTCTGCTCCTGCGGATACTGGGGCTGCTGGGGCGGCTGGTACTGAGGCTGTACGGGAGCCTGATACTGCGGCGCCTGATAGGGCTGCTGATAAGGAGCGGCAGCGGGAGCGGCGGGAGCGACCATGTCGGCGATCTTGTTCAGGTCGGACTGCATCATGATGTAGTCGACGATGCCCAAACCGATAAAGCCGAGAATGATGTACAGGACGGAACGGTCCTCATGCGGGATGCCCTTGGCCTGACAGCCTTCATTGAACTTTTTCTCCGCCATGAAGAAACCGACGGGGCAAAGGAAAATGCCCAGCAGGATCTCCACAAGACCGTCGTCCGTCTCATCCTTGATCTGGACGGCTTCCTTCAGCATTTTTACGGCCCAGATGATGCCGTAAATGCCGCAGGTCACGATCGACAGAACAACGCATGTGCCGATGTTTCTTTTTTCGATGTTCATGCTTTTTTCCTCTTTTTCTTAAATTAAATAGATCGCTCTATTTCTTATATGTTACCATAGTGAAAAGAAGAATGTCAATACAAGAATGGACTCGTTTGTGCTTTTTTTCGGCTTTTGGGGACTTTTCGACCGTTTTTTTCGTTTTCTTCTTGCAAAACAACGGTTGATTCTTTAGAATAAAAGCGGCGGGAGGAAGAGATATGACGCGTGTTGAAAAAAAACGGCTGCTGCGCTGCATCGGGGCGACCTGTTTGCTGGCCGCCGCTGCCGCCGGTGCGCTGGCGATAATGAAAAGCAGGGGAGGGCTGATCTCGTGCCCGATCCGCGCGCTGACGGGGTTTTACTGTCCCGGCTGCGGCAACACCCGCGCGTTCGCGGCGCTGGTACGGCTGCGCTTTGCCGAAAGCCTTACCTATAATTACGCCTACCCGGTAGAGTTCCTGTATCTGCTGATCGTGTATATCGGGGCGGCGAAAAATTACGTCCGCCGCGGCAAGGTGGCGTATCACCCCAGATTTCCGGCGCTGGAATACGTGCTGCTGGCGCTGCTGCTGGTATGGGGCGTGGTGAGAAACATCCTGGGCGTTTAGCAAAGGGATTTCACCGCCGCAGGTGATCTCCTCCGTCCGACAGAATGGATCGCATTGGGGCGCGCTTCCTTACGGAAGGCGCCCCAATGTGTGTTATTTTTTTGTGATCGTGATCGTGATCGTTTCCGTCGCCGGGATCTCTTCCGGTACCTTGAACGTATATACGCCGTCTTTCACCGTCACCGGGATCGTCGTCCCGGAGGGGCAAGAGCAGGTCACGGAAGCCACGCTGTCCGTGTCCGTTTCCGCAAAGGTCAGCCGGACCGTGCCGTCTGCTTCCGGCGAGTCGGTCAGAAAGCGGGGCTTCGGCGTTCCGACGACGGTAAATCTGCGGTAGGTCGTGCGGGACAGCGATTCGGCGCACACGGCGCAGTAGCAATAGACGACGCCTTCCTGCGTGCAGGTGGCGGGTCGTTCGATCCGATACACGGGCGTGTGGGCGGCGTAGGGGATCTCCTGTTCCGCCAGTTCCGCGCCGCAGACAGTGCATTTCCGTACGCTTTTCCCCTTTTGCATGCAGGTGGCGTCCCGTACGGTCGTCCAGCCGGCGGCGGGCGTGTGGCCGGTGGGGGCCGTTTCCCGCGTGATCCGTTCGCCGCAGCGTTCGCAGACGCAGCTTTCCGTGCCGCCCACGGTGCAGGAGGGCGCTTTGACGGTATCCCATGTGTTCAGAATATGGCCGAGCGCGGGGAGCGTTTCCGGGGATTGGAATACTTCGCCGCACGTTTTGCAATGCGTGCCGCCCGCGCTGCCGGGTTCCGTGCAGGTGGGCTGCCGCGCCGGATCGTTGACCACCGTGTGCCCCGTGGCGGGGATCTCGGTCTGCGCAGCGAATACCTCGCCGCAGACGGAGCAGTGGGAGCCCTGCGTCAGGCCGCTTTGCGTGCAGGTGGGCTCGATCCGCGCGTCCGTGACGACGGTATGGCCCAGCGCCGGAACGGGGTCGGAGGGCGCCAGTACTTCGCCGCAGCGGGCGCAGTGGGAACCGCGGGTATAGCCCTCCTTCGTGCAGGTGGGCTGCGGAAGGCCGTCCGGAACGGGTATGTGTCCCTTCGCGGGCAGCACGGTCTGTTTGACAAGCGTTTCGCCGCAGACGGCGCAATGGCTTCCCTCCGTGCAGCCGTCCTCCGTGCAGGTGGGTTCTTTCGCGGCGTCGATCATAACAGTATGGGGCAGCTTGGCGATGGTCTGCTGCGCGTGCAGCACCGCGCCGCAGCGGGCGCAGTGGGAGCCTTCGGTGAGTCCCTCCAGCGCGCAGGTGGCCTCCCTTGCCTCGTCCGTGACCTCGTCGTGGCCCAACGCCGGAACCGTCTGCGGGCTGATAAGGACCGCGCCGCAGACCGTGCATTGTGTGCCGGCCGTATAGCCGTCTTCGGTACAGGTGGGTTCCAGGGCGGGCACTTCCGCCTTTGTGTGTCCCGTGGCGGGGATCACTTCTTTTTTCGTCACTTCCGCGCCGCATTTCGTGCAGACGGAATAGTCGGTATAACCGTCTTTGACGCAGGTGGGCGCTTTGCCCGGAACGGGCTCCGGGGTATGGCGTCCCTCTGTGATGGGGCGCTGCGGGGAGATCACGTACCCGCACACGGCGCAGTGGCTGCCCTCCGTCAGACCGTCCGCCTCGCAGGTGGGGGCGCGGCCCTCGTCAACAACGGGCGTATGGCCTTTGGCGGGGATCATCAGCATCTGCACGTCGCCGCATTCACAGGTGTACTGCGCCAATCCGGCTTCGGTACAGGTGGGCTCCTGCAGGATCTCCCGGTCGTACATGTGGGTGTGCAGGGTTTCCAGCCCTACGGAGGCCCGCAGGATCAGCCGCGCGTCCGCCGGCGTCAGCTTGCCGTCCTTGTCCGCGTCCGCTGCGGCAAACATCTCCTCGTCGCAGGAATCCAGCCCCACGGAAAGCCGCAGCGTCAGCCGCGCGTCAGCCGCGGAAATGATGTGGTCGCCGTCCACGTCCCCTATCGTATTGGCAAAAGCGCAGACGGCCGTCAGCGCAAAGAGCAGCGCGGCGACAGCCGTGATCAGCATTTTTTTTATCATAAAAATCCCCCTCGTCGGCAAAGGATCGGTCATCGTATTTTTTATTATACACTTTTTCCTCTTTCAATACAATAGGGAAAAGCGTTTCCTCCGTTTTTTCTTTCCGGGTTTTGTCTTGCAATCCGTACCGGCGGTGTGCTACAATCGGAACAGAACAAGCCGAAAGGAAACGAAGCCATGCAGAAAGCGCTTTTTGACAACGATTTCACGGATATCTACGTAAGCCGCGGCCCGCAGGGGCAGCCGGTGTTCTGCTACCGCACGGGGATGACGGTCTACGAGGAGATGTTCGACAAGCACCGCCTTGTCGCCGCCGGGTGGAACAATGCCGGTACGCCGCTGGACGTGCTGGAGGGCATGCCCTGCCGGTTGGACTGCGACCGTTTCACGCAGCCGTGGGTCTTTGACGCGGAGGTCAACGGCGAGTGCGTGGCCTACGATTGGGAATACGTCGGCTTTGAGAAGTACGAGGAGACCGTGCCCGCCAACGGCGCGAAACTGCTGCACGGGGTCGTGACGCTGCAAAACGGCATGTGCCCGCTGACGGCGCAGGTCCACACGGTGCTTTCCGGCAGCGCGGTGTTTACCAGATACGTTACCTTGAAAAATGAATCGGAACAGCCCATGAAGCTGAACCGCATCGTGATCATGGGCGGCGGCATGGAACTGTTCCACGACTGGACAGACTACGTGAACGGCGAACAGGACAAGGAGAAGCTCTATTCGCTGGGCTATATGGAGAACGCGCACGGCTGCGCGGAGGGGCTGTTCCGCTGGCACGATATGATCTCCGGCGGCATGGCGGTGGAGGGGCGCTTTGTCAACGACCGCTACCGTTATCCCATGTTCATGGTGCGCTGTAACCCGCTGGGGCACCTGTGGTTCGCACAGATGGCCTGGTCCGGCGGGTACGAGTTCCGCTTCGATCTGGACGCGGACATCGCCCCCAACGGCATTTCCGAGGGGGGGGACCGCGCGGCGGCCAAACTGAGCTTTCAGATGGCGCTGACGGGTCCCGCGCCGCAGTACGTGCTGCTGCCGGGGGAGACCTTTACCTCGCCGGAGGTGTACATCGGCCGGGTGCAGGGCGATCTGGACGACGCGGTGAACATGATGCACAGGCACACCCGCCGCTGCGTCTTTACCTATGACGAGCCGAAGGAGAATGTCGCCACCGTGGGCGCGGGCATCGGCCCCGAGCGCGCCATGACGCGGGAGGCCATCTTCCATACGATAGACACCGCCGCGGCGGTGGGCGCGGAGAGCTGCATCGTGGACGCCGGCTGGTACTGCGAGGCGGGCAAGGAGGGCGCGGAATGGTGGCGGCGCGTGGGCGACTGGACCGCCGACCCCGGCAAACACGGGGACAGCTTTGCCGCCATCCGGGAGCGCTGCCATGAAAACGGCCTGAAATTCGGCCTGTGGATGGAGTGCGAGCGCATGGGGACGGAGTCCGCCGTCGCCAAAGCCCACCCGGAGTGGTACCAGACCCGCCGCCTGCGCGGGACCGACACCACCGTCATCGATATGACGAACCCCGACGCCGCCGCGTGGGTGGAACGGCAGGTGGAGCGCGTGATCGAGGAGTATCGGATCGACCTGTTCCGCCTGGACTACAACGTGGATTACACACAATACAATTGCTACAACGAACGGGGCGGCTGTCGGGAGAGCAGCTATCTGCGGTATTATCAGGCGCTGTACGCCATGTTCGCGCGGCTGCGGAAAAAATATCCCCGCGTGATCTTTGAGAACTGCGCCGGGGGCGGCGGCCGCTGCGACCTGGGCATGGTGAAACACTTCACCCACACGTGGGTGTCGGACTACCAGATCCCGCCCCGCAGCCTCGCCGTCACCAACGGTATCAGCATGGCGCTGCCGCCGGAGCGCATCGACCGGCTGGTCTCCGGCATGAACGGGCACCTGCGCGGGTCGCTGGATTTTACGGTGAGAAGCACGCTGTTCGGCAAGCCCACCACCAACACCTACAATCCGCTGGGCAGTGAGATGAATGAAGCCGAGCTGGCCTTCGTGAAGCGGGAATTCGACCTCTATAAAAATTTTATCCGCCCATACCTGACGGACGGATACATCTACCACCACACGCCGGAGCTTTACGAAGCGCATCCCAAGGGCCGCTGCATTCTGGAACGGGCCGGCGTCGACGGCACGAAGGGGATCGTCGGCATTTTCAATCTGGCCGACGTGCGCCCCGGCGACGAGACCGTCGTCGTGTATCCCCGCGGGCTGGACGAGGGAAAGACCTATGAAGTCACCTTTGATAATTCACAGACCGCCGCGACCGTCAGCGGGTTTGCCCTTGTCAACGAGGGGCTGCGCGTGCGCCTGCCCGCGTCGCTGACCAGCGAATTGATCGTTTATCGGGCGGCGCTGTAGGATAGGCCTGCGCCGTTTGCCCCTTTTATGAAATAAAAAACCAAAAAATCCTTGACAAGCGCGCCTTCATCCGCTATAATGACATTTGTTTCCAAGCGCGGATGTAGCTCATCTGGTAGAGCGCCACCTTGCCAAGGTGGAGGTAGCGAGTTCGAGCCTCGTCATCCGCTCCATTTTGCCGTAGGTCAACAGATCTGCGGTTTTTATTTTTGTCAGGGACAGTTAAGGCAACACCGCACACCCGAATGGCGCGGTGTTGCCTTAAACGCCGGGATTCGGAAAGCGCTTCCGATCCCGGCGTGTTTCATTCGATCCCGCGCTGTTCCAATGCCAGCAGCGCCTGTTTCCGGTCAAGGCCGCCCGCGTACCCGGTCAGGCTGCCGTCCGCGCCCACCACCCGGTGGCAGGGGACGATCAGCGAGATCGGATTGCGCCCCACCGCGCCGCCCACGGCCTGCGCGGACATACGGGGGACGCCCCTTTCTTTTGCCAGCGCCGCGGCGATCGCGCCGTAGGTCGTCGTCTGCCCGTAGGGGATGGTCAGCAGGATATCCCATACCGCCTTTTGGAAAGCCGTGCCCCGCGGCAGCAGGGGAGGGGTGAAATCCGGTTCCCGCCCGCTGAAATAGACGTCCAGCCAGCGCCGCGTCAGAGCGAACACCGGCAGGTCCTTTTCTTCATGCGCCGGGGAAAGCCCTGCCGCAAAGGATCTCTGCCCCGCGAACCACAGTCCCGTCAGCGCTTCGCCGTCGCCGGCCATGGCGATCTCCCCGAGAGGGGAGGCATAGCGGAAAAGGTATTCTTTATCCATACAGCATTTTTTTGATCCGTTCTTTGACGGACGGGATGTCGCTGTCGGTGAGCAGCGGGATCAGCGCGTTGATCTCTTCGATGCTCTTGTCCCACCAGCGCCATTCCAACAGCAGGGCAATCAATTCGTCGTCGAAGCGTTTGCGGATCTCTTTTGCCGGGTTGCCTGCCACGACCGTATAGGGCGGCACGTCGCCGCCCACCACGCTGTTCGCGCCGATGATCGCGCCGTCGCCGACGTGTACGCCCGGAAGGATCGTTGCGTTCTGCCCGATCCACACGTCGTTGCCGATCACCGTATCGCCCCTGATCGGCAGCTCCGAAAGGGGCGGCGGGGACGCCTCCCAACCCTCCAGCGTATAGAACGGGAAGGTGGTGACCGCATTCATCCGGTGGTTGGCGCCGTTCATCACAAACTCCACCCCCGCGGCGATCTGACAGAATCTGCCGATGATCAGCCTGTCGCCGATGAAGTCGTAGTGGTGGGTCACGTGGCTCTCGAAATCCGAATCGGCGATATAGGTGAAATCGCCGACGATGATATTGGGGTTCTTGAGCGTTGGCTTGACGTAGATCTCCCCGTCGTACCCTGGGACAGGGTGCACGATGTTCGGGTTGGGGCGTTTTTGCTCGTTCATGGTTATACTCCCGTGCCGTCAAAATCCGGCGTGTATTCGCTCTGCGCGGAGGACAGCTCCTGCACGTAGCCGTTTTCCCACCCGCACAGGTACAGGTAATCCACCGCCCGGTCGTATTCCTCTTTCGTCAGGCGGCGGTTCAGCTCCGGAAATTTCAGCGGCTCCTCCGGCGGGGTGTACTGGCTCATTAAGCTGAACAGCACGGCTTCGTCGTCATATTCTTCCGTGATCCGGTCGATCACGTCCAGCGTGTTGTCCACATGGCCGGGCAGGATCAGGTGGCGGATCAGCACGCCGGAGCGCAGCATCCCGTCCTCGTCGAATTGACAGGGGCCCGTCTGCCGCACCATCTCCCGGATGGCTTCCCACGCCTTTTGCGGGTAATCCGGCGCATGGGAGAACCGCGCCGCGAGAGCCGCGTCGGCGTATTTGTAATCGGGCAGGTAGATATCCACCAGCCCGGCAAGCTGTTGCAGCGATTCCGGTTCCTCGTAGGCGTTGCTGTTCCAGATTACCGGCACGGGCGGCTTTTCGGCTGCCAGCGCCTCGGCGATGAGGTCCGTGAAATGCGTGGGCGTGACCAGGTTAATGTTGTCCGCGCCCTGCCAGACCAGCTCGTCGAAGATCTCCCGCAGCCGCGCGACGGTGATCTCTTTGCCGCAGCCGCCCCGGCTGATGGCGCGGTTCTGGCAGAAGACGCAGCGCAGATTGCACCCGCTGAAAAACACCGCGCCGGACCCGCCCGGGCCGGAGATGCAGGGCTCCTCCCAGAAGTGCAGCCCCGCCCGTGCGGCGGTCAGCTTTGCCCCCGCGCCGCAGAAGCCGTATTGTTTTGTTCGGTCAACGTGACATTGACGCGGGCATAAATCACACTTAGACATTCGTATTACGGTAGCGCGGCACCTCAGTGCCGCTCGTGGCGATAGTAATTATTAAAACGGATTTTCATGATAATGATCGTTTTCCTTGACGACGAAAGGGTTATTCAACCGAACCGATCATCTGATATGCTGTTGATGCCGGAAGCGGCACTGAGGTGCCGCGCTACCGGGCGAGCTCGACAAATCCCAATTTCCGATAAAACTTCCGCATACCTTTTTCGCAGTACAACACCGGCGTCAAACCCTGTTCCCGCGCGGCGGCGACGCAGGCGTTCACCAGCTTCGCGGCGTAACCCTGAAAGCGGTATTGATACACGGTGTAAACGTCGCCGATCAGCGCGTACCGTTCGTTTTTCGCGCAAATACCGGCGGTGGAGGCGATCTTCCCGTCCTCATAAATGCCGAAGGTCTCCGCCAGTCCGGCGTTGACCGCCCTCGCGCGGGCCACGTAGCGCCGTTCGGTCCTGTCGTTCAGCGCGTCCGTCTCCCGGACCGCCTTGTACATTTCCAGAAGGGCGGTCCCGCGCAATGCCGTCACGCCTTCGGGGAAAGAGGGCGTTCCGCCGCGGTAGACCATCCGGCAGAGCCGCGCTTTTCTTTTCGGCGCGGCAAACCGGTCGAAGCCGTCTTCTTTCGGCGGCTTGGCGACGAAGCCGCTGCGCCGCGTCAGATACGTGACGTAAGAGCCGTTGTCATAGACGACCAGCCGCAGCAGCCCGGCGCCGTCCGTGCCGGTCCACAGGCAGCCGATCTCCGTTTTTTCGCCGTTCAGCTTCACGGAGGTATGGATCTCCGTCCCGCAGGGCTTGTCCCGGCAAAACGCCATGATGCGGTCCGCGTCGTCCGCCGTCGCCTGCCGGTAGGTCAGCTTACGCCATCGCGAAGTATTCATTGATCGCTTCGGCCAATCGACGCGTGGCAAGCACGTCGTTTTTGTCGCACACGCAGGAGGCGGAGTGGATATACCGGCAGGGCACGCTGACCGTCAGCGTACGCACGCCCGCGCGGCTCTTGTGGATGCTGCCCGCGTCGTTGCCGCCCGCCACCATGGTCTTGGGCTGGGCCGGGATGCCGTTTTCCGCGGCCAGCGTCAGCGCCTTCTGGAACAGCGCCTTGTCGTACACCGTGGCGTTGTCCATAAAGGAGACCGCCGGGCCCTTGCCCAGCGCGCACACCTGCTTTTCCTCCGGCGCGTCGATGATATCCGCCGCCGTGGTGGCCTCCAGCACAAGGGCGTAGTCGGGCGCGACGGAAAACGCGGACACGACCGCGCCCCGCAGGCCCACCTCTTCCTGCGCGTTGAAGCAGAACACCGTGTCATAGGCCACCCCGGTGCGGATCATATCCAGCAGGATGGCGCAGCCCGCCCGGTCGTCGAGGGCCTTGGAAAGGATCTTATCCCCCATGGGGGTGTATTCGCTTGTGAACACCGCCGTGTCGCCGGGGCGCACCAACGCCTCCGCCTGCTCGCGGCTGTCCGCGCCGATGTCGATGGCCATATCGGCCGCGTCCGGCAGGGTGGATTTTTCTTCCTCGCTGCACAGGTGAACGGGCTTTACGCTGACGACGCCCACCGCGCCGCTTTCAAACCGGAAGGCTCTTCCCGGCAGCACCGCCGGGCTGACGCCGCCCACGGTGTTGAACTTCACCGTGCCGTCGGCTTTGATAAACGTGGCCATCACGCCCACCTCGTCCATGTGGGCGCACAGCATCATCCTGTTTTTCGCGGGCTTCCGTCCCTTGACCTCCACGATCAGGTTGCCCATGGCGTCCACCCGGTAAGGCGCGCCGTTCAATTGAGAAATCAAAAACTCACGCACGGCGGCTTCCCGTCCGGAGGTGCCGTCGAGCGTACAGAGTTGTTTTAACAGGTCCAGCATCGTTTACCCCTCCCTTGTCACGTACGCCGCCATCAGGTCGGCCACGGCCTCGATATCGCTGAGCTGCGCCAGCTCCGCGGAGGTGTGCATATTCTTCAGCGGGATGGAGATCAGGCCCGTCTTCACGCCCGCGCCGGTGATCGTCGCCACGTCCGCGTCGGTGCCGGTGTGACGGCCCAGCACCTCTATGGTATGGGGGATGCCGTTCTTCTCCGCCAGCGCCTTCAGCGTGTCGCTTACCTCTTTTTGCAGAATGGGGGAACAGGCGATCATCGCGCCGGAACCCAGCTTCGCGCCCTGCTCCTCGCTCACGCCGTACCCTGCGGCAAAGCTCACGTCGGTGACCAGCGCCTCGTCCGGCTCCAGCCCGAACAGCGCGGTCTGCGCGCCCTGCTTGCCCACCTCCTCGCGGGTGGCGAAGACGGCGTGGACGGTATAGGGGAAGTCCTTTCCGGCAAGCTTCTCCAGCGCCTTCAGCACCGCCGTACACCCGGCGGAATTGTCCAAAAAGGGCGAAGTCGCGCGGCCGTTCAACAGCTCCGTAAAGGGCAGCCGCAGCTCGATGCGGTCGCCGACGGATACAATCTCTTTGATCTCCTCATAGGGCAGGCCGCAGTCCACGGCGGATCTGTCAATCGGCGCGGCCTTTTTACGGTCCGCCTTGTCCGCCAGATGCGGCGGGGTGCTGATGATCACGCCGTCCAGCGTCCGCTTGCCGTAAACCTTTACCCGCGCCGCCGCCATCACGCGCAGGTCTGTGCCGCCGCAGCGGGTCAACCGCAGAAAGCCGCTTTTTTCGTCGATCGCCGTGACCGCCAGCCCGATCTTGTCCATGTGGGCGGTCAGGACGACGCTCTTCTCTTTCCCGGGGTTGACCGTGCCGATCAGGTTGCCCAGCGCGTCGGTCCGCACGTCGTCGGTGTATTCCCGCAATATGGTTTCGATCGCCCCGGCGGTGGCGCGCTCCGTGCCGGAAACGCCCGGCGCGCCGCAGATCGTTCTCAGGATATCGACGGTTCTCATTTGTTTTCCTCCTGCGTCAGCACGGAATCCAGCACCTGCTCGAAGCTGCCCAGAAATTCCGTGATAAAGATGTCCGCCTCCGGGCAGTCCATGTCACGCAGCGCCTGCAGGGTGGCCTGTTCCGCTTTCTCAAATTCCCGGTTGCCGCTTTGCGCTTCCTCTTTGCACTTGATAAGGGCGGAGATCTTGTCCGCCGCCTTTACCAGTTTCCACAGCGCCGCGGTCTCGTCGGGGGCCAGCAGCGGGCGGAAGTCCTCCCGCAGGTCCTCCGGCAGGGTGTCCAGCAGCGCGTCCTGCGCGGCATGCTCGATCTCGCCGTAGCACTCGCGGATTTTTTTATTGTAGTATTTTACGGGGGTGGGCATGTCGCCGGTGATGATCTCCGGCATGTCGTGGTACATGCCGATCAGCGCCGCCATGGGCGCGTCGTAGCGTTTGCCCAGCCGCCTGTTGCCGATCACCGCCAGCGCGTGGGCGGTGGCCGCCACCTCCAGACTGTGCTGGCTGAGAGATTCCGGCCTTGTGTTGCGCATCAGCGCCCAGCGGTTGATATTCTTCATGCGCGAAAACAGCGCGAAAAACTGTCCCGCCATCGTTCGTTCCTCCTTTGAAAGACAGCGCGACCGGAAATGATCCGATCGCGGTTTTTTTCAGTCGTAAGTCGTAAGTCGCAAGTCGTAAGAGAAAGTAGTTTTTGAACGAAATAAGAAAATGTCGATCCAAAATGTTTCAGAAAAACCCCGGTCTTTTCATGGGAACGCCCGGAGCGCGTCTTACGACTCACGACTTACGACTTTCGACCGGCTGCGCCGTCAACTGACGGCGCAGTCCAGATATCCCTTCGCCCCGAAGATGCCGTAGGTCACGTCGTTGGTCTTTTTCATCGTGCGGGTGAAAAAGTCTTCAAAGCGGTTTGCTTTTTCTTCTTTCTTTTCATAAACGCCCAGCTCCACCAGCATATCGTAGAACCGCTCGATCAGGGCGTTGTCGGCCTCAAAGTCGTTGACGTTGCTGTCCATCATGGCCAGCGTCTCGTCATACAGCGCCTGCTGCTCCGCCGTCAGCGTGCCGCCCGCCGCCAGATACTTTTCCAGTGCGGGGAGACAGTTCTCCTCCAGCCGGCTGATATTGCGCGCGCCGTTGAACTGCGGGAAGTAGTACGCGCCGTCCGGGTCCGCGCAGTCGGCCACGGTCTTCACGTTGCCCAGCGCCAGGTCGATGGCCAGCCGGATGGCGGTGTTGTTCCGTTCCAGCTCATGCTTCTGCCGATAGAAGAACCAGGACGAATCCTTGCACCACGTACCGGCGATATCAATGGATCTGTCCGGGGAGAGCTCGCGGCCCGCCTCGTCCTCAAACTGCTTGTCGTAGGCGACGTAGGCGGTGCCAGGGGCGGTGGA
Organism: Clostridia bacterium; assembly: GCA_017428085.1. GTDB lineage: Bacteria > Bacillota > Clostridia > Oscillospirales > Acutalibacteraceae > RUG806. The sequence goes on along the minus strand of JAFRRP010000023.1, from coordinate 79,622 downwards.
GTCGATATTGATGATCTCGTCGCTGTTGGTCTTGTCCGCGTGGTACATAAAGCCGAAGGCCCTGTAATCGTGGGTGAAGGCGCCGTAGGGCAGCCCGTAGCCGGAAATGAACGACAACGTCACGCCCTGCGCCTTCAGCGCGTCCATGCGGTCGTGCAGCGTCATTTGCGCTTCGTGGTACGCGTCCGTTTCCGCCCGGACGACGTCGGAGGGGATCAGCGGGCGCACCTCGTCGTAGGTCTCCGGCGGCACCAGCGCGGCCAGCGAGGGCGCGGCAAGGATGATGTTGTCGGAGATGGATTGCAGCGCCATGTCGATGAACCCGCGCAGCCCCGCCTTGGGGAACAGCCGCAGCAGGCCGTTGACCACATAGCCCCAGGGCTCGCCCACCAGCTCGGCGATCAGACCGTTGTAGAACAGGTCGGCGGAGTTTTCCACGTAGTTCTGGGTAACAAAGTCGTAGATGATGTCGCTGCCCTGCCAGCAGCCCACGATGCTGACAACCCGGCGCACGTGGTTGTCCGCCGGAGCCGGATATTTGTAGAGGTACGCGCTGACGACCGATGCGCCCATGCTCATGGGCACCAGCACCACCTTGTCCGCGCCCACCTTGTTGTCCGCCAGAATGGTCTCGATGAAGTCGTGAAGGCCCTGCACGTTCTGGGAGGTATAGGAAAACGCGCTGTAGTTGAAGCAGTACAGATAATCCTCAAAATCCTCGCCCAGCGCCTTGCGGCAGATGTCCTCGCAGGGGATGGAACGGTAGAAGTGATCCTTGGACTCGCTTACAAATTCGCCCTTGTCGTTGATGACGCCGGGGTATTCGGAGACCGGGATGGTATAGCGGGGGCTGACCACGTGGGGGTCGCACTGTCCGTTTTCATCCACCAGATTGTATTTGAACAGATGGCGCACCAGCGCGTCCGCGTCTGCCTTCTTGACGGTGTTTTTGCGGGTGACGATGGAGGCCAGCAGGTTGAGGATGATCTTTGCCGCGGCCTTGATGGCTTCCGGGTCCTTGATATTATCGCCCATGTTGTCGTTGAACAGGTTCCAGCTGTCGGCGTACTTGCCCTCTTCGATCAGCGGCGCGTAGTTGTCGTAATCCTGCAGGGTGCCGCTTTCAAAGGCGTCCTCGGCAAGGTAGCTGTCGTCGAACAGGTACGACCGGGACTGCCCGATGCCCGTCACGAACACGATCAGGCTGTTTTCGCCGTCGGCGAAGGCCGGGTTGACGGCGGGCTGCGCCGCCAAAGCGGAAAGCGCCCCGAACGGGACCAGCAGCGCGGCGCACAGCAGCAACGCGATAAACTTTTTCATTTCTTCTCCCTCCGAAAAATGATACTGTTTTCATCTTATCACAACTTGCGGTGTTTTGCAAGGAAAAAAGGAACCAAAAAAACAGTTTACTTTTCTAACAATATGTATTATAATAAAATGACAATTCACAGTATCTTGAGTTATACTCCGAAAGGAAGTCGGATCATGGACAAAGTCAGAACAAGATTTGCCCCCAGCCCCACGGGCTACATGCACGTAGGCAATCTGCGTACGGCGCTGTATACCTTCCTCACCGCCAAGCATGATAACGGCACCTTCATCCTGCGCATCGAGGATACCGATCAGGGCCGCAAGGTGGAGGGCGCGGTGGACGTGATCTACCGGACCCTTACCGAGACAGGGCTTTTGTGGGACGAGGGCCCGGACAAGCCCGGAAACGTGGGCCCCTACGTGCAGAGCGAGCGCATGGGCATCTTCAAGGAGTGGGCGGAAAAGCTGGTGGCCGAGGGTAAAGCATACTACTGCTTCTGCACCGAAGAGCGTCTGGAAAAAATGAGAGAAGAGCAGGTCGCCGCGGGGCAGGCGGTGGGCAGCTACGACCGCCATTGCCGGGACCTTTCCAAAGAAGAAATTGAGGAAAACCTGAAAAAAGGCGTGCCCTACGTGATCCGTCAGAAGATGCCGCTGGAGGGCAAGACCTCCTTCGACGATCTGATCTACGGTCATATCGAGGTGGACAACAAGGAGCTGGAGGATCAGGTGCTGCTGAAATCCGACGGCATGCCCACCTACAACTTCGCCAACGTGATCGACGACCACCTGATGGGCATCACCCACGTGCTGCGCGGCAACGAGTACCTGTCCAGCACGCCCAAGTACAACCTGCTGTACGAGGCCTTCGGCTGGGAGCCGCCGGTCTATATCCACTGCCCGCCCGTGATGAAGGACGCGCACCAGAAGCTGTCCAAACGCAACGGCGACGCCAGCTATCAGGACCTTGTCGCCAAGGGCTACCTCAGCGAGGCGGTGCTCAACTACCTGCTGCTGCTGGGCTGGAGCCCGGAAGGGGAGAAGGAGATCTTCTCTCTGCCCGAGATGATCGAGGATTGGGACCCGGCACGGATCAGCAAATCCCCGGCCATCTTTGACCCGCTGAAGCTGCGCCACATCAACTTTGAGTACATCAAAGCGTTGGCTCCGGAGAAGTTCATGGAGCTGGCCAAGCCCGTCATCGGCGACGAGCTGCTGGCGGAGATCAAAGACCTGCCGCTGCTGTGCAAAAACCTGCAGCCCCGCACGGAGGTGCTGGGGGAGATCCCGGAGCAGATCGGCTTTATCCAAGCCGTGCCGGACTACGACAATGAACTGTACTGCAACAAGAAAATGAAGACCGACCCCGCCACCGCGCTGGAGGCGCTGCAAACCCTGCTGCCGGTGCTGGAGAACGTGACCGACTGGACGCCGGACGCCATCTTCGCCGCCTGCGCCGAAAAGGCCGCGGCGCTGGAAGTGAAGAACGGCAAGCTGCTGTACCCTCTGGGCATCGCGCTGGCAGGGACGAGAAGTACTCCCGGCGGCGGCACGGACCTTGCGGTCATATTGGGCAAAGAAAAAACACTGGAACGAGTACGTGCGGCGATTGAGAAGTTAAGTTGACGCCGCCGCTCAATTGACCGCTTCCCCTCGCAAATATTGTCGCGCTGCTGCGCTTGGGGCGCTTGCATCGCTCTGTATTTGCTCACCAAAACCGCCTCGCTTCATCCGCCACCGGCGGCGCATCGGCGATTTTGCCCCGGCGGCGGCACCGACCTCGCCGTGATCCTCGGCAAAGACAAAACGATCGCAAGAGTAAAAGCGGCGATAGAGAAATTAAGTTAACTTGTAGCACGGAGCCTCAGCTCCGTTCATTCGGGTAAAAGTAATCATCGGAATCGCGTTGCGAACGCTGCTGAGGCAGCGTGCTACAGTTTTACGGCTGCGCCGACGCGCCCGACAAACATGGGAGACATCACATGGACGACACCAACGCATTAACATCCAATTTTATCCACGATTTCATCGACGAGGACCTGGCGGCGAGGGTGAATACCCGCGTGCAGACCCGGTTCCCGCCGGAGCCCAACGGCTACCTCCACATCGGCCACGCCAAGGCTATCTGCATCGACTTTTCCACCGCGGAAAAGTACGGCGGCGTCTGCAACCTGCGGCTGGACGACACCAACCCCTCCAAGGAGGACGTGGAGTACGTGGAATCCATCCAGGAGGATATCGCGTGGCTCGGCTTCCACTGGGCTCACGTGTACTATGCCTCGGAATACTTCGATTTTATCTACGAGTGCGCGATCAAGCTCATCAAGGAGGGCAAGGCCTACGTGGACGACCTGACGCCGGAGCAGATGCGCGAATACCGTGGCACGCTGACGGAGCCGGGCAAAAACAGCCCCTACCGCGACCGCAGCGTGGAGGAAAACCTCGACCTGTTCGCCCGGATGACCGCGGGCGAGTTCGCCGACGGAGAAAAGGTGCTGCGCGCCAAGATCGATATGGCCAGCCCCAACATGAACATGCGCGACCCGGCCATCTACCGCATCATGCATGTCCGCCATCACCACACCGGCGACAAGTGGTGCGTCTACCCCATGTACGATTTCGCCCACCCGCTTTCCGACGCCAAGGAGGGCGTGACCTATTCGCTTTGCTCGCTGGAATTTGAAAACCACCGGCCGCTGTACGACTGGTTCATCCAGCAGATCGGTTTTGAAGAGCCGCCCCGCCAGATCGAGTTCGCGCGGCTGAACATCAACTACTGCATCACCAGCAAGCGCAAGAACATCCGGCTTGTCAAGGACGGCATGGTCTCCGGCTGGGACGACCCCCGCATGGCCACCATCTGCGGCATGAGAAGGCGCGGCTATCCCGCCAAGGCGCTGCGGGCGTTCATCGAAAAGGTGGGCGTGTCCAAGGCGTTCTCCGTGGTGGATTACGGCCTGCTGGAATCCTGCGTGCGGGACGAGCTCAACGCCAACGCCCCCCGCGCCATGGCGGTGCTGGACCCGCTGAAGGTCGTCATCGACAACTACCCGGAGGGGCAGACCGAAGTGTTGGCGCTGGACCGCCACCCGGACCATCCGGAGTTCGGCCAATCTCACGTGACCTTCGCCAGAGAGATCTGGATCGAAAAGAGCGACTTTATGATCGACCCGCCGAAAAAGTATTTCCGCATGTACCCCGGCAACGAGGTACGGCTCAAGGGCGCGTATTTCCTCACCTGCACGTCGTATGAGACGGACGAAAACGGCGAGGTCACCTGCCTGCACTGTACCTACGACCCGGCCACGAAGGGCGGCGATTCCCCGGACGGCCGCAAGGTTAAAGGTACCATCCACTGGGCGGGCCCGGACTTCGTGAAATCGGAGGTGCGCCTCTACGACCGCCTGTTCAACGCGGAAGACCCCGCCTCCCTTTCCGACGAGGAATTTGAGAACGCGGTCAACCCCGATTCGCTGGTCGTAGTGAAGGATTGTCTGGTGGAGCCGGACGCCGCGAACGCGGGACCCGGCAGCGCCTTCCAGTTCATGCGTACCGGCTACTTCTGCGTCGACCCCGATTCCAAGCCCGGCGCGCCGGTGTTCAACCGTACCGTCGCCCTCAATTCTTCCTGGAAATAAAAATAAAAAGCTAATAACCAAAGAACTAAGAACTAAGAACTGAGATCTATCCTCCCCCGAAAGGACCCTTTTTATGAAAACGATCTATCGCATCCTTGCCCCCATCATGTCCCTCGCTGTTTTTCCGGTGCTGTATTTCCTGCCGCTGATCCGGGCAATGGTATCCAGCGGTTTGCTGGGCGCTTTGACCGGAAACACCGGCGGCACGAAAACCAATCTTCTGACCAGCACGCTGGGGCTTGGCGAATATACCAGCATCAAGGATATCGTCAAGCTGTCGCAGGGCGACACGACGACCCTGCAGGCTTGGAAAAGCGTATTTGACAATCTCGGCGACGATTTCAAGGACCGCATCACCAAGGAATTCGCCTGCGGCAGATGGCTGATCGCCGCGCTGGTGTTCTTTGCGCTGCTGGTGCTGCTGACGCTGGTGTTCACGGTGCTCAGCGCCGTGATGAGCAAGCACGTTGTGCCGCTGTGTCTGGCGGGCGGCGCTTTCGTTTCGGCTCTCCTCATGAACGTCTGCTTCAACAATTTTGCCAAGCCCTTTGTCACCGGCGCGATCAACCTGTCCTCCATCTTAGGGAACAATGGCGGCGAGAACTCGGCCATATTGGGCGCGCTGCTTGGCAACGCCGTCACGGTGGATTACCTTCAATTGAGCGTGGCCTACACCGTTACGCTGTTTATCCTCGTGGTCATCATGGTCCTTACGCTGTGCGCGTTGGTGGAGGAGAAATTCTCCAAGGATTGATCGGGGAACAAAATAGAGAAAAACCGAAAGGATCGGATTATGAAAAAAATATTAGCTGTGTTGTTGTCCGTGTTTCTGCTGATCGGCGCGCTGCCCTTTGCGGCGGGCGCGGCGGAGACGGTTGCCTCCGGTTTCTGCGGTGCGGACGGGGAAAACGTTTCCTGGACGCTGAACGACGAGGGACTTCTTGTGATCAGCGGAACCGGGAAAATGGCGAATTATCTGTGGAACGGTTCTCCGTGGTTCTCAAATGGAGCCGTCAGGATCGTGGAAGTCAAAAGCGGCGTCAAGTCGTTGGGGGATTACGCCTTTAACGGTTGTACGGCTCTTACGCAGGTGATCCTGCCGGAGGTGACCGCCATCGGCAAGTACACGTTTTACGGCTGTACCGGTCTGACGGAGCTGTCGGTGCCCGATAGCGTCGTCACCATCGGTGCCGGCGCGTTTTACGATTGCGGGTCGCTGGCGAAGGTCAATATTCCCGCAGACGTTACGGTGATCGGCAGTTATACCTTTTACGGCTGCGCGTCGCTGGAAGCGATCGAGCTTCCCGAAGATCTCAAAACCGTGGGCGGTTCCGCGTTTGAGGGCTGCGTCAGTCTGACGGAGATCGTGATCCCGAGGGGCGTTACCACCGTTGGCAACGCTGCGTTTTCCGATTGTACGGGACTGAAGGAGATCGTGATCCCGGACAGCGTTCAGTCTGTCGGCCGTCACGCGTTTGCCGGCTGTACCGGTCTGTGCCGCGCCTCTTTCGGCAAGGGGCTTTCCGTGGTCGGCGACGAGATGTTTACCGGCTGCGCGGCGCTTGCCGAAGTGACGCTGCCGGAGGATCTTGCTTTGATCGGTGCTTCCGCGTTTGAAGGCTGCAAAGAGCTGAAGGAGATCGATTTCCCGGCTTCCCTTACCGTGATCGGCGCCGACGCTTTTAAAGGCTGTGAAGGCCTGACGCACATCACGCTGCCGGAGGGCTTTGCCTCGCTCGGCGACGAGGCGTTTGACGGCTGCGCTGCGCTGACGGGCGTCATCGTGCCCGCCGCCACCGCGGAGATCGGGACGGACGCGATCCCATCTCAGGCCGCCGTATACGGCGCGGAGGATTCCTACGCGCAGCATTGGGCGAAGGAAAACGGCTGCGCCTTTGTCGTGTTAACGAGCACGAAGCTTACCATGACCGTTCCCACCGTCGTCAGCGAACCCGTCGTCAACGTGTGCGGGGTCACCGATCCCGGCGCGAACGTGACGGTACAGAAAAACGATGAAACGGTCACCGTCGTAAGGGCCGCCGCCAACGGCAAATGGAGCTTTGCCCTGTCGCTTGCCGGCGCCGCCGACGGCGACAGCTTTACGGTGAAGGCGTCTGTCACGACGAAAGAGAAGGTCATCACCCGTACCGCGAAAGTTGTGTACAAACCCGGCGCCGCCTCCTTTGAGGCGCTGACGCTGGAACACAATTTCCATACCTTTACCCTGACGAAGGACGAGCTCAACGCGGCGAAGCCGAACGTCACGCTGGCGCCCGGAAAGCCCTTCCATTTCAAGGTGTTCCTTGCCAACAGCGAAAGCGTCCGTACGCTTTTTGTCTGCAGTACGAAAAGCGGCGACGTCAAAACGCTGCCGCTGCGCTATGATGAGGTTTACGACTGCTGGTTCGCCGACGGTCTGTTTGACAAGGAGGATCCCTCCTACGTGCCCGGCGCGCTGACCGTGGAAGGCGTGGATAACGAGGGCAACGCGATCAACGCGGGCGTTACGATCAAAATGAACTTCCTGCTGACCCCTGCCGGTTACGTCTACGAGGCGGTGCGCTCCAACAAGCTGGAGGGCGTTACCGCTTCCGTATACAGCAGGGACGCCTTCGGCAACGAAACGCTGTGGAACGCGGAGGGCGCGGAACAGCTCAACCCCCTGCTGACGCCGCCGGACGGTTCCTACTCCTGGGCGGTGACCAAGGGCACCTGGCAGATCCGGATGGAGAAGGACGGCTATCTGCCCGCCGCCAGCGACTGGATGACCGTTCCTCCCGCTCCCGATCAGCTGTTCCTGGCCATGGTGACGACAAAAGCGCCGGAGGTGAGCGTCTGCGAGGTCTGTGCCGACGGCGCGGAGATCACCTTCAGCCAATACATGGATATCGAGTCCGTCAACGAGGAGACGGTGCTGTTCAACGGTTACGTGGGGGAGATCGTTCCCCTTGACGCCGAGGAGACGGAGGAGGACAGCGGCGTGTTCTACGCCAGGACCTTCCGCTTTACGCCTGCCGCGTCCATGATCGGCAGCGTCCGCATCACCTTTGCAGGCGTAAGGAATTACGCGGGCATCGGCATGGAGGAGTATACCGCCGAATTTGCCGTTACCGACCGTCCGGAGCGTTTTACCGCCACCGACGCCGTCGCGGTTGTATGCAACGATACCGCCGAGATCACGGTGCGGGCGGAAAACGCCGCAGGCAGAACCGTTTCCGTGAAAGCGGACAGCGGCATCGTGACCCTGTCCGACGACGTGCTGACGCTGGATGAAAACGGCGCCGCCACGCTGACCGTGACGGGCCTGATGGCCGGCGACGTGCAGATCGCGTTTTCGCTGGACGGAACGGAACTGACCGCTGTCACAACGGTGACCGTCGCGCTTGCCCGGCCGGACGTGCTGCCCGGCGACGTGGACGGCGACGGGGCGGTGCGCCCCGAGGATGCCCGTCTGGCGCTGCGGATGTCCGTCAAGCTGGACCCCTGCGAGGAGGGCACCGCGGCGTTTATTGCCGCAGACGCCAACCGGGACGGCGCCGTTACGCCGGAGGACGCGCGGCTGATCCTGCGCGCCGCCGTGGGATTGGAGACGCTGAAGGGGCAGGAAGCCCCCGTCCCGGAGGAACCGCAGCCCGCTACGCCGACGGACGCGACAGCCTCGCCCACAGACGCATAAAACGGTATGCCGCGCAGATAAAAACGAGACGTTTCCGTACAGCGCGTTCCGGATCGCCGGAAGCGTTTCCCGATAACGGCAAGGCTCCCCGAACCATCGGTTCAGGGAGCCTTGCCGTATCTCATTCAGAACTGTCCCGACTGCCTTCCCATCTGCGAAACGGGCAGGGGCTCGAAATGCGGCGCGAAGGTGAAGACCGGCGCGTCTTCCCGCAGGGTGTAATCGCCGTTGGCGGGATCGGCGAACAGGTCGCGGAGCTGCTCTCTGCGGAACAGGGAGTTGCCGTGGAAGTCGCTGTAGGCCAGCGCCCTTTCGCTGATCTCGCCAAGCGTCCGTCTGCCGGTGACGAACAGGTTGTCCGCCACCACGCTGCCCGCCGGGTTGGCCGCGAAGGCGGGGTCGTCCGGGTTGTTGAAATCGTCGCTGATCGCCGCCATGGCCGGATACGCGTTCTGCCACGTTTCCGTTTTCCACGGGGAATTGCGCAGGTCCGCCCACATGTTCCCGTCCGGCCCGGAATGCTCCGCGAACCAGCCGCCGTAGACGCCGTCGTAGGCCCGCTGGTCGTAGGAGATCCCCCGTTGCCCGCCGGAGACGATCACATTGTTGCGCACGTCCAGATCACGGCCGCCGCCCAGGTGCAGGGCGTAACCGGGGATATTCACCAGCAGGTTGCCGTAGATCTTCTGGCCGGACAGGGCGTCGTCCATATAGATGCCGCAGGGGGTGTAGTCGCCGGAACCGAGATCGTAAATGCAGTTATACAGTATCTCGTTGCCGTAGCTGGTCCAGCTTCTGCCCGCGTAGATGGCTCCCGCGTCGCTGGAGGTCAGGCACACGCGGCCGATGCGGTTATAGGCGATGCGGTGGTCGTTGCCGCCGTAGGTGATGGCCTCATGCGGGGAGTTGTAAAACTCATTGTGCTCGCACACGTTGCCCACGCCGTACAGCGACACGCCCGGCTGGTAAGTCCGGTAGATCTCGCTCCAGTCGTGGATCAGGTTGTTCACCGCCCGGTTGTTGCCGGGGGTAAGCGTCGCCGTATCGCCGCCGGAAAGATAGATCCCGCCCCGGCCGGTACGGGCGATCTCACAGTCGGTCACAAGGTTTTCCGCGCCGTCGGCAATGATCGCCGTGCCCGCCGTGTTTTTGACCGTACAGCCCCGCACGACGATATGGTCGCCGGAAAGCTGCATCCCGTTGCCGCGGGTGCCCTTCAGCGTGATGTTTTCAAAGGTCAGGTACGAAACGCCGTTTGCCGTGACGACGGGCGCGGTGGAGAGGGACATATCGACGGCAGCCGTGTCAAAATCCTCCGGCGGGTACAGGTACAGCAGGCCGTTGTCCCGGTCCAGGTACCATTCGCCGGGGCTGTCCAATTCCTCGAACACGTTGAAAAACCAGTAGGGCGCGTTCTCTTTGGCGCCGTAGAAGCTGGCGAAGCGCATGGTCAGCTCGCGGGAGGCGGGGGCGAACCCGCCGATCAGGGTGGAGCCGTCCGCCCAGTCGTATTTCCAGAAGCCCATCATCCACACGTCGTCGAAGGTTTGCCAGCCCGCGATGCGCGCGGCGAGGGCTTCGTCCACGCGGAAGGTCTCGCCCATGGGATCGGGCTCCGCGCCCCAGGCGGGGTTGGCGGAACCGTCTGTCAGGAAGCGCCCGCCGTTGACGGCGGTCACCTCGCCGGTGTACAAAAAGCCCTCGTCGGGGTAGCGGGCCAGCCGGCAGCGGTTGTCGTTGACGAACAGCTCGCTGTAGATGGGCCCCGTATAGTCGCCGCTGTATATGCCCGCGGTGTGATAGGTGCCGATGGTATAGATCTTGCCGTAGTCCTCTTTCGTCAGGCCAAGCGCGAACAGATCCGCGACCAGCACCTTGCTTTTCGCGTCGCCGTGCAGCCGTGCGGCCTGCGCGGCGTCGGTCAGCTTTGTGAAGCAGCCGGGGGAAAGGGAAACGCCGCCGTTGAAGACCGCCTCGCCGTCGCCGTAGGCGCGCCACGTGACAGGGCATTCCGCCGTGCCGGAATCGGCGGCGGTAAAGGTCAGTCCGTTTATCCGGTATTCGCCCGCCAGCAGCGCAACCGTGACGCCGCTTTTGCCGGATCTGTCCAGCGCGCGCACCGCGTCCCGGGCGCGTTCCGGCGTGCGGAACGGATGGGCGAAGCTGCCGTCGTTCGCGTCGTCTCCCTCCGGGGAGACGTAAAAGTCCGCGTCGTCGGCAAGGCCGCCGGCGTCGCAGGCGTATTCGTTATTTGCCGCCGGGGAAGCCGCGACAAAGGGATGACGGTCCGTGTAGATGCTGTCCGCCTTGTCCAGCGCGGGCGCGGCGGCCGATACCAGCGCCAGCAGCACGGCGAAGGCGTTTTTGATCCCGCCGAGCTTTCCCGTTTTCAGCGCGGCGACCACCGCCGTAAAGAAACCCGCCCCCGCGAACAGATACAGTGCGCGCAGCACGTTTTCCCACGTGCTCATGTCCATGGATGAGGGCTTGCCGGAGCAGTCCAGCGCATACGCGACGGGCGCGGACAGCACGAGCAGCACGGCGGCCGCCGACAGCGCCGCCAGACGGCGCGGTATTCGGGAATCGTTCCGTTTCATTGTCGTTCCTCCTTTACGGCAGATACGGTCATGTTTCACTGATGACTACCAGCTTGTCGATCTCGTCGGTCGATACGGTATCGTTCAGCGCCGGGTTCAGCACGGTGGCGTCCCCCTCCATGTAGCCCAGCAGCAGCATCCGGCGGCGCAGCAGCGCGGCCCGCAGTGCGCCGCAGGTCACGGTTTTTCCCTCGCCCAGCAGGGCGGCCGGCTTCAGGTGCAGCTCGCTGCCCTCGTTGGACAGCAGCTCGCGGAACACGCCCGCCAGCTCCGGCCGTTCGGCCAGCTGCGCCAGGAACATGGAGACCAGATGCGGCGCGACGATCAGGTCCACGGCGCTGTCGCTGCCGGTCAGCTGCACGTGCTTTTCGCTGCGCAGCTCCACCGTGACGGAGAAGGAAAGCTCCTCCCGGCGTTTGAAGTCCGTGATTTTGATATATCGCAGGATATTGATCATGTCGGCGTTGTCGGCGTCGTCCGACTCGTTGGCAAGCACCACCACGTGCTGCGCGTCCGAAAGCAGGCGTTTCAGTTCGTCCGGGTCCTCCGTATCGCCGTCAAAGAAGGTCAGCGTCACGTCCGGCTGCTGTTCCGCCAGCGCCAGCAATGAGGCGCGGCGCTCCTCCGGGATATGCGCCGCCGTGACCAGATTGTGCTGCTCCGGCAGCTCCCGCAGCAGCGTTTCCAGCGCCGGGTCGTCCCCGATCACTACGGTTTTTTCCTCGGCGGGGGCTGCGGGTCCTGCGGGTAATTCCATCTCTGCGAACGTATCTTTCGCAAAGGTGATCTCCTTGTCGTCCGCCCAGCAGATCAGGTCGTCGTTTTTTTCCATGACGCGATCCTCCGGCGGGTTCAGCAGCACGCGGCCCCCGGCGATCACGCCGACGGGCACCGCGCCGTCCATGACGCGCACCGCGCCGCCGAAGGTCTTGCCCGCCAGCGCGGGGAAGGAAAGGATCTGCAGCCGCCCGCCCTTGATGTCGAACAGGTCCGCGTAGGCTTTTGCGATGCCCGTTTCGGTGCAGGAATGGGCGATCACCCGGGCGATCACGTCGCTGACGGACAGGTTGATCAGATGCATGGAGGCGGCGATGCCGCGGGGCAGCAGGAAGGAGGCGGCGGATACGTTGGAAACGATCCTCACGTCGTCCCGTCCGCTTTCCGAAAGGATCTTATGGGCCGCCAGCGTCGCTTTGACGGTATCGATGTCGTTGGGCTGATTGATCACGACGGTCTTGCAGTCCGGGATGGAGCAGACCGACAGCGAGGCGATATCGCCCGCGTCCACGCAGCGGCAGATCACGCGCACGTTTTTCGGCAGGTCCACGTTGTCCCGGATGCCGTCCTCCATCTCGCTTTTCGGCCGGTCGCCCGCCACCACGATACACATCTTTTTGCCCTGCGCCGTCGCGGCCAGCTGCTCGATCAGCGTGTATTCGCCGGGGGTAAAGCCCAGCACCACGGTGTGGCCGCTTTCCAGCACCACGGAGCTGCCCTCCTTCAGACCTGTGACCTTTTCTTCCACCGCGGCGGTGATGATACCGATCAGGATGCTGGTGAACAGCAGCCCGGTGACGGCGGCCAGCGCGGTCAGCAGGATATAGGCAAGGTTGCCGTCCTCCGAATAGGGCATCCACGCGTTGACGGTGGAGGCAAGCGCGTCCCAGAAGGAACCGGCGAAGTCACGGTCCTCCGCGGGCGTCAGAAAATGGACCGCTGCCGCGATCAGAACGACCGCGACAAGCGTACACAGCACCAGCAGCTTGACCATGCTGATGTTGCCCCTGGCCATCACGTTGTCGAAACGGTAGCGGAACCGTTCCGCGAAGGTGTGTTTCTTCATGGTATCGCCTCCCTTATTCTGTTTTTACTATATCATACAACGTGGGACGTTGCAATCATCTTTTCTGTTTTTTGTTGACATCCGCCGCGTTTCGTTATAAGATGGAATTAAATCCGGCGGCAGCATTTGTGCGGTGTTGCTTTAAGAAAAAAGAAAGGGGAAAAGACGATGAAACTGGGTATCATCAACGGCTGGCAGGAGGGCCATTTCAGGGCGGTCAAAGCCAAGGGGCTGGACGCGGTGGAATTCTGTATCAACCACAACTACGATTCCGCCGAGGTGCTGGCGCAGAAGGAGGAGATCAAAGCCAACTCCGAAAAGTACGGCGTGGCGGTGGGCTCCATCGGCCGCTGGGGCATGAGGAGGATCGACGACGACGGTGCGATCATCCCCGAAGCCCTGCAGCACGACAAAAACCTGATCGATCTGGCTTCCTTCGTGGGCTGCCCGGTGTTCAACTGCGGCTGCAACTATACGGAGGGCAAGACCTATTATGAGAACTGTCAGATCGCCATCGACTATTTCGGCAGGCTGATCGACTACGCCAAAGGCAAAAACGTGAAGATCGCCGTCTACAACTGCGACTGGGCCAATTTCGTGTGGTGCGAAAAGGCGTGGAGCGTGGTGATGGGCGCGCTGCCGGAGCTGGGTATCAAATACGACCCCTCCCACAGCGTCCACCGCGGAACGGACTGCTACAAGGAGCTGCACGACTGGGTGAGCCGGGTGTACCACTTCCATCTCAAGGGCACCATGATGATCGCAGGGGAGTCGGTGGACGACCCGCCCGTTGGGCTGGACGACCTGAACTGGCGCGCGGTGATGTCCATCCTGTACGCCGGCGGCTACGACGGCATGCTGTCCATCGAGCCGCACTCCCACCTCTGGCGCGGCGCCAGGGGACAGTGGGGGATCGACTTTACCATCAATTATATGCGGCCGTTCATCATGCCCGCCGATTACCCGGCGGATGACGACCCTTACATGCCGTAATAAACTTAAAAAAAGGGTCCTTGAACGCAGCAGTTCAAGAATCCTTCTTCTTTCAGAAACTTTTGACGACAGGACCGATCAGTCCTCAAAAAGAACATTGATTTTTTCCGCGCATTTTTTGCAGATTTTTTTGTCCTTGTAGGTCACAAGGTTGTCCATGCTCTGACAGAACACGCAGGAGGGCTCGTACTTCTTCAGAATGATCGTATCGCCTTCCACGAAAATTTCAAGCGCGTCTTCTGTCGTGGTCAGCCCCATCTTTTTGCGCAGCTCCATAGGCAGCACGAATCTGCCGTTCTCATCGAATCTTCTGACAATACCGGTTGCTTTCATATCGCTTCTTGCCCCTTTCATATTTCTACGCCGGGATTATAGTAACAGAAAATGGGAAAAAAGTCAACAGAAAACGACGCAAAAAGTCATAAAAAAACCGTTTTTTTCTCCGTTTTTTCGCCTCTTTTTTGATAAAAATGAATAATAATGAACAGATTGTAAACAAATCATTGAATAAGTATAAACAAAAAATGCCGAACGGCAAACAAGGGACAGTAACCATTATTACCATATTATAGCATATAGTGAACGGCGGACATATTTCCGGCGGACGGGCCGTATACTGTACCGATCAAAAAGACCGGTGATGGTATGAAAAAACTCGTCGTAAAATGGCTGTGCGTCACGCTGGGCACGCTGCTGATCCCCCTGTGTATGAAAAAGGCCGTTCCCCCGCGGGAAAGCGTCGCCGTCCCCACCTCCGTACCCGCGCAGGAAACGCGGACGGAACCGGATACGGTACGCGTTTACCTTTCCGGCAGCGGCAAAACGGTCACGCTGTCTTTGCGGGATTACGTCGTCGGCGTCACGGCGGCGGAGATGCCTGTTTCGTTTGAGCACGACGCATTGTGCGCGCAGGCGCTGGCTTCGCTGACTTATACGCTGTACCAGCAAAAGCACCCCAAGCGGGAGCTGGCGGATGGCGCGCAGCTCTCCGACGATCCCGCCTCCTATCAGGCCTTTTGGACCGAAGAGGAGATGCGGCGCCGTTGGGGCGACGATTATGACGCGAACTATGAAAAGATCTGCCGCGCGGTGGACGAGGTGATCGGGTACGAGATCGTCTATGAGGACGAGCCCGTGGCGGCGGCCTTCCACGCCATCAGCCCGGGCCGGACCGAGAGCGCCGAAAACGTGTGGGGTTCCGGCATGCCGTATCTGGTCAGCGTGGAAAGCGAGGGCGACAGCGTATCGGCCAAATACCGGTCCTCCCTGACGGTGAACGCCAAAGAGTTCAAGGCGAAGCTGGGGCTGGATACCGACGACGCGCCGGAGGACTGGCTGGGGGACGCGGCATACTCCGACGCGGGCACGCTGCTGACGGTCGAGATCGCCGGAAAGACCTTTTCGGGGCAGGAGCTGCGCCGGATCTTCGGGCTGCAGTCCGCCGCGATCACCCTGACCTGCGACGGCGGCAGCTTCACCTTTGACGTCAAGGGCTACGGCCACGGCGTGGGCATGTCCCAGTACGGCGCGGACTACTACGCCCGGCAGGGCATGACCTGGCGGGAGATCATCGCGCATTATTATCCGGGAACGAGTATTGTCGAGCGGAGCCCGACAATACAGTCGTAAGTCGCAAGTCGTGAGTCGTAAGAAGTCCTTCGGGCAGTCCTGTATATTTCGATACGATCAATCTATTTCGATTTTTGCGAAAACAACTTTTTCTTACGACTCACGACTTACGACTATATGAAATACTACTCCCTCAACGATTATTGTCTCGAAAAATTCGGCAAAAAACTGTACCGCCTTTCGCTGGACGGCGGCTTTACCTGCCCCAATCGGGACGGGACCCTCGGCGCGCGGGGGTGCGTTTTCTGTTCCCGGGCGGGGGCGGGGGAGTTCGCCGAAAGCGGGCCGGACCTTGACGCGCAGATCGAGGCGGCCAAACGGCGCGTGGCGGACAAGCACCGCGACGGCGACGGCTATATCGCCTATTTTCAGAGCTTCACCAACACCTACGCCCCGGTGGCGCGGCTGCGGGCGCTGTTTGTCCCCGTGATCGCCCGGGATGATATCGACGTGCTGGCGGTCGCCACCCGGCCCGACTGTCTGGAGGACGACAAGATCGCGCTTCTGCGGGAACTGAACGCGGTCAAGCCCGTCTGGGTGGAGCTGGGGCTGCAGACCACGAAGCCGGAGTCCGTGCGCTTCATCCGGCGGGGGTACGATAACGAGGTCTACTTCGACGCGGTGCGGCGGCTGAAGGCGGCGGGGCTGTACGTGGTCACGCACATGATCGTCGGCCTCCCCGGCGAAACCCTCGACGACATGAAAAATACCGTCCGGGCGATCGTCGCCGCGGGCGGCGACGGGATCAAGATCCACCTGCTGCACGTGCTGAAGGACGCTGATCTTTACGAATACTGGCGGCGCGGCGAGGTCAGAACGCTGACGAAAGAAGAATATCTTTCGATCCTGTCGGAGTTGCTGCCATTGCTGCCGGAGCATATGGCCGTCCACCGGCTGACGGGCGACGGCGACAAAAAAACGCTGGCCGCTCCCCTGTGGAGCGCCGACAAAAAGGACGTTATGAACAGCATCAAACACTACGGCGCGGACGAAATGAACATCCCCGGTTACGTGCGGGCGGCGCTGGATACGCTGGAACAAAACGGCTTCGCGGCGTATCTGGTGGGCGGCTGCGTGCGCGACTGGCTGCGGGGGCAGGTCCCCGGCGACTACGATATCGCCGTCGCTTCCTCTCCGGAGGAGACGGAGCGCTGCTTTGCGGGCTGGCGGATCATTGAGACCGGCCTGCAGCACGGCACCGTGACCGTGGTCTCCGAGGGGCACAATCTGGAACTGACCACCTTCCGCTGCGACGGCGCGTACCGGGACAGCCGCCGTCCTGAGAGCGTTTCCTTTACGCGTGATATCCACGCGGACGTGTCCCGGCGGGATTTCACGGTCAACGCCATGGCGTATTCGCCCATCCACGGGTTTGTGGACGATTTCGGCGGCCGCGAGGACCTGAAAAAGAGGATCGTCCGCTGCGTGGGCGACCCGGAACGGCGCTTTACCGAGGACGCGCTGCGGATCATGCGGGCGCTGCGGTTCGCTTCCGTGCTGGATTTCTCGATAGAGGAAGCCACCGGACAGGCCCTGCTGGCCCTGCGGGACCGGCTCGACAACATCTCCGCGGAGCGCGTGTTCACGGAGCTGAAAAAGCTGCTGGCGGGGCAAAACGCGGAAAAGGTCCTGCTGCGCTACCGGCCCGTGATCGGGACCGTGCTGCCGGAAACGGCGGCGCTGTCGGCTGCGGATTACGCCCGCAGCGCCCGCTGCGTGAAAAACGGCGCGGACGACCCGGCGCGGTTCGCCTCGCTGCTGTACGGGCTGCCCGCGGAGGCGGCGGAGCAGGCCTGCCGGAGACTCCGTACCGACAACAAATTCCGCGTCAGCGTGCGCTTTCTTCTGGAGAACGCGGACCGGGCGTTCCGTTCCGCGGGCGAGGGGAAGCGCTTGGCCGGGGAAAAGGGCCCGGAACGGCTGGCGGCGCTGCTGGCGTTCCGCCGCGCCATGGGAGTGCCGGAAGACGAAAACCTTGCCAAAGCGGTGGCGGCGGTCACCCACGGGGGCGAGTGCCTTTCCTTGAAAGAGCTGGCTGTGGGCGGCGGCGATATCACGGCGCTCGGCGCGGACGGCCGGCAGGTCGGCGCGGTCCTTTCCGCCCTTTTGACCGAAGTGACCGAAGGCCGCCTGCCCAACGACCGGGACGCGCTGCTGCGCAAGGCGGCGGAACTACGGTCTGATAAACAATCAGAATAACGTCAACACCGACATTTTTCGGAAACGAAACAGGATTACTACGAGAAAATGCAGCAATATGCAATTTCTCGTAGTGACGCCGCCCGGCGAGGTGAATCGCGGGGCGGCGTTGCTGCGTGTGTCATGTGTCAGAGTCGATTGGCGGGTGTGGTCATTCGGTATCCTCGCGGATCATCGCGTAACTGCCGCCGTCGGGGAAAACGATCACGACCGCGGTGTTTACCGGCACAGGCGCGCCGTTTTCCATCATGGCGTAAACGCCCGCGCCGTCCTCGTCGGCGAAATCGTGGGGGCAGTCTGAAAGCGCGCACAGGTATTCCCCGGTTTCCAGTGGCCGTCCGGCAAAGGGATCACACCGGTAGGTCCTGCCGTCAAAATACACCCAGAATTTGTCCTCGTATCCCGGCCAACGGGGAAAGCGGGCCCATCCGCTGACGTAGCTGGACGCGCCGGAGGGGTTCGACGGGGCGGCGGGCTCTGTCTGCGCGGATTCCGTCGGCATCGGGGCGGTGGGGTTCTCTGTGACCGGCGGCGGTTCCTTTCCTCCGTGCGATTCGGCGTAAACCGGTTCGTCCTGCTGCCGGGGTTCGGCGGTGACTGTTGGCGGCTGCGTTGTTGATTTTGTGATCGCGCCGTTTTTCTCGGTCGGCACCGGCGCTGTTGGATTATCGACCGTTCTTTCCGTCGTCGATTGCGGTTCCATCGCCACTTCGGTGGACGGAACCGGCGTGGATATGCTTTTCGGCGTCTTTCCGACGATCGTGCGGCGCATCCAGCCGCCAAAAGCCAGACAGACGGCGGCGGCCAGACAGACGGCGCTTGCCGTCACGGCGGCTTTCCGTCTTTTTTTATGGTTAGCAAGGCGGGCGTCTCCCTCCTGAAATACCGCTTCGGCCATCTCCTGATAAGATTTCATTCGCTGTAACCTTCTTTCTCCCATTCGGTCCGCAGGGCTTTTCTGGCGCGGTGCAGCAGCACGTCCACGCTGTTGACGCTCTTTTTCAGGATCGCGGCGATCTCTGTTCTGTCCAGCGCTTCAAAGTACGACAACCAGAGAATCTGCCGGTATTCCGGCTTCAGCCGCCGCATGACCCGGTGGACGGCGCGGTTTTTCTCCTCGCGGAAATACGCCAGCGCCGGGTCCGCAGTCTCGTCCGGCGCGTCCCACCCCTCCGGCAGCGGCTCCGTCTGTTTTGACCGGCGGCAGTATTCGCGCGCAGTATTCCGCCCGATCCCGTACAACCACGTTTTAAACTGCGACCGCCCGGAAAACCGCGGTTTTTTGACGTACAGCCGGACGAAGGTCTCCTGCGTCAGCTCTTCGGCGGCGGTCAGGTCGCCGGTAAATCCGCAGAGAAAAAACGTCAGCCCGTCCTTATATTCCCGGATGATCGCCGTCAGGGCTTCTTTGTCGCCGCCCAAAAACCGGCGGTAGTATTCCGCACCGTGGTCCATACCCTGCTTCCCTTTCCGAAAGGATCGATTCCTTTCATCTCTTTGTGAAAAAAAACGCGGAAAAACTTACAGTATTTTTTCACAAACTGATCAGCGCCAGCCCGCCGATGCACAGCGCGACGCCGGCGAGCTGCTTCAGCGTGATAGGCTCTTTGTAGAATACCAGCGACACGACGATCAGCGCGATGGCCAGAATGATGTTGGCGGTGACGGACAGCACGTTCATTTTCCAGCCGTTGCGGTAGGCGAGGATGTAACCCGCCTCCAGCCCCACGATCACCACCCCCAGCGCGAAGGCGGTCCAGTTGGCGTCCCGCAGCGCGGCGAAAAAATGTTTCTCTTTGGTTGTGGCAAAAAAGATGACGAAGGACGCCGCCGCGCCGACGGCGTAGGTGACAGCCAGCGACGCGAAGGCGTTGACCTTCTCCGGCGTATTTTTGGTGACCACGTTGTACAGTACATTGGACCCGACGATGATCAGGATCGGATAGACGGTTGCCCACATAAAAGTTTTCCTCCTTAACGAAAAATCCGCACACAAAAAGCCTTTGTGTACGGAAGGTGCTCAAACCATATTTCGGATGCTATTGTATCAAACGCGTCTGAAAAATGCAAGTGTTTTTGCGGAAAAAAGGGATTTGTCGGGGCAATGCGAAGCATCGCAGAGAACTCTCAGGACACCAGTTTAAAACCCCCAAATTAATCGGATGCGTCTGTGCATATGCCGCGGTCGATCCGCGTTGGCGCATTGACTTTTTCCGGGAATCGGATATAATGAAGGTGCATTGAAAAAAAACGGAGGAATGGAATATGGTCAAATCATCCAAAGACATGAAAGAAAACGTCCGGGTCGCCATGCGCGGCGGCGACGGACAGGTGATCTGCAAGGACTTCCTCGACAAGGGCGAGTACGACGGCAAGGCGCGGCTGTTTGCCACGCTGACGCTGGAGCCCGGCTGCTCCATCGGCAAGCACGTCCACGAGAACGAGGAGGAGGTCTTCTACGTCATCCAGGGCGTGGCTACCTACGACGACAACGGTACGGTCGTGAAGCTGTATCCCGGCGACAGCTGTATCTGCCGCAACGGGGAAGCGCATTCCATCGCCAACCGGGAGGAAAGCGGCACGCTGACCGTGGTCGCGGTCATCCTGACGATGTAAAGTAAATACGGATCCCAAGGAAGCCGGGATCCATATCGATTTTTCAGGGAGGATCGTTATGAAAGACGGGAAAAGAGTCAGGGCGCTCGCCCTGATCGCGTCCGTGCTGGCGCTGGCGATGGGCTGCGTTTACCCCATCGTCTATATCAAATGGATCGTGCCGCTGTACGCGGTGTGCGTCGCCGCGCTGGCGGCGGCAGCCCTTTTGCTGTTCCTGGCGCTGTTCACCGCCGGGGGAAAGGAAAAACCCTTCCGGCCCGCGTTGATCGGAACGGCGGTCTACGTGGTCGCGCTGCTGGGCGTCACGGTACTGGTCAACAACGCGATCTTCCGCGGCGGCCTTCCCTGGGTCAGCGTGTTGGTCAACACCGTGCTGCACGGCGTTTTCTGGCTGATCCTGCTGCGGCTGATCCGCAAACGCTCCGGCGAGGCCTTTGTGTGGAAGCCCCTGCTGTGCGTGCTGCTGATCGCGGCGGGGCTGGCGGTCAGCTTTGCCGTCACCGCGCCGTACGTGGTCAATATTTTCCCGCTGGGCACATGGAACGAGGACAAATATTTTGAAGACTGGAGCGCGGAGCAGCCCTTTTCCCGTGAAGACTGCGCGGAGCTGGAAAAGGACCCCGACAGGGATTTCGTGATCCTGAACCTGGCGGATATCCAGCTGAATTCGGATGAGGCGATGGGGGAAGCCGGCGCGCAGGTGAAGGCCTATACCGACCGGCTGGTCGAAGAGGTCAAACCCGATCTCATCACCCTGACCGGCGACAACGCCTGGTCCAGCTACGCCTATCTGGAGCTGATCAAGCTGCTGGAATCCTACGGTATCCCGTGGGCGCCGGTGATGGGCAACCACGACGGGCAGGGCTGCCCCAGCGAGTTCTGGTGCGCCTACAAGCTGGCAAAGGCCCGGCACTGCCTGTTCCGGTTCGGCCCGAAGGGCATGGGCTACGGCAACTACATCGTCAATATCACGCAGAACGGCGAGATCGTCCACACGCTGTTCCTGATGGATACCCACAGCAACATCGAGGAGGAAAACAGCATCAACGGCCCGGTCGGCAACGACAATTACGACCACCTGTGGCCCAACCAGTTCGACTGGTATACCTGGGCGCTGGACGGCATTACTGCCACGGTCGGCAAGCCCGTGGAAAGCACCGTGATCTTCCACATCCCGCTGTACGAGTACAAGACCGCGTGGGAGACCGCCACCGGCGTGGCCGACTGGGAATCCAACCACGACGCGCCCTATACCGGAGAATACGCGGCAACCTCCTTCGGCGTGCGCCACGAATTCGGCGGCTGGGCGCCGCAGAGCAACGGCTTCTTCGATCTCATCAGGGAGAAGGGCAGCACGAAAAACGTGCTCTGTGGCCATGACCACGTCTGCGATTATTCCATCCCGTATCAGGGCGTGCGCCTGACTTACGCGCTGAAGATGGGCCCCGGCTGCTACTGGGAGCCGGAGCTGAACGGCGGCACCGTCATCACCGTCGACGGGGCGGGAAACGCCACGGTGGCGCACCATTTTATCCCCGCGTAACCTGCGCATCCCGTAGCACGGAGCCTCAGCTCCGTAAAATAGAGTTAAGAGTTGAGAGTTAAAATACGGAAGCCCTTGCGGGCTTGGATTATAATAACGGAGCTGAGGCTCCGTGCTACAAGCCGTATTTCCCCATGAACGCCTCGGTGGACCAGCGGGACGCCCGGTTGACGCGGCCCAGTGAGAACAAAACGCTTGGGTCGCGTACGAGCTTGTTGACGCGTTCGTCGCAGGTCAGCGCCGCGCGAAAGCCCAGCTTTTGCAGCACCGGCACGGATTCTTTGCTGATCTCCCCGTAGGGGTAGGCGAAAGTCGCGGGCGAAATATCACAGTTCTCTTTTAAGGCGGTTTGCAGCCGGGAGAGGTCTTCGGTCAGCGCTTCGGCGTAGTGGCCGGCGGCCTCTCCCTTCATTTTTTTGCAGCCCCGCCGCGCGCCCAGCTCGTGCATGTCCCACGTGTGGCTGCCGATCTCCGCCCGCCCGCTTTCCGCCAGCGTTTTGATCTCTTCCCATGTCAGATAGGAATAGGCGGGGGATCGGACCTCCGCCTGCGCCTCTTTTTCCGCGTAAGCGCCCACCACGTTGAAGGTGCCCTTCATATCATACCGTTCCAGCAGCGGCAGCACGTCGGTCAGCCAGTTGTAATAGCCGTCGTCAAAGGTCAGCGCGACCGGTTTTTCCGGCAGCTCGCCTTTTCCTTCGGCGTAGTCCGCCAGCTCGCTGATGAACACGGCGGTGTAGCCGTTGTGTTTCAGGTATTGCAGATCGCCCTCGAATTTTTCCGGGGTGATGTAGTAGTCGGAACGGACCCTGTCGTTGACGCATACGCTGTGGTACATCAGGATCGGCACGTCCACCGGCGTTCCCTCCGCCGCTTGTTCAGACGCTCCGTCCGCGGGTCGCCGCGGCGTTTCATCCGCCTTTCCCCGCAGCGCCGCGGGCAGCGAAACTGCGGTCAGCAGCACCAATACCCCCGCGCACAGCAGCGAAACGGCCGTCTTCAATCGGATATGGATGAACATGAAAAAATCCCCCTCTTCGGTCATCATACGCGAAGAAAGGGATTTTTATGTGTTCAGAGAAGGGGTTGTTGAAAGGTGTGAGGTGTGAGGTTTCAGGTGTGAGAGGTTTTTTCCTCAAACCTCATACCTGTCATCTCAAACCTGTTCATCCCGCCGCCTGGGCCTTGACGGAATCGATATATTTTTTGATATTGGCGACGCCGCTGAACAGCTCCACTCCGTCGCCGACGGGCACCACCAGCGTGGGCGCCTGACGCAGCCCCAGCGCTTTGGCCTCCTCCTCGTTCTGGCTGACGTACTTCTTGACGTAGGGGATACCGGCCTTATCCAGCCAGGAGCCCGCCAGCTTGCAGTTGGGGCAGGTCTCCGTGGCGAACAGCACGACGCCGGGCTCCTTCACCTCGTCGTTGACGGTGTAGTCCTCCTGTGCGGCGGGCGCGTCGACGGCGTGGCTCTTTTTCAGCACGGAACGGCTGATGTCGTACAGCTTACGGTCTTTGTATTCCTGCGCCTTGCCGTCGTTCCAGTTCTGTACCGGGCGGTAGTAGCCGGTGATGCGGGAGTAGACCTCGGTCTCCTTGCCGCAGTAGGGGCAGGTGAACTGCTCGCCGTTCAGATAGCCGTGGTCGCGGCAGACGGAATAGGTGGGGGACAGGGTGTAATAGGGCAGCTTGTAGTTGTCCGCGATCTTTCGCACCAGCGTGGCGGCCGCCTTCCAGTCCGGCAGCTTCTCGCCTAAGAAGGCGTGGAACACGGTGCCGGAGGTGTACAGCGTCTGCAGCTCGTCCTGGATATCCAGCGCGCTGAACACGTCCTCCGTGTAGCCCACGGGCAGATGGGAGGAGTTGGTGTAGTAGGGCGTGCCGTTCATGTTGGCGGTGATGATATCCGGATAGCGGGCCTTGTCGTGCTTGGCGAAGCGGTAGGTGGTGGATTCCGCCGGGGTTGCTTCCAGATTGTACAGGTCGCCGTACTGCTCCTGATAGTCGGACAGGCGCTCGCGCATGTGGTTCAGCGTCTTGATGGTGAAATCCTGCGTCTCCGGGTGCGTCATATCCATGCGCAGCCAGTTGGCGTTCAGGCCCACCTCGTTCATGCCGATCAGGCCGATGGTGGAGAAGTGGTTCTCAAAGGTGCCCAGGTACCGCTTGGTGTAGGGGTACAGGCCCTCGTCCAGGAGCTTGGTGATGATGGTGCGCTTTACCTTCAGGGAACGGGCGGAAAGGTCCATCAGCTTGTCGAGCCGGGCGAAGAAGTCCGCCTCGTCCTTGGCAAGGTACGCGATGCGGGGCATGTTGATGGTCACCACGCCCACGGAGCCGGTGGATTCGCCGCTGCCGAAGAAGCCGCCGGTCTTTTTGCGCAGCTCGCGCAGGTCCAGGCGCAGGCGGCAGCACATGCTGCGGATGTCGCTGGGCTCCATGTCAGAGTTGACGTAGTTGGAGAAGTAGGGCGTGCCGTATTTGCTGGTCATTTCAAACAGCAGCTTGTTGTTTTCGGTTTCCGACCAGTCGAAATCCTTGGTGATGGAGTAGGTGGGGATGGGGTACTGGAAGCCGCGGCCGTTGGCGTCGCCCTCGATCATGGTCTCGATGAAGGCCTTGTTCACCATGTCCATCTCTTCCTTGCAGTCGCCGTAGGTGAAATCCTGCGGCTTGCCGCCCACGATGGCGGGCTTTACGGCAAGGTCGGCGGGGACGGTCCAGTCCAGCGTGATGTTGCTGAAGGGCGCCTGCGTGCCCCAGCGGCTGGGCGTGTTCACGCCGAAAATGAAGGACTCGATGCACTTTTTGACCTCGGGATAGGTCAGGTGATCCGCCTTCACGAAGGGGGCCAGATAGGTGTCGAAGGAAGAGAACGCCTGCGCGCCCGCCCATTCGTTCTGCATGATGCCGAGGAAGTTGACCATCTGGTTGCAAAGGGTGGCCAGATGCTTGGCGGGGGCGGAGGTGATCTTGCCGGTCACGCCGCCGAGGCCCTCTTCGATGAGCTGCTTCAGGGACCAGCCCGCGCAGTAGCCCGTCAGCATGGAAAGGTCGTGCAGATGGATATCCGCGTTTTTGTGGGCGTTGGCGATCTCCTCGTCGTAGATCTCGGAAAGCCAGTAGTTTGCGGTGATGGCGCCGGAGTTGCTGAGGATCAGGCCGCCCACGGAATAGGTGACCGTGGAGTTCTCCTTGACGCGCCAGTCGTTGACCTTCACGTAGTTGTCCACGATCTCCTTGTAGTCGAGGATGGTGGATTTCATGTTGCGGATCTTTTCGCGGTTTTTCCGGTAAAGGATGTACGCCTTGGCGATATCGGCGTAGCCCGCCTGCACCAGCACGGATTCCACGGAGTCCTGGATATCTTCCACCGCGATCAGCCCGTCCTTGATCTTGGGCTCGAAGTCGGCGGTGACCTTCAGCGCCAGAAAATCGATCACGCCGGGGTGATACTCCTTGTTCTGGGCTTCAAACGCCTGCGTGATGGCGGCGGTGATCTTCTTGATGTCGAATTCGGTGATTTTACCGTCTCTCTTGATGACCTGATAAGACATTGTTATTCCCTTCCTTTTCTTCAATTCGTCGTTGTTCGGCTTTTTTCTTCTGTTTCGTCCTCAAAAAGCGTTCCCGAGTATGATACCACCATTTGCTGCCAATGTCAATAGAAAAATCAATATATTGTGGTTTTTATTTATCCATGAAATTATTTCATACAAGATATCGAAATGATCGAAACAGAACGGATATCCGGGAAACAAAGAAAAACAAAGGACCGCGCGGTGTTCCCGCACGGCCCGTTCCTCAGCGCTCGGAATGCTTTATCCGACGCCCCTTACCTCGCACAGCGCCACGTAAGGCCTCGCCCGGTCGGCCATTGCGTACATCTCCCCGTCGTCGCAGCCGCTGCAGCCGCCGGAGAGCAGCTCGCCGGAATCTTTAAACGCCTGCAGAAAATACCGTTTGGCGCCGGAGATCCATTTGGCGATCGCTTCGATATCGTCCGCTGTGTGAAATTCCTTTACGACGGTGGTGCGGAACTCATATTCGATCCCGCTTTCCGTCAGCAGCTTCATGCTTTTTTCCACTGCGGCAAGGTCCGCCGTTTCCAGCCCGCAGGTCAGGGCGTATTTTTCGGGGCGGTTCTTCACGTCCATGGCGGCGTAATCCACAAGCCCGTCGCGCAGCAGCGCCTCCAGCCGGTCCGGGAAAAAGCCGTTGGTATCCAGCTTCACGGCAAAGCCCCGGTCCTTCACCTTCCGCAGGAAGTCGCCGATATCGGTCTGCAGCAGCGGTTCGCCGCCGGTGACCGCCACGCCGTCGAGGATGCCCCTGCGCCTGTCCAGCAGGGCGAAGATCTCCTCTTCGGTAAAGGGGGCGTTGCCGTTGGGTTCCAGCACCAGCGGCGCGTTATGGCAGAACGGGCAGCGTAAATTACACCCGCCCGTGAACACGGTGCAGGCGGTATGGCCGGGGTAATCCAGCAGCGTCAGCTTCTGCAGCCCCTGGATATTCATTCCTCTACGGTGACCTGTCCCAGCAGATCCTTGACCTCATCCATGTCGGGCAGCAGGTCTTCCCCACTCAGCAGTTTCATCCAGACGAACAGATGCAGGAGCAGGTTCAGGATCTCGATCAGCATAAAAAAACCTCCCAAATACGTTTGCGGTATGATATACTGGATTATACCACGGCGCGCCGGAAAACTCAACCGTCCGGCGCGGAGAAAATCTGCGGATTTTTTTGTTGATTTTTTTGTAACCCCGCCATGTGTTTTTGCGCTGTTACAGATGAAGCGTTTTTTTTGAGAGGAGGCGCGGCGTTTGGAGGATACGATGATCGTGGATCTGTTTTTGGCAAGGGACGAGGCCGCCATCCGGCATACCGCCGAAAAATACGGCGGGCGGCTGCGGGGGCTGGCGCAGGCCGTGCTGAACGACCGCGCCTTGGCCGAGGAATGCGAAAACGACACCTATCTGGAGGCGTGGAACCGCATCCCGCCCCATGAGCCGCGGACGTATCTGTTCGCCTTTCTGGGCAGGATCGCGCGGCATATCGCCATTGACCGTTGCCGGAAGCAGAACGCCGAAAAGCGCTCCGCCGCGGTGTGCGAGTTGACGGCGGAGCTGGCGGAATGCCTGCCCTCCGGCGATAACGTGGAAAGCGAATGGAACGCTCGGGCATTGGCGCAGGCGATCAACGACTTTCTGTCGCGTTGCCCGTCCGCGAGGCGCGACGTGTTCGTTCGGCGGTACTGGTACTTCGACAGCGTGGAACAGATCAGCCGCCGGTACGGTTTTTCACAGAGCAAGGTGAAGACCACGCTGTTTCGTATGCGCAACGAGCTGAAGGAAGAATTACGGCGGGAGGGATTTTTGGAATGAGCGGCTTTGATCTGCTGGAGGCAGTGGGCGGTGTTGATCCCGCCTATGTGGAGCATGCGGAGACCGCGGCGGTGCAGTTCCGCCGTTGGGAAAGGACCGTCCGGATCGTGGCTGCCGTAGCCGCCTGCGCGGCGGTGGCGATCGTTGCGGCAGGGGTGACGACCGGGAAGCATTCCATTCACGAACCCGACTCGCTGTATGGGGAGGAGGGCAGCGTCGTCCGCGGCACGGAGGGTGCGGGCAATACGGTGGAGCCGTCTGTCGCGGACATAACCGGGACTGACGAAAATGTCTCTGCGACGGAGCCTTCCGTTGCCGTTCCCGCGTCGGGAACCGGCTCTGCGCCGGTCACTCAGAACGTGTCGGCCACCGACCCCTCAACGGAAAAGCGGGAGATTGCCACGGAGAAGGCGGACGACGGCGGGTATTCCGGCGGGGTGACGACGCCTGCCGCGTATGCGGAGACAACGTCCGTCGTGCGCGGAACGGGCTATACGGCGGAGGAAATCGCGGAGCTGCTGCGTCGGGACGGCTACGGTATCGCGCAGGCGGCGGCAGCGGAAACGAGCTGCTCCGTCGGCGACGTCAGGATTTTGACGTCAGGGTATTGCCATACGTCGCTCGGAACGGAAAACGTTGTCGATTTGGATTATCTTACCCTTCCGGTGTGCGTGGGGGATCGCGTGATCGCTTCCGTCGATTTGTTCCGTGTGGACGGCGAGGTCCATTATTCCGTCAGCGCGGGCGGTCCCCGGTGGAACGATCTCAATCTGGCGCTGGCCTACGGGGAGGTCGCCTTTGTTTACGCCGGATACGGCGAGCTGGCGGTTGCCGCCGACGGCACGGTGTTCGACATCACCGCCGACGCTTCGCAGTCTGTGGCTCAGATCGAAGACCTGTATGCCCTTGCCTGCTCGCCGTATACCGTGTTTTCGCTTTCGGCGCTGCAAAGCGCGGATTACGTGTCGCCCGGAACGTAAGACCTCTTAATTAGAAGAAGATGAAAAGAAACAGATACAAACAACTGTCGGCCCGAATGGACGGCGGCCTGGAGAAAGTTATCCTGTTACTGCTGTCAGCGTGGTGCTTCGCCGCGCTTACGCTGAAAATCGGAACCGTCGGCATGCTTGGCGGGATCGATTCTGTGGATGTGTTTGCCCGGGGCGATTTTCGGCTGTTCATACTGCTGTTCGTGTTGTCGGCGCTGTGCTGCCTGATCGTTTGCAACGTGACGGAAAGACGTGGCAAAACGGAGCGAACCGCTGTGCTGCTGCGGCTGCTTTGCATCGGCTTTGGCGGGTACTGCGCCGTTACGCTGCCTGTGTGCGCCGATCTGTATTTTTGGCTGGTCCTGTGCGGTCTTTGGGCGGTGTTGTCGGTTTACGCCCTGCGGCGGCGTGGGGATCAGCCGTTTCTGCCGTCCCGCCGGAAGGCGCGTGTTTTCATCGCCGTTACGGTGTTGACGTTTATCGCCGTGGTCGGCGGCACGGGCGCGCTGCGGTATCTTACGTTCCGCGCGCCCAATTTTGATTTCGGTATCTTCGCGCAGATGTTTGAAGGCATGAAGCGGACGGGACTGCCCGTGACCACCTGTGAACGGGACCGGCTGCTGTCTCATTTTGCAGTACATCTGTCGCCGGTATTATATCTGCTTTTACCGATCTATTGGCTTTTTCCTTCGCCTGTTACGCTGCAGCTTTCGCAGGCGGTCATCCTCGCTTCCGCCGTCGCGCCAATGACGCTGCTGTGTCGCCGGTACGGGTTTGGTCCGGAGAGGACGGCGCTGTTTGCGGTCATCGTGCTGTTCCATCCTGCGGTAACAAGCGGCACAAATTACGATTTTCACGAGAACTGTTTTTTGCTGCCGCTGCTGCTGTGGCTGTTTTACTGGTTTGAAAGGGGAAAACCACTGCCGGTAATCCTTTTCTCACTGGCGGTGCTGGCCGTCAAAGAGGACGCCGCCGTTTATATCGCGTTTTTCGCCCTGTTCGTGCTGCTTGACCGAAAAAAATACGCCGCCGGTGCGGGATTGCTGGCGCTGGCGTTGGTGTGGTTCCTGTCGTCTCTGAAAATCCTGACGGTTTGCGGCGAGGGCGTGATGACGAACCGGTACGACAACTATATCGCAGCGGGCGGCGGTCTGTGGGAAGCGGTGCAAAACGCCCTGCGCAGTCCCGCCTATGTGTTGACGCAGCTTTTGGCGGAAAACAGCGGCGGGCATGAGGGTAAGCTGCTGTTTTGCCTGCAGATGCTGGTCCCGTTGGGCTTTCTGCCGTTGACGGCCAAGCGGCCCTCGCGGCTGTTGTTGCTGCTGCCCGCCGTGCTTGTCAACCTGATGACGCTGTACGTCTATCAGTACGATATCGGCTTTCAGTATTCCTTCGGTTCGGCGGCGTTTCTGTTGTACGCCGCGCTGTTGAACGGCGCGGACCTGCCGCCGGGAACCGCCCGGACAGCCGTCGTCTGCGCCGCCGTGTTCTGCGGGCTTTTTACCCTGCAGAATACGCTGCCCCGCGCCGCGGATTACGCGCGGTATTACGCTGCTTACCGTACGGAGCTTGCCGTGACGGAGGCGTATCTTGCTTCTCTGCCGAGGGAAGCCTCCGTCGCGTGCTCCACCTGGTTGGTCGCGCATCTGGCGTCGCATGAAACGCTTTATGAGACGTATTATCATGATCCGGCCCGCGAAAAAACGGACGTCGTCATCTTTGACGCGTCCGTCGGGGAGGAAGAGATCTCCCCATATACCGCCGCGGGATACGTCCCGCGCTTTACCGTGACCGCTGGCGACACGGTATTGCTGCGGGTCTACGCCCTGCCGGATGACTGCTCCGCCGAATAATACTTGAAGATTTCTGCTTGTCTGAACGCCGGAATACGGCGTCGGAGATCCTAGACAGACGTTAACCTGCCTTGCGGTTTCATTCCTGTCTTCCGCCGTTTATCCGGCGTTGCCTTAATTGGCGGAGCTGTAAAATCGGATATCCAGCTTTTCGATGGCGTCGCTCCAGGCGCGGACGGCCTTCCGGTCAAACCGCGCGGGGGCGTTCTTATATAATTTCGCCGCCTTTGCGCCCTTCGTCAGCCCGCCGAGGATCGTAAAGAACGATTTCGGCTGCCGCATACCGCGGACAAACTTGCCCAGCAGCGCGGAAAGCTTCGTGTTTTTGCCCGCCCCGGCCAGGTCGGAGGACTGGATCACCTCGGCCTCAAACAGGAAATCCACCCCCTGACCGGGCAGCGAGAGCAGGGCGTTTTTCAGCCCCTCGTTTTTCGCCGTGTCGCCGCCGTACAGCCGGTGGAAATCCCGGTTGTACGCCCACAGGACCTCGGCGGTAAAGTCGCGATCCCGGTTGTTCAGCACGGTTTCCGCCAGCAGCTTTCCCGCCTGCAGGGACAGGTCGATGCCCATGCCGTTCATCGGGGTGGTCATAAAGGCGCTGTCGCCCACGGCGGCGTAGCCGTCGTCCACCAGCAGCGTGAGGGGGCGGCGCACCGGGATCACGCCGAACTGCCCGCCGTGCAGGACCTTTTCCCCCAGCCACGGGTGGGACTGCCGGAAGATCGCCAGCTGTTCCTCCACCTTTTTCGGCGTCAGCGGGTAGGTCCGCCCGATCAGCACGTCGCAGCCGTCCTCGTTGGCGCCAAACCACGAAAGGCCCCGTTCGCCCTCGTGATAAAGATATACCTCAAACGGCGCGTCCGGCGTCTCGAAGCCGGGCAGCCGGTCGTAATAGGCGCGGCAGGCGTAGAACAGGTCGCCCGGCCGCGGGTCTTTTTCAATGCCGTAGGCTTCCGGCAGGTTGCGGCGCACCGGGGAGAACACTCCGGCGGCGTCGATCACCAGATCCGCCGCGTAGTCCCCGGCGGCGGTGGAAAGGCCCGTCACTTTGCCGTTTTCCGTCAGCGGGCCCAGCGCCTCCACCCCGAACAAAAATTTCACGCCGCATTTTTCCGCGTGTTCCAGCAGCAGGTTCAGCAGGGGCTTGCGCCACATGATCTTCTGCCGGGTCTCCTCCGTATAGCGGATCACGACTTTTTTCCGTTTTGCGGGGCTGACGAAGGCGCAATCGCCCCGGTACCGCCAGCAGCCCTCCGGCAGATCGGCCTCGGCGATCCCCAGCAGCTCCGTCAGCAGGGAAAAGGTGAACCGGTCCTCCCAGTCGTGGCCCAGCGCCTCCCGTTGTTCTTTCTCGACCACGGTCACGTCAAAACCGTTTTTTGCCAATATCGCCCCGGCTGCCAGCCCGCCGTGGCCCGCGCCGGCCACCAGAATTCGTTTCACGCCTCAGGTCCTCTTTCTTTTTTTTATCATTCTACCATAGCCTTTTGAAGAAATCCACCGTTTTTCGGATATTTTCCTGTTTGGAAAACGGTGATGGAGAAAAGGGCGAAAAAAACAAAAAAGGCCGCCGTTGTCGGACGGCGGCCTTGCGGCGGGAACGGAAGATCCCCGCCCTTGAAATCTTCAAGCGTTATTTCGACACCCACATGGCGACGCGCAGGCCGTAATAATGCCCCGCGGTGTTTTCACGGATCGTTCCGGCCTCGTTGACGCAGCTGAACCAGCCGCGTACGAAGTCGGGGCTGCGCAGCCAGTAGATGGCATCCGCGATCACGCGGTCCGCCTCGTTGGGATAATACTTTTCCATCTCCTCGCGGTCCAGCAGGAACAGGTAATCGTCGGTCTCGGGACCGGGATCCACGTCCCAGGAATCGGAGCCGCCGCAGGTGGTGATGTGGCTCAGTCTGATCTTTTCCCTCTCCCAGGGGTTGAAAAGGTCGTTGATGTACTCGTCGCCGTTGAGGTAAGCGCGCGCTTCGGAGGCAGCCCACGTCAGGGTCTCGTCGTCTTCCTCGCCGAACCGGTAAGCGCCCAGCAGCTCGTCGGAATACAGCAGCCACGCGTCTTCGGTCTCGTCCAGCACCTTCCAGCCTATCTCCATTGCGCCTTTGTTGGGATCCGCATATACGCCGGTGCCGAAGGTGACGCTGCTGCCCACCGAAAGACCTGCCAGCTTCGCGTCAAGCGCCTCGTCCGCGGGCAGGGAGGCCGTTCCGGCTTTCCAGCCGTCGGCAAGGGCTTTATCCGTATATACCCACATGGCGGGACGGATGCCGCCTTTGCTCGTCTTATCGCTGCCGTAGGTGGAAACGGTGCCGTCGAAGCCGTACACGTCCATGACGGTATATACTTCCTGGCTGCCGTTGTCCCGCAGGATCCAGCCGCATGCCTGCGTCACGGTGTCGGAACCCTCCACGTCCGCCATGTAGACATTGTCGTCCAGCAGCGCCTGGGTGGGAATGCCGAATTTGAAGTCTTTGATCGGCGTTACGTAGCGCGCGTACTCGCTGCCGGAGAGCAGGAACACGCTGTCCGTAGTGTATTCGTTGACGTTCTGATATGCGTCGAAATCAAAGGCAACGGTGAGCAGCTCGGTGGGGGCGATCAGGGCCTTTTCCTCCTCCGTGAATACGGAATCCAGGAATTCGCCGTTGAGGTACGCGCGGATCTCACTGTCCTTCCAGGTGGCGGAATTGTTGTCCTCCCCGGTAAAGGCGCGCCGCATCAGCACCTTGTCGGAGACCAGCAGTATTGTGCCGACGCCCTTGCCGGCGGCGGTCCACGTCAGCGCTTCGCCGTCCAGCTTGCCCATGGTGATCTTGTCGCCCACGGCGGTATCGGCGGAAACGCCGGCGCCCACGGCGGAACCTTCCTCTTCGCCGCCGCCTTCATTGCCGCTCTTGCCGCCGGAGCCGCCGCACGCGGCCAGCGACAGTACCATTACCAGCGCCAATATTAGCGCGATCCGTTTTTCCATCATACAAACTCCTTTTTTTTCGACCGCGGAAACGGTCGTGATTTCGGTAATCGGATACCGAAAAAAATATAGCATACAGGGCGTTTTTTTTCAATAGTTTTCACCGTTTTCTTCCACATTCCCTTGCAAAGTCGTCCGTCGTATGATATATTGTTTCCGAAAAAAAGAAAAGAAATCGGGTGCTTGGATATGGCGGATTATAAGCACGCGTTCCCCGGCGCGGGGGCGGCGCGGTATACGGGCAAAGCGGATGAGGCAGTGCGCTTCACGCTGCGCCATCAGCTGCTGGACGCGGCCATGTGGCGGAAATTCATCGACGTATTCAAAGAGGACAGCGACGCCATCGACGACGGCTGGCGCTGCGAATACTGGGGCAAGACCATGCGCGGCGGCTGCCTGACGTATCAGTACACCGGCGACGAAGCGCTGTACGACACCCTGCGCGAAGCCGCGGAAGGTCTGCTGGCGGCGCAGCGGCCCAACGGGGCCTTTTCCACCTATCCGCAGGACGACTGCTGGAAGGGGTGGGACATCTGGGGCCGCAAGTACGTGCTGACGGGATTCCTGCACTTTTACCGCATCTGCAAGGACGAGGCGCTGAAGGCGCGCGTCTTCGCGGCGATGACCGCCCATGCCCAACGGCTTTTCGACGCGCTGGGCGAGGGGAAGACCGAGATCACGCTGACCAGCACCTCCTGGGGCGGGGTGAACTCCTGCAGCGTGCTGGAGCCGATCGTTGACCTTTATAAGCTCACCGGGGACGGGCGCTGCCTCGATTTCGCCCGGTATATCCTCTCCACCGGCGGCTGTAAGGACGGCAACCTGATCGAGCTGGCGGCGGCGGATAAGCTCCCCCCGTATGAGTACCCGGAGGTCAAGGCCTATGAGACGATCTCCTTCTTTGAGGGGCTGCTGGCCATGTACGAGGTCACCGGAGACCGGTTCTATCTGGACACGGTGGAAAAATTTGCGGCGCAGGTGGCGGCCACCGACATCACCGCCATCGGCTGCGCGGGCTGCACCCATGAGTTGTTCGACCACTCCGCCGTCCGGCAGACGGTCTTTTCCGAGGGGATCATGCAGGAGACCTGCGTCACCGTCACGTGGATGCGCTTCTGCGCGCGGCTGTTCGCGCTGACAGGGAAAGAACGGTATTTCGCGGAGGTGGAGCGCTCCGCCTATAACGCGCTGTACGGCGCGATCAACGAACACATGCTGATGCAGCGGGACGCCCGCACCGGCGACTGGCTCAGCGCCCTGCCCTTCGACAGCTATTCGCCGCTGGTGGACCGGACCCGCGGCCGGGGCGTGGGCGGGCTGAAATTTTTCCGCAGCGGCGGGTTTTACGGCTGCTGTGCCTGCATCGCCTCCGCGGGCACGGCGCTGCCGCCCCTGCTGGCCGTCACGCAAACTGCCGACGGCGTTTCCGTCAACACGTACCTGTCCGGCGGCGTGACGCTGACGACGCCCGCCGGAAAAAAGCTGACGGCGGTCTGTCAGACGAACTATCCGGCGGCCATGGACGCGCGACTGACCGTTTCCCCGGAAGCGCCGGAGCGCTTTACCGTGCGGCTGAGAGTGCCTTCCTTTGTCAAAAAACCCGTCGTCTGCGTCAACGGCGAACCGGTGGCGACGGACCCCGTTGACAACTATGTGGCAATTACCCGCGAGTGGCGCGGCGACACGGTGACGCTGACCGGCGGGATCGCTTTGGAGACGGAAACCCTCAACGGCAAAACGGCGTACCGGTACGGCGCGCTGACGCTGGCGCGGGACGCGCAGAAGGAGCCGGGGGCGGACCTCGGCGCGCCGCTGGTCCTTTCCGGCGCACCGGCCCAACGGGCGGCGCCGGAGACGGGGGAGGCCGTGCGCTTCCTGCTGCCGAAGGCGGACGGCGGAAACGCCGTGCTGACGGACTACGCATCCTGCGGGAAGCGGTGGGATAAGCCGCACGCCGAAGTTTGTGTGTGGAATGAGGCCGCGCGCTTGCGCGAAAAATGAAAGATGAAATCGCCTGCGGGCGAATTCATACGATGGGTAAGGGCGAAGCCCTTCCGGCTTTCATCATTTCTCTTTTCTCTTTCATCATTATCATACGAAGGGAGGGCCGCCATGCAAACGATCTCCATCGGTATCATGAATCTCTGCGCGCCGTGCGGGTGCGCGTGCCGCTACTGCCTGCTGCGCTCCTGCAAACAGGCGGAGGGCGTGGACTACGAACGGGGCAAACGGCTGGCGGAACGGTTTTTCGCCTGGGGCAGGGATAAAGGCCTGCCCGAGCCGCCGTTCTACAACGTCGGCTTCTGCGCGGAATATCCGCAGCTTCTGGAGAATATCGCCTTCAACCGGGCGAACGGGTGGATCGGCGCGCGGTTTTTGCAGTGCAACGGCATCGCCATCCGGCCGGAAGAGGAGACGGACCGCTGGCTGTCGCGGATCAAAGCCGCCGGGATCGAACGGATCGACACCACCTTTTTCGGGGACCGCGCCTGCCATGACGCCTTCGCGGCCCGCGACGGCGACTACGACTTCATGCTGCTGTTGGCTTCCCGCGCGGCGGCTCATGGGATCGTCTGCGCGCCGACGGTGCCCGTCACGCGGGAGAACCTCGCCATGCTGCCGGAATTGATCGACACGCTGGAGGCCATTCCCGGGATCGGGCCGATCGGCTGCTTCCTGCCCGATCACCGGGGCCGGGGGCATCTGTTGGAGCCGTACCGCGTCACGCCGGAGGACGTGGCCGGACTGCCGGAACACGTGCGGGCGCTGCTGGATCTGCGCCGTTACAAGACGGAGGCGGAATGGCTGGCCGACGGTCCGCTGCCGGAATACACGAAGCGCGCGCTGCTCATCACGCTGCGGGCGGACAACATCGACCTGTTCGAGCGCATGACCTGCGACGAGATCGTCGCGTATGTGGAAGGACTGGACGACGATTATTACCGCGCGATCCCGCCGGTCAACGAGCTGGCCCAAATGTACGGCGAACCGGCGAACCGGCGGCTGTACCGGGTGCGGGATCTGTTCTGGAAATGGCAGCGGCGGTATATCAAAGAACACGGCCTGCGGCTCTACGACGTGACCGACGAACGGAACTGCGCCGCCGTGAGAAGTTGATGAAATGAATATCAAAATGTGAATAACCTATAAATCTTTGTTCGGGGTCCTTTACAAAAAAAAGATTTTGTGGTATGCTGTAAACGGAAAATAAGGCAACTTATTTCATACTATCATCGCGCAAGGCGCGCAAGGAGGCTGTCACATGGACGCTTTTGTAGGTTTCATCATGGGCATCATCAAGTACATCACGGACCTGGTTGCGTATTTCAGGGCGAAGAACGACGGCAAGGAAGACGCCCAGCCGCCCGAGTTCAAGTTCGGCTGAGCTTCCTTTGACGGAATGCGGATGGCATTTGACTGATGAAAACGACACTTCTGACCCGAAAATCAGAAGTGTCGGATTTTATACAGAGACAGGAGAAGAAAAAATGAAAATCGTGATTTTGGACGGATTCGCCGCCAACCCCGGCGATCTGGATTGGAGCTGGCTGAAGGCGTACGGCGACCTGACCGTGTACGACCGCACGCCGGAAGCGCTTGTCGTCGAACGCGCGAGGGACGCTCAGATCGTCATTCTCAACAAAACGCCGGTCAGCCGCGAAACGCTGGCGCAATTGCCGGAGGTGAAGCTGATCGCGGTGCTGGCCACGGGCTACAACATCGTGGACGTGGACGCCTGTTGGGAGCGCGGCGTATTGGTGGCCAACATCCCGTCCTATTCGGTGTCCGCGGTGGCGCAGCAGGTGTTCGCGTTTATTTTAGAGTTCGCCAACCGGGTGGGGCTGCACACGGCCTCCGTCACGGCGGGGGAGTGGGCCGCCAACCCGGATTTCAGCTACCAGAAGGCCCCCACGGCGGAGCTGCTGGGCAAGACCATCGGGATCATCGGCTACGGGCGCATCGGGCGGCGCGTGGCGGCGCTGGCCAAGGCCTTTGAGATGCGGGTGCTGGTGAACACCGCCCACCCGGAGAAATACCCGGACGCGGACGTGCGGTTTTTGCCGCTGGACGAGCTGCTGCCCCAGTGCGATTTCGTCACCGTCCACTGTCCACAGACGGCCGAGACGGACAGATTCGTGAACGCGGATTTCCTCGCCAAGATGAAGGACGGGGCGTTCCTTGTCAACACCTCCCGCGGGGGAGAGGTGGACGAGCAGGCGCTGGCCGACGCGCTGAACAGCGGCAAGCTTGCGGGCGCGGGCGTGGACGTGCTCTCCACGGAGCCGCCCCGGGCGGACAACCCGCTGCTTTCCGCGAAAAACATCTTCATCACCCCCCACATCGCCTGGGCCTCCTACGAGACCCGCGTGCGGCTGATGGGGATCCTCAAAGAAAATATCCGGGGATTCATGGAAGGCAAGCCGGTGAACGTGGTAAATATGGGGTAAACACAAGAGGATACGGCTATGATACGATACGGATGGACAAAACAATATCTGACGCGGGACGGCAGACCCTGGCTGCCGGTGATGGGGGAATTCCATTTCTCCCGCTACCCCTGCCGGTACTGGAAGGAAGAGCTTGAAAAAATGAAAGCGGGCGGCGTGGAGATCGTCGCCACCTATTTGTTCTGGAACCACCATGAGGAACGCCCCGGTGAGATCCGCTGGGACGGCGACAGGGATATACACGCCTTTTTATGCTGCTGCAAAGAGGTCGGTTTGCTCGCGTTCCTCCGCCCCGGCCCCTGGTGCCACGGGGAAGCCCGCCACGGCGGATTCCCGGACTGGCTGCTGGAAACGGGCTGGCGGCTGCGTTCCGACGATCCCGGATATCTGGGTGCCGTGGAACGCTTCTGGTCGTCGCTGTTCGGGCAGGTGGAAAGCGACCTGCTGAAAAACGGCGGCCCCGTCATCGGCGTCCAGATCGAAAACGAATACAGCGCCGGCGGCGAGGGGCGGGGCGACGAACACATCCGGACGCTTACCCGGCTGGCCCGTGAGATCGGGTTCGACGCGCCCTACTGGACCGCCACCGGATGGGGCGGCTACGTGGGCGACCTGCTGCCCGTCAGCGGTGGCTACGTGGAGGCGCCCTGGGATTCCTCTACGGAGGAGCTTCCCGCCAGCGACTGCTTCATCTTTGCGGACAAAGCGCATCTGCCCAACATCGGCTGCTACCGGTTCGACCCTGCCCGATTCCCGTTCCTGACGGCGGAGCTGGGCGGCGGGTTACAGGTCACCTGGAACCGCAGACCCAGGGTCAGCGGGACGGATACCGGCGCAAACTCCCTTGTCAAGCTGGGCAGCGGCGCGAATATGCTGGGCTACTACGTCTATCACGGCGGCACCAACCCGGTGGGGGAGCGCACCACCCTGCAGGAGAGCCGTTCCGCGGGGAACAGCTGCGACCTCCCCGCCTTTTCCTATGACTTTCAGGCGCCGCTGCGGGAATACGGAACCGTGGCGGACAGCTTCCGGGAGATCCGGATGCTGGCCATGTTTCTGAAGGATTTCGGCGAAACGTTGGCGCCCATGGACGCCGTCATTCCCGATGAAATCCCACAGGACCCGGAAAATACGGAGGTTCTGCGCACGGCGGTGCGGACCGACGGCAAGTCCGGCTTCCTCTTCATCAACAATTACCAGCGCCGCAGAGAGATGAAGCGGCACGAAAACGTCCGCCTGCGGGCCGGGGACGTGGAATTCCCGGCGATCTCCGTTGACCCCGGCGAATATTTCTTTCTGCCGTTCCACATGAAGCTGGGGGATGCGGAGCTGCTCAGCGCGGCGGCGACGCCTTTGTGCCGCCTGCGGGACGGGTATGTCTTCTACGCGGACCGGGACCCGCAATACCGGTGGAACGGCCCCGGGGCGAAGGTGCTGACCCTCTCCCGGGAGGACGCGAAAAACGCCGTCAAGGTCCGTTTTGGCGACGACTATCTGCTGATCTGCGAGCAGCCGGTGATCGAAACGGAAGAGGGCGTATATTGCCTTGCCCGGAGGAATATCGAACTCAAAAGCTTTCCCGCGCTGCCGGGCTGCAAAGATACAGCGAAAGGGGAGCTTGCCCGGTACTCGCTGCCGCTGCCCCCCTCTGCCGTGCGGCTGGACGCGCGTCCGAGGATGGTCATGAGCGACCTGTACCGGGAATATGACCTGATGATCGAAGGGGACGTTTCAGGAGACGACGTATTCCTGACAGTCGATTATGAGGGCGATCAGGCGGAGCTGCTGCTGGACGGCCGCAAGGTCGCCGACGACTATTACCGGGGCGAGCCCTGGGAGATCGGCCTGAAACGGTGGGATTTCCCAAAGAAGATGCTGCTGCGGGTCTTTGCCCTGCCGCAGGGCGCGCCGGTCTTCACGGACGAGCCGCTTCTGTTTGAAAAGGGCAGAGCGCTGCGGCTGAACGGCGTGACGGCGCAGGAGGAGTTCCGGATCCGTCTTACGCCGGAAGCGCTTGCCGCCGCGTCAGAAGAAGACCTGTGATTATTTTGTGGCGGACGAAATGACGTTGGGGCTGCTCCCTGATTGACGTTCAACCAATGAAAATGGAGGAATTTTCGATGAAAAAGCATCATTTCAAACGGATCGCCTGTCTGTTGACGGCGATGCTGCTGCTGGTCCCCGGCGCGCTTTCCGCGCTGGCGGCGGGGGAGGAAGCCACCGGCAGCCGGGTGGTGGTGTACGACGCCCCGGCAGGGTTCGACATGCGGGACGACTACGTGGTGGAAGTCAGCGCGGGCGGGGAATGGCTTTCCGTGCCCGTCTGCTCCGCGCTGGTCACAAGAGGCCGCAAGACCTGTACGGAGACGTTCTTCGCCTCCGTGGACCTGGAAGGGACCATGCAGGTGCGCGTCACGCCGAAGCAGCCCTTTGCCAATGCGGAGATCCGCCCCTTTTCGGACGGGATCAAGGGCACGGCGGAGAACGGCACGCTGTGCTTTGAAGTGGATCACCCCTGCCAGCTCTCCGTGGAGTTTGACGGCGACGTGATGCACAATTTACAGCTGTTCGTCAACGGCATCCTCACGGACGCGCCGGACCCCGCCGATCCCGACGTCCTCTGGTTCGGACCGGGGGTGCACACGGTGGAAAACGACAGCCGCATCTCCGTGGAGAACGGCGTTCCCATCCTGTACGTGCACAGCGGCCAGACGGTCTGGCTGGCTGACGGCGCGGTGCTCAAATCCCGCATCAAGCCCGACAGGGGCGCCCACGACGTGACCATCGGCGGGCGCGGTATCGTGGATCTTTACGACTGGAACACCTGGGAGGCCACCGACGCATCCATCACGGAGGCCTTCGGCATTCGTATCTCCGGCGTCGAAGCCATCGACGTGACCGGGCTGACCGTTTCGGGGGTCGTCTTCCGCAACGCCACGGCCTACACCGTCTGTGGGCAGAACCTGAAGGACGCGAGGTTTGAGAACGTGAAGCTGTTCTCCTGCTCCGACTTCGCCGACGGCATCGACCTGATGTCCGCCGAGAATATCGAGATCCGGGACTGCTACTTCCGCAGCAACGACGACAGCGTCGTCGCCTCCGGCACCTGCTGGTTCGCCGTGGGCGGCTGCCGCGACTGGCTGGTGGAAAACTGCGTGTTCCTTACCGACTGCGGCCACGCGATCTATATCGGCGGCATCGGCAAAGACGACGAGATCTGCAACATGACCTTCCGCGATATCGATATTTTGGACGACTATGAGGATTCCTCGTATTACTGGGGCGCCATCGGCGTCAACTCCTGCGACGGCAACTTCGTCCACGACCTGACCTTTGAGGATATCCGCATCGAGCGGGTGACCAAGGGAGAGCCCATCCGCCTGACCGTGCGCGACAACTATGAAAAGAAGAACACCCCCG
The DNA here is from genome assembly GCA_017428085.1 of Clostridia bacterium. GTDB lineage: Bacteria > Bacillota > Clostridia > Oscillospirales > Acutalibacteraceae > RUG806. The sequence goes on along the minus strand of JAFRRP010000023.1, from coordinate 38,500 downwards.
GCAAGGGCATCTCGGACGTGACGTTCCGCAATATCACGGTGCTGTCCGCGGGGGAAAAGTGTACTGTAAACGGGCTGAAGGACGCGAAGATCCGCAACGTGACCTTTGAGAATTTTACCTATAAAGGAAAAACCATCGGCCCGCTGAATTACCGCACGGCGTTCCATACGATGAAAAACAGCGAAAACGTGCGCTTCAGCGCCTCCTACGACGGCCCGCTGGGTCGGCTGCTGAATTATTTCGCAGCGCTGTGGAACCGCCTGCTGGATCTGTTCGGCGCGTAACGGACGGAGAACGATATCAATCGTAATGAAAGAGAGGAAGAGCGCATATGAGATTTCTGTTTTTCAAGCTGCTGGTTTTCTTTTTAACGCTGCTGCGGGCGGTGTTTCCGTCCTTGAATGAGAAAACCATCTCCTACGACCGGCTTCCGGTCCGGTTCTCGGTGGAACGGCAGAGCGAGATCTTCGCGCCGGCCGGAGAGACCGTCTGCGAATACCCGACCATCCTCCGGCTGGCCCATCAGAAGAACGAGGCCGACAACGGCACGCTGCTGGTCTCCTTTGAGCAGTGGGACAGCACCTATCCGGTCTTTTCCAGCACGGACGACGGGCGGACGTGGCAGAAGCTGTGCCACGTGACGGACGACTATAACAACTATTACTGCGAGTGGATGCCCTTCCTCTATGAGCTGCCGGCGGATATCGGGGATTTTGAAAAGGGGACGGTCATCCTCGCCGCCACCTCCATCACCGGGGCGGGAGTCACCGACAGCACCATCACCCTGTACGAAAGCACCGATCTGGGCCGGACGTTCCGGGCCTTCTGCAACGTGGACAAGGCCGGGGGCACGGACTGGGGCGTGTGGGAGCCCTATCTGATCTACGAGGAGGAAACGGGACGGCTGTTCTGCTTCTATGCCGACGATTCGGATCCCGCCCATTCCCAGAAGCTGGTGTACAAGTATTCCACCGACCTGATCCACTGGAGCGAGAAGCTTGAGTGCGTGGCCTGCGCGGACCCGGAGCTGCGGCCCGGTATGGCAAGCGTGGTGAAGCTGGGCAACGGCGAATATTACATGGTGTATGAAATGGGCGGCATCGGCAGCTACACCATCTACTGCAAGCGCTCGACCTCGCTGGACGACTGGGGCGACGTCGCCGACTACGGTACGGTCGTTTCCGCCGCGGGAAAGACCCTTTGGCTCCTCACCCTACGTGGCCTGGTCCCCGGTGGGCGGCAAATGCGGCACCCTGATCGTGACGGCGAACCACATGGCGAAGGGCCGCACCAACACGGGGTCGGACTGGTTTTTGAGCTTCGACTACGGAAAGACCTTCGCCCCGGTGGACAATCCGCTGCCCTACACGCAGGCGGCCGGGCACGGCCGCTGCGGCTACAGCCCGTCGCTGTTCGTCACGGCGGACGGCGCGGACGTGTATTACGCCAACAATCCCCCCGGCGAGGAATCGAACTACAGCATCGCCATGGCGAAGATCCATCTGTCTGAAAAGTAAAGGCGTCAGGCGACGGCGGATAAATCCCGAAAAAAGAAACCGGAAGAGGTATCGCGCGACCTCTTCCGGTTTGTTCGTGATCGGGAACCCCGGTTTTCCGTTATTTGAAATAGATATCCTCGTTGCCGGAGGTCTTGAAATACCTGCCGAAGTTGAAGCGGTTGAGCTTGACGCCGTTGGCCGTCACGTTGTCGAAGGTCACCTCTATCTCGTTGCCGTTGACGGGGGGATCCTCCAACCTTCCGTCGAGCCAGCCGAAGGGCAGGAGCTGCTTGAACAGGCGGAAGAACCAAAGGCGGACCTTTTCGCCGGCGGTGGGCTTGATGACGGAGGCGATCCGGCCCTCAACGTCCGCGTTGTAGCTGATGTTGCGGAAGACGATGCCCTTCATTTTGACGTTTTGCAGCTGCTTGTTGGTCACCAGCACAAAGATGGCCCGGCCGGTATCCCGGTAGATCTCGATGTTCTCGAACACCACGTTGTTGATCTCCGCGCCGCCGTATTCCACCGAAACGGCCAGCGAGCACACCCGGTTGTTGTCCCAGGTGGCGTTGCGGTAGATCACCGCGCAGTCGGCGAATACCACGTCCTCGATGGGGCTGTTGACCTCGCCCGTGATGCCGAAGGCGCGGCACTTGTTGCTCCAGCCCACGCAGTTTTCAAAGCGGACGTGCCGCAGCGGGATGCCGGGGGCGGTGGTTTTCGCGCTGAAGGAGTCGTCGCCGGTGCGGGCAAAGCAATCGCTCACCGTCACGTTCTCGGAGCAGCACACGTTGAGGGCGTCACTGTTAGTGCGGTAGCCGAAAGCGGCGATATCGCGTATCTTCAGGCCGTTGACGGCGTGGGTCGCGAAATTCCAGCTCGCGGGGTTCAGGCACAGCAGGCCCTCCACGGAGCAGTCGGTGCAGTAGCTGATGGTGATATAGCCGATCTCGTTCCGGTCCACCCGGTTGAAGTCGAGGATGCCGAAGCCGTCGATCACCGCGTCGGTCTTGTTGCAGAAGTCCAGGAACGTGCGCGGGCTGGCAACGTCCCCCTCCTTGCGGATATCGTACAGATGCGTGGCGCAGAGATACGCGCCCCGGCAAAAATACAGGGCGTCGATGTTGGCCGTGTCGATGTAGTCAAGGTCGTACCGGCCGGGGGTGAACACCTTTACCCGGTCCGCGCCGTATTTCTCCCGGTAGGCGGCGATCTCCGCCTCCTCGTCCGGGCAGTCCCGCACGAAGATGGTGATCGCGTCCAGCAGGCAGTCGTCGTTGATCAGGCAGGTGTAAATACCGGTCTTATCCGCGGTAAAGCGCACCGTGCTTCCGGATACTGCCGCCCTCGCGCCAAGGGTGGTGGGAAGCACAACGGCGTTTTTCACGGCTTCGCCCCGGTCCAGCTCCAGCGTGATCCCGTCGGCGAAATCGCTGACGAAAAGGTAGATAAAGGAGCTTAACACGCCTCTGTCAGGCCCCCCGTCGTAGCACATGGCGGCGTATACCGGCACCTCTTTTCCCGCCGCGCGGCAGGTCCAGTAGGGCGATATGTAAAGGCCCGTCTCCTCATAGCCCCGGTTGGAGAGCAGATCATCCCCCGGGCCGGCCCGGTCAAGCAGGGCTTCCTCAAAGGGGCTGACTGCCTCCTCCGGGCAGGTAAGGTACTCGAACACGGGTTCCGCCGCCGCGCCCGCGACGGCAGCCGTGCCGAAGAGCATAGCCGCTGCGGACAGCAGGGCCGTCAGCCGAACAAGCAGTTTCTTTGTAAGCTTCATAACGATCCGTCCTTTCCGGGGAATGATGATTGACGTTTCCATACAATTCCAGTTTAATGGGTTAAACGTGATCTGTCAACAGTGATTTCGGAAATGTATGCGCCCTTCCGGCATATGGATGCCTGCACGGATTGCCGTTTTTCGATCCGATCCCCTCCGGGGACGCCCCCTGATTGCGATCGGGAGATCGGATCGGTATCAGTGGTGAATATGCAGTAATAACTTTTTCAAACTTATTGCAAAAATGTCATAAACGCCAAACATTTTCCCGCAAAGTTACTTTTTTAACAAATCGCTTGCAAACAAAATATTTTTTGGTATAATTATCATGAAAAAATAAGGTGCGTCATAACGGCGCGTCAAAAAACGGAGGAATTTTATCATGTCTGTTAAAGTTGCTATCAACGGTTTCGGCAGAATCGGCCGTCTTGCGTTCCGTCAGATGTTCGGCGCGGAGGGCTACGAAGTGGTCGCCATCAACGATCTGACCAGCCCCAAGATGCTGGCGCACCTGCTCAAGTATGATACCGCCCAGAAGGGTTACTGCGGCGTGATCGGCGAGAACCTGCACACCATCTCCGCCGACGACGAGGCCGGCACCATCACCGTGGACGGCAAGACCCTGAAAATATACGCGGAAAAAGACGCCGCCAACTGCCCCTGGGGCGAGCTGGGCGTGGACGTCGTCCTCGAGTGCACGGGCTTCTACTGCTCCAAGGATAAGAGCATGGCCCACATCAACGCCGGCGCCAAGAAGGTCGTCATCTCCGCCCCCGCGGGCAACGATCTTAAGACCATCGTTTACTCGGTCAACGAGAACACCCTGACCGCCGACGATCAGATCATCTCCGCCGCTTCCTGCACCACCAACTGCCTGGCTCCCATGGCCAAGGCCCTCAACGATTACGCTCCCATCCAGAGCGGCATCATGAGCACCATCCACGCCTACACCGGCGATCAGATGATCCTGGACGGCCCCCACAGAAAGGGCGACCTCAGAAGAGCCCGCGCCGGCGCCGCCAACATCGTGCCCAACTCCACGGGCGCCGCGAAGGCTATCGGCCTGGTCATCCCCGAGCTGAACGGCAAACTGATCGGTTCCGCGCAGCGCGTGCCCGTACCGACCGGCTCCACCACCATCCTGACCGCGGTCGTCAAGGGCGACGACGTGACCAAGGAAGGCATCAACGCCGCCATGAAGGCCGCCGCCTCCGAGTCCTACGGCTACAACGAGGATCCCATCGTCTCCTCCGACGTCATCGGCATGCGCTTCGGCTCCCTGTTCGACGCCACCCAGACCATGGTCTCCGCCATCGGCGACGGTCTGTATCAGGTGCAGGTCGTGTCCTGGTATGACAACGAGAACTCCTACACCAGCCAGATGGTCCGCACCATCAAGTATTTCGCGGAGCTGTAAGTTACAACACGCAAATATCACGCAACCCGGCGGCGCTTCACGCGCCGCTGTTTTTTTGTCTGCGCAGCACGGCGCAATGTCATTTGGTTAAGGAAAACGACATAAAACATAAATGGTAGCGCGGCACCTCAGTGCCGCTTCTGACAATTGTAACTATGGAAACGGATTTTGGATCACAGACCGTTTTCTCTGACACAATAGGCATCGTTTCATCGAAAACCTTTTCAAAATAGTTCGTGCCTGTAGCGGCATTGAGGTGCCGCGCTGCCGGTTTTGCCCGCCGATTCCTGTTTGTTCTGTCACATGCCGTTCATTGAACCTCAAAATATGTCCTTGCATCTGCCGCGGCGGTGTGCTAACATAATAATGAAAAACAGAAAAGGGGAGATCCACATGGCGAACGCGAAAAGGGTCGGCAAGCTGATCAAAGAGGCCCGGACGGACGCGGGCATGACGCAGGAGCAGCTGGCCCGCAAGGTGAAGAACTGTTCCGCCTCCGATATCGGACGGGCGGAACGCGGCGAAAAGGAGCTGACGACCGAGCAGCTCAAGCAGGTGGCCAAGGCCACGGGCGTGACGCCGAAGTCGCTGCTGGACGCGGCAAAGGGAACATCCTCTTCTTCCTCTGCCTCCAAACCGCCCGCGGGGGCGAACACCACCTCCATGAAGGTGACCGCCACGGAAAAAAGCTGGTGCAGCTTTACCGCGCGGCGGACAGCCAAACGAAAAAAGAGGTGATGGCGACGCTGAAGGGCGAAAAGCTGGAAACGCTGGTGGGCAGCCTGATCGGCGGCGCCTTCAGCGCCCTGACGGGCAAAAAGGAGCTGCCGGACGACGGCGACGGGGAATAACAGTGTTTTTCTGCGATCGTGCTCATGGGAGGTATTGTTGATGATTTGTCCGATCTGTTCCGGTCAGATGAAAGACGGGGAGATCCGCGCGGACGGCGTCAGGATGGATTTCATTACGAAAAACCACAGCCGGATCTGGCGGATGATCCGTCTGGACCCGGAAGCCGACGAGTTCTGCCTTGCGTCGGAATGGGCCGGCGCGGCGACCGTCAGCGCGTCCTACTGCAAAACGTGCGGCAAGCTGATCATTGACGTCGGCAGGGCGGAATAAGCGGTTTTTTATCCCGCGCCATAAATAAAAAGCAAAAAGGGACCCGGACGCGTGTCCGGGTCCCTTTGCGTTTTATGTCCGTGTTCAGGTCGTCTCTTCGGAGATGCTGGAGATGAGTTCTTCCAGCGCCTCGTTGGTCTTGTCCTCTTTGGCAAGCAGCGCGCGGCGCTCGTTGAGGGCGATGTACATCGCCTCCCGCTTTTCCCCTACCAGATCGTAGAAGAAATAGGGGATGATGTTCACGAGGGTGCCGAAGATGCCCAGTCCCCGGTACAGGAAGAACACTCTCTGGTACACGAGCTTGCTGCCCTGCGCCCAGGGACGCTGCGGCAGGGTGGTGTCGTAACCGCTCCACTTGATCATCGCCAGGCCGAACGCCGTGCGGATGGGGCGGATGAACTCGCCCAGCAGCTGCACGAAGATGCCGATGGTGCCGTCGGGCCGTTCGCCGGTCATATACTCCGTGTAGTCGTTGATCTCTCTGCCGACCTCCGCCTCGAACACGCTGGCGGGGCCGTTGTTGGCGGCGTCGACGGTCAGGCAGACGAAGGAGACGATACAGATGAACAGACGCTTATCCACAAAGGGGATGGTCAGCACGCACATCACCACCTTGGTCAGCAGGTCCCACAGCCGCAGGGTGATGATGGCGGAACGGTTGTTTTTGAACATCTTCTGGAATTTGGGGATGAACGTCAGGCTGAGGGGGTTGACGATATTCTGCCCCAGCTCCACGAAGAAGTTGGCGACGGAGCCGGGCACCTTGTCGCTGCCGAAGATCTCCAGATGCGTCGTCACGTCCCAGGAGTAGCCGCCGCTGCTGATGAACGAGGTGGAGTAGGCGGCGATGGTGTTGCGCAGCAGGTACTTGTTTTTCAGCATATAGAACAGGGACTTGGACAGGGGCGCGGGCTTGGGCTGCAGCATGATGCGCTCCTTGCAGTGGATGGCCATGCTCATGTTGCCGACGACGCCCGCCGTGGAGGCCACGATGGCCACGACCGAGTACAGCACGGGCAGGGACACGTGGATGTAGCCGTGCTCCGTAAAGTCGATGATGGGGGCGAACATGGCGTAGATGATGCCGGCGCCCAGGCCGCCGATATACTGCTGCAGCAGGCCCACCGCGATACGGTCGCTGGGGTTCACCGTCTGCATGGAGAGCATATGCCCCCGCGGGATGCCGTAGATGGTGGAGAAGGTCTCCTGTATGAACAGCATCAGAAAGACGTAGATGATCTTTTTCGGGTCGTTGGCGGTAGCGGTGCCGAAGAACAGGCCGCCGCAGTACAGCAGCGCCGTGGAAAGATAGAACGGGGCGGCGCCCAGCAGGATGTAGGGGCGGGCCTTGCCCCAGCGGGTACGGGTGCGGTCGTACAGCGCGCCCATCAGCGGGTCGTTCAGGGTGTTGTAAAGACCGATGAGCATGTCGATGAGGACGATGTAGGTCAGGTCGATCTTCAGCACCTTGACGTAGTACAGCATCTTGTAGTTGTCCAGCGCCGCCATCAGCTTGCTGGCCAGGTCGGAGATCGCGGGGTAGGCCATCTCCTTGGGGCTCAGCACGCCGGTGTGGAACATCTTCGTGGCAAGGGCGCTGTATTTGTTCAGCTTTTGTTCGGAGATATTCGCCGCGGAGTTGTCTTCCGCCGAAAATACGCCTTCCACAAAAGACTTGGTGTTCTTTTCGTCAGCCATTTTCGCGTTCTCCCTCCTTACTTCACGGTGACTTCACAGGACGAGCGGTAATACTCGTCGTCGGAAAGGGCGTAGACGGTGGCGGTGCCGGGGGCGACGGCCGTTACGGTGCCGTTCTCGTCAACCGTGGCTACGCTCTCGTCCGTGGTGAACCACGATACGGTCTGCACGGTGGGCTTTTTCATGGCGAAGCCCTTGTTGTCGCTGGCGACTTTCGCGATCAGGGTCTCCGTTTCGCCGGCGTTCAGCGTCAGCTTATGGCGGTTGAGCTGGATGTATTCCACGGAGACCTTCACCGTCACCTCGCAGGAATCGGAATAGGTCTTTCCGTCGAACTCAAAGCTCGCCGTCACGGTGGCCTTGCCGGGCTCGTCTCCTGTCAGTTTGCCGGCCTTCACGTAGCCCTTCTTGTCCACGGTCACTACGCTTTCGTCGGAGGAGGTCCAGGTGATGGTATATGCCTTGGGGTCGTCGCAGATGCGTTCCGCGGTGATCTGCTCCCGCTTGCCGGGGGCCAGCGTCAGCTCGTGCCGGTTCAGCACCACGGCGGGCCAGGTGAACGTGAACACGCTCTCCTCCGTCAGGTCGGCGGAGCAGTCGGCCGGATCAGCCCCCAGGTGTATGTCCCTGACGAGCACGTCGGCGGAGGCGCTCACGTCCTTATGGTAGATCAGGTTCTTCAGCTCGTCGGTGGCGCGGTTCGTCTCAAAGCGGATGCTCAGGCCTGTGATCTCCGACTGGATATCCGAAAGGGCGGCGAAGGGCTCCACTTCGGGGCGGATCATGGAAACGACGTCGTTCGTGTTCGGCGTGAACAGCCGCGCGGCCAGTCCCGCGTCGTTTTTCAGTACCACGGTGAAACCGTAATTGTCTTTATAGTGCATCAGATAGGGATAGTCGGAGCCGCAGACGTCGCATTTCTCCACCGGTTCCGCGCTGGTCTGACCGCAGGATTTGCAGCGGTAGTAGATGTAATCGCAGGTAAAGCTCTCGATATCCGCGGCGGTGAGGTTGGGCTTCCAGAGTATCGTGCTCATGTCCTCGCCGTAGTCGACGCCGCGCTTCTCGATCCCGTCGGAGATCGCGTCCTCTGCCGGGTCGATCAGGAACAGCAGCGTGTTTTTCAGCGATTCGGAACCGTCGGTGGTCACGGAATCGTTGTTCACGCGGAATTTCCATTCCATGTCCGTTTTGGGCTTCGCGGCGACGGCGGCTTCCACCACGCCGTTGAGATAGTCGGCCAGCTCCTCGTTGGTCTGCGGCACGGGCGTTTTTCCCTCAGTCAGCACCGAGGGCGGGAAGGTGCCCTCCATGTTCAGCAGCAGCCGGATGCCGTAGATGAAGCCCACCGCGAAGATCAGGCACAGCACCGTGATGATCACGGGGTACATCGCTTTATTTTTCTTTTCCAGTTCTTCTTCCTGCCGCAATAATTCTTCTTTATCGGGCATTTTTACGTTGGTATCAGCCATCCTGCTCCGCCTCCTTTTCGTGAGCCTTGCGGTAATCTTCCTGCTCCTTGGCGATCTCCTCGTCGATCTTCCGCGTTTCGGCGGTCTCCACGATGGGCTGGGGCAGCTTGTCGAGGTCCAGATTGCCGGCCTTCAGCTCTTTGTACAGCCGCGCGCGTTCCTCCATGCCCTCCGCGTATTCCACGGGGATGCCCTTTTTGTCCAGCAGCAGGTTGACGACGATCACCGCCGCGAAGGCCGCGACCGCGGCCAGCAGTCCCACGCCGCCCTTGCCGGTCAGGATGCCGACCTCGCCGGGCGTTTTGGCGAAGACGCCGATCAGGACCATGGCGACGATACTGACGACGATGCCCGCGCAGGCGAACCCGCTGACGACCTTCTGCATGTTTTTAATGCTGATGAAGCATAAGAGAGAGGCCAGCAGCGTGAACACCGCGAAGGCGGCCACCGCCAGATAGCCGAACAGCGCCGTCCGCAGAGCGGCGAACTGCCCGCCCGCCAGCTCGGAGCCGGGCATCTGCGTCACGTAGCCGAAATCGCCGCCGCCGGTGAACAGCGACACCAGCCCCAACAGGCCGAAGTCGATCTTCTTCTCGTAGAACGGCAGCGCCAGCGAGAAGGAGCCGTTGGGGACCAGCAGCGCCAGCACGGGCAGCACGGCGAAGCACAGGCGGACGATGGTGAGCTTTGAGCCCAGGAACGCCGCCTTGAAGCGCTTGAACTTGACCTTCACGTTGGCCTGCGCCAGCTCGGCGTATTTCGCTTCGCGGTAGAAGTTTTCCTCAAACCCCACGAACCGCATATTCACGCCGCACTCGGGGCAGAACTGGCTCAGATCGGTCAGCCGCAGCTTATGTCCGCATTTCGGACAATTGGCCATAAAAATTCCTCCCAAATCCGATAATTTTAAACAGTATAACTGTATTATACAACATTTTATGCGAAATTCAAGTGACTTTTTGTCTGCGGTTCCGCTGCGCCGCGGTTTTTACATGTTTTCGTCACATGTCACAAAAACGGCTTTCTGTTTTTATAAAAAGAAACGAGAGGGACGTATTGACACCGCAGAGACCGCATGATACAATTTTGGACGTATACCACTGTGAAAGGGATCCGAACATGACGCACCATAAGCTGAGAACGATACTCAGCGCCGCCGTTCTTTCGGCGCTGATCCTATGCGGCCTGCTGTTCGTCGCCGCCGTTTCCGCACCGACGGAGAACCCGGCAAAGTACACCGGCACGGACGCCGTTGACCCTACCGCCACGGAGACGGACGCTACTGCAACGGACGCTCCCGCGAGCCCCACGGACGCCGCTCCCTGCGAGCACGTGTTTGAAACGTACGAATTTCTGGAAGAGGGCCGCCACGCCGCAATATGCAAGCTTTGCGGCGAACGATCGGAACAGGCCTGCGTCTACGCGGAGCCGCCGGTTTACCGCAGCAGCGGGGACGGCGCCCACGCCGAAACCTGCCTGCTGTGCGGCGGCGAACGGACCGCCGACTGCGAGTATGCCGACGAAACGGTCCCGCCCACCCAGACGGAGGAGGGCTTTACGCGGCACACCTGCCTGCTGTGCGGATATGAATTCACCGACGCGCCCGTGCCGCCGGAAGGGGAGCGTGCTGAAAGTGTGTGTCTGGGCGACGTGGACGGCGAAAACGGCGTAAAGCCGGCGGACGCGCGCCTGCTGCTGCGGGCGACCGTCGCATTGGAGCGCATCCCGGACGAGCGCGTGCCCTACGCGGATATGGACGGCTCCGGCGATATCACCCCGGCGGACGCGCGGCTGGCGCTGCGGTCCTCCGTGGGGCTGGAAACGCCTCCCCGCCACGAATATACCGTCAGCGTGCAGCAGGCGCCGACCTGCGAAAACACCGGCGCGCTGACCTGTGAGTGCGCCTACTGCGGCGAGGCCCGCGCCGTCACCATCCCCGCGGCGGGACATGATTTTGCCCTGCAGGACCGCACGGAGCCCACCTGCGTCAGGGACGGCAGCGAGAAATACGCCTGCAGCGTGTGCGCCAAAACGAAGACCGTCAAACTGCCCGCGCCGGGCCATCGGTTTGCGGAAACCACCGTGGAGCCCGCCTGTACCGTACCGGGCAGCGTGACCGCCGTGTGCGAGGTATGCGGCGAAAAGAACGTGACGGTCCTTCCCGCCCCCGGCCACGACTGGGCGGAGGCCACGGCCAAATCCCCGAAGCGCTGCAAGGTCTGCGGAGAGATGGTCACTGGCTGGACGGAAGTGGACGGCAAGGTGCTGTACTTCAATCAGGACGGCACGCTTACCAAGGGGAAGTCCGTGGTCAGCACGACGTATAAAGGGACGAAGGGGAACTGGTACCTGGTGAACGGCGTGCTGGACCTGACCGCCCGCACCGCCGCGACCATCGACGGCGTCAGCTGGATCGTCACCGAAGGCAAGGCCCGCAAAGCGACCACGGAAGCCGACAAGACGCTGTTCCGGGCGTTTCTGGCGGTGGAAAAGGCTACCAAGCCGGGTATGACAAAGGAGGAAAAGCTGTGGGCGTGCTTCCGCTACGTCAAGACCGCCTACGGGGAGACGAATCCCCGTTCGCCCCACTATCTGGGCGACGACTGGCCGATCCTCTACGCCAACGACATGTTCGTGCGCGGCAAGGGCAACTGTTGCAGCTACGCCGCCGCCTTCGCCTACATGGCCAAGGCCATCGGGTATGAAAACGTCTACGGCTGCAACAGCGGCGGCCACGGCTGGGCGGAGATCGACGGGCTGGTGTACGATCCGGAGTGGAGCAAGGGCAACACCAACAGCACCTATTTCGGCATCAGCTATTCCGCCAACGTGGGCGTCAATTACAAGGTCATCAAGTCCATGATCCCGTATTACTCTTACGCGCACGTGAAGATCTGATTCAGTTGTAAGTTTTAAGATGTAAGTTGTAAGGAAAGGGATCGGTCCGGCGGCTGCCGGACCGATCCCTTGCGTTTGCGTATACCGTTTATTTGATCTTGCCGATCTTTTCGTACAGCGCGTCGGCTTTTTCTTGCCATTCGTCAAAGCCCTGCTCGCTGTAAGGGAAGCGCTGGTAATGGTTGAAGATCGCCGCCGCGTTTTTCAGCGCCGTGCCCGCCGCCTTTACCGTGGACATCCGTATTTTTTTGTTTGCCATGCCGCTGAGGAAGCCGCTCAGCGCGGTCAGCAGCGTCTGCGGCGTTACGGAAGCGCCGTTCATGGCGTTCAGCAGCTCGTCGCTGATGATGCCGCTTTCAAAGGCGTACTGGAACTCGTCGAAGTTTGCGGCGTTGACCACGCCCGTCAGCAGCGCCCGCAGCATGGCGAACTCCGCCCCCTGCGTGGTGTTGTAGGCGCGGTTGATGCTCCACAAAAACTCCCGGTTTGCCTTGTTATACCGCAGGGCGGCGTCCAGCGTGTCGGCGGCCGCCTGTATCTGCACCATGGAGGAGGTCACGCCCTCGCCGTTGACGGATTTGGTAAAGTTGCCCGCGTCGCCGCAGACGATAAAGCCGTCCGCCACCATGGAATAGGGGCTGCGGGTGTAGGGCGTGCGCCCTTTTTCGACGCGCACCAGGTCGTATTCCGGCAGGGGAACGGTCTTTTCCATTTCCTCCATCACCTGCGCCGCGTATTCATAGGAATGGCACGCGCCGAGCCCGATGATGGCCCCGTGGGGATCCGCGCAGGGGGCGATCCACGCCTTGTAGTAAGCCCAGAAGGTGGAGCCCTCCAGATAATCCTCCGGGCGCTTCAGCGTCACGTATTTCAGGATCACGTAGAACATGTCCTCGTCGGTAAGGGGCCGGTTGTCCACGCCGTAACCGTCGGGCAGCCGTGTGCGGCCCACCGCCGCCATGCCGGAGCAGTCCGCCACTATCTTCGCGGCGATCTTTTTCTCCCGGCCCCGGTATTTCACCTTTGCGCCGCAGATCTTTCCCGCGTCGTCATAAAGGAAATCCAGGAACTCGCAGGAGTACAGAAGCTTCGCGCCCGCTTGCTCCGCCTGCTCGTTCAGCAGCAGCGTGTATTCGTGCATGTGCAGCCCCACGATGGGGTTGATCTGGCACTTGGGGTATTTCGTCAGCGGGTCGGCGTTGTAGTTCTTTTCAAACTCGAACGCCCACGCCTTGTCGCCCTGTACGGGGCGGGGGATATCCAGCCGGTCGAATTCCTTTTTCTCGATATGGAAAATATCGTACTTGGTGCCGACCTTCGTCTTCGGCAGCTTTTCGACCGCCAGCACGCTGCGGCCCCGTTTGGCCATTTCCCGCGCCAGATACGCTCCGGTGGTGCCCGCGCCGATCACGATAAGATCGTAAGTATCCATTTCTTCATCTCCCTGTAATTATTCTGTCAACGCTTTCAGCTATAGTATAGACGGCGGCATACGGGTTGTCAAGGCCGCCGCGCGGATCGGTCAAAGTTTGCCGCGCTTGATTTATACGGTCGGATATGATAAAATACGAATACCGTAAAAAGATCTCATGCGGAGGGAAGAAAAATGATAAAGGAACTGGTCAAAAAAAGCCGCAGCTGGCGCGGCTACGACGAAAGCAGAAAAATCACCCGGGAGGAGTTGGCGGCGCTGGTGGATTGCGCCCGTTTCGCGCCCTCCAGCGTGAACAGGCAGCCCTTCCGGTACTATCTGGCGTGCGAGAAAGAACAGTTGGAGAAGATCCAGCCGCTGACGGGCTGGGCGCGGGCGCTGCCGGAAAAGGGCCTGCCTTATCCGGGGCACCGCCCCACGGCGTTCATCGTGATCTGTCAGGAGACAGAATGGCAGGGCGACCTGAACCGGTTCCAAAAGGACGTGGGCATCGTGGCGCAGACCATGCTGCTGGCCGCCACGGAAGCGGGCCTCGGCGGTATCATGATCGGCAATTTCAGCCCGGAGAAGATCTCTTCCGCGCTGGAGCTGCCGTCCCATCTGGTCCCGCTGCTGATCGTGGCCTTCGGCAAGCCGGACGAGACGGTGGTGCTGACGGAGGCCGCCCCCGGCGCGTCTCTCGATTATTACCGGGATGAAAACGACGTACATTACGTTCCCAAGCGTCGGCTGGAGGATATCCTCCTGTGATCGGCGCAAGGATCGTTATCGCCTGATCACCTGCGCCAGCAGGTACAGGACCGCCAGATGGACGGGGTAGAAGAGATAGAACAGGTACTTCAGTTTTTTGCTGCCGCCCTGTCCATTGTAGCACAGCAGCAGCGGCAGGGAAAGCAGCGAGAACCACACGTAGGGCAGCTCCGGGCGGAACACGCCGCAGTAAAGCAGCAGTGCCGCGGTGAACGAAACCAGCTTGTACGCCTTCTTGTCGAACAGCACCGTGCTGAAGGGCAGCAGCACCCCGCACAGGCCGTAATCCACGTATAAGCTCCACCCGGCGTATTTCCGCTGCCGCCACGCGAACCACGTGAAGGCGGACAATGCCGCCAGATACGCCGCCAGCCACGCGAATTTCCGCGCGGCTTTTTTCTTTTCCCCCTGCCGCAGAAAGGCCGCGCCGTCCAGCCATAAAAAGCAGGCGAGGCACGCCAGCGCGAAGGTGAACAGGATGTTGAAATACCAGCACCCGGAGGAAGCCGTCAGCCCGCCGCCGGTCGTCAGTTCTTCGATGAAATAGGCCGCCTGACAGACCGCCGCCAGCACGGTGATCTGCAGCGCGTATTTTCTGCGGTCGTGGGTATGGCGGCAGCCCTCGCCGATGAAAAAAGCAAACAGCGGCAGCGCCAGCCGCCCGATCCAGCGCAGCCATACGGCCTGCGGGAACAGCAGATAGCCCATGTGGTCGCACAGCATGGAAACGCAGGCGATGATCTTCAGGTGGTTTCGGTTCATGTTTCATTCAAAAAAACGGCTCCCTTTGGGGGAACCGTTGCTGTCGTGTGTCGGACGGTTTCAGTCCTCGTCCTCTTCCTCGTAAAAGCCTTCCAGCTTGGCGCCGCAGTTGGGGCATTCGATCTCCTTGCCCTCTTCAAATACGGATTCGTCGATGAACACCACCTCGTGGCAGTTGGGGCACTCGAACTCGTATTCGCCCGTGTCGTCGTCCTCGCCGAAGATATCGTCGTAGTCGTCGTCTTCAAAATCGAAGTCTTCGTACACGTACTCCTCCAGCGCTTCCAGATCCTCGTCGATGGCGTCGATCTGGTCGCAGTTGTCGGCGACCGTCAGGGCGAGATCGTCCAGAATATCCGCCATGGCGGCGATAACTTTGCCCTCTTTCGTGGTCTTGTCAAGGTCAAGCCCTTCCATCAGGCCCTTCAGGTAAGCAACTTTTTCAGTGATCGTCATAGTCTGCAGTCTCCTTTGCCTAAAAAATCGCACTGAAAAACTGCCGCGCGTCGGCGGCAGCGTTCGGTTCCGTGATTATGCGCGGCCCAGATATTCGCCGGTACGGGTGTCGATCTGGATGAATTCGCCCTCGTCGATAAACAGCGGCACCTTGATCTCCACGCCGGTCTCCAGAATGGCGGGCTTCAGCGTGTTGGTGGCGGTATCGCCCTTAAAGCCGGGATCGGTCTTTACCACCTGCAGGTTCACGAAGGTGGGCGGCTCCACGCCGAACACCTTGCCCTTGTAGGAGAGGATGCGGCAGACCATGTCCTCTTTCACGAACTTGAAGTTGTCGTCCAGCTCGGAAGCGCCGATGGGGATCAGCTCGTAGCTTTCGGGGTCCATGAAATAGTACAGATCGCCGTCGTTGTAGGAATAGGTCATTTCCTTGCGCTCGATGTAAGCGGTGGGGAACTTGTCCGTGGGGCTGAAGGTCTTTTCCACCACGCTGCCCGCGATCACGTTTCTGATCTTGGTGCGCACAAAGGCGGCGCCCTTACCGGGCTTTACGTGCTGGAATTCGATGATCTGCCATACCTGGCCTTCCATCTCAAACGTCATGCCGTTTCTGAAATCGCCGGCTGATACCATAAAAAAATCAATCCTTTCTTGTTGGGTACAAAACAATATACCGTTTACCCGAATATAATAATATAATTTTTCGCTTTTTGCAATAGTTTTTGGAAAAAAACTGTGAGACGTGAGGAAAAGGGAAGGAATAATCAGTTAAGCGGCGCTTAACTCTTCTTACAGAACAATCAGGTCCTTGGGGCAGCGGGTCAGGTTCACGCAGCCGTCGTCGGTGATCACCGCCATGTCCTCGATGCGCACGCCGAACTCGCCGGGCAGGTAGATGCCGGGCTCCACGGTCACCACGTTGCCGGTGTGGAGCGTCGCCTTGGACTTGGGCGAAAGCCGGGGCGCCTCGTGGATCTCCACGCCCACGCCGTGGCCGGTGCCGTGGCCGAAATAACTGCCGTAGCCCGCCTGCGCGATCACGTCGCGGCTGGCCTTGTCCGCGTCAAAGCCGCTTACGCCGTCCTTCAGCGCCGCCAGTCCCGCCAGCTGCGCCTCCAGCACGACGGCGTACACTTCCTTTTGTTTTTCCGTGGGTTGCCCCACCGCCACGGTACGGGTCATGTCGGAATGGTACCCGTCTTTCACCGCGCCGAAATCCAGCGTCAGGAAGTCGCCGGGCTGAATGACGTTATCTCCGGGCACGCCGTGGGGCAGCGAGCCCTTCTTGCCCGCCACGGCGATGGTCTCGAAGGAGAGCGCGTCCGCCCCGTGGGACAGCATGTAAAAGTCCAGCTCCAGCTGCGCCTGCTTTTCCGTCATGCCGGGGCGGATAAAGCCCAGCATGTGGTCGAAGGCCTTCTCCGCGATGCCCTGCGCCGCCTTGATCTTTTCAAGCTCCGCCTCCGATTTTACCAACCGGATCTCCTCGATCACGCGGGAAAGGGCGGCGGTGGGGTTGAGCTCGACGCCGCGCAGCTTATTCTTCAGCTCCTCGTAGTCCGCCAGCGTGATGCGGTCGTTTTCAACGGCGACGGTATTGATGCCGTATTCCTCGAACCGCGCCGACAGCTCCTGATACATGTTTTCGGAATCCCGCACGTAGTCCGCGCCGATCTTCGCGGCGGCGGCCTCTGTATAGCGGCTGTCCGTATAGAACACCGCGCCGTAGGGCGTTACCAGCAGCGCCCCGTCGCTGGCGGGGAATTCCGTGAAATACAGTCTGTTTTCCTCCGACAGGATCAGCGCCGCGTCGGCAAACGCGGACAGCCTCGCGGAGAGCTTTTCGGTGTTGTGCAGCATGAGTTCGTCCTTTCTGTTCCAGATGGCAGCGCGGCACCTCAGTGCCGCTCACAATGAATGTGATTATTAAACTTATTTTTTACAAACAGATTAAATCAAACAAATCAGGTGCGATAGTATTTCGTTGCTTGTGTCAATAGCGGCACTGAGGCGCCGCGCTGCGAAAAAAAACCGGTTCCGCCACAACCTGTCACGAAACCGTCTTTTTGTTATGTTGTTTGGGAAACAACTGCCTGTCCGGCAGCTCCATGAAAAGAAATCATTTATACTTGCGCTTGCGGGCGGCTTCCGATTTCTTTTTTCTCTTCACAGAGGGCTTTTCGTAATGCTCTCTCTTGCGGACTTCCTGGATAACGCCGTCGCGGGAAGTCTGGCGCTTGAAACGTCTCAGCGCGCTGTCAAGAGATTCATTCTCTTTAACCTTTACCTGGCTCATGTATTCCCCTCCCTCCGAGTTTGCATGGGTTAACCATTGCGTTAATTCTTTGACATTATACAACAGGAAGTTGGCGGTGTCAATATTTTTTTTGCTGTTTTTTCCTTTTTTTTCAAGGTTTTTGCGGATCATGGACCGCTTTGAAAAAACTGTTGCGGAAATGGAAAAAACAGGTTTGATTTTTTGAAAAAAATATGGTAGTATTTATACAATTATATTTGGTACGGAGGTGCTGCTGCATGGAAAAAGGACTGCTGCCGTTCGCGTTGGAGCATGAACGGCTGAACGCCGTGACGCGTTCCATGGAATACGGAGGCGACGAGCCTCTGGAAGACTGGCAGGCGAAAGCGCGGGAGAAGCTGACGGAGCTGCTGGGTCTGCCCTACGAGAAGTGCGACCCGCTGTTTGAGGTGGAATACCGGGACGAGACGGAGGAGTATGACGAGACCCGTTTTACGTTCCGGACGGAGCCGGACTGCTTCGCCCCGGCGCATTTTCTGTCGCCCAAACACTCGCCCTTTGAAAAACCGCCGGTGATGATCTGCCTGCAGGGCCATTCCACGGGCATGCACATCTCGCTGGGGCGCTTTAAATTCCCGGGTGACGCGAAAGAGGTGGACGACGGCGACCGGGATTACGCGCTGGAGGCGGTCCGGCGCGGCTTCTGCGCCGTGGCGCTGGAACAGCGCTGCTTCGGCGAGCGCGGCGGCACCCCCCGCCCGGACTGTTATAACGCCAGCATGACGGCGCTGCTGTCCGGCCGCACCACCATCGGCGGCAGGGTATGGGATATCTCCCGGCTGATCGACATGCTGGAAACGGAATTTGCCGACGTGTGCGATCCGTCCCGCGTGTATTGCTGCGGCAACTCCGGCGGCGGCACCGCCACGTTTTACGCCGCGGCGCTGGAACCGCGCATCAGGGGCGCCATTCCCTCCTGCGCCTTCTGCACCTTCGCGGATTCCATCGGCGCCATGTACCACTGCGCCTGCAACTATGTGCCCCGCATCCGGCGGTACTTCGACATGGCGGAGCTGGCGGGTATGATCGCGCCGCGCCCCCTTGTGATCGTTTCCGGCGAAAAGGACGATATCTTCCCGCTGGCCGGCGCGCAAAGCGAGTTTGAACGGGTGAAAAACACCTACTACGCCAACAGCGCCGCGCCGGAAAACGCCGTCCATGTGATCGGCCCCGGAGGCCACCGGTTTTACGCCGCCCCCGCATGGGAGCGCTTTTTGGCGATGATATAACGCCTGCAGCGCGGCGCCTTGCGCCGTTCCAATGCGGAATGCGGAATTGCCGTAGCACGGAGCCTCAGCTCCGTTGCAGTTCGGAATGCGGAATGCGGAATTGCCGTAGCACGGAGCCTCAGTTCCGTTGCAGTTCGGAATGCGGAGTTCGGAATTCGGAATTGTAGCGCGGCTCCGTGAGCCGCCCCGCCGCAAGGCGGTCCCCGATCGTAGCGCGGCGCCTCAGTGCCGTTTCAGACAGTAGGCAGCATCGCGGCGCCTTGCTCCGTTGCAGTTCGGGATTATGATGCGGACGCCCCGCAGCACAAGTGAATAACGGTGCATAAAAATACAAAATCGGCTTAACAGTTTGTTCATATTCGGCGGACAAAACGGTGCAATACCGTTGAAAAAAAGCCTTTATTTTCAGACGCATGACGAATAACAGACGCTTTTGTCGGGTGATGGCCAGTAAATCTTTGCAACAATTTGTTATTATTGTAAATAATGTACTGCGCCACAAAAAAAAGCTTGCAAATCAAAATCGTTGGTGCTAATATAATGATGCGGATAAGTGCATGCTTATCTGATAGTATAAGAGGAAAGTGAGGTGCAACAGAATGGATAAGCTTGACCAGATCAACTTCAACGTGACCGGCTTCTTCAAGGACATCGTTACCTTCGTGCAGAAGGTTTGGGAGTACATCGAGAAGTTCTTCACCGCGAAGGACGTGCTGTACAAGGGCCAGAACGCCGACGAAGAGACCACTGCCTGATTTTTGTCATTGTGATCCATGATGAAAATCCCCATTTTATTGTAGAAAAGAGGTGCGCATAATGAAATCCAGTGATATCCATTTCGACGCGATCAAGGACGCCATCACCGAGTTCTCCGCTCTTATCAAGAAGTTCGCCGAGATGCTGAAGAACTTCGTCGCCAGCTGGAAGAAGGTTCCCGCCGCCGCTAACGGTGATGTGACCGTTCCGACGATTGACGACTAACAGCAATTGTTTTTATTGGCATTCCCTTATTATTTCAGAAACAGAAAAGAGGTGCAATACAGATGACGCTTGATCAGGAAACCAAATTTGTCGCTTGGTTCAAAGATCTTATCCTTGCGTTCGAGCAGTTCTTCCATAAGGTACAGGCCTGGCTTGACGGTACGATTTATCCGTCCGAATGGTTCCAAAATCTGATCGCGGAAGAGGACGAAAGCACGACCGGTGCTTGATTCCGACGCATTTTCTGATTTTATTTACAGGAGGTGAAACAAATGTCAGAATCCATGAAGGAGATTACCAGCAAGCTGCCGACCAATGACGAGCTGAGAGCCATCATCGAGAAGATCGCTGAGTTCCTTACCGATTTCCTGAAGCTGTTTGATGCTTTGAAGGCGGGTCTTGCCGAGACCTTCAGCAAGTACGAGTCTGCTTTTGAGACGACTACTGCTGCCGCTACTGAAGAAGTCGAATAATCGAACTCTCTATAATTTATTTAATAAATTATGCATAATTAAAAAAGAGCTCCCTTGTGGGGCTCTTTTTTGTGGTGATATTTATATTGACAATCTGTTAAGAAAAGATTAAAATTTAAATGGGATTTTTTTACGGATCATCCGGAAAGGGGAGCGTGGGTTTGCTGAAAACGGAAGAAAAAGCGGTCAACGCCGTTTCTGTCGTATCGTACGTGGGGCTGACGGGATATCTCTGCGTTTATCCTTTTTTTGTCACCAACCGTTATTTTCAGATGACGCGCGCCAAATTCCTGTTCTTCTGCGGCTTTACCGTGTTGTTCGGCGTCGCCTGCCTAATCCTGCGCAGATGCGTGAAAAAGACGCTGCCGATCGGCCTGATCCGTAAAAACAGAACGGAGCTGTATTTCGGGATCTTCATGGCGCTTGCCGTCGTCTCGTGCGTTTGCTCCGACGATTTCCTGGCGTCGTTTTCCGGCGCGGCGGGCAGGTACATGGGGCTGTTCACCTTCCTGATGATCTGGCTGGCGTACGTCTTTATTTCCCGGTTCGGGCAATTGACGAAGACCGTTTCCGTGATCTTCGGCGTCAGCGTCGTCGTGATGAGCGTCATCGCGTTTTTGCAGTTTATCGGCTTTGACCCCTTCGGGCTGTACGTGGGCACCAAAGATACCGTCAGAAAGACGTTTTTGGCGCTTTTGGGCAATAAGGACGTCTATTATTCCTATCTTTCCCTGGCGGTCCCCTTTGCCCTCTACCTGTCCTTTGAGGCGCGGGAGCTTTCGGATAAGCTGTTCTGGCACGGCGTCGTCTTTTTCGGTTTTGTAAGCGTGATCGCCTGCAACTGCGAGGGGGCGTATATCTGCGTCGCCGTTTCGTTCGTTTACTTTTTCTTCGCCCGGTGCAAAGACCGGCAGGGCCTCGTTATTTTCCTGCGCAACGCCGTGCTGTTCTTCGCCGCGGCGCTGTTGATCGCGCTGACGAAACGGAATATGCGGCAATACGGCGAAGCGGAAGGCGTCGTCATGGCAAAGCTTATCACGCCGCTGCTCTGCGGGGCGGGGCTTGCGGCGTCGTCGGTCCTCTGCCTGCTGGCGACAAAGCTGCCCGTTTCCGAAAAGACGATCCGCGTGCTGCGGAAAACGGTCCTTTGCGTTTTGCTGGCGGGGGCTGCCGGTGTGATCGGCGCGTTCGTTTACGCAACCTTCATTGATTGGAAGACGGATATCGGTGTGTTTTCGTTCTTTTTCAGATATAACAATAAATGGGGGAGTGGACGCGGCTATGTCTGGCGCCGGATGTACCGGATCTTTGTCAAGTTGCCTTTTTTCCAAAAGCTGTTCGGCGCCGGTGAAGAGACCGTCGCCGCGTTGATGCAGCAGTATTTCCCTGAAGAGACTGCGGCAGCGGCAACGATCTACGATTCCTCCCACAACGAATTTTTGCAGTACCTTGTCACACACGGCCTTTTCGGGTTTACCGCTTACATCTTGTTCATCGTCAGCGCCATAAAGCGCGGATTCAGGGAGGGCGGCGCGTATCGGCGCGCGGCCGCGATCGCAGCAGTGGGTTACCTGGCGCAGTCCGCGGTCAATATCACGCAGGTGCTCACCACGCCGCTGCTCTTCGTATTCCTTGCGCTGACGCAAACGAGCGACCCCGCGCTGCCGTCGGAAAAGCGCGCTTCGGCAAACGATGCGGCGGAGGAAGAGCCGAAATCAGAAAAGGACGCCGCTGAAACGGCGGTCGCGGAAACGGTTCCCGCGGCCGACGTTCCGGTTGCCTGAACCGATCAAGTCAAACTGTCCGGAACGGAGAAAAAACTATGCCGATCAGGGAAATGCCCGCCTTTGTATTTTCGCATAAGCACGTCCGCAACGCGGTGATCTACGCGCTGCTGGCCAGCCTTGCGCTGATCGTGCAGGGGATCCTGATGAAAAGCAACGCCATCGCGCTGATCTTCAATATCATCATTCCCTATACCGCGGCCATCACCTTCGGGTGCCACGCCATCACCATGGCGATGGACCGCCCGGTGATGCTGCTGGATTCCACCATCGTCTATTTCGGCTCGCTGCTGGTCAACCAGCTCATCTCCGTGGAGGTGGGCGTAAGGGAAACGTATCCCGTGTTTACCTTTTTGGAGCTGATCCCCTTTCTCTTTTTCTCCGTGGCGGCGGCGACGGACAAGATCAAAAAAACGGCGCGGCGCGTCCTGCGGATATCCTGCGTGCTGATCCTGGTGTGCTGTCTGGTGATCGCGGTACTGGCGGTCTTTTTCAATATGAAGCTGTTTACGGAACGGCATTATCTGAAATATACGTTCAGCATGATCAGCGGGTTCCTCGGCGTGTTTTTTATGTATCTGGGCATGGACGAGCTGTTGATCATCTCCGGCACGCAGCGCCGCGTTCGCATCCCGAAAAAAAAGAAGACTGCACAGTCGTAAGTCGTAAGAATATCGGTAGCGCGGCGCCTCAGTGCCGCTTGCGGTAATTGTAACTATCAAAACGAGTTTTGTGGCTAATGGCCGGTCAGTATCCTGACGTGATAAAGGGGGATATAACCGAACGATCCGCCGGATTTATTGTTTATGCCCGGAGCGGCACTGAGGCGCCGCGCTGCCGGGGCGCCCCGGCTTTCGCTGAATTATCCGTAAAAAAACAGAGGCCGCGTTTTCCGCAGCCTCTGTGCTTTTTCGCTGATAAAATCAGTTGTCGTATACGCTTACCTTTTTGCGGGTCTTGTCCAGACGCTCAAATTTCACTTTGCCGTCGATGAGGGCAAACAGCGTATCGTCGGAGCCCTTCCCGACGTTGTTGCCGGGATGGATGCGCGTGCCGCGCTGACGTACGATGATGGTGCCGGCGTTGACAAACTGACCGTCGCTTCTCTTGGTACCCAGCCGCTTGGATTCGGAATCACGGCCGTTACGGGTAGAACCCATACCTTTTTTATGAGCGAAAAGCTGAATGTTGACTTTAAGCATGTCTTATTCCTCCGTTGTGATTGTGACAAATGCGGGATACTGCTGCGCCAGCTGCTCCAGATGGAGCTTCAGGCCCTTTACAATATCCGCCGCGGGCTTGCTGCCGCGTGATCTGAAGTGCATGTACCCGTCGCGGTCTTCGGCTTCGGCTGCAACGCCTAATATTTCCGTTACCGTATTCACCGCCATATAGGCCGCCGAGGAAACCGCCGCACAGATGATATCCGTGCCCTGCTCTCCCGCGCCGGAATGGCCCTTTACGGAAAATTCCGCCGTGTCGCCGCGGATGGTAAACGCCGCCCGGATCATTACGCGTTGATCGCCGCGATCTCTACTTTCGTGTAGGGTTGTCTGTGGCCGAGCTTTCTCTTCTCGTTCTTCTTCGGCTTGTAGGTCATAACATAGATCTTCTTGGCCTTGCCGTTACGGATGACCTTGGCGGTGACGGCAGCGCCGTCCACGTAGGGTGCGCCGACCTTGATGCCGTCGTCGCCCGCAACCGCGATCACCTTGTCAAAAACGACTTCGCTCTCGGCTTCAACGTCAAGCTTCTCGATAAAAACAACGTCGCCTGCTTCTACCTTGTACTGCTTTCCGCCGGTTTCGATAATTGCGTACATGAGATTTTCTCCTTTACCAGTCTCGCTACGCGGGGCAGGGAAGCCCTTTACTGCATGAGGATGCGCCCCGAAATATGCGGCAACGCAGATTTTAACACAAAACTATTCGCCTGTCAAGCCGTTTTTTCTCTAATCAAAAAAGTTTTTTTTCTATGGGATAATACTTGTTTTTTTAAAGCTATACTAATATAATAATAGTATATTAAAACTCAACCAAAAAAAGAACGCGGGATGAGTATGAGAAAAGACGGAAAGATCAATTTCGCCCCCAAGGGCGTCAACGGCAAAAACCGTGTGCCGAAATATATCTGGATGACAGCCGCGGCTGCCGTCATTTTCGGCGCGGTCTCCTTTTTCGTTATTCTCGCCATGAACGATTTTGACCTGTCGCTGGCGCTGGGCAAGCGGCAGGAAACGGCCCCCGCGGAGGAGAGTACCACGGAGGATGCCGGCGACGTTTCCGCCCTGCAGGAGCTGACGGACGCCGTCAATTTCCTTGCCGTATGCGCGGATGAAAAGGAGCTCACCTTCTGCATGGTGGTTTCCGTGCAGCCTGCCGACGGGGTCATCCGCGTCAAGCCCGTTTCGCCGGATTTCGTGCTGGAAACGGAAAGCGGAAAAATGCGTCTGGCGGATATCATCCGTCGGGGCTCCGTCAGGGACGTGATCGACGGGTTGGCGCAAAAGGCCATTCCCATCGCCCGGTACGTGCTGGTGACGGAGGATAACTTCGTCAGCCTGCTGCAAAAGCTGGGCCCGGTGGATATCATGCTGGAAACGGCCTACGATTTCACGGACGAGGCCATCCGTTACACCTATGCGGCGGGGCCTGCCTCCATGGCGGCGGAGGCCATGATGAGCTACATGAAATCCGCCGCCGCGGGCGACGAGCTGCTGCGGCTGCAGGCCAACGCCGCCGCCGCCGTCATCCGCACGCATTTCACGCAGGAAAACGCCGAAAAAGGCGAGGAGTTCTTCTCCGCGCTGATCAATCTGGTGACGACCGATATCACCGCTTTCGACTATACCCCCGCCGCGGGGGCGATCAAGGCGCTGGCGGCAAACGGGATCACCGTTACCGTGATCAGCTGAACGACAGTCTGATCCATCGTTGCAGAAAAAAAAGGGGGGGGGAACGGCGTCGTGAAAAACAAACCATATCGTCTGCGGTGCGTTTTTACGCTGCCGCTTCTGCTTTTGCTGGTCTTTTGCGGGGCCGCGCTGTCCGACGTGCTGTCTCCGAAAACGCCGGAAACGGTCATCGGGGACCGGACCCCCGGCGCCGCCCCTGTGGAAGGAGCCCTTGCCGATGGAAAAGCGCTTGACGGCGTGTTCGACGAGCCTGCATGGATCGATTTCAACGTATGCCGCATCCTGTACGACGGATTGACCGCCAGGGAGAAAGAAGCGTATGAGGCGCTATATGAGGCCGTTTTGGCGCACCGGGAGACCGTCTATATCCCCATGCTGTCGTCGCAGGAGCTGGGCAACGTGCACGCCGCGCTGAAATACGACAACCCGCAGCTGCCCTGCATTTCCGACGAATTCTCCTACGGTTCCTTCGGAACGCTTTGTTACATAAAAATGCGGTACGGCTACACGAAGGCGGAATGCGACGCCCTCAGCGAGGCCATGATCGCCGCCGCCCGTTCCATCTGCGCGGAATGCGCGGACCGCGGCGATTATGAAAAAGAGCTGTACCTGCACGACGCACTGGTGCGGCTGGTGAATTACGCCGACGGCGGCGTCAACGCCAATACCGCCGCCGGGGCGCTGGTGGACCGGCAGGCCGTCTGCGCCGGCTACGCGCTGGGCATGAAGCTGCTGTGCGATATCTCCGGTATCGACAGCTGCATCATCCGCGGGACGGCGGAAAACGAGACCGGCGCGGAGGCCCACGCGTGGATCGTGATAAAGATCGGCGACGCCTGGTACCACGTGGATCCCACCTGGGACGATCCCGTCAACAGCAGCGACAAAAACCAGCTGACGCACGCGTATTTCAATATCCCCACCGCCTGGATCGAGGCGGACCACAGGGATTTTACGCTGCCGAAGGGGATCGCGTGCGATGAGACGGCGGATAATTATTTCGTCCGTTCTTCGCTGTTCTGTGAAACGGACAACTGGCGCATCGTGGTCAAGGAAGCGGCAGGGGAGCGGTTCCATACGCTTCCGTTTGAAACAGAGCTCCGCTTTGCGGACGGCGCGCTGTTCGACAGCGCATACAGCCGGCTGATGGACGGCGAACTCAACAAGGTCATCAACGAGCTGGTCCGTGAAAACGGGCTGGAGATCGAACGGTGGCGCGTATCGGTGCAGATGTTCCGCAGCATGAATTGCCTGCGGTTGATCATATCGGAAGACGAAGGCTGAAAGGAGACGGTAACATGTCAGTATTGGTGACGGGCGGCGCGGGATATATCGGTTCGCATACCTGCGTGGAGCTGCTGAACGCGGGGAAGGAGATCGTCGTGATCGACAATTTCTGCAATTCCTCCGTGATTGCGTGCGACCGGGTAAAGGAGATCACCGGGAAGGATTTTCCCGTGGAGGAATGCGACATCCGCGACGCGGACAAGCTGAGAGAGATCTTCCGGCGGTATCGGATCACCTCCGTGATCCACTTTGCCGGGCTGAAGGCGGTGGGCGAATCCTGCGTCAAACCGCTGGAATATTATGACAACAACATCGGCGGCACCGTGACGCTGCTGGAGGTCATGAAGGAGGCGGGTGTGAAGACCATCGTCTTTTCCTCCTCCGCCACCGTCTACGGCGAGCACAACAAGGTGCCCTTCCGGGAGGATATGGTCGCCGGCGGCACCACGAACCCTTACGGCACCACCAAATATTTCATTGAGATCATCCTGAAGGATCTGTGCGCCTCCGACGGGGAGTGGAGCGTTTCGCTGCTGCGGTACTTCAACCCCATCGGCGCGCATGAAAGCGGCCGTATCGGCGAAGCGCCCAACGGTATCCCCAACAACCTGATGCCCTATATCGCGCAGGTGGCCGTGGGCAAGCGGGAAAAGCTGTCCGTGTTCGGCGACGATTATGATACGCCGGACGGCACCGGCGTGCGGGATTATATCCACGTGGTGGATCTGGCCAAGGGCCATCTGGCGGCGCTGAAACGCGCGGAGACCGTGAAGGGCTGCGAGATCTACAATCTCGGCACCGGCGTTGGCGTCAGCGTGCTGGAGCTGGTACACGCTTTTGAAAGGGCCTCCGGCGTGACGATCCCCTATGTCATCGCGCCCCGCCGCCCCGGCGACATCGCCTATTCCTACGCGGACGCGTCAAAGGCCTGGCGGGTGCTGGGCTGGAAGACCGAAAAGACCGCCGAGGACGCCTGCCGCGACACCTGGCGCTGGCAGAGCAACAACCCCGAGGGGTACTGCTGACGTTTCCGAAGCCGCGCCGTCCGCTGCGGCAAGGCTCCCTGCCCGGTCAATCGTATCAAACGGAAAGGACAGATCCCATGAAGATAAAACGAGCGCTTGTGTTTTTGTTGGCCGCCGCGCTGCTGTTCAGCGCCGTGCCTGCCTTCGCGAACATGCCGGGCGACGCGGACGGCGACGGCAAGGTGTCCTCCGCAGACGCCCGTCTGGCGCTGCGGCTCTCCGTTAAGCTGGAGGATTATGCGCCCGGTTCGCCTGCCTGGTTGGCCTGCGACGCCGACGGCGACGGCAAAGTTACCTCCGGGGACGCCCGTTTGATCCTGCGCGCCTCCGTGGGGCTGGAAACCATCGGCGAGGGCATCGAGGAAAAATGCGGCCTCTTTTCCGTTACCCTGCCCGCGTCATGGGCGGGCAAGTACGTCTGCGAGACCACGGACAGTTCCATGAGCTTCTATCACGCCGCTTCCCGGAAGGCCGGCGCCGACGGATTCATGTTCACGCTGCGGCTGCGCGATCCCGCGCCGGCGGGAGACGAGTTCCTCATTGACCTGTTCAAGGTGCGGATCGGCGGGCATCTGTATTACGCGGCTCTGCAGTCGAGCTTCGATCCCGATGTTGCCGTGGGCTGCGAGGAAGAGTACTACCTCCTGTCGCACGATATGGTGGATATTGCCGAAACGCTGCGTCCGCTTTCACCGGAAGGCGTCATAGAGCCCTTTGATTACAGCGAGCTGTACGGTACCTATACCGGCAAAAGCGAAACCGGCGTGAATTACGACCTGACGATCTATTCCTCCGACCGGAATTATCTGGTCACGGAGCTGGTATGCACGCTGCCCGACGGCAGCGCGAGCGGTCGGCTGTACTGGATCCTGATGCCGGAGGACCTGTCCGGAGGCGTTGCTTCGGAGGACGACGAGGTGGGGCTGCGCTTCGGGGAAGGCGAGATCTCCCTGACGCTCACGCTGCCGGGCGATTCCCCGTTGTCGACCGAAAAGCCGGTTTCTCTGGCGCCGAAGGTTTATCCCGACGCGCCGCCGCAGCAAAAGCTCTCCTCCGGCGAGATCTACCGTACCGCCTCCGAATTTACCTATGAGATCACGGCGTATCAGGACGACGGCTATTATTCCACCGGCACCGGCTTTTCCATCAACCGCGATGGCTGGATCGTCACCAATTACCACGTGATCGAGGGCGCCAACAGCATCATCGCCGAAAGCCTGGCGGGCGTTTATTATCCGGTGGATCAGGTGATCGCCTTCGACCGGGGAATGGATCTGGCGATCCTGAAGATCAGCCACGCCCGTTCCTACGCCCTGCTGAATAAAACGACCTGCGCCACCGGCGACCAGATCTATACGCTGGGCAGCTCCAAGGGGCTGACCGGTTCCTTCTCCAACGGCGTGATCGCCGAAAAGAACCGGGAGCTGGCGGGCTTCCCCGTGACGTTTATCCAGATCAGCGCCCCCATTTCGCAGGGCAACAGCGGCGGCCCGCTGCTGAACGAATACGGCGAGGTGATCGGCGTGAATTCCCGCACGTATCTGGAGGGACAGAACCTGAATTTTGCCATCCCGGTACGCTATCTGGACGATCTGGATACCACCCATCCGCTGACGATAGAGGAGTTTGCCGAACTGGAGCACGCGGGGGGAGAGATCGACTTTCCCGAGGAGGGCGTGTGGGTGCCCTACGACGATATCCAGCTTTGGCCGGGCGGCACCGCTTTCCTGACCGTGTTTTCCAACTGTAACGACGGGGAGTATTCCCTGACGTATCGGTCGGATGATCCGGGCGTTTCGCTGCAATGGAGCGACTGGCTGACAAGCAACACCATCATGCTGTTCCTGACCGTGGAGGAGGGCGTGCATGAAGCGCCCGTCACCGTATACGTGACCAACCGGCCGGAGCTTTCCTATACCTTTACGGTCACCGCCACCGCGTACGGCGGCGCGGAGACCTATCTCTGCCCCACGGAGGTGCCGGACGCCGGCGCCGTCTGGGGCGTGTGTCCTTACAACTGGTTCGTGTCGGACAGTACCTCGCTGAAGACCGCCGTATACGACGGGCAGGCGCTGGCCGCCACGGGCAAGACCGCCGCGGAGCTGATGGAAATATACGAGGCGCGGCTGGCGTTTTACGGCTTTGCACGCACGGATCGTAACGTGAAAACGGAGCTGCGCATGACAGTCACCACGTACGCCAACGCCGCAAACGGCGTGGTGGTGACGGTGTACGAATCGTTCGCGGATGCGATCGGCGGTACGCTGGAGAACGTCACCGTGGACTTTTACGATCCGATCTTTGCCGATTGACCGGCGGCGGTTTCAATGGAGTGTCAATGAAGTAAGAAAACGGACGATCGGCGGAGCGTCGGTCGGTTTTCGGGGGGAAGAGAAATGAGAACAAAAAAAATCGTCAGCGTACTGCTGTGCGCGCTGCTGCTGTGGCCGGGGGCGACGGCCGTCCGTGCGCGGGCAGCGGAAAGCGGCACGCTGAAAATGATCGCCTACAACGTTTCCGGTATTCCGGTGGTAGGCGGTTTTCAGGGCACGTCGTTTACAACGACCAACGACCGCGCCGCAAAGATCGGGCGGCTGCTCAACGGGACCGACGTGGACTTTATCGGCACGGAGGAAGACTTTAACGGCCACAAATACCTGGCCGCCGAGATGACGAACTATCCCAACCGATCCTCCACCAGCGGCGGGCTGGCGCAGGGACAGGGCCTTAACGTCTTCTCGACCCACCCGATCTACAACGTAACGCGGGTGAAGTGGAACGTGGAATACGGCACCTTTTCCGGCTCCATGGACGCGCTCTCCAACAAGGGCTTTCTCTACTGCCTGATGGAGCTGCTGCCCGGCGTGTACATCCACGTGATCAACGTGCACATGGACGCGGGCTACGAGCCCCTTTCCGTGCTGGCCAGAGCCGACAACTTCCGGCAGCTGGCGGCCTTTATCAACGATGATCTGGACGACGGCCGGGCGCTGATCGTGCAGGGCGATTTCAATTTCAAATTCAAGCGGATGCTCAAGGACGACATGCTGGGCAATCTGCTGGACCCCGCCGGTCTGACGGACGTGTGGGCGGAGGTATACAACAACGGGATCACCGACGTGGAAGACCCCGATTATGACTGGGACGCGGCAGGCGACGACCTGGACCGCATCCTGTACCGCAGCGGCGACGACCTGTCGCTGACCGCCGTGGCCAAGACGGTGCCGGAGCTGACCGGCGAGAACGGCGAGCGCTACACCGACCACGATCCCATGCTGACCGAGTTCACCTACACGGTGACCGGCAGCCTGCCCGCGCCGGAAACGCTGACCGTCCCCTCCCCCGTCAACGAGGCGATGCTGAACTTCAAGGAGGTATTGTGGACCTTCGTCCGGCTGCTGCAGGGGATCCTCGGCATTTTCGAGCTGCCGTACCTCGCCTATCAGGGCGTGGAGATGCTGGCCAACGGCAAAATGCCGTGATACAGTCGCAAGTCGCAAGTCGTAAGTCGTAAGTCGTAAGACGAGAAGGGGAGCGCCATGAAGAAAACAGGATACGTTAAAAAGATCACGGCGGCGCTGCTGGGCGTGGCGCTGGCGGTCACTTCTTTCGGCGCGACCGCGCTGGCGGCGGACGCCACGGATACCGGCGTGCGCGTGCGCGATCCTTTTGTGCTGGAGCATGAGGGGACCTATTACATGTACGGCACCGGCCTCGCGTGGGGCGGCTACGGCTGCGTATACAGCGCGGACCTGAAAAACTGGTCCGACCCGGTCCGGGTCTATTCGCCGCAGGGCGCCTGCGACGGCGAGGGCGACTGGTGGGCCCCGGAATGCCACGAGTATCAGGACAATTTCTATCTGTTCGCCACCTACCGTTCCGCCGCCACCGGCAAGCGGGGCGTGGCAGTCTTCCGTTCCGCCGATCCGCCGGGACCCTTTGAGATTATCTCCGACGGCCACGTGACGCCCAAGGATCACGACGCCATCGACGGTACGCTGTATGTGGATGAAAAAGGACAGCCTTGGATGGTGTACGTGGGCGAATGGACCTGCAACGAGGACGGCGTGGGCGACATGATGGCGGCGAAGCTCAGCGACGACCTGACGCGCTTTGTCAGCGAGCCGGTCCTGCTGTTCCGCGGCACGGACGCCGGATGGGCCAAGGGAAAATTCACCGACGGGCCTTTCCTGTACAAAACAAAAACCGGCCGCCTGCTGATGCTGTGGTCCTGCACCGACAGAGCCGGCTACGCCGTGGGGATCGCGTATTCCTCCAACGGCAGGATCGACGGCAAATGGCGCCAGCAGCCCCGGGAGCTGTACAAGGGCTCGAAAAAGAACGCCGACGGCGGCCACGGGATGCTGTTCACCGCGCCGGACGGCACGCTGACGCTGGCGATCCATTCCCCCAATTCCTCCACGGAAGACAACCCCACCACCGCGGTCTTCGTACCTGTGGCGGATATCGGCGACACGCTGGTGACAAAGGATAAGGACAACCTGTTTGTCCGGCTGTATTATCGCTTTTATTTCATGTTCATGAAGCTGGCGGCAACGTTTGAAAAAATCTGCTGACGTTCCGGTGCTGCGCAATTCTCAACACTCAACACTCAACACTCAACACGGAAAAGGAGATATGGTTATGGCAATCGCAAAGCATCTTGTAAAAGCGGGCGTTGGACTCGGCGCGGCGCTGATGGGCGCGGGCGCGGTGATCTACGAATGCGCCCTGAACACCAAGCTCTACAGCAAATTCATTCCTCTGTTCGATCATCCCGATCCGGCGCAGGAGGCGCTGTATACCGGCGAAAACTATTCCGGCGGGCAGGTTTGGTTCATCGAGAACAAGGGACCGGATCACGTCATTACCACGGAAAAGACCGGCCGCGTCCACGGTTATATCATTCCGGCTGCGCAGCCCTCCCACGTGTGGGCGCTGCTGATCCACGGCTACAACTCCGCGCCGGACGGCACCGCCTTGTTCGCGCAGCACTACCACGAGAAGGGCTACAACTGCATCTGCCCGTCGCTGCGCGGCTGGGGCAACGACGAGACCCATTACTGCACCATGGCCTATCACGACAAGGACGTGGCGTTGGCGTGGCTCGACTACATCATCGCCATGGACCCGGAGGCGAAGGTCGTGATCCACGGCTACTCCATGGGCGCCGCCACCACCATGCTCTGTACCGGCGAGGATCTGCCCGCCAACGTAAAGGCCGCCGTTGCCGACTGCGGTTTTACCACCTGTTACGAGCAGTTCAGTCACGTGGTCAAGTCCTATACCGGCCTCCCGCCTTTCCCTCTGCTGGACGCGGTCAATCTGGTCTCTATTCTGCGGGGCAACTTCAACTTCAGAAAGTGCTCCCCCATCGACGCGGTGAAGCGTTCCGTTACGCCCACCATCTTCGTGCATGGCACGGCGGACGATTTCGTCCCCTTCTACATGATGGACAAGCTCTACGATGCCTGCGCCGCCCCCAAGGCAAAGCAGCCCATTCAGGACGCTTTCCACGCTACGAGCGTGGTGAAGGACCCCGACACCTACTGGAAAGCGGTGGACGGCTTCCTGGCCGAATGGCTGTAAGGTCCCGAATAGAATACAACCGCCGCGAACCATTGACCGGTCCCGCGGCGGTTTTTTCTTACGACTTACGACTTACGACTCGCGACTCACGACTTACGACTCACGACTTGCGGCTTGCGGCTGCGACGCCGTGGGTCGCTTACGGTTTCTGGTAGATCTTCACGTAATCCACGATCATGCAGGTGGAATAGTCGTCAAGGTACAGCACCTCGTCCGGGATCTCCAGCGAGACGATCACTTCCTCCTCCACCTGTGAAACGCCGCTGCCGAAGCTGGTGCGGCCGCTTTCCACGCCGTTGATATAGAAGATGTACTCGTCCTCGGTCCATTCCAGCCCGTAGGTGTTGAAGTTGGCGCTGATGTCGTTGCCCACCTTGAACGCGCCCACAATGTTGGAATCAATGTGGTCCGGGTCGTCGTCATAGCCGTTGCAGTGGACGGTGGAGCTGACGGCGTTGTATTCCGCGGAGGACCTTCCGCGGCCGTTGATCGATTCAAAGATGTCGATCTCCGCGCCGTTGACGCCGCCCCCGGACAGCTCGTGGTCGTAGGGGTGGTCCGCCTGGATCCAGAAGGCGCTCCAGAAATCCACGCCGCCGTTGCACTTGCAGCGGATCTCGTAATAGCCCTGCTTGTATTTTCGGTTCAGCGCCACGGCGCCGGTATACCAGCCGGAGCCGTAAACGCCCTTGTTGCGGTATTCCGCCGTAATGACCAGTTCGCCGTTGCCCGCCCTTGCCTGGGTGGCGGCGTTAAAGCCGCAGCGCCGCGCGCCAACGCCCCGGTGACGCCAGACGGAAAGATCCAGCTCGCTGCCGTTGAACTCGTCGCAGAACACCAGCTCGTAGCCGGAAAGGTCCAGCGTCTGCCCGTGGGGCGTAACGGGCGTATCAAACAGCATGCAGCCCAAAAGCTCGGCCAGCAGCGTGATCGTGGCGGTGACGCTTTTGAAGGAAAAGTTTTTGAAAAAACTGCCGATAATGCTGAAGAAATCCAAAAAGGCGGTCCGCTGCCGCGGCGCGAATTTGACCAGCTCGAAAAAGGATTCCGGATTTGCGTTCATACTCTTATCCTTCGGAAACAGCCCGTAGCACGCAGCCTCAGCTGCGTTTATCGTTTGTAAAAATGAAAGTTGAAATACGGGGCCTGCGGCCGGCATTTCTATCATCAAGCCCGCAAGGACTTCCGATTGTTATCTTTCATCTTTTCAACGGCGCAACGCGCCTTGTTACGCCTGTAAAAACGCCCTGATCTCGTCCAGATACGCCTTCATGGTGTCGTCCACGCTCATGTAGATCTCGTGTTTGCAGTTCTTGAACTGCACCAGCTTCCCGTCGGGCACCAGCGCGATGAACTGATCTTCCGCCTCGCTGTAAACGGAGGTATCCTCCTCCGGCTGGCACAGCAGCACGGGGCAGGAGATCTTTTTGCAGCGGACCGGGTCCAGGTTCAGCTTCGTGATGCGGATGGCCTCGCTCACCCACCGGTTGGAGGGGTTGGCGGTCTGCAAGCTCATGTCGGCGCAGCGCTTGGCGTGGTAGTAGTCGAACCGCGCCTTGCTGGTGTCGTGGCTGTTCTCGTAAGTGCGCAGCGGGTCGAAACCGCCGGAGCCGATCACGGGCTTGTTCGCCCTGCCCAGCGCCATAAAGCCCTTGGTCAGTATGTTGGTCACCGCGTGGGGCATGCCCGCCGTGCGGGGCGAGATCATGGGCGCGGAAAGAACCGCCTTTGTGAATACGCCGGGATGCTCCTGCAGATACTGCACGGCCACCGCGCCGCCCATGGAGTGGGAATACAGATACAGCGGCAGCCCGTCGGAGACGGGCTTTACCACCTTGTTGACAAAGGTGTGCAGATCGTCGATGTATTCGTCAAAGTACCGGATGCACACGGTGTTCGGATCGTCGTTGTACCGGAAGGAACCGCCGTGGCCCCGGTGGTCGATGGCGAACACGTTGAAGCCCATGTTCAGGAAATAGAAGGACATCTCCCGGAACTTTTCCGCGCTTTCGGTAAAGCCGTGGCTGATGACCACGCTTCCGGCGGGCTTTTCGCACAGGTAACGCTCAAACCCGATGGTGTGCCCGTCCCAGGATTCAAAGTTGCTCTTGCCGCCGTGGGCCGAAAGATACGGCTCCACGGTGTTTTTCATATCTTCCTCATACGTGTTTTCGCTTGCGAAGGGCAAGCCGTTGTGCATTTCCATGCGTCGATCCCCTTTATTATATTTTGTTTCTTTTATTCTACCAAATAAAAACAAAAAAATCAATATTCGATATTTACATTGCCGCGAAAGATGTGATAAGATAAAGGACAGGAAAGGGGAGAAAACGGATGCCGCATTACAACGATTTTATCGTCTCCTTTATGGAGCGTTATCACTACCCGGAGATCGCCGTGAAGGAGTTCACCCGTTTGGAAAAACGGCTGGATGAGGAAAAGGATTTCGGCGCCCGGTTCGACGCCATTCTCAACGGTTATCTGTTCCCGGAGACCGACGGATTGGGCGAGGCGCTGGAGGTCGTCAAAAAGCTGGGGGAGGAATACGGCGAAAACGAGTATACCATCCAGTTCCTGCTGATCCTCAACTGCATGCCCACGCTGAAACAGCGCTACGACGCCGCGGGCATCGACGAGGAGGTCTTCTGGGAGTCCGCGGACGACCTGCGCTGCAAGCTGCTGGAATGCATCAAGTGCAAAGAAGTACCCGGTACCTTCGTGGCGGGCTGGAACGACGGCTTTCTCAAAATGACGCGTTTCGCCTACGGGCGGTTCCAGTACGAGGTGCGCAAGCACGATTTCGACTTTGATTTTGTCACCTCCTGCGGCAAGGTCATTAAAAACGGCGACACGCTCATCAACTTCCACATCCCCTCCAGCGGCATCCCGCTGACGGACGAGGTGCGGCTGGCCTCCTACAAAAAGGCGTACCCGCACTACCGGCACCTGTTCCCGGACGGCAAAGTGATCTTCTGCTGCGGCAGCTGGCTGCTGTACCCCAAGCACCGGGAATTTCTGCCCCCGACCTCCAACATCCTGAAATTCATGGACGATTTCGAGCTGGTATCGTGGGCGGAGAAGGACCATTTCAGCAACGACTGGCGCGTGTTCGACAAATACGCCGAGCTGCCTTACGAGCAGTGGCCGCGGGACACCTCCCTGCGCCGCGCCTACGCCGACTGGATGATGAAGACCGGCCACGCCGGCGACGGCTTCGGCGTGATCGTGTTCGACGGGGAGAGGATTTGTCGGTAGAATACCGACAAATCCAGTTGTCAGTCGTTAGATTTTTTGACATACGTCTGCGTATGACAGCTCAAAATACATATTGTTTTTGTCTGCTTCCGGCGTTTGCGCTTTTTCTAACGACTAACGACTAAAAATTAAAGACTTTATATGCCGCCCACCGGCGGAGAAAGGACGATACATTGATGAAAACTTTTGTCTTCCAGGGCGATTCCATTACCGACGCGCTGCGCAGCCGCGACAACGACATTTACAGAGGCAACGGTTACCCCACTCTTGTGGCGGGACGGCTCGGCGCGGACCATCCGGGCGAGCTCCGGTTCCTCAACCGCGGCGTCAGCGGCGACCGGGTGGTGGATATCAATTCCCGCATCCGGCGCGACCTTATCAACCTGAAGCCCGACTACCTCTCCATCCTCATCGGCATCAACGACGTGTGGCACGAGCTGGGCGACCGCAACGGCGTGGCCAACCCCAAGTATTACCGCACCTACTGCGAGATCATCGAAGAGGTGCTGACCATGTGCCCCGGCGTGAAGATCTTTATTCTGGAACCCTTCGTGCTGAAGGCCGCCGCCACCGAAGGCCACTGGGACGTGTTCAAAAACGAGACCGCGCTGCGGGCGCAGTCCGCCAGGGCCGTAGCGGAGAAATACGGGCTGACCTTTATCCCGCTGCAGGAAAAGTTCGACGCGCTGTGCGAAAAGGCGGAGCCGAGTTACTGGCTGCACGACGGCGTCCATCCCACCGCCATGGGCCATCAGGTCATCGCCGACGCCCTGTGCGCGGCATACGAAGTCGCAAGTCGTGAGTCGTAAGTCGTAAAAATAAAGGCGCCTTCATTTGGGAGAAGAGAAAATGCCGAAGTATAAAGCGGAGGGGAAGGTCCGCGTGCCCAAACCCGAGGGCAGCCAAAAGCTGCGCAAGGGCCAGACCCGCGGCGCGATCAAACGCCTGATTCCCTATTACAAGCCCTACCGGGGCACCATGATGCTGGACCTGCTGTGCGCGGCCATGACCACCGTGTGCGAGCTGGTGCTGCCCCTCATTGTCAGAAGGGTCACCAACGCCGCCACCGGCGCTTCCGGCGAGCTGCTCACCGCCCGGCTGATATTGACCATGGGCGGCGTGTATATCGCGCTGCGGATCATCGACGCGGCCGCCGCCTACTACATGAACAGCGTGGGCCACATCATGGGCACCTATATCGAAACGGACCTGCGGGCGGATCTGTTCGGCCATCTGCAAAAGCTTTCCGTGGGCTATTTCAACGACGCCAAGGTGGGCGTGCTGATGAGCCGCATCACCAACGACATGTTCGATATCACGGAGTTTGCCCACCACTGCCCGGAGGAATTCTTCATCGCGGGCGTCAAGATCGTGGGCGCTTTCGTGATCCTGTGTACCGTCAACGTGCCGCTGACGCTGATCGTTTTCGCGCTGCTGCCGGGAATGGTGTACTGCATGTACCGCTTCAACCGGCGGCTGAAGGACAGCTTCACCCAGCGCCGCAGGCAGGTGGGGGAGCTGAACGCGCAGATCGAGGATTCGCTGCTGGGCGTCCACGTGGTAAAATCCTTCGCGGGCGAGGATATCGAAAACGCCAAATTCGCCGAGGGCAACAAGGGCTATTTCAATATCCAGCGGGTGGTGTACCGCTGCATGGGGCAGTTCCAGGGCGTCAGCCGCCTGTTCGACGGGCTGATGTACATCATCACCGTCATGGTGGGCGCGTTCTTCATCATCTGGAAGCAGATCAACGCCGCGGACCTGATCGCCTATCTGCTGTACGTGGCCACCCTGTTCGCTTCCATCCGCACCATTCTGATGTTCGCGGAGCAGTTCTATAAGGGGATCACGGGCATCGACCGCTTTGCCGAGATCATGGACACGGAGCCGGATATCAAGGACAAGCCCGGCGCGAAGGTCATGGAAACGCCGAAGGGCGAGATCTGTTTCGATAACGTCACCTTCGTATACGACGGCACCACTGCGGAGGTCATCAGCGGACTGAACCTGACGGTGAAGCCGGGCGAAAACCTCGCCGTCGTGGGGCCCTCCGGCGCGGGCAAGACCACGCTGTGTTCGCTGATCCCGCGCTTTTACGAGCCAACGAAGGGCCGCATCCTCATCGACGGGGAGGATATCACCGATTTCACCCAGCGCTCCCTGCGGCAGAATATCGGCGTCGTGGAGCAGGACGTGTATCTGTTTTCCGGCACCGTGCGGGAGAACATCGCCTACGGCAGGCCCGGCGCGACGGACGAGGAGATCGAACAAGCCGCAAAGCTCGCGGACGCGTATGACTTCATTACGGCGCTGCCGCAGGGCTTTGATTCCTACGTGGGGGAGCGCGGCATCAAGCTCTCCGG
>JAFRRP010000022.1 GCA_017428085.1 Clostridia bacterium | reverse complement strand
TTTCTCTTCTTTTCTCTTCTCTACGTCACAATGTGCGTAAAACGCGTCACAATGTGACGCTGTAAACGAAAAGCGCGTTTTTTTGATCGGGCGGACAAGATCCGGACGCCGCCGTCCCGTTCCCGCGATTTGATCCGTCCCGTTCCCGCGATTTGATCCGCCCCGTTGCCGCGACGCGCTTCGCCTCTTTTTCTCGCACGGGTCCCGTCTCTTTTTCGCGCCCGGTTCCCGCTTGACAGAACGCCATTTGCGGATATAATAGAAACATATGATGATAGGAAAGAATAAAGGCAAACGGATATGGACTATTTTTGCGGGCATTACGACGTGGCGGTGATCGGCGCCGGGCACGCGGGCATTGAGGCCGCGCTGGCCGCCGCGCGCCTGGGCTGCCGCACGGTCTGCTTTACCATCAATCTGGACTGGATCGGCAATATGCCCTGCAACCCCTCCATCGGCGGCACCTCCAAGGGCCATCTGGTGCGGGAGATCGACGCGCTGGGCGGCGAGATGGCAAAGGCCGCGGACGCAAACGCCTTGCAGTGCCGGATGCTGAATCTCGGCAAGGGCCCTGCCGTCCACTCCCCCCGCGCCCAGATCGACCGCCGCGAATACAGCAAGTACATGAAGCGCGCCATGGAGAGGCAGGAAGGGCTGGACCTGCACCAGGGAGAGGTCGTTTCGATCTTCCGGAACGCGGACGGCGACTGGGAAATGAAAACGAAGCTGGACTGCGTGTTTACGGCGCGCTGCGTGATCCTTGCCACCGGCACGTTCCTGGACGGCAAGATCTACGTGGGCGACAAGTGCTTTTCCGGCGGGCCGGACGGCATGTTCCCCTCCGTGGGGCTGTCCGATTCGCTGAAAAAAGCCGGCGTCGGGCTGCGGCGTTTCAAGACCGGCACCCCCAGCCGCGTCAACCGGCGCAGCGTGGACTTTTCCGGGCTGGAGCCCCAGTACGGCGATGAAAAGGTGGTCCCCTTCTCCTTTTCCACGGAAAACCCGCCGCAAAACAAGCTGGAGTGCTACGTCACCTATACGAACGACGAGACAAAACGGATCATTATGGAAAATTTGGAAAGATCTCCCCTTTTTGGCGGCAAGATCGAGGGCGTGGGCCCCCGGTACTGCCCCAGCATCGAGGACAAGATGGTCCGTTTTGCCGACAAGGAACGACACCAGATCTTCATCGAGCCCTGCGGGTTGGAGACCGAAGAGCTGTATTTGCAGGGGCTTTCCTCTTCCCTGCCCGTCGACGTGCAGGAGGGCTTTATCCATACCATCAAAGGGTTGGAGCGCGCCCACGTGATGCGCAACGCCTACGCCATCGAGTACGACTGCGTGGACCCGCTGGTGCTGAAGCCTACGCTGGAATTCAACGAGCTGGAAGGGCTGTTCGGCGCGGGCCAGTTCAACGGCAGCAGCGGCTACGAGGAGGCGGCGGCGCAGGGCTTGATCGCCGGCATCAACGCGGCGCTGAAGGCGCAGGGCAAACCGCCCTTTGTGCTGTCCCGGTCCAGCTCCTACATCGGCACACTGATCGACGACCTTGTCACCAAGGGCTGCAACGAGCCCTACCGCATGATGACCAGCCGTTCCGAATACCGGTTGGTGCTGCGGCAGGACAACGCCGATATCCGGCTGATGAAATACGGGTATGAGCTGGGCCTTGTGGGCGAGGCGCAGTATCAGGCGCTGCAGGAAAAGCTGGCGCGGATCGAAAAGGAAAAGGAGCGTGTGGAAAGCACGTTTTTGGCGCCGGGCGAGGCGTTGAACAGGGTGCTTGTTTCACGTGAAACAACTCCCCTTTCCACCGGCTGCCGTCTGGCGGACCTGATCCGCCGCCCGCAGCTGGACTACGCGTGCCTTGCCCCGTTTGACGAGAACCGCCCTCCCCTGCCGGAGGAAGTATTCGAGCAGGTGGAGATCGATCTGAAATATGAGGGCTACATCAAACGCCAGCAGGCGCAGATCGCCGAAATGAACCGGCTGGAGGTAAAGCTGCTGCCGGAGGATATCGACTATACGCAGATCGTCAACCTGCGGACGGAGGCGGTGGAAAAGCTGTCGCGCATCCGGCCCCGCAGCATCGGGCAGGCGTCGCGTATTTCCGGCGTCTCCCCCGCCGATATCTCCGTCCTGTTGATCTATCTGGCAAAGAACAACCTGTCGTAAAGGGGTAAGACCGTTGATTTCCAAAGAATTGCTGTTTGCAGGGTGCGCCGCCATGGGCGTAACGCTGACGGAGGAAGGCGCAGACCGCCTGGATCTCTACGCGCGCAGACTTGTGGAATATAATGAAAAGGTCAATCTGACCGCCATTACGGCGCCGGATGAGATCGTCAACAAGCATTTTGTCGATTCGCTGATGCTGCTGAAATACGCCCCGCTTGCTGCGGGCGTGTCTGTTTGCGACGTGGGTACCGGGGCTGGCTTTCCCGGACTGGTCCTTCTGGCGGCTTTGCCCGATTTGAAAGTGACGTTGATGGATTCCATCAACAAGAAATTGGAATTCAGCCGTCTGCTGGCTGCCGAGCTGGGATTATCGGCGGATATCGTCACGATCCGCGCGGAGAACGCCGGAAAACGGCCGGAATACCGGGAACGGTTCGACGTTGTGACCGCCAGAGCCGTGGCTCAGCTCAACCTGCTGGCGGAATACTGCGTTCCGCTGGTGAAGGTCGGCGGCGTTTTCGCTCCGCTGAAAGCCGTGTTGAGTGACGAGGAACGGCAGCGCGGCTGCGGCGCGGCGGCCGCTTTGGGGGCGGGCGCGGCGAAAAAACACCGCTATACTTTGCCGGACGGTTCCGAACGGGAGATCGTTGTGTTTAAGAAAAATTCGGCGACGCCGGGACGTTATCCCCGCTATGCGGCACAGATCGCCGGAAAGCCGCTGTGATCCGACAAAACAATCTGTTTTTTGACAGCGCATTCCGACCGCTTTTTCATACAAAACGTGATATCCTTTGATCAGAGGGACAGACAAGCCCTTAGACCGAAGGATTTTTTTGTTGGTAAAATGGCGAAGGAAATCTACCGCAAGGCGGGTGAAATCGTACTGATCCCGTTTGAGAGGATCGTTTCCGGCTCAAAGCGAAGCGGCTGCGACATGCTGGAACTGGAAGAACTGGCATCTTCCATTGCGGAAAACGGACTGTTGGACCCCATTGCCGTAAAGCCACTGGGGGATACGCTGTTCATGATCGTCGCCGGGGAACGCCGGTTCCGCGCCTGTGTGATCTTGGGCATGACGGAGATCCCGTGCATCCTTGTCAACGGCGACGATGCCGCCTGCGCTGTGTTTTCGCTGATCGATAACCTGCAGCACCGTCGGCTGTTTTGGTCGGAAGAGGCGGCCTTGTTGCAGACTTTGACTGAGAATTACGGGATCTCTTTGCCGGAGTTGGCGGCGAAAATCGGAAAATCCGTCGGTTACGTGGAACATAAGCTGCGTTTATTGACGCTGCCGCTTTCCATACGGGAACGTCTGGCGGGACTTCCGTTGTCGGAGGAATATGCAAAAATTTTGCTGGATGTGCCGGAACAGCGCAGGGAGAGCGCGCTGAAAGCGGCTGTTGAACGGAATTTCAGTCCGCTGGAGCTGCGGAACTTTCTTGAAGAAGCGGAAGGGAAGCGCCGCAAACGGGACAACATCATTGTATTCAAGGACCTGACCGTCTTTACCAACACCGTGGAACGGGCGATCGAAACCATGCGCCGCGCCGGTATCCATGCCACCGCGGACAAGGCGGAAACGGAAGAATACGTGGAATATACGGTCAGGATCAAAAAGGATAACAGAGCGAAAGCTCTTTATCAATAGCCCATATCTTTCTCTTTCACACCCCACATCAAAGCAGGCAGACAGTTCGGAAACGGGCTGTCTGTCTGCTTTTGTTTGACAGGACGCCTCTTGGTTTTCTGCCGAATCATAATC
Organism: Clostridia bacterium; assembly: GCA_017428085.1. GTDB lineage: Bacteria > Bacillota > Clostridia > Oscillospirales > Acutalibacteraceae > RUG806. The sequence continues at coordinate 63,250 of JAFRRP010000022.1, read as the reverse complement.
ATTTTGACGTCTGTCGGGTTGCCCTTCGGGGACGGCAGCGGCGTACGCGAAAGCGCTTGCCGCGATACGACGGACCGCTTTTTTCGGCCAAATGTTTCACGTGAAACAAAAAAATTCCTCTAACGCATTGATTTTCCGAAAAAGGTTTGCTATACTATGCTATATTCTGTAAAGAAAAGAATAAAGAATAAAAGGGGAGTCGCGGCATGGCAAAAACCGTTGCGATACTCAACCAGAAGGGCGGCGTGGGCAAAACCACGACCGCGGTCAACCTGACGGCCTGCGTGGGCGCGGAAGGCAAAAAAGCGCTGCTGATCGACATCGATCCGCAGGGGAATTCCACCAGCGGCTTCGGTGTGGACAAGCGCAAGACGGAGGTGTCCTCTTACGAGGTGCTGACCGGCACGAAGACGGCAAAAGAGGCGGTCATCCATACGGCGTTTCAGAATGTGGATCTCATCGCCTCCAACATGAATTTGGCCGGCGCGGAGCTGGAGATCATCGACCGCAAGAACCGGGAAAGCCTGCTGAAGACCGCCGTGGCGCCGGTCTGGGGCGATTACGACTACATTTTTCTGGATTGCCCGCCCTCATTGGGGCTTATCACTTTGAACGCGCTGACCTGCGCCGATACGTTTCTGGTGCCGATCCAGTGCGAATACTACGCGTTGGAGGGGCTTTCCCAGCTGATGGCCACAGTGCGGCAGATCAAACGGCTGTACAACCCCTATATCGAGCTGGAGGGCGTGCTGCTGACCATGTACGACGGGCGGCTGAACCTGACGCAGCAGGTGGTGGAGGAAGTCAAAAAATTCTTCCCGAAAAAGGTATATAAGACAACAATTCCCAGAAACGTGCGGCTTTCGGAGGCCCCCAGCTTCGGCCAGCCGGTGCTGTACTACGATAAAAGCTCCAAGGGCGCCGTTGCGTACGGCGAGCTGGCGAGGGAGTTTTTGGCGAAGCAGACATAAGGCAGCACGGCGCTGTTTCAGAGCGGAGAGCGGAGTTCGGAGAGCGGAGATATCCGACGCGGGCCGTCCGCAGTCCGCAGCACGGAGCCTCAGCTCCGTAAAAACGATTACAACGCTGCTGAGACAGCGTGCAACGAAAATTATACATATTCAAGAGAGGAGAGATCATATTGGCGGCAAAAAAAGGTGGGCTCGGCAGGGGCTTTGACAGCCTGTTTCTGGATAACTCCTCCGACGCGCAGGCGGAAAGCGGCTCCGTGAGCCTGCCCATCGGGCAGATCGAGCCGGACAGAGGACAGCCGAGAACGAAATTTGACGAAACGGCGCTGGCAGAGCTGGAGGATTCCATCCGCGAACACGGCGTACTGCAGCCGCTGCTGGTGCGGCCCATGTCCGACGGCAGTTACCGCATCGTGGCGGGGGAGCGGCGCTGGCGCGCGGCGCGCCGGGCCGGGCTGACCGAGGTGCCGGTCATCATCCGGTCCCTGACGGACGGCGAGGCGGCGGCCATCGCGCTGATCGAAAACCTGCAGCGGGAGGACCTGAACGCCATCGAGGAGGCCGTGGGCATCAAACGGCTGATCGAGGAATTCGATTTCACGCAGGAGCAGGCGGCGGACAAGCTGTCCAAATCCCGCCCCGCCATTGCCAACGCCCTGCGGCTGCTGGCGCTGCCTGACAAAGTGATGAAGATGGTGTCCGACGGGCAGTTGTCCGCGGGCCACGCAAGGGCGCTGCTGGGGCTGAACGACAGGGAACTGCTGCCGGAAACGGCCGACAGGGTCGTGGAGGAATCCCTTTCCGTGCGTCAGACGGAACAGCTGGTGAAAACGCTGAACAAGCCCCCGCGATCACCTCGCCCCAGACCGAAGCGAGATACCTTCTACGACGAGGTGGAGCTGGCGCTGTCCGACGTGCTGGCCAGAAAAGTCACCGTCACCAATTCCGGCGAGGGCGGCAGGCTGACCATTGAGTTCTTCGACGCGGACGACCTGAAAAAGCTGGCGGCGCTGTTCAACGAAGATTGATCTTGCAGCGCGGCGCCTCAGTGCCGCTGATGACAAAAACAAATTTTGCAGATGCTTTTCTGATCAAGAGGATATCCTTAACAAAAGCAGTTCAAAAAGCAACAGATGTTAAAAGCGGCACTGAGGTGCCGCGCTACCCATTATCGCCTGACGTATTATTAAAATAAAAAAGGAGCACATACCATGATCGATATCAAATTTTTAAGAGAGAACCCCGAAATCGTCAAAGAGAACATCCGCAAAAAGTTCCAGGACGCCAAGCTGCCGCTGGTGGACGAGGTGATCGCGCTGGACGCGGAGAGCCGTAAAAACAAGTTAGCGGCGGATAACTACCGCGCGGACCGCAACAAATATTCCAAGCAGATCGGCGCGCTGATGGCGCAGGGCAAGCGCGACGAGGCCGAGGAGATGAAGCGCCTTGTCAACGAGCAGGCGCAGGCGCTGGCCGAAGCCGAGGAAAAGGAAAGAACGCTGCAGGAGAAGATCACCAAGATCATGATGACCATTCCGCAGATCATCGACGACTCCGTGCCCATCGGCCGCGACGACAGCGAAAACGTGGAGGTGGAGCGCTTCGGCGAACCGAAGGTGCCGGATTTCGAGATCCCGTACCACACGGACATCATGGAGACCTTCGACGGCATCGACCTGGACGCCGCCGGCAGGGTAGCGGGCAACGGCTTTTACTACCTGATGGGCGATATCGCGCGCATCCATTCCTCCGTCATTTCCTATGCCCGCGATTTCATGATCGACCGGGGCTTTACCTACTGCGTGCCGCCCTTCATGATCCGCAGCCAGGTGGTCAACGGCGTGATGAGCTTCGCCGAAATGGACGCCATGATGTACAAGATCGAAGGGGAGGACCTCTTCCTGATCGGCACCAGCGAGCACTCCATGATCGGCAAGTTCATCGACCAGATCATTCCCGAAGAGAAATTACCCTACACCCTCACCAGCTATTCGCCCTGCTTCCGCAAGGAAAAGGGCGCCCACGGTATCGAGGAGCGCGGCGTGTACCGCATCCACCAGTTTGAAAAGCAGGAGATGATCGTGGTCTGCCGCCCGGAGGAAAGCATGATGTGGTACGACAAGCTGTGGAAGAACACGGTGGACCTGTTCCGCTCGCTGGATATCCCGGTGCGCACGCTGGAGTGCTGCTCCGGGGATCTCGCCGACCTGAAGGTGAAATCCGTGGACGTGGAGGCGTGGAGCCCCCGCCAGAAGAAGTATTTTGAGGTGGGGTCCTGCTCCAACCTCGGCGACGCGCAGGCAAGGCGCCTGAAGATCCGCGTCAACGGCAAGGACGGCAAAAAGTACCTGGCCCATACGCTGAACAACACCGTGGTGGCGCCGCCCCGCATGCTGATCGCGTTCCTCGAAAACAACCTCAACGCCGACGGCAGCGTCAACATCCCCGCCGCCCTGCGGCCTTACATGGGCGGGATCGAGAAGATCTATCCCAAGAAATAAGGATTTGCCGGGCCGGCTCGGTAGCGCGGCAAACTCCGATTTGACAAAAACAACGCGCCCGCAACAGGCGCGTTGTTTTGACGGCAGGGGAGAGGGGATGCGGAGCGACAACCCCCTTGCCGAAAGAATGCACAGCCGCCGATCCCCGGTTTTTTGCGGGTGGGGAAACGGCGGCTTTTTGTGTGATGATAAGCTGAATCTGATCTGTATCGTCGTAAAAAGAGTTATTTCACGTAATCGTACACCAGCACCGCGGCGGCGCCGACGGCCAGCCGGGTGGTCTTGTACAGGGAATTCATGTCGGTGTTGGCCAGCACGTCCTTGTAGGTGTGGATCTGCGAAGGCGCTGCGAGGTTGTAATCGCTGCCGTAGCTGTGGGAGGCGTTGACCACCCGCCAGGAAAGCGTGATCGTCGGCACGCCCTTGCCGTCAAAGGGGATCAGGTCGTGCAGGCCGGCGGCGACGGGGGAGATGTATTGGTACTCGCCGCAGCTGCCGAAGATCTTTTTCGCCTCGTCCACGGCCCTGCTGGGCTTGTTGGCGGGCGCGTTGGCGCCGTAGGCCGATTTCGTGCTGACGGTCAGGAAGTGGTGCTCGCCGTTTTTGAAGTGGGCGGACATATCCACGTTGAACACCGCCACGTGGCGGTCCAGGGAAAGGGGAGAGTAGTGGTTGACATAGCGGTACGCGCCGTAGTAGCCCAGCTCCTCGCAGGCGGTGAACAGAAAACGTACCTCCACGCCGAAATCGGTCTTCATGCTTTTCAGCACCCGGGAGATCTCCAGCACGGTACAAAGGCCGCTGGCGTTGTCCACCGAGCCGCGCCCCTCGTGATAGGAATCGTAGTGGGCCACAAACAGGATGATATCGGGATCTTTCACCTTGGTGGTGATCTTGGTATACACGTTGTACGCCTGCACGCCGTTGCAGGTAAAACCGTCTTCCCAGATGGCGGAATCGGCGAATCCGTTGTAACGCAGGATCTTTTTGATGCGGTTCTTGGCGGTGGTGAAATTCGTAAAGGTGTACCAGCGGGAGCCGATCTCTTCCGTAAAGATCTGCATGTTTTCCAGCAGCTCCGCGTCCTTCACCCTGCCGATCAGCTGCCTGACGTAGTCCGCTTTCGTGGGCTTCGCGGGGACGGCGGTGGTCTCCGGCGGCGCTTGCGTCGTCGTTTCGGGCGGCTCCGTCTGCCTTTCCGTGACGGGTTCATCGACAAACAGCCCCACGGACCACCGCAGGATCAGCCGGGCGTCGCCGGGCGTTACGCTGCCGTTGCCGTCCGCGTCGCAGTTCGCCAGATATAACGGGGCGATCTCCTCTAACTTCACCGTGTACCGCAGCACCAACCGCGCGTCGGCGGGCGTTACCTTGCCGTCGCCGTCCGCGTCGCCCTCCACCGGTTCGTAAGGGATGGCGTCGCCGGGGGTCACCTTCCCGTCGCCGTCCGCGTCGCCCTCCACCGGCTCATAGGAGGCGGCGTCGCCGGGCGTCGCCGCCAGAATGCCGTCCCGGTTCGCGGCAAAGGCAGGCAGAGCGACAGTCAAAAGGCTGAGAATGGCCGTTGTCAATGCCAGAAAAGAATGCGTGTTTTTCATGAAGAGCTCCAAACAAAACGTGATAACGACAGAATATGCGGCGTTGTTTTTTGCCGCGTTTTATGATTGCATTTTATCATATCCCGCGCCGTAATTCAACCTGCATTCGCGTCTTTTTTACGAAAAGGGTTTCCTTTTTTGCCCGTCTGGGACGGACAATCGGAAAATCTTGCGCCGGGGTGCGTGTTTTGTCGGCAAACCACTTGACAATCATATGAACCTGTGATACAATCATATCAACATTATGCTTGAGAGGACCGCCATGGAGCGCTATCTGACCTGCTGTTTCACCGGCCACCGGCCGCAGCACCTGGGGTTTGTCCCCGGCGGCGAAGCGGAAACGGCGCTGAAAAACAGAATTTCCGGCGAGGTCCTGCGGCTGATCACGGAGCAGAGCGTAAGGCATTTTATCTCCGGCATGGCGCTGGGGGTGGATACCTGGGCCGCGGCGACCGTGCTGAAGCTGAAGGAGCTGTTCCCCGACGTGACGCTGGAATGCGCGCTGCCCTGTAAGGGACAGGACCGGCGCTGGAAAAAGGCGGACCGGGAGGAATACGCCCGTATCCTTGCCGCGGCGGACAAGGTGACGCTGCTGCAGGAGAGCTATACGCCCTTTTGTATGCAGCTGCGGGACGCCTACATGGTGGATGCCGCCGATATCGTGCTGGCGGTGTGGAACGGCAGCAAGGGCGGCACCGCCTATACCGTCAACTGCGCGCGCAAGCGGGGAAAAACGATCATCGTGATCCCGCCGGCGGCGAAGGAATAAGTCGGAAGTCGGAAGCCGATCTCAACACACAACACAGAAAACGCAGCTGAGGCTGCGCGCTGCGTGATACCGAAGAGGAGGAATGCGTATGCTGAACATTGAACACCTGACCAAAAAATTCGGTGAGAAGGTCGCCGTGGACGATCTGTCCCTTTCCATCGCGCCGGGGGAGATCTACGGCTTTATCGGCCACAACGGGGCGGGCAAGACCACCACGCTGAAATCCTGCTGCGGCCTGCTGCGGTTCGAGGAGGGGAAGATCGCCGTCTGCGGGCACGATATCGTCGCCGACCCCGTCGGGGCCAAAAGGACGCTGGCCTATATCCCCGACAACCCGGACCTGTACGAGTTCCTCACCGGTATCAAGTACCTGAATTTCGTGGCGGATATCTACGGCGTGGGAGGGGAGCGCGCGGAGCGCATCAAAGCGCTTGCCGAACGGCTGGACCTGTATAAGGACCTGGCCCAGCCCATCAGCTCTTATTCCCACGGCATGAAGCAGAAGCTGGCCGTCATCGCGGCGTGGCTGCACGAGCCGAAGCTCATCATGATGGACGAGCCCTTCGTGGGGCTGGACCCCACCTCCTCCCACGACCTGAAGGTCATGATGCGGGAGCACTGCGACAGGGGCGGCGCGATCTTTTTCTCCACCCACGTGCTGGAGGTGGCGGAAAAGCTCTGCGACAAGGTGGCCATCATCAAAAACGGAAAATTGGTGGTCAGCGGCACCATGGAGGAGGTAAAGGGGAACGCCTCGCTGGAGGACGTGTTCCTTGAGCTGGAAAAATGAGTACGTTAAAAGCTTTAATGCGGGTGCGTCTTGCCTCCTTCAAGCAGATCTATCTCGGCAAAAGCAAGACGAAAAGCGGGAAGGAGCGCAACAAGGCGCTGATCCTTGCCGTGCTGCTGGTCTACGTGACGGTCACCTTCGGGATCATGTTTGTGGGCAACTTTTCCATGATGGCGGAGGCGTTTGCCGCGCAGGGGCTGGACTGGGTCTATTTCGCCATGTGGGCGCTGCTGGATTTCGCGGTGATGTTCGTGGGCACGGTGTTCGCCGCCAAGACGCAGCTGTATGAGGCCAAGGACAACGACCTGCTGCTGGCCATGCCGATCAAACCGCGGGATATCCTGATCTCCCGGCTGTTCACGATCCTGGTGATCAACGGTTTCATCAACCTGATCATCTCCGCCGCCGCGGGGATCATGTGGATCGTGCGGTTCCCGGTTTCCCCCATGGGCGCGGCCGCCTTCGTGCTGGTCGCCCTTGTGCTGCCGCTGTTCACGCTGGCCATGTCCGCGCTGTTCGGCTTTCTGATCTCGCTGGCGACGCGCCGGGTGCGCAACAAAAGCGTCGTCACCACGGTGTTTTCACTGGTGTTCTTCGGCGCGTATATGTATGTGGTCAACAAATCCACCACGTGGATCCAGAGCCTTTCCTATATGGGCGGCTACGTGGCGGACGCGCTGCGGCCCGTGTTCCTGCTGCGGTGGATCGGCGATGCCGTGGCGAAAGGCGACGCAAAATGCCTCGCGCTGACGCTGGCCTGCCTGCTGGTCCCCTTCGCGCTGGCCGTTTTGATCCTGGACCGCACGTTTTTCAAGAATATCACCACGGTCCGTTCGGCGGCGAAAAAGGAATACAAAGAAAAATCCTACGGCGTGGAAAAGAGCTCCTCCGCCCTGTTCAAAAAGGAGGCGGCGCGGTTCGTCTCCTCCTCCGGGTATATGCTCAACGCGGGCTTCGGCGCGGTGATGGCGGTCGCCGCCGGGGTGCTGGTGCTGGTCAAGCGGGAGTTCCTTTCCCTGTTTTTCAGCAACGGGGCCGTCCCGCCGGAGTATCTGTTCCCGATCCTTGTCACGGGCCTGTGCCTGATGGCCGCCATGACGGACATTTCCGCGCCGTCGGTGTCGCTGGAAGGGAAGTCGCTGTGGATCCTGCGGTCCTCCCCGGTGGACGCGGCAGACGTGCTGCGGGCCAAGCTGAAATTCCACTGCGCGGTCTCGGGCGTCGCCACGCTGATCGCGAGCGTGCTGGTGTGTATCGCGGTGCAGGCCGCGCCGGTCCAGTGGGCGCTGGGGATCGTTCTGCCGCAGCTGTTCGTGGCGTTCGAGGGGCTGCTGGGGCTGCTTTGCAACCTGAAATACCCCATCCTCGACTGGGAAAACGAGAACCAGGCCGTCAAGACCGGCATGGCCGTCTTTATCGCCATGTTCGGCGCCATGGGCGCGGTGTTCGCGTTGGGCGGCGTGTGGTTCGGCCTGTCCGCGTTCCTGCCTGCGGAGCTCGCCCTGTGCGCGGATATCCTGCTGCTGGCGGCCGTTGACGCGCTGCTGTACCGGCGCCTGGTCACCAAAGGCGCGGAAGCGTTCGCGGCGCTGTAAATACGGAATTGTCACGCCGTCGGCGCAACAATTCCAGTCGTCAGTCGTTAGAAGCCCTCCGGGTGATCCAATGAAATAACAGGCAAAAAGCAACCCTTTCTGACGACTACGGCGCATCGCGCCGCTGCAGACGACTTACGACTGTTTGTCACGCTTCAGCGCGACAAACCCCAATCCGTTTCACACGCATCGGTCTCTGCCTGCGGGCGGGGATCGTTTTTTTGTCCGGACAACAGACAAAAATATTTTGTGATTTTGAAATTTCTTCGCACAAATGTTCGTTTTTCTATTGAAAAACAAAAAAAGGCATGGTATAATAAAATACTGCGACTACGGCGAACTCCATGGAAAGGGGGCGGGGGCATGTCAAAACTGGACGATTTGCTGGACGATTTCTATTCGGACGAGAAATTCTTAAACAAAAAAAGCATGCAGTCGAAGACCTATACCGACGAGCCCATCTTAAAGCGTGCCTCCGCCATGCAGAACTACACGCCGCCGAAGATCGAAGAGATGCGCAAGCTGGCGGAGGGGCAGGGCGGCTGGAACTGGTCCTCGCCCAAGCTGTTCGTGCGGCAGGGCCGCCTGATGGCGGACTATGAGGACGACTTCTCCTACAGCGGCACGTTTTTCCGCTATTACCCCACCTACCAGCTCATGAGCGACGTGCAGCTGCGGGGGTACTTCTCCTGGCGGACCAAAGTGCGCCGGGGGCAGACGGAGCCCACCGCCCTGTCCTTCGCCTTCGTCTACATTTACGAGCTGCTGAACCTCATCGGCGTATCGTCGCCGGAGGAGGGCTATGAAAAGCTGGTTGCCTTCCGCGACGCCTACGCCCCCATCGACGGCTCCGTGGACCGCTATCTGCGGGACTGGCTGGTGGATTTTGCCGTCTATTACGGGCTGGACCCGGCGCTGCCGCGGCAAGCGGAAGCGCTGCTGCCATACCGGCAGTATACCGTGCTGGCGCGGTACCGGCAGCACACGCCGGAGGAGCTTTTCGACGCCCTTTGCGGGTTGTCCTCCTACAACGTGGAAAAATCGAAATTTTATAAGGCGTACCCGGAGGATACCCGGGCGGTGCTGTGCCGCGTATTTGCCGATTTTGCGGCGCACCATGAAAAAAGCTGCAAAAACAGCCTGTGCGAGCGTCTGTTCGGCAAGGCCCACACGCTGCCCTATACGATGTTTTCCTCCGCGGTGGTGTCGCTGGACCGGGACGGGCCGGACCGGGACTATGAGATCTTCCCGTGGTACGGCTATTCCTGCCGCAACGGCACCTGGTACCGTACCCGGCTGGACCGCAGCCCCGCCAAAAACCGCAAGCTGGGGGAACTGGTGCGGGACGTGGACGCGATCCTGCGGGAGCGCTACGGCTTCGACGCGCCCTTGAAGCGGACGGACAGGACCAAGCTGTTCACGAACATCGTCAACAACGCCGTCGACGAATGGCAGGCGGAAAAGAAACGAAAGGCCGCCGCGGAGATCCGTATCGACGTGAGCAAGCTGAACGCCATCCGCACGGACGCCTCCGCCACCCGGGACAAGCTGATGACCGAGGAGGAGCGGGAAGAGGAGAGCGGAGAGCGGAGAGCGGAGTTCGGAGATGTAGCACGGAGCCTCAGCTCCGTTGCAGACGGAAGTCAGGCGGCACGGCGCATTGCGCCGTCAGAAAGCGGAAAGCGGAGAGCGGAGAGCGGAGCGGAAGCGGACCGCCGCTGCCGGTGTGCAGAAGAAGGCGGGCTGCTGACGGGAGGAAATAAGGAGTATCGCGACGCGCTCCAAGTCGCAGACAAAACGATCCGGTGTGATCGTTTTGGCGTTGCGATAGAATCAGCCGCCGGAGGCGGATGCGCAAAAAAGAGCGAAACGACTATATTTCCGACGTATCAGGAATTCGGAATTTCACCTTCCGCCGCGCAGGGGGCGGGTGATCTGCCGCTGGACGCGACGGAAGCTGCCGTGCTGCGGGCGGTGCTGACCGGCGGGGACGCCGCCGGGGCCGCAAAGGCCGGCGGGAAAATGCTGTCGGTGGCGGTCGACGCGATCAACGAAAAGCTGTTCGACCTGTTCGGCGACACGGTAATATACGACGCGGGGGACGGCCCCGCAGTTTACGAAGATTACGAGGAAGAGTTAAAGGGGAGGATCGGAACGTGAAAATACCCAAACGGATCGCGGCGACGGTCATCAATTCGTTAAAGGGCGGCGTGGTGCCCCGCATCGGCCTGCCGTATATCACGGTGGGGCGCAAAACGGAGATCGACGCGCTGCTGCACGACGTGGAGATCATCGCGGAGGGCGGCGCGTCCTTCCGCTTCATCATGGGAAAGTACGGCAGCGGCAAGAGCTTTTTGCTGCAGAGCGTCCGCAATTACGTGATGGACAAAAACTTTGTGGTGGCGGACGCGGACCTCTCCCCGGAGCGCCGCTTGCAGGGCACGCGCGGGCAGGGCCTTGCCACCTATAAAGAGCTGATCCGCAACCTCTCCACCAAAACGAAGCCCGAGGGCGGCGCGCTGACGCTGATCCTCGACCGCTGGATCAGCAGCGTGCAGAGCGAGGTCATGGCGCAGGGCGACTTCGACGAGGGCAGCCCGGCCTTTGCCAGGGCGGTGGAAAAGCGCATCTACGCGGTCATGAGCAGCCTGAACGAGATGGTCCACGGCTTCGATTTTGCCAAGCTGTTGAGTATTTACTACCGCGCCTACCTGGACGGCGACGACGAGAGCAAGGCCAAGGTCGTCAAGTGGTTCCGGGGCGAGTACGTCAACAAGACCGAAGCCAGATCGGAGCTGGGCGTGAATATCGTCATCTCCGACGACGACTGGTACGAATACATCAAGCTGTTCGCCGCGTTTTTGAAGCAGGCGGGCTACGCCGGTATGCTGGTGCTGATCGACGAGCTGGTGAACATCTACAAGATCCCGCAGAGCATCACGCGGCAATACAACTACGAAAAGATCCTGACCATGTACAACGACACGCTGCAGGGCCGGGCGAAATATCTCGGCATCATCCTATGCGGCACGCCCCAGTGCATCGAGGATACCCGCCGGGGCGTTTACAGCTACGAGGCGCTGCGCTCCCGGCTGCAGGAGGGCCGCTTCGGGCGCGACGAACTGAAGGACGTGTTGGCCCCGGTCATCAAGCTGTCCCCGTTGACATATGAGGAACTGCTGGTGCTGACCGAAAAACTGACGGAGATCCACGGGGTGCTGTTCGACTACGAGCCGAAGCTGACGCAGGAGGACCTGGTCACGTTCATCAAGATCGAGTTCGGCCGTATCGGCGCGGACAGCCGCATCACCCCGCGGGAGGTCATCCGCGATTTCATCGAGCTGCTGGATATCCTGTACCAGAACCCCACGGCCGACGTGAAGCAGATCCTCGGTTCCGACGAGTTTTCCTTCGCGAAAACGGAGCTGGAGGAAACGTCCGAAGCGTTTGAGTTTGAAATATAACCGGTAGCACGGAGCCTCAGCTCCGTTACTCTGGCAAAAACTGTTTCATTGGGATCGTGTTGCAGACGCAGCTGAGGCTGCGTGCTACGGGAGGAAATATGACCGACATTTTTTCGGAATACGCTCCTTTTATCCAAGACTTTATCTATAAAAACAACTGGGAGAGCTTGCGCGCGGTGCAGGTGGCGGCGGGGGACGTGATCTTCCACACCGACGACAACCTGCTGCTGTGCGCCTCCACCGCCTCCGGCAAGACGGAGGCCGCCTTCTTCCCGATTTTGTCCCAGTTCTATGAGGACCCGCCCGCCACCGTGGGCGCGGTCTATATCGGCCCGCTGAAGGCGCTCATCAACGACCAGTTCAGCCGCCTCAACGACCTGTGCGCGGAGGCGGAGATCCCCGTGTGGCACTGGCACGGCGACGTGCCCCAGACCCACAAGAACAAGCTGCTGAAACACCCCTCCGGTATTTTGCAGATCACGCCGGAATCGCTGGAAGCGCTGCTGATGCACAAGCACGCCTATGTGACCAAACTGTTCGGCGACCTGCGGTATATCGTCATCGACGAGGTCCATTCGCTGATGCGCGGCGACCGGGGCGGGCAGACGCTGTGCCTGATCGAGCGCCTTTCCCGTATGGCGGGCGTCAACCCGCGGCGGATCGGGCTTTCCGCCACCGTGGGCGATCTGGAGGCCACCGGCGCGTTCCTCTCCGCCGGGACGGGCCGCCGCACCGCCGTGCCGAAGATCGAAGCAAAGGGCGTCCGGTGGCGCATCTCCATGGAGCATTTCTACGTGTCCGGGCCGCAGGCGGCGGAAGAGAGCGGAAAAGATCCCGTAGCACGGAGCCTCAGCTCCGTTGCAGTCGGAAGCGGGAAGTCGGAAGTCGATGCCGAAGAATGCGGGATTTCGCAGCGGATCAACGCGGATAAACAGCGGGCGATCGAAAACGCCATGCCGGTGCTGGATATGGCGACGGACGAGGCGCCGCCGAACGCGGACCCCGGCGTGGGGTATATCTTCGAGCACACCCGGGGCAAAAAGTGCCTGGTGTTCACCAACTCCCGCGAGGAATGCGAGGCGGTCACCACCACCCTGCGCCAGTACTGCGAGCTGAAGCACGAGCCGGACCGGTTCTATATCCACCACGGCAACCTGTCCGCCTCCTACCGGGAGACGGCGGAGACCGCCATGAAGGACGACGATTCCTGCCAGACCACGGTCACCACCGCTACGCTGGAGCTGGGCATCGACATCGGGCGGCTGGAACGGGCGTTCCAGATCGACGCGCCCTTCACCGTGTCCTCGTTTTTGCAGCGCATGGGCCGCACGGGCCGCCGGGGCCTGCCGCCGGAGATGTGGTTCGTGATCCGGGAGGATATGCCGGAGGTGCGTGCCATGCTGCCCACCACCGTGCCGTGGAAGCTGCTGCAGGGGATCGCGCTGGTGCAGAGTTACGCGGAGGAACGCTTCGTGGAGCCGCCCCGACTGGACCGCTATCCCTACAGCTTACTGTACCACCAGACCCTGTGTACGCTGGCCTCCTGCGGGGAGCTGTCCCCGGCGGGGTTGGCCCAACGGGTGCTGTCCTTGAGCTATTTCCACAAGATCGACAAGGAGGACTACAAGCTCCTGCTGCGCCACATGATCGCCAACGATTACATCCAGCCCACGGAAGGCGGCGGCCTGATCGTGGGGCTGGCAGGGGAGCGCCAGACCAATTCCTTCAAATTCTACGCGGTGTTTCAGGAGAACGAGGAATACGCCGTCCGCTGCGGGCAGGAGGAGCTGGGCACCATCGTGTCGCCGCCGCCCCCCGGCGAAAAGCTGGCGCTGGCCGGCCACGTGTGGGAGGTGGAGGAGGTGGACCATAAGCGCCGCCTGATCTACTGCAAACTGGTCAAGGGCAAGGTGCCCGCCTATTTCGGCCAGTGCCCCGGCGATATCCACACCAAGATCCTGGAACGGATGCGGCAGGTCTTGCGGGAGGAGAAGCAATATCCCTACCTGATGGAAAACGCCGCGGCGCGGCTGGCCCACACCCGGCGGGTCTGCGCCGCCTCCGGTATCGCGACGGAGCCGCTGATACAGCTGGGCGGCGACATGTGGGCGCTGTTTCCGTGGCTGGGGACCTATTCGTTCCTCGCGCTGGAACGGTTCATCCGCCGCAGGTGCGCGCCGGAGCTGGGCCTGAAAAAGCTGGAGCCCGGCCGCCCGTACTTTATCCAATTGACCATGAAGGCCGGAAGGGAAGAGTTCTTCCGGGTATTGAAAGAAAAGATACAGGAACCCCTCGACCCGCTGGATCTGGTGTATCCGGGCGAGGTGCCCGTATTTGAAAAATACGACGAGTTCGTCCCGCCGGAGCTGATCCGCAAGGGCTTTGCCTACGGTGTGCTGGATATCGAGGGGATGAAACAACGGATCGAAAGCTGGTAAAAAAAATGATCAAAAATGTTGTATTTGACCTTGGCCGGGTGATGGTGGAATTCGACCCCGTGACCTATCTGCGGGGGTTCGGTTACCCGGAGGAGCTGGTGCAGCGGCTCCATGAGATCGTCTTCGGGCGCGACTGGTACCTGCACGACCGGGGGGATTACCGTACCATCGACGACCTGCGGGCGGCGCTGGTCGAAAAGCACCCCGCTTACGCGGCGGAGCTGACCGCCGTGCTGCGGGGCGACTGGGTGAAGATCCACTACCTGAAAACCGATACCGCCGCCTACATGGCGGAGCTGAAACGGCGCGGCTACGGGATCTATATTTTGTCCAACCTGTCCGTGGAAAGCTACGAATTCATCCGGCAGTACGATTTCTTCCGTACGGTGGACGGGGGCGTGTTCTCCTATCAGGAAAATTCCTGCAAACCGGAGGAAAAGATCTACCGGGCGCTGCTGGACCGGTACGGGCTGGTCCCCGACGAGACCGTTTTTCTGGACGACAACCCGGACAATATCGCCGAGGCGGACCGCCTGGGCATCCACGGGATCCTGTTTACGGATATCGATTCCGCCAAAGCCGCGACGGAAGCGCTGCTGGCCGGGTATGACGGCTGAAAACCGACGGCGCGAAGGTGATGTGTAAAAACGCAAGGCGGGCTGCCTGTATCATTCGGCAGCCCGCCCGCCTTGCGGATTGTGATCATATTGTGCTGTTACGTTCTTCTATTATATAATACCGTATAACATAAATAACATCAAACAAATACCAGCCCGCTGACGCCCAACAGATCAAATCGTGGACGATCCTTGGGAGGTCTATGGGCGCCGATAAGACGAAAAAGGTGAGAAAAAACGTGACGGCAAGCGTAACGCAGACCGTGATCACATATACGGTGTTACGTTTCCTTATCCTGGTCACGATGATGATAAGGGAAGAGATCACGCCGAAGAACCACAGCGGAAAGACGACGTACCATATCATTGTTTCATCTGGTTTGAAAAAAGTAGCCCAAAGCCAGTGCATATTCCAAATAACGCCACTAATAAAAGAGGAACACCTGTACAGGCAGAGCATACTTCCATACACGCAGAATAAGATATGAAAGATCAAAACGGAAAAGATACCAGCTGTTTTCATTTTCAGTTAAAATAGAAAGGCACATCGTTTGTCCTTATGACAACCATAAAACAGGCGTGTGTTGCACATCGGATATAGAGATATTGCGCTGTGCGACAACATTTAGCTTGCGAAGCAAATTTACTGCTCCACACTTCCTTTCGGAATGCGCCGCACGCGGCTACATCAAAAACGCGTTGGCCAGCGTCAGGTAGATGACCAGCGTGATCAGGTCCACGATGGTGGTCAGCATGGGACCGGCCATCAGCGCCGGGTCCAGATGGATCAGCTTTGCCCCGATGGGCAGCGTGCAGCCCATCAGCTTGGCCACGATCACCGCGAACACCATGGCGGTGGAGACCACCAGGAACACGTGGAAATCGTGGGAGCCGGTGGCGGAGATCTGCGACAGCAGGAACATCCTGCCGATGTTGACCGCGCCTAAGATCAGGCCGCAGATGACGGCCACGCGCAGCTCCTTCCACACGATCTTGAGGTAATCCTTCGGCGTGATGTCGCCCACGGCAAGGCCGCGGATGATCAGCGTGGAGGCCTGGTTGCCGGAGTTGCCGCCGGTGTCCATCAGCATGGGGATGCAGGCGGTAAGGCCCACCACGGCGGAAAGGGTATGCTCGAAATTGTCGATCAGCTTGCCGGTAAAGGTGGCGGAGACCATCAGGATCAGCAGCCACACGATACGGTGGCGCACGTGGCTGAACACGCCGGTCTTCAGGTATCCCTCGTCGGAGTGCTGGATCTTCGCCATCTTTTCGAAGTCTTCCGTGGCCTCTTCTTCGATGACGTCCACGATGTCGTCGATGGTGATGATGCCCACCAGCCGGTTTTCATTGTCCACCACGGGCACGCTCAGCAGGTCGTACTTTTTCACGATCGCCGCCACGTCCTCCTGGTCGTCGTGGGTGTTCACGGAGATCAGCTTGGCGTCGTCCTCCATGATGTCCCGTACCGGCGTGTCCTCCTTGAACAGCAGCAGGTGCAGCAGCGGCACGCTGCCCAGCAGGGTGTGCTTCGCGTCCGTGCAGTAGCAGGTGTAGACCGTCTCCTTGTCAAGACCGGTGCGGCGGATGCTTTCGATGGCTTCCTTCGCGGTCATGTCGTCCCGCAGCTGCACCATTTCGATGGTCATGATGCTGCCGGCGGAGGATTCGGGGTAGTTCATGAACTTGTTGATCAAACTGCGGGTTTCCGGCGTGGCCTGCGACAGCACGCGGGTGACCACGTTGGCGGGCACCTCTTCCAGAAAGTCCACCGCGTCGTCGATATACAGCTCGTTCACCAGCCCCTGCAGCTCCCGGTCGGTGATCATTTTCACCAGCTCGGTCTGGCTTTCGGGCTCCAGATACGCAAAAACCTCCGCCGACATATCCTTCGACATGATCCGGAAAAGCCGGAGCCGTTTGACCGGTTCCAACTGCTCCATGATCTCTGCGATGTCAACGGAGTTGATCTCATTGAGCATGCTTCTCAACGCGGTGAATTCGTTTTTGTCGAGAAGGGAGCTCACGATTTTCAGCAGGGTCTCAAAATCCATAAAAAATGCCTCCTCCGCCGCTGCGGAAAAGGCACGTCGATCGCCGGAAGTAACCCTGTGCGGTTCTTACGGTTTTGTGTGCGGTTCCGCCGCGGCTAAATTGTCGGTCAAGCTACTTCGGGGACGTTGTCCGTCGGAACTGCTCACAAAATTTCACCACACTTTTTATTGGTTTACACGTTTAGTTTAACGCCAAAACAGGCGATTGTCAAGCATTAATATTTTCATGTTTGCCGCAGGCGGTTTGAGGCGTGAGAACCGTCTGCGGAACTTTGATTTTTCAGCGTGCGCATGGCGTTGAGGATGGCCAGCACTGCCACGCCCACGTCCGCGAATACGCCCACCCACATGTTGGTGAGACCGCAGGCGGCGAGGATCAGCACCGCGAATTTCACGCCCAGCGCGAAGACCACGTTTTCCCGTACGATGCGCTTGGTGCGCCGCGCGATGGCGATGGCCGCCGCCAGCTTGGCGGGGTCGTCGTCCATAATCACCGCGTCCGCCGCCTCGATGGCCGCGTCGCTGCCCAACGCCCCCATGGCCACGCCGATATCCGCGCGGCCCAGCACCGGGGCGTCGTTGACGCCGTCGCCGACGAACAGCAGCGTTTCCCGTTTCCCCTCCGCGCGGCACAGCTCGTCAACGATCGCGACCTTGTCCTGCGGCAGCAGACCGGCGCGGTACTCGTCCACGCCCGCCTGCTCCGCCGCGGTTCTGGCCGCCGCCTCCCGGTCGCCGGTCAGCATCACGGTCTTCGTTACGCCCAGCGCCTTCAGCCGGGCGATCGCCTCCGCCGCGTCGGGCTTCAGCGTGTCGTTGATGACGATACACCCCGCGAACGCGCCGTTTTGCGCCACGTATACCGCCGTGCCGTTCTCGTCCGTTTCGGCAAAGGCGACGCCGCGGTCTTTCATCAGCGCCGCGTTGCCCGCGAGAACGGTCCCCGCTTCCGTCCGGGCTTCGATGCCGTAGCCGGAAAGCGCCTGCGTGTCCGCCGGGGCTTCATACGTACCGGCGGCCTTTTTGACGGACAGGGCGATGGGATGCTCGGAGTAGTATTCCGCCTGCGCCGCCAGCGCCAGCACCGTTTCCCGGTCAAAGCCCGGCGCGGGCAGCACGTCCGTCACCGTGAACGCGCCGGTGGTCAGCGTGCCGGTCTTGTCGAACACGGCGGTCTTCACGTCCGCCAGCGCCTCCAGATAGTTGGCGCCTTTGATCAGGATCCCCCGGGAGGAGGCCCCGCCGATGCCGCCGAAAAAGGACAGCGGCACGGAGATGACCAGCGCGCAGGGGCAGGAGACCACTAAAAAGATCAGCGCCCGGTAGACCCAGTCCTTCCAGTCGCCGGTGATGATCGAGGGGATTACCGCCAGCAGCAGCGCGCCGACGACCACCGCGGGGGTGTAGTATTTGGCAAAGCGCGTCAGGAACTGTTCGCTTTTCGCCTTGCGCAGCGAGGAATTCTCCACCAGCTCCAATATCTTGGCGGCGGTGGATTCGCCGTATTCTTTATCGGCGGTAAAGAACAGCGTGCCGGTCAGGTTCACGCTGCCGCTGATGAGCGTATCGCCGGGTCCCACGTCCGCGGGCACGGATTCGCCGGTCAGGGCGGCGGTGTCGATGGTGGAAGCGCCCTTTGTCACCGTGCCGTCCACCGGGACGCGCTCGCCGGGACGTACCAGCAGGGTATCGCCCACGCAGACTTCCTCCGGCAGCACTTCTTCCTCCACGCCGTCCCGCACTACGGTGGCGGAATCGGGACGCAGATCCATCAGGGAAGAGATGGACCGGCGGCTTTTGCCGACGGCCACGCTCTGGAACAGCTCGCCCGTCTGGAAGAACACCATCACGAACACGCTTTCCGGGTATTCGCCGATCACGAGAGCCCCGATGGTGGCGACCGCCATCAGGAACATCTCGTCGAACACCTGTCCCTTGCCGATGTGCCGCGCGCTTTTCAGCAGCACGTCGTACCCCGCGACCAGATACGGGACGAGGTACAGGCCCAGATAGATGTATTTGTTCCAATCTGTCAGTTTTTCCGTCGCGAACGCCGCCGCGAACAGCCCGCAGGCGACGAGGATGCGGATGAGAAGCTTTTTTTGTTTCTTTGTCATGGGAAACCTCGAAAACTCAGGTGTGAGGTGACAGGTGTGAGGTGTGAGAAAGGTGTTCTTTGCCGGAACCCGGCAACGTCGGGATCTCTGTTCTCAAACCTCAAACCTTACACCTTGAACCTGCGGCGCCTGCGCCGCTTACAGAATGACCGTTGCCTCCGGCACGACCTTTTTGGCGGTTTTGACTACCTGCTTCAGGACGTCGTCAAACCTGTCGTCCGGCGCTTCCAGGATCATTTTCTGCGCCATAAAGCTGACCGTCACACGCTGCACGCCGTCGATGGCCGCCACCGCGTTTTCCAGCTTCGCCGCGCAGTTCGCGCAATCCAGATCCTCTAATTTGATGGATTTTTTCATCTCAAAAACCTCCGATGTTGATATCTTGCAACTATTATCTTACGACTTACGACTCACGACTTACGACTCAAACGCAGCTGCGGCTGCGTGATACGGCGCCGCGCTGCACTTACTCCCTGATATGCTCCAGCCCCTGCGCCAGAATGGAGCCCACGTGCTCGTCGGCAAGGGAATAGAACACGCTTTTGCCCTCCTTGCGGAACTTGACCAGCTTGGCGCTTTTCAGCACCCGCAGCTGGTGGGATACGGCGGAAACCGTCACGCCCGTCAGCTCCGCGATGTCGCAGACGCACATCTCCGATTCAAACAGCAGGTACAGGATCTTGACCCGGGTGGAGTCGCCGAATATTTTGAACAGCTCCGCCAGATCGAACAGCTCGTCTTCGTCCGGCAGGTCTTTTTTTACCGCCTCGGCAATGTCCGGGTGGGTCACGTGGTCCTCGCAGGTGGGGGCGGCGTTGTATTCAAACAGGCTCACGGCAGATCGCTCCTTTTCGGTGAACAAAAATAATAACACTTGAACAACTGTTCAAGTGTTATTATATCGATCTGTTTTCAAATGTCAAGTCTTTTTCGGGATTTTTTCGGTTTTGCCGAAAAAAATGAGCTTTGAGCGTTGAGAAAAATCGTTCGGGAAAGCCCGTCTCAAAACGCAAAGCTCAAAACGTAAAACTTGTTTTCAATACAGCTGCCAGGAACGGATCTTCAGGATGATATCCCTGATCCAGCCGATCACCCGCTGGAAGGGGGTGCCGTCCACAACGATCGTCGCGATGATCCGCAGCACCCTTACGCGCGCGTCCACATGGGGATCGGGGTTCGGAACGTGCATCTCGGCGACCTTGCAGTACACCACCTTCGCGCCCTTGCCGCATTCAAACGACACGTCTCCTTCGGCCAGCTCTTCCGGCAGCGTATAACCGTCCGCGGCGACCAGCGTGCAGGTAACGGAGTAGCTTCTGCCGGCCTCCATATGGGCGTACTCGCCGCCGCCGGCGTAGGTGGCGATGGAAATCGGGTTGCTGCCGTCGGTATAATAGGTCACCTGCGGCGAGAGGATCTCAACGATCTGTTCATAATCCTTTTCGGTACACCCGGCGACGTCGCTGTTCACCCGCAGGGCGATAGGGCCCTGCGCTTCGGTCTGCGCCGCCGAAGCCAGCGGCAGCAGGCACCCGAGCAGAACGCACACGGCCAGCGACAGTGAAATCAGTTTTTTCATTGTGCATGCCTCCTGTGTTGCCTTGATCGTTTTTTTGCAAACGCGCCGAAAAAGAAAAGCGGCTTTTGCCGCCGTTTCTTTTATCCTTTTCCAAATGGACGAGCCCATTCAGACAGCGGGACGATCATTCATTGCCCTTCCGCTGGAAAAACGTCCACAGGGTGGATACGATCAGAATAAGCCACTCCACAAGCACCTGGATGGGGCCGGGGAGATATTCGTCGTAAAGCGGACTGCCGTCGCTGGAAACGCCCTGCTCGTTGTAGGTGGAGGATTCTTCGGACATGACGGGTACTCCTTTCAAAAAATAATGATACACAATTATTATATTGGCAAAAAATGAAAAAGTCAATTGACTATTTCAACAGTTTCTTTTGGCTGAAACTGTTGAAAAGCGCAAAAACGGACCGGTCGAAAAACGGCGGTCAGACCTGATAAAAGCCGACCTTTTTCATCACCTTGCGCAGCATGCGGCGGGCCAGATATTCCGCCTTCTGCGCGCCCTCGGCGGCGCATTTTTCAAGATACGCCTTGTCCGCCAACAGGCGCTCGTATTCCTCCCGCAGGGGGCGCAGCTCCTGGGCCACGGCCTCCGCCACGGCGGCCTTGAATTCGCCGTACCCCTTGCCGTCAAACTCCGTCTCAATGGCGTCGTAGTCCCTGCCGGTACAGCAGGAATAGATGGTCATCAGGTTGGAAACGCCGGGCTTTTCGTCGCTGTAATACACCCTCGCCTCGGAATCGGTGACGGCGCTTTTGATCTTTTTTACGATCACGTCGGTGGGATCGGTGAGGGAGATGAACGACTTCTGGTTGGGGTCGGATTTGCTCATTTTCTTTTCCGGCTCCTGCAGCGAGAGGATCTTGGCGCCCTTTTTGCCGATGTAGGGCTCCGGGATCCGGAACACCTCGCCGTACAGGCCGTTGAAGCGCTCGGCGATATTCCGCGCCAGCTCCAGGTGCTGCTTCTGGTCGTCGCCCACGGGCACCTGGTCCGCGCCGTACAGCAGGATGTCCGCCGCCATCAGGATGGGGTAGGTGAACAGGCCCACGTTGACGTTGTCCACGTGGCGCTGGCTTTTGTCCTTGAACTGCGTCATTCGGCTGGCCTCGCCGAACTGCGTATAACAGTTCAGCACCCACGCCAGCTGGGAATGCTCCGGCACGTGGCTTTGCAGAAAGATGATATTCTTTTCGGGGTCCAGCCCCAGCGCCAGCAGCATGGCGTACATTTCAACGGACCGGCGGCGCAGGTCCTTCGGCTCGCTGCGCACGGTGATGGCGTGCAGGTCCGCCACGCCGAAGATGCAGTCGTTTTCCGCGGCCATGTCGTGCCAGTTTTTAAAGGCGCCGAGGTAATTGCCCAGCGTGGGCGTGCCGGAGGCCTGTACGAAGCTGAGGACGGTTTTTGCGTTTTCCATATGTTTTATCCTTTCCGGACGGTCGGTACTAAGATAACAGGCCGGTGATGAACAGCGTCTGGGAGCGCTGCTTCAGGTTCGTTAGCTCGCGCTTACCGGAGGGAACCTGATCGGTGACGGAGTAGAAGTCGATCCGGTAAACGTTGCCGTTCTGCGCGTTTTCCAGGCAGATGAGCGTTTTGCCGTCCATCGTGACGTTGATGGCGCCTTTTTCCGATTCAAACACGTATTTCACGTAGCCCTGCGGGGTGGTTTCGCAGCGGGTCGCCTTATCCAGCGGCGGGAAATACGAGAAATCGAAGGAACTTGTTTTGGCGAATTCGCTCACGTCCAGCCCCAGCGCGGAAAGCTCCGCCTTTATCACGGCAGTGTTGAGGTCGAGGTACTGGCCCTTTTTCGGGTTGACGAGATAGACCTTGTCGCCGATGGTCAGGATCGCGATCTGAACGCCGTTGAAGGTAGCGCCGAGGTACAGGGAGTTGGGCGTTTTGGCGATCTCCAGATCGCTTTTTTCCCCATCTTCTACAGTAGAGCCGGTGAAATAGTAGGTGCCGCTGCGCAGGATATCGAACTGGTTGTTCTCCGCGGGGGGAATAATGCCGGGGTTTTCCGGTTCCGCGGTGGTCTCCTCCGGTCGGGAGGGCTCTTCCGTGGTGGTCTCGGCGTCGGTGGGC
Organism: Clostridia bacterium; assembly: GCA_017428085.1. Lineage (GTDB taxonomy): Bacteria > Bacillota > Clostridia > Oscillospirales > Acutalibacteraceae > RUG806. The sequence continues at coordinate 40,662 of JAFRRP010000022.1, read as the reverse complement.
GTCGCCGGTTCCGTAGTCTCGGCATCGGTGGGCGTCGCCGGTTCCGTGGTCTCGGCGTCGGTGGGCGTCGCCTCCGGCGCGGTGGTCGATTCCTCTCCTTCGCCCACGGAAACGTCCGGCAGCGTCTCCAGCTTGACGGAGGCCCGCAGGATCAGCCGCGCGTCGGCGGAGGTCACGTAGGTATCCTGATCCACGTCGGCGGCCAGCGCCTGTTCCGCGGTCAGCGCCTCCAGCTTGACGGAGGCCCGCAGGGCCAGCCGCGCGTCGGCGGAGGTGATATAGCCGTCGCCGTCCACGTCGCCCAGCTTGCGTTTCGCGAAGGAGGGAACGGCAAGGTTCGCAAGGACCAGCGCAAGGATCAGCGCGGCGGCCAGAAGCGTCAGAAAACGGTTGTGTTTCATGTCAGTTTCTCCGATCTGTTTTTTTTGATGATATGATACCTCGTCATAAATAAGGCGGGAAATTTTTTTCAAGTCCCGTTTTTGTCTTTTTTCTCCGAAAACGCCCATACGGCGGCGCAGACCGCGCAGCAGACCGCGCCCGCGACGGAGGCGATCAGCAGACCGCGCAGGGCCTCCGGCGAAAGGCGGCTTTCGTACCGGAAGGAGATGAACCTGCAAAGGCAGGTCACGGCGGCGGCAGCGATCAGCGCGGCCTTGACGGCGGTCTTTTTCATTCCGGCTTTTGCATGACGCACAGCAGTTGGGCGTTGCCGTTGGAAACGATCCGGATATCGGTGTAGCCCAGCTCTTTGTATTTTTCCCGGTACTCGTCGTAGTTGTAGCGCATGTCAAGGATCACGTAATCCGCGTCCTCGGTCTCGCCGGTCTGGTGGTACCAGTCCTCATAGATCTCGTCCCGCTGGCACAGCCGCGGCAGCAGGTAGGTGGAGCAGATAATGGAGGCGTCTTCGGGGATGGCGTCCAGCGCCTCGTTCATCACGGCGTAATCGTCGTGGTTGGCGTTGTATTTGGAGAAGTAGTGCAGCGACCGGGGGAACGCCGCCACGGCGAACAGCACCGCGGTGGCGGCAGCGGCGGCCGCCAGGAATTTTTTGGCCGTGGGCTTCGGCAGGTCCGCCAGATTGAGCAGCGACAGGTATACCAAAAACGCCGTCACGCCGAAATGGTACTGGAAGCCGATATCGTACTGGTAGGGGTATACCGGCATCAGGTTGACCAGTACCATGGGCAGCAGCAGCACCAGCCGCGAGACCTTTTTCGCCGCGAAGGGCAAAAAGCCCAGCGGGGCCAGCAGCTGCAGCAGGAACAGCAGCTTGGCGGCGTAGGCGCCGTCCTTGTCGATAAACAACTGGGTGAAGACGTAGCCGGGGTCGATCAGCACGTTTTTCACCACGTCCGCCAGCGAGCCGCCCAACGGCAGGTAGTTTTCATACCGGTTGGACATCACGCCGCTGCCGTATTTCGTCAGCAAAAACAGCGCCGCGAGGAAATACGCCAGCGCGCCGCAGGCCAGAGCGGCGGCGGTTCTCGGTTTGCCCCGGCTTAAAAACACGTACAGCGCGAAAAAGACGATATAGATCGCCGCGTCTTCCTTGACGGCCAGCGTCAGCAGGGTGAATACCGAAAGCCTCCACCAACGTTGGGTCTCAAAGAAATAGAATACCCACAGCAGCAGCGGGAACAAAAAGCAGTTTTCATGCAGGTCGTAGTTGGTGCCGCTGACCACAGCGGGGTGGAACAGCGTGATAAAGCACACCAGCAGCGAACGGGCGTTGGAAAGCCGGTAGTGCTTGGCCAGCAGCAAGGCGGGCAGCACGGCGCTGCCGAGGATCAACGGCTGCACCAGCTCCAGCGTGACGGGGGAGGGGAACAGCGCGTACAGCGGCAGCAGCACGTAAAAGATAGGCGAAATGTGGATGGCGAAATGCGACAGCAGCACGTCCCGTTCGGAGGTGGTAAGGGGCTGCAGCGTTTTGCGCATGTTGTAGAACATCTGGCAGAAGATGCCGAAATCGTAGTTGGGGGAGGTATAGCTTTTCAGCCGCGCCACGGCGGTGCCGCCCACCAGCGCGACGAACACGGCGAACATCACCGCGATCACGCCCCATTTTTTCAGGCTGCTGACCGGTTTTTTCAGCGTCAGCGCGCCCCTTTGCAGCGCGTAGAACGCCAGCAGCGCCGCCAGCGCCGCCAGGCAAAGCCCGTAATACCACGATTCCGCCTGAAAGATCGTCAGCAGCGCGTAGAGGGAAAAGCCGACCGTCAGCACCGCAAGGTCCCCGCGGGGGCTTTTTTTTGCGGCGATAAAGCCGATCAGCGACGCCGCAAGGAAGTTCAGCGCGAACACCAGCAAAAAGGAGAAAATGCTTGTCCCGGCGGCAAAGTCGAGCGCCAGCGTGCCGTTGCCGGAGACGTTGAAGAAAACCGCGGTAAGGCACCAGGCGGAAAACAGCCGCAGCACGTATTTTTCCCAATTGATGTTTTCGGGCAGGCGTTTTTTCAGCATACAGATCCCCTTATTCTGCTTATACGGTAATGGCGGAACCGAAAGATATACACATCTACTATATCGCGTTTTGCCGCGTTTGTCAATCGCGGAAGCGGCGGGAATTTGCTGATTTTTTGGCCTGCCGCGGTTTTTTGTTGGGAAAATGCACAAAAACAGGGTGGAAAAATTCTACTGTCTGCGGATCATTTTTTTTCGTTTGTCTATTGCATTGGCAAAGAGCTTCGTTTATAATAAAATAGAATTAAAATCTAATCTTGCGCCCATTTTTAATAGTTTATAATTGGGGCGGAAAGAGGAACGATTCAACGGCGCGATCATCGTAGCACGCTGCCGTAGCACGCTGCCTCAGCAGCGTTAAAAAACCCAACGTCCGGCGATAACGGAGCTGAGGCTCCGTGCTACGGCTCCGTGCTACGGCTCCGTGCTACGGTTCCGTGCTACGGTTCCGTGCTACGGTTCCGTGACATAAGGAAATAAAGGGATACAATTGTTTGAAATAACAATGAAATATCAACGGTGCGGGCTTTAAGCCTTTGGCGGCGGCCGGGAGTACGGGGTCAGACGGAAAGCGGCGGCACAGCGGGGCGGAAAAGCCGACGCGCCGGAACGGAAAACCGGAACGGTTTTCATGATTTACCGAATGGAGGTAATATTCAAAATGACAAACACAAGACGTTATTCTTTCAACAAAAAAGCGCTTTCCATCGTATTGACGGTGGTGATGGTGTTCGGGTACGTCGGGCTGCTGTCCGGCGTATTCGGCGTGGACCTGTTCGGCACGAAAGTGACTGCTGATGCCGCGACGGCGGGGAAATACTACGTCAAGATCACATGGCACGTCGATAATGAGGGTTATTCAAGGAATGCTTTTACCCATGCCGACGACTACAGCGGCGATGATAATAATATGGGAGGCATTCAGCTTTACTACAAAACCAATAATGGCACCGGCGAGACGTATAAGGCATGGTGGGATGTTGGACATGAGTATAAGTACAACAACAACCAAACTGGTTCTCAACCTGCATATCCCGCAGATTCCAACGTGTTAAACAATGCTTGTGGAACAACACTTAGTGGGGATTCCGCTTCAATGGATATTCATTATTGGACTGACTCCGAGTGGAACTGGGGCAACAGAAAATACTATTCATACATAGCAAACTGGCATATTGATGACGATGAAAATGTGGATCACTGTTTATACGCAACAATTTCCGGTTTCCCGACGCGGCTTTACGCGATCATGGACTACAACATGGCGACAACTGCCGCTTATCGTGTCACAAAAATCGAAGTCGGAAAAAATACTTCAAGTTACACCACGGTATGGTCGGGAACCGGTCACCTGGCAAGTTCAAGTAAATTAAAATATATCAATATTTATGCTTCGGGACAAGGCACTAACGGCGGCAATGATTCAAAGTACGGTTATGTCAGCGGCGGTAGCGATAACTGGCAGATGCCCTACGTCAACACGAGCACGGTTACGATCAACGGCGATACAACTGCCGCGATTGCTTTGGAGGAAAACGGTACAGCGAGTAAATCTTACAGCGTTGCCAACGGCGTTAAAGATCAATACGGCGTCGCGTGGGGACCTGATCCCACGTGGACGGTATCCGGCGGCGGTTCTTCCAACAGCGGCAGCACGGTCACTTTTGCAAACGGTACCGGTTCCAACGTGGGCAAGGATTACACCGCGACGGTCAAGGCAAGCTTTGCCACCGCAAACAGCGGTCACAACCCGGTTGTGGTAGAAAAGACCGTGACCGTCAGCGCCCGCCATACGCTGACCATCAAGCCCAATCAGGGCGTTTGGGAGAACAATTCCAACGACCAGACCTTCTACGGTCACACGGGCGATACGAAAGTGATTGTCGATCCGGAAAGAACCGCCTATGATTTTGTCAACTGGACGGTGGACGGCGGCAGCTTTGACCCGGAGACCAAGAAATATACCTTCGCGGACCGCAATCTTTCCACGATGACCGCCAACTGGACGCCGCACACGTATACCGCCGTCTTTAAGGCGGACGATATCCCCGATTCCACGGGCGCGCTGCACGACAGTACCAACGACAGCAGCGCCAACTATAATATTGAGGGCGACTTCACCTTCCCCACCGGGCTTTCCAAGGATTACTATACCTTTGACAACGTGTGGAAGGTGACGGGCAGCACCGGCGCAAGCAACTGGACGAACGGCGCGACCTATACCGGCGGCAGCACCTCCCCCGCCAACAAATACGGCGAGGTGACCTTCCGCGCGCAGTATACGCCGGTTGATTACCTGATCACGTTTAATCCCAACGGCGGCGCGGCGATCACCTCCAACTATGACGCCGCTACCAATACCAACCATTACAAGTACAACTATGAATGCAGGCCCAAGACAGCGGGCGCGGCGGATTATTATGAAATGAGAGACAAGCTGCCCGCCGCCACGTGGCTGGGCTGGCGGTTCGCGGGCTGGCAGCCCAAGGACAGCGTCGGCAACTGGGACGCCTCTCAGACGTATCCCGCCAACTACTCTTTGAAGGGCATGCACGGCAACGTGGAGCTGAAGGCCAAGTGGGAGACGGAAACCTCCAAGGTCTACCTGAACATTGATACGGCGGCGGGCGAGTCCATAGACGGCGGTACCGAGGTGGACTACGCGTTCTCCACCGCGCTGACACTGAACAACCCCACCAAGAACGGCTGGAATTTCACGGGCTGGAAGGTGACGACAGCGCCGACGGATTACGCAAGCTCTGTGCCTGGTGACAACAGATGGACCGAGGGCACTGAGTATTCGCTGGGTCAGGAGACCAACGTGGTCCTGCCTGCAGGGAAGATCGGCAACGTGACGCTGACGCCCATGTGGGAGCACGTCAAGTACACCATCACCTACGCCGGCAACAACGGCACCACACCGGACGACAAGGAGTATTATATCGACAGCGCGGCGTTCAATCTGCCCGGCTCCACCCGCGACGGTTACGATTTCGACGGCTGGACGTTGACCGCTCACGACGAACCGTACAACTGGACGGCTTCCTCTTACGCGTATAATCAATCCATTTCCGGCAAATACGGCAACGTGACGCTGACCGCGCAGTGGCTGCCGCATACCTACACCATTACGCTGCTGGTAAACGGTGGCGACGCGTTGGCGAACACCACGCTTCCGTATAAGATCACGGAATCCACCTCCCTGCCCACGCCCACCCGCACGGGCTATACGTTCACGGGCTGGAAGGTGACCTCCCCCGGCGCGAATACAAGCTGGACGGCGGACGACGTTTTCAGCGGGGAAAGCCCCGCGGCGCCCGCCGGCAACTACGGCAACCTGACCCTGACGGCGCAGTGGGAGCACACGAAATACACCATTTCGCTGGGCGGCAGCGGCACCCCGGAGGCAGAACCCAATCCCATTGAATATTATATCGATTCTTCCGCGTTCACGCTGGGCGGCGCTACGAGGGGCGGTTACAGCTTTGCCAACTGGACCGTCGACGCCAACGTCGGTAACTGGGTAAAGAACGCCGTGTACAACGCCGACACCTCCATCTCCGGCATGTGGGGCAACGTGAACCTGACCGCGCACTACACACCCAAAACCTATCACATCACCTATCAAGACGGCGAGGGCGAAGGCGCGCATGTGCTGTGGGAGGATGAAAACACCGATTATACCATCGAGGACGCTGTCACCCTGCGCACCTATGCCGCGGCCGGGTATACCTTCGGCGGCTGGAAGGTGGCGTCCGTCGGCACAGACCACAGCACCCTCTGGCAGGTGGGCGGCACGTTCGGGACGAGCGACCTGGCGCTTTCCGCCAACCAGTATTACGGCGACGTGACGCTGGTGCCGCTGCTGACGCCAAAGGGGTACACGATCACCTTTGATTTCAACGGCGCGCCCGCCCTGATCGGCAGCATGACCTACACCATCGAAAGCACCGGCGAGCTGCCCGGCAACAGTTCCGCCAACCCGCCCGCGAAGACCGGCCACGATTTCGCCGGCTGGAAGGTCGTTGAGGTCGGCGACGAGGGCAACTGGACGAAGAACGACGTCGTGGACGGCAACACCGCGCTGACCGGCAAATACGGCAGCGTGACGCTGCAGGCCCAGTGGACGCCCAAGAACTACACCATCACCTATATCACCGGCAATTATCCGGACGGCGTCACCAGACAGGGCACCTACGGCCAGTCCACGCCGAACGACCTGACGGACGAGGAAAAGGGCAAGCCCGCCGACGCGCAGTACACCTATACCTTCGACCACTGGGATCCCGCCCTTGCCGCCACCGTTACCGGTGAAGCGACCTATACGGCGGTGTATACGTCCACGGTCAACAAATACGTCGTCACGTGGATGATCCCCGAAGACGTGGGCGGCACGCCCGACAACTATACCGGCACCAACAGCGATCCCATCGAGTACGGCCAGACGCCCGTCTATAACAACGGCGTGAACCCCACCATGGTTTCCGCCGACCCGGCCCGGTACAGCTGGCGGTTCAACGGCTGGTCGCTGACCCCGGGCGGCACGGTGCTGGAAGGCCTGCCCGCCGTGACGGGCGCCGCCACCTACTACGCCAACTTTACCTCCGTGCTGACGCCGGAGGAGGTTGACTGGGTGATCGGCGAAACGCACAACGTGGAGCTGTGGGGCGTGGGCGAGACGCCCAGATGGGAGCACGACACGCCCACCAAGGCGGACGCGGACGGCTATAAATACGTCTTCACCGGATGGTATCCCGAGATCGTTCCCGTGGTGGACGGCACTTCCTACACCTATACCGCGCAGTTTGATCCCGTCAAGCAGGATTACACCATTTCTCTCAGCCTGAACGGCGGTTCCATGAGCGACCCGCTGACCATGGGCTATCAGAGAGACGACGTCGTGACGTTCCCCGCGCCCACCAAAACCGGCTACGAATTCGCGGGCTGGCTGCTGGACGCCGCCGCGGGCACGTGGGCGGCGGGCACCCTTGTGGACGCCGATCACCTTGCCGATTACGCCACAACGGGCCTGTGGGGCAACGTGAGCTTTACCGCCCAGTGGACGGTGAAGGAATATACCATCCACTTTGCCTCGGAAGAGGAGGGCGTCGTTCTGCCCAACGATATGACGTACACCATTCAACGTACCGACACGCTTCCGACGACCGCCACCCGCGAGGGCCACACGCAGACCGGCTGGACCGTTTCCGTGGGCGACGGCAACTGGAGGCAGGGCGACCTGCTGGCGTTTGCCTATACGCTGAACGAAAACTACGGCAACGTGACGCTGACGCCCGTATGGCAGGTCAACATCTACGACATCACGTGGAAGAGCAACGACGAATACGCCGAGACCAGCCAGGCGGAGTACGGCAGCGCGATCCTGGCGCACCAGCCCCTTGCCAAAGCGGGCTACACGGCGGCGTGGGACCAGGAGATCCCCGCCACCATGCCCGCGCACGACCTGATCTTTACGGCGGAATACACGCCGGTGCAATACTACGTGCGGCTGTACGTGAACGGCGGCAGCGCTGTGGATAACTTCTATTACACCATCGAAAGCGGCAGCACCCTGCCCACGCCCACCCGCGACGGCGCCGCATTTATGGGCTGGAAGGTCACCAATCCTTCCGGCAACTGGGTCCGGGACCAGATCCTGGCAGGCGGCGTGTCCCTGAACGGCAAATACGGCAACGTGTCCCTGACCGCCCAGTGGGAGCTGGAGACCCGCATCGTCACGTGGGTGGCGGGCGACGTGACCAAAGAGACCGTGTGGCAGTACGGCGCGATGCCCAGCTACGACGGCACGCCCTACAAGGCCCCGGATGAGAGCTACAGCTACGTGTTCACCGGCTGGGACAAGGAGATCCTGCCCGTCACCGAGGACGTGACCTATACCGCCCAGTTTGAGCGCACGGATCGGAAATACACCGTGATCTGGAACGTTGACGGCGCTACCATCACCGAGTATTACAACTACGGCGCTACGCCGGTCTATCCGGGCGAAAGCGACCCGGCGCGGATCTCCACCTCGGAATACGACTTCACCTTCATCGGGTGGAGCCCGGCGGTGGGCGCAGTCACCGGCGACGTGACCTATACCGCGCAGTTTGACGTGTTCACCAAGCTGCAGGGACTTTCCATCGACGTGTCCTCCCTGTTCCTGAACATCGGCGAAAACCATACCGTCGTGGCGACGATCAGTCCCGCCAACGCCACCGTGCGCGACGTGGTGTGGACCTCCAGAAATACGGAGATCGCCACCATCAGCCAGACCGGCGAGATCACGGCGGTCAGCCCCGGCATCGCGCTGATCAACGTCTCCTCCCCCGATAAGAGCTTCAACGCCTACTGCGTGGTAACGGTAGCGCCCATCCACACCAGCTATCTGGAGATCAAGGCGGGCGGCGTGTCCACCACCCAGCTGCCCGGCGCCATGCTGCAATTGAGCGCCGTCCTGCAGCCCGACAACGCCACCGATACCGGTATCAGATGGAGCTCCGGCGATCTCAGCGTTGCCACGGTGGACAGCACCGGCCTTGTGCGGTTCGTGAACGTGGGCGAGACCGATATCGTGGCGGTGGCCTCCGACGGGTTCTCACTTGGTTCCATCCACGTGGTGACCACCACGAACGAGGAAGAGGTGGAGGACAACGTGACCACCTACCGCGTCACCTTCGGCGATTTCGCCACCGGCTTCCGCTTCAAGGAGGACGGCGAGGTCTACAAGACCGGCTATTGCAGCGTGCCCGAGGGCGAAACGCTGCGCTTCAAGCTGAACGTGGCGGACGGCAAGCAGGCCAACTACAGCGTGCTGGTCAACGGTAACCGCATCAGCTACGGCGACGATTACTGGTACGCGCTGGAAGACGTCCATGAAAACATGGTGATCTCCCTGCGCAGCGGCGACGCCGGATCGAACGTGCCGCAGATCGACATCGGCGGCAACAACGGCAACATGGGCTTCTTCCAGCGGCTGGCGGCGTTCTTCCGCAAGATCGTGGAATTCTTCCGTGGCCTGTTCAACAAATAAGCGCCCATGACAATGGAATTACTCGCACCTGCCGGTGCCCGGGAACAGCTTGAGGCCGCCGTCAGGTGCGGTGCCAACGCCGTTTATTTCGGCACACCATCTTTTAACGCGCGGCGCAATGCCGACAACTTCAGCGGAAATGATTTCATTTCCGCTGTGCGTTTTTGTCACGAAAGAGGCGTGAAAACCTATATCACCCTGAACACGCTGGCGACGGACGCGGAGCTGCCGGAGCTGTACGACACGCTGGCGCTGATCGCCGAAAGCGGCGCGGACGCGGTGATCGTGCAGGACGCCGCGGTGATAACGGCGGTAAAAAAGTGCTGCCCCACGCTGCGGCTGCACGCCTCCACGCAGATGGCCGTCCACAACGTCGCCGGCGCAAGGCTGCTGGCGGCGCAGGGGTTTTCCCGCATCGTGCTGGCGCGGGAGCTGAGCGTGCCGGAGATCAAAGCGATCGCGGACGCCGTGGACTGCGAGATCGAGGTTTTCGTCCACGGGGCCCACTGCATGAGCGCCAGCGGCATGTGCTATCTGTCCTCCGCCTTCGGCGCGCGCAGCGGCAACCGCGGCCTTTGCGCCCAGCCCTGCCGCCTGAATTTCAAAGCGGGGGACCGGGAATACGCGCTGTCATTGAAGGATATGTGTCTGGCGGGGCGTCTGGACGAGCTGAGGGACGCGGGCGTTGCGTCGCTGAAGATCGAAGGCCGCATGAAGCGCCCGGAATACGTGGCGGCGGCGGTGACGGCCTACCGGCAGGCGCTGGCGGGCGAAACACCGGATATCGAAACGCTGAAAAGCGTGTTCTCCCGCAGCGGCTTTACCGACGGCTACGCCGCGGGCAAACGCACGCTGGATATGTTCGGCGCCCGGACGAAGGACGACGTGATCGCCGCCTCCGCCGTGCTGCCGAAGCTGAAAAACCTGTATAAAGACGAGTATAAAAGCGTTGCCGTAGATATGACGTTCCGCGCCGCGGCGGGGGAGCCCTGCTCCCTGACGCTGACAGACGGCGCGCACACCGTCACGGCAGCGGGCGACGTGCCGGAAACGGCCCTCAAAACCGCGATGACGCCGGAGATGGCGGAAAAAGCCCTGCGCAAGCTGGGCGGCACGTTTTACGAAGCGGGAACCGTCGATTGTGAGATCGGGGAAGGGATCATCCTGCCCGCCGCCTCCGTCAACGCCCTGCGCCGCGACGCCTGCGAAAAGCTGACTGCGGTAAGGGGCGGACCGAAGCCGCACCCGTTTGTTTTGCCGGAACGACGCGTCCGCGCCTCTGCGGAGCGCCCGGAAAAGCCCGCCCTGCGGCTCAGCTTCCGCACGGCGGAGCAGATCCCGGAGGGGACCGGCTGCGAAAGGATCCTCCTGCCGCTGCGGGAAGTCACGGATGGGCTGATTGCGCGGTACGGGGAAACGCTGTGCGCGCGCATCCCCGCGCTGGTCTACCCCGGTTATGAGGACCGGGTGGCGAAACGGCTGGCCGCGCTGGCGGCAAAGGGGCTGCGGTACGCGCTGTGCGACAATATCGGCGCGATCGCCATGGCAAAGGCGGCGGGCCTGACGCCCCTGGGCGGCGCGCTGCTGAACGTGATGAACAGCGAGGCGCTGGCGTTTTACCGGGGCCTTGGCGTGGCGGATATGACGCTGTCCCCGGAGCTGTCCTTCGAGCATATGCGGCGGCTGTCGTTCGGCGGCAGAATCGGCTTTATCGGCTACGGACATATGCCGCTGATGCATTTCCGCTGCTGCCCCATGCAGGGGGAAAACGGCTGCGGGCGCTGCACGGGCGTTCGCACGCTGACGGACCGGCGCGGAGACCCCTTCCCGGTGCTGTGCGAGGCGAAGCGGTTTTCCGTACTGTACAACCCGGTGCCGCTGTACGTGGGCGACAGGCCCCTGCCGCCCACCGATTTCGCGACGCTGTGCTTTACCACGGAAACGCGGGAGCGCTGCGCGGAGATCGCGCGGTTGTTCGCGGCGGGAAAGCCTTTGCCCGGGAAACGCACCGCGGGGCTGTATGATAAGGTATTATTATGATTAAAAATAAAGGTATTTCGGAACGGTTATGAGATTTTCGTTTATCGTGCCCGTCTACGGGGTGGAACGGTATCTGCGGGACTGCGTGTCGTCGCTGCTGGCGCAGCAGGGGGAATTGGAGGTCATTCTGGTGGACGACCGTTCGCCGGACGGCTGCCCCGCGCTGTGCGACGAGCTGGCGCGGCAGGACGATCGCGTGCGGGTGATCCATAAGCCGCGGAACGAAGGGCTCGGCTTCGCCCGCAATACCGGACTGGCGGAAGCGAAGGGAGAATACGTGATCTTCGCCGATTCGGACGACCGTGTGTCGCCGGAGCTGTTGGCGGTCTGCGAGCCGCATCTGGCGGACGCGCCGGATATTTTGGCCTTCGGCGTGCGCTGCGGCTATGAAAACGCGGCGGGGGAGACCACGTGGACGGAGATCCTTTCGCCGGAGCGAAAAAGCACGGCGAAGGGCGATCCCCTTGCGGACGTCTTTATGGCGCTGAACGAGGCGCGGGTATTCCCGTTCGCGTGGAACAAGGTCTACCGGCGGGCGTTTCTGGAAGAAAACGGCCTGCGGTTTGAAAGCACGGAGCTGATCGAAGATTTTTTGTTCAATATCGCGGTATTCGCGGCGTCGCCTTCCGCGGCGGCGATCCCGGAGGCGCTTTACACATACCGCCGCCACGCCCACGAAACGCTGGTAAACAAATACAGCCCGGCGTTTTTTACGCTGGCCAAACGGAAATACGGGCTGGAAAAAGCGTTTTTAAAACAACAGAACGCGCTTGACGAAGCCAACGCGAGCTTTTTCGCCTACGCCTTTCTGAAGCATGTGATCTCCGCCGCCGTGCGCAACCGTTCCGAAAGGGCGGCGCTGCCGGTCAAGCGGCAGAAGGAGCTGGCGCGGGAGATGCTGCGCGACCCGGTGACAAAGCAGGCGTTGGCGGATTTCCGTCCCGTCGGCGCAAAACAGGCGCTGATTGCAGCGCGGCTGGCGAAGGAGGACGCGTCCTTTTTGCTGGCGCTGGCGACGGTCTCCGGGTTTTCGCAGCAAAAAGCGGTGGGATTTTTCAAGAAGCATATAAGGAAGTAGCGGTATGGAAAAAATCAAAAAACGATATGAGAGCGCCAAGCTGCTTTATTTGTGTCTGATGGCGGTCTACGTCGCCGTGCGGGAGGTTTCGCCGCTGCATATATATATCGGCAGCCGGTACGTTTCCGCGGGGATCTTTCTGTGCGGCTTCGCGTTGATCGTCGCCGGGCTGTTTTTGTCGGACGGGTGTTTTTCGGACAGGCGTTCCGACGCGCTGAGCCTCTTTCTTGCGGTCACGGCGCTGTCCTGCGCGGTCAATTTCAAATACGGCTACGCGGATAATATCAAAGCGCTGGGCGCGATGGTGCTGTTCTTCTTTTTGTTTTTTGAATGCGGCGCGAAAAAAACGAAGGAACGGAGAAAAACGGAGATCAATTGCATTACCGGGACCCTGAGCGCGGTGTGGGCGTTTTTTACGATCGCCTCCTTTCTGATGTTTTCCCTTTCGATCTATTATCAGGTAAAAGACGGCGGATGGGTCGCGACCAGCCAGGGCTTCAGTCCGGTGTACAATCGGCTTTGGGGCGTGTTCCAGGACCCGAATTATGCCGGTTACGTTTCGGACGTGGTCATTTTTGCCGGGATCAGATTTTTCCTTCATACAAAAAAGGCGGTCGTAAAAGCGATCAATGTTCTCCATATCCTGCTGCAGATCGGTTTTCTGACTTTGGCGGGTTCGTTTTCCGCCACGCTTCTTCTGCTGGCTGCGATGTTTGTGTTCGCGTTTTATGCGTTCGGCTCCCGGCGCGTCGAAAAGCGATCCGGCGCGTATGTGAAAAGCGCTGTCGCCGCGGCGCTGTGCGGCGCGTTGTGCTACGGGCTGATCGTGGGCGGACAGTACGTTCTTCCGTACGTCCGCGTACTCAACGGTCTTTTGCCGGAAAGCGTCCCTTTCGCCGTTACGGAAATATACAACACGGTCTATTCGCATTCCGACCTTGAGATAATAAACGTGAAAACGGCGTACGGCAAGGACGGAACGGGGGAAGAAGCCGGAACGGAGCCGATCAAGCGGAAAGATACCGCCGCCTCCAAAGGGGAGGACGATGTTTCCCACGGCAGATTCGACAGATGGGTGCAGACGCTGCAGATCTTTTCCGGCACGCCCGTCGTCGGCACATCTCCCCGCGATCTTTCCTCCTACGCAAAAGAGCATTTTCCCAATACGCTGATGGCAAAATACAGGATGGCGCCGCATAACGGTTATCTGGATATCCTGGCCGGCACGGGCGTGCTGGGCGCCGCGGCGTTCCTGCTGTTCTTTCTCCCGGCGCTGATCGCGCTGCTGAAAAAATACTTCCGGTTTGAAAACGACACGGACTTTTTGTTTTCCGTCGTCGCCGTATTCATCATGGCCGCCTCCGCCCTGTTCGTTTCCGATCTGTTCTTCATGATCTCCGTCGGCGCGTTCGTCTTCTGGACTTTTATGGGCTACGCGCTGCATACGGAGGAAGCAACTTCGGAGAAAAAAGGCCTGCTGCGAAAGCTGTATGAGGCGGTCTTCCGCAGAAAGGGCCGCGCCGCATGACCAGACTGCTGATCTTCGGGCTGAAGGACCCGGCCGGCGGCGTGGAATCCGCCGTGATGTCATACGTGCGGCACTTTGACCATGACGCGATCGCCGCCGATTTCGCGGTGTTCGGGGCGGATTTTTCCCTTGCCCCGGAGATCGAGTCGATGGGCGGGAAGGTGCTGTACCTGCCGGTGCGTCGGCGGGACCCGCTGGGTTACCGGGCGGCGGCGGAAAAAATCTTCCGCGACGACCGTTACGACGCGGTGTGGTGCCATTTCTCCGGCCTGACCAACATTGACTTTTTAATAAACGCGAAAAAATACGGCGTTCCGCTGCGTGCGGCCCACGCGCACACCGCGTCGCTGCCCTGGGGATCGCCGCTGATGAAATATCCGGTCATCGCCGCGCACGAGAAAAACAAACGGGTGATCGACAAATACGCCACGCACCTGTTTGCCTGCTCCCGCAGCGCCGCCGCTTTTATGTACGGCGAAAAAAACGCGGCCAAGGCGATGATCGTGCCCAACGCCGCCGACCTGTCCCGCTTTGCGGTATCGGACGGAAAAGACGCCCGGAAATCGCTGGGCATCCCGGAGGACGCCTTCGTGGCGGGCCACGTGGGCCGGATGTGCGTCGCCAAAAACCAGAAATTCCTCATCGATATTTTTGCCGCGCTGCACAAAATAAACCCGAACGCCGTGCTGCTGTTCGTGGGCGACGGCGAGCTGCGCGATGAGGTCCGCGCCCACGCCGCGGCCTCCGGCTGCGGGGATGCCGTCGTGTTCACCGGCGCGCGGACCGACCTGCCGGGGCTGTACGCCGCCATGGACGTGTTCTGCCTGCCCTCGCTGACGGAGGGCTTCCCCGTGACGGCGGTGGAGGCGCAGGCCTGCGGGCTGCCCTGCGTAGTCTCCGCGCAGGCGGTGGAGGAGAGCGTCAATATCTCCGGCGCGGTGCGGTTCGTCTCTTTGGCCGCTTCCCCGGAAGCGTGGGCGAAGGAGCTGCTGTCCACCGGGGCGCAGGGCAAGCGCGACTGCCGGAAGGCGCTGGAACAGGCGGGGTTTGAGATCGTTTCCGCCGCAAAAAAACTACAGGACTTTTTTATTTAGCAGGAACCTGCTCGTTTCCTGCTAAATAAAAAGATTATAACGCCCGCCGATTTTGCCTTCGGCAACGGCGATGGCGTATTCGAAAGCGGCTGCGCCGCAGCCCCTTTCTTGACGGGAGCTACGTTATGAAGATCGGTATCGTGACCTTTCCGGAGGCCGTCAACTACGGCACCGCGCTGCAGGCGGCGGCGCTGAAGCGCGCTCTGGACCCTTACGCGGAGGACGTCTTTTTTCTGCGGCACCGCTGCGCGGCCATCGACGCCGCCAACGCGCTGTTTGACCTGAAAAGCGCCAAAGACCCCAAATACGTGGCGGCGCACCTGTATAATTACCCCACGGCGAAGGCGCGGCAAAAGCATTTCGAGCGCTTTTTCGCGCAATATATCCCGGTGCGGGACGCCGCCCCGGACGATGCGGACGTGATCGTGGCGGGCAGCGACCAGATCTGGAATTACAACCTGACCGGGGACGACTGTTTTTACTTCCTTGATTATCCAAAAAACCACTCCCGCAAGACCGCCTACGCCGCCAGCTTCGGCCTGTCCGAAATCGACGGCAAGTACCACGAAGACCTCCGGCGGCAGCTTTCGGATTTCGACGCGCTCTCCGTGCGGGAGCAGACCGCGGCGGCGCTGATCCGTGATATCTGCGGGCAGGATGTGCCGGTGGTGGTGGATCCCACCCTGCTGCTGACGAAGGAGCAGTGGGAGGAACTGGCCGCCCCGCGCAAAACGGACGGGGAATATATCTTCGTGTACACGGTATTCAACAGCGAACGGCTGTGGCGGTTCGCCGCGGACCTGTCAAAAAAGACCGGCCTGCCGGTGAAAACGGTCAGCTATTCCCGGCTGCACCGGCACGCGGCGGAATACTCGTTTACGGCGGGGCCGGCCGAGTGGCTGCGGTACCTGCTGGACGCGCGCTGCGTGGTGACCAACTCGTTCCACGGCTTCGCGTTTTCGCTGAATTTCCAAAAGGAATTCTTCTTCGAGCTGCCGCCGGAGAGCTCCGGCGTGGGCTCGCGGCTGGCGGATCTGGCGCGGCGCTACGGCCTGACCGGCCGGGAGCTGACCAACGCCGACATGGACGAAAAGCCGGACTTCACCGAATCCTCCCGCCTGCTGGAAGAAGACAGGAAGCAATCGACGGAATTCATTGAACAAAACATCATTCAATTGCCCTGACGGCGGGAGCCGGTAGCGCGGCACCTCAGTGCCGCTCCCGGCATAAACAACATTTTAGGCGGGATATTCGGCTTAACCCCCTTTTTTCATTAAGGGAAACATCCTTTATCATCAAAATTCGTTTCAAAAGCTACAATTGCCACAAGCGGCACTGAGGTGCCGCGCTACCGCAGATTGTCCCGGCAGCCGTTGATCAAGGGAAAAAGCATTTATCAACGTCTTGAATGTTGTTTGTACCTGGGATAACGGCGCAAGGCGCCGTGTTACGCGGATCCAATCAAATCATTTTACGAAAAGGGTACCTCCATTGTCAGACAGAAATGAACATTTAGCGAAAAATACGGCGCTGTTCGCGCTTGGCAGCATCGGCTCCAAGCTGCTGCAGTTTTTCCTTGTGCCGTTCTATACGCGGGTGCTCACCGACGCGGAATTCGGCGTGACCGATATCCTGCAGGCGGCGGTGTCGCTGCTGCTGCCCGTTTTCACGCTGACGGTCTACGAAAGCGTGTTCCGCTACGCCATGGAAAAGGAGTACGACAAAAAGTCGGTCTTTGCCGCCGGCGCGGCGGTAACGATGGCGGGCGTCGTGTTTTTGTGCCTGTGCGGTGTGGGCGTCGCCCTGTTTTCCGACGTGGAATACGTGTGGATCGTGGCGGCCGACACCGCCGTGGTGGCGGTGCGCACGCTGTTTTCGCAGTATGCCCGCGCCATCGGGAAAACGACGCTGTTCACCGTGGATAACCTGCTGCTCACCGCCTGCGTGCTGGGGTGCAATATCGTGTTCATCGCGGTGCTGCACTGGGGCGTGGCCGGGTACATGCTGGGGTATATCGTCGCCAACGCGGCCTCCTGCGCGTTCCTCGCTTTCATGCTGCGGCACGATATCTCCTTCCGGCTGCGGCGCATCACGAAGGAGCTGCTGAAAACGCTGCTGCTGTTTTCCATCCCCCTGATCCCCAACACGGTCTGCTGGTGGATCTCCACCTTTACGGACCGCATCATGATCACCGCCATGGTCGGCGTGGCGGAAAACGGCCTGTACGCCGCGGCCCACAAGCTGCCCAGCTTACTGTCCGTCGTCGTCACGGTCTTTTTCCAGGCGTGGCAGATCTCCGCCAACGAGGAGATCGGCAAAAAGGACACGGCGGAGTTCTATTCGCAGATCTTCGCCCAGATCAGCGCCTGCGTGTTCGTGCTGTCGTCGCTGCTCACATTGTTCTGCAAGCCCATCACGGACGTGTTTCTGGCGGAGGATTTTTTCGCCTCCTGGCGCTACATGCCGGTGCTGCTGGTCTCCATGACCTTCTTCTCCTTCGCCCAGTTCCTCGGTTCCATCTATTCCGCCAACAAAAAAACGTCCATGGCCTTCGTCACCAATTTCATCGCCATGGTCGTCAACGTGGTATTCAATTATATCTTTATCAAGCATTTCGGCACTGTGGGCGCGGGGGCGGCCACCGCGCTGTCGTATCTGGTGCTGTGGCTGGCGCGGGCGGTCAACACCCGTTCCATCGTCGCCGTGCGCAACCGGCCGGTCCCGTTGGCTGTTTCCTGTATCGCTTTGGCGGGGCAGGCGACGGTTGTGTCGCTGGATATGGGCCCCGCCGTCTCCTACGGCTGCGGCGCGGCGTGCTTCGCCGTCATTCTGGCGGTGAATCTGAAGACGTTGGTCGCGCTGGCAAAATTCGCCCTGTCGCTGGCGAGAAAACTGCTGAAAAGAAGCTGATATGATGACGTTGTTTGAAAAAAAAGAACAGTGCTGCGGCTGCGGCGCGTGCGCGGCGGTCTGTCCGGCGGGGGCGATCACGCTCGTTTCGGACGGGCGTTTTTCCTATCCCCGGATCGACGAAGCAAAATGTGTCGGCTGCGGGAAGTGCGCGGCGGTCTGCGCGTTCAAACTGCCGAAGGACGAAACCCCGAACTGCCTTGCCGCTTACGCCGTCAAAGCCCCGAAAGCCGTCCGCACGGCCAGCGCCTCCGGCGGCGCGTTCACGCTGCTGTCCGACGCCGTCTTCGCCATGGGCGGCGCGGTGTACGGCGCGGCCTTTGACGATACCATGCGCGTGGTCCACGCGCGGGCGCGGGACGCCGCCGGGCGGGACCGGATGCGCGGCTCCAAATACGTGCGCAGCGACACGGCGGGCGTGTACGCGCAGATCAAAGCGGATCTTGCGGCGGGGATCCCGGTGTTGTTCACCGGCACGCCCTGTCAGGTTTCCGCCGTCAAAGCGGCGTGCGGGGAAAACGACCTGCTGTACACCGTCGACCTGATCTGCCACGGCCCCGCCTCGCCGGAGATCTGGCGGCGGTTCGTTTTGCTGCTGGAGGAAAAGTACGGCAATCGGGTGACGGATTTTTCCTTCCGCAACAAGGCCGTCAGCTGGCGGGAATACTCTCCCGAAGTGACCTTCGCGGACGGCGGAACGGCGGGCGCGAACGACCTCACCGGCAGCTTTACCGAGGTGTTCCGCTACGAGCTGTGCCTGGCGCCCTCCTGCGCCGCCTGCCGGTACGCCTCCTGCCACCGGGAGGGGGACGTGACCATCGGCGATTTCTGGGGCGTGGAAAAAGTATTCCCGGAACTGGACGACGGCGCGGGCGTTTCCGCCGTCATGGTGAACACCGATAAGGGCAAAAAACTGTGGAAGACCGCGGCGGGTGCGGAGGTCGTTCCCTGTTCGTGGGAACAGATCGCCGCCGGGCAGGCGAATATGAAAAAAAGCGCCGTGCCCTCGCCGGACTCCGAGAATTTTTACCGTCTGTGTGAAGAAAAGGGCATAAAAAAGGCCCTCGCGGCGTACACGAGGACCGGATGGAAACGAAGAACGAAGGATGTGGTCAAGGGGTTGCTGAGGCGGTAGACAAATTTGGAGTTTGTCGAGGTCACCAAAGGCAGCACGGCGCCCCGACAAATCCCCTTCCGCTCTCACCGGATCAGATCCCTCATCATCTCAATATTCTTATACTCGCAGGGCAGTTCTCCGGACTGCTCTTTTTTGATGATCGCCACGATGCGGTCGTTGATGGGGGTGGGGATGCCCACCTTGCGGCCCCATTCGCACACCACGCCGTTGATGGCGTCCACCTCGCAGGGTTTTCCGTTTCGGATATCCTGCAGCATGGAGGGAACGATCTCACGGTGCTTTTTCATGGCCACGGGCAGCAGCGCCGTGCCGAAAGCCCGCTTCAGGCCGGTGCGGTAGTAAAACAGCTTGGTGATGTCCTTGCCCTGTACCGGGGCGAAGGTGGCGCCGGCGGCCTGTCCCACGTCCACGCACTCCTTCATGCAGCGGATGGCCACCTGCCGTACCAGCTTATCCTCCGATACGCTGCCGAAGTTGCCGCCCACCACGGTGCCCAGGCCTGAGAACGTGGCGTTGATCAGCAGCTTGCTCCAGCGGGCGCCGATCAGGTTTTCCTCCATGTGCACCGGGCACATCTTTTCCAGCAGCTCCTTCACAAGGGCCGCCTGTTTATCGGGCACGCCCTCCATCTTGCCCATGTGGAAGGAGAGGGAATCGGGCTCGCTGGTCAGGGTGCACACGCCGGGCTCGTCCAGCGACGCTCCCCATTCCACCACGCAGCCCAGGGTGTGGCTCTGCCCCACGATGGCGGCCACGCCCGGCTCCGGGATGCCGTTCTGCAGCGTGACGATTACGCCGTCGTCCGTTAAAAACGGCTTCAGGAACGTCACCACCTCGTCGTTGAACAGCTGCTTGGTCATCAGAAAGATCACGTCGTATTTGCCTTCCATCTTGTCCGGCGTGATGGCGTTCACCTTCTGCGTAAAGTCTACGGTGCCCCGGATGTGGGCGCCCTTTTCGTTCAGCGCCGCCACGTGGGCCTTGTTGCGGTTGACAAGCTCCACGTCAACGCCGTTTTTGGTCATGTAAGCACCCAGCACCGTGCCCAGCGAGCCGGCCCCGTAAATCGCGCATTTCACAAATAATCCCCCTTTTTTCGCCGCCGAAGCGTCGTTCTGATAAAAATATAGAACAGCCGGAACGATTTGTCAAGGAAGGGCCGCCGGCATTTTCTTGCGCATTTGCGCTTTTCTGTTTACAAACGCCGCCCGGTGTAGTATGATGGACGGCGTAAGACGGCGGAAGGGAAGAACCGGAAACGCTCCGCGCCCCGTCCGCCTGCCCGAAAGGAGCGCGCCATGTCGAAGCTGAAGCTTTTTTTGGCCGATATGAAGACCCATTGGAACACGCCCGATACTGCCCACGGCAAATACGTCAGCGGGCGGGAGTATCTGGATATTTTCATCGGCGTGGCCGCCAACTACGCGGCCATGGCCCCGCTGAAATACATCGGTTTCGCGGCGTCGTGCTTCCTCATCATGCACCACTATTCGCTGCCGTATCTTTCATTTGCGGTGATCTCGCTGATCGGCGTGCCGCTTTCGTACCTGTGGAACCTGCTGGACTGGTTCGTGACGGATAATCTCGGTTTGCTGGAAAAGCGAAGCGAAAGGGTCCTGAACACAATTTATCTGGCTGCTGCGGCTGCGGGACTGCTGCTGTTGATCTTCGACGCCAGCCGGCTGTTCCCCGCCGACGGGGCGCTGATCACGACGCTGGACGGCCTTTCCGGCATCAATGCCCGGTCGTTTTTCAAGGTGTTCGGCGTGCAGCTGCTGCAAAACGGCTGGGGCGGCCTGCGCAACATCCTGTGGCGCAAAAAGCTGGTGCCCAAGTACGGGCGGTATAAATTCGGCCTGTATGAAAACGTGATACAGAAATCCGTGATGGTGGTGCTGATCGGCTGGCTGCCCATCTACAATATCCCGGATGTGTACGAACGGCTGTGGCTGGCATATCTTCTTTTCTCAACTTACAACCTGTTCGGCTTCACCAACAGGCTGGAATCCTGCTCGGAGAACATCAGCCCCAACTCGGAAGAGCGCATCTGGACCCGGGCGTACCCCGTCAAGATCAGCCATCTGCTCAACTCGCTGCTGGCCACGGTGATCCCCATGATGGGCTCCTTCGACGACATCAACTTCTACCGTTACGTCATTCCGGGGCTGTTCCTGCCCTTCGCGGCGCTGACCATGGTGTGCGCCGGGCGTATCCAGGAGCGCATCCCTCAGCCGCCGCTGGAAAAAAAGCAGTCTATCCCGTTCTGGTACGGCATCTTTCAGGTGATGCGCAACAAGTACCGGTGGCTTAACATGTCCTGCAACCTGCTGGATTCGCTGGGCGACGGTATGCTGGATATCGTCACCGTCGTCATGCTGTACACAATGCGGCTGTCCGGATTCGAGTACGGAGCGGTGATGCTGCTGCTTCTCGCGCGGTTCGCCCTGCCTTCGTTTTTCGCGCCGTATTTCATGCGCAAATACACCTTCCGGCAGATGCGCATCTTCCGGCAGATCTTCGAGATGGCCCACTGCGTCAACGTGATCCTGTCGCTGTATTTCCTGGGCGGCAACATAAAGCTGTGCGGCATCGTGATCCTGACCGGTTACTGGCTGCGGGATTTCATCATCGAGGTCCCCAAGGTAGCGGAAAAGGACATGAACATCCGCCTGTTCGACTATCAGATGTACCTGTCCGGTGAGCGGCTGGAGGGCTTTTCCAACATCTTCAACTGGTTCGTATCGCCCGTCGCCACGCTGGTGGGGCTGATCATTCCGCTGCTGCTGCTGAAGGGCGGTTTCAACTCCGACTGGAACATCCTGTTCCTTGACAGCGCGCGCTTCCGCATTATCGCCATCCCCATCGCCTTCGACCTGGTCGGTCACCTGCTGATGATGATCCCCTATTTCTTCTGGGATTACAACAACGACCAGCACGAATACGTGATCTCTGTGCTGAAGCAGCGGGCGGCGCTGGCGGAAAAGGGCGTCTACCCCGCGGAATACAAGGGCGGCCTGCGCTTCGCCCGGCCGAAGACCACCGCGGTCCACATCCCGGAGGACGTGACCGTAAAAGAACAAGTGACAGCAGAATAACAGAAAGCCGTCGGAAGATCCCGGCGGCTTTTGTTTTGATTTTTGTAAAATAAGAGGGGGAGGGCTCAGCCGCAGCTGTTGACCGTACCGATGAACACCGGAGTGTTTTCCTTTCCCATCGTAATGAGGAACACGAAGGGCCGGTCGAGGATCACGGTCTTGCAGTCGAAGGGGATCATGGCGTTTTTCTCGATCATCACAGCGGTCACGGCGGCGGCCCGGGTGCCCTCCGTATTTACCTCGATAAAGGTCTTGTGGAGCACCTCGGAAACGTAGGCCCCCACGTTTTCCCGGAACATTTCGGAAAAGTCGCAGGAGGAAACGCTGAACAGATCCTCGATCCCCATGGCCCGCAGCACGTCGTTCAGCGTCACGCTGTAATCGAAAGAAAACTTCGGCAGCCCGGCGTTGACGGGGATATCGTTCCGCGCGCCTGCCAGCAGGGCGGTCAGCTTTTCCGGCGTCAGCGAGGCGACGTAGTCCGCCATGGAAACGCTCTCGTCCGGCAGCAGCGCGACGAACCGGTAGCCGCCCCCGGCGTACTCCTTGATAAATCCCACAGTGTTTTCGTCTTCCACGTAAAAGCGTTCCTCGCCGCGCATCATATCGCAGTCCGTTTTCGTGCCGTCTTCCCGCGTGAAGGCGGTTTTCGTCACCTTATGCTCCTCAAAGGGCTTTTGCCATTTGGCGTCAAAGGCCAAGGCGTTCAGCAGCAGCATCAGGATATCGGGATCGGGCTCGTCGAGGATGGAATCGATCATGCCCTCGGTGTTTTCCTTCACCCAGTTGTTGATCGCGTCGATCCCCGCCTGATCGAAGTCGCAGGCGTTGATCCCCGCGCCGTAGTAGGCCAGCATATTATTGAGGAAGGGCCTTTGCACGTCCTTGCGGACCAGATTGTTGATCCACAGGCTGTTTGCGATATGCAGGCGGCTTTGTTCGCTGTTGGGCAGCGTTTTCGTCAGCGTGCGCAGGCAGGCGTTCAGGTCGGCGACCGTCAGCCCGTTCCCCAGCGTCCGTTCCAGCTGCGCCAGCGTTTCCCCGCCCGTGCCGTTGGCCGCCATGTTCAGCGCCGTCATCACGGAAAGGGGAGAGACCAGCAGGTTTTGTCCTTTGTCCTGCGCTGCGGTCTGCCGGAACAGCGCCAGCGCGAACGTCAGCATGGCGTTATGGAACGCCGCGTCGGGGATCTTGTCCTCCGGCGTGATCTCATCCAGCCCGGTGGGCAGCCCCACGGAGAGCCGCAGCAGCGCCCGGGCGTCCCCGGAACTGACCGCGCCGTCGCCGTCCATGTCGGCGGCGATGAACCGGGAGGAGCCGGGCAGGTAATCCTCCAGCTTTACGCTTCTGCGCAGCGCCAGCCGCGCGTCCTCCGCTTTTACGACGCCGTCCTTATCCACGTCGCCGCGCAGGGCTGCGCCGGCGCCGAAGGAAAACAGCGCGCACAGTAAACCGATCGTCAGCAGAACGGCGCACAGCTTTTTGCGTTTCATTTTTATGGTGATCCTCCGATCTTGTTGCAGCCGCAACCGATTCTACCCATATGATACCGCAAAAGAGAAGAAAATGCAATTCCCTATTTTACAGTCACGGTCACGGTCCGTTCCGCGATGTGGTCCGTCTCCCACGCGCGTTTCAGCCGGAAGCGCAGGGTATACGTGCCGGGCTTGTCACCGGAAACGGTATAGAGGTGCAGCCCGGAATCGCCCGCGGCGGAGGGCACGTCGGAGGGGAACCCCACGTACGTTTCCTGCACCGTCACACCCTCCGGCGGATCGTCGTACACCCACAGGTAGCCGCCGTCCTGCGCGTTCAGCAGGGAGAAGGCGAACGCGGTCCCCGGCAGCAGCGTCTTCTGCGCGTCCTCCGGCAGGATCCGGTTATAGGCGTACATCCACAGCGCAATGTTGTTGCGGGCTTCCCGGTTTTCCTTCTCTGTCAGCCGCTTTTCCGCCATCCGTTTACAGGCGAAGGACGCGATCCCCTCCGTGACGTTTTTTTCCACAGGGAGAAAGACGAACCACTCCGCGATATCGCAGGTGCCGCCGCCCGGGCTGGCCGTACCCACGCGGAAGGTCAGTTTCCCGTCCTTGCGCTCCGGCTTATAAATGGCCTGCGTGTTGGAGCCGCTGCCCTCCACCACGTTATAGATGAACAGCTCGTGGTCCGTGAAAAAGTCCGGCTGCCAGCGCCGCAGGAACGCCTCCACGCCCAAGCTGCCCGTTTCGTAGGAGTCCGCGTCCAGCGTTTTGTAAGCGGCGGCGAAGGCCTCCAGCTCCGCGGGGGAAGTAATGCGCCACAGGGGCAGGTCCTCGGTCAGATAGCCCTTTACGGCGTCGGCGTTCTCCTCCAGCGGGATCAGCGCGCCGAGATCGGAATAGCTGTCGCCGCTGTTGTACCGGTTGACGCGGATGTGGAAAGCGGTACTTTCGTCCGCCTGCCGCACGGTCGGCCAGCCGCCGATGCCCACGGCGCGGCGCAGGATCAGCCGCGCGTCCGCCGGGGTCGCCCTGCCGTCCCTGTCGTAATCCGCCAGATACAGGCAGTAGTTTTGCAGGTCCGGCTCCAGCCCGATGGCAGCGCGCAGCGCCAGCCGCGCGTCGGCGGGCTCGATGCCGCCGTTCTTGTCCAGGTCGCCCGCGTCCGCCAGCGGCGTGACGGGGAACCAGATCGTGTCGTCGGGAAAAATGTCCAACACGGTCTCCTTCCCGATCTTATCCTCTTCGGCGACGGTCTCCCAGATGGTCTCCGCGAAAGCGGGAAACGCCGCCGCGGCCGCCGCGATCACGGCGAGGCATATGGCAAGGATTTTTTTTGTTTTCATGACAAGCCTCCTGTTGCAAACAGTTCTTCTTCCGTCCCTACGTACGCCAGCGTCAGCATTTCGCCGATCCCCGGCACGATCACGCCGAGCTGTGCGGCGGGGTCCCGCGACGGCAGCGCCAGCAGGGTGATGGTTATTTTTTCCGCCCCCGGCGGATCCCATTCCTCTTCCGGTCCGGACCGGGGCTCCGTTTCGGACCCTGCCGGTTCTTCCGTATCGGGTCTGTCGGAAGGGGCTGCCGCCCCGGCGCTGTTCTCGACGCAAAGGATCGAGGCGGCGATCCGGGCATCCGCGATCACGAGAAAAGAGGCGTCCGTTTCCTCCATCAGTTGCGAACCGCTTCCGTCGTAAGCGACGAGGTACCCGTCCTTTCGCACCAGCGTTTTCGCCCCGGCGGGGACGGCGGTGGGGACGGCGTTCTCCGCCGCGTAGACCGCGCCGTCGCAGACCACGTACACGTTGTAATAGACTGCTTCCGACGTCGCCGGTTCATCCGTCGGCAGAGCCGTCGGCGCTTCCGCGCCGGCGTTCCCGTTGTCAGCCGTCGGTTCCGGGCGGGTAGGACAGGGAAGGACCTTTCCCGACGGGTCTGTCGTGGGAAGGTCGGGCTGTGTCGCCGTCGTTTCCGGCGGCTGTCGGCGGGTGGTCGTTTCCCGTTCCGGCTCCCGCTTGGGGGCGGTGCCGGGGTCCTCCGTCGGCGCGGCGGAGGCCGGTCCCGTGACGGAAGGGAACACGTATACGGATTTGCCGGAAAGGTCGATCGCCGTGGTCGTCTCCGTTGTGTTCACCGCGTGGGGAACGGTGGTCTCCCGCGCGCCCGTGCCGTCCTCCGGCAGACGGAGATCATTTCCGTGGGAAGACGCGCTTTCGGACGCGTTCGCCCGGTCGCTCTGTGTGACGTCGTTCAGCAAGACCGGCGGGGCGTCGTCCAACAGCCCGGAACGGAACAGCCCCGCCGCGGCGAACGCCGCCGCGCACACCAGCAGGGAGGCGGCCGCGTACCGCTTTGCCTGTTTACGGCGTACGGCGCGTATTTCCAGATATTCGTCCCGGCGTTTCAGCACGTCCGCCGTCAGCTGTTCACAGGTCTTCATGGCCGATCCCCTCCTTTTCCAGTTCTTTTTTCAGCGCCGCCCTGGCGCGGTACAGCAGGTTTTCCACCTGCCGGTTGTTCTTTTTCATCACGGCGGCGACGGCGGTGTTGTCCAGCTCCTCGAAGTAGGACAGCGTCAGCGCCTGCCGGTAGTCGGGGTTCAGCCGCCTGATCGCGGCGTACAGCGCCCGGTTCGTTTCCTCCTTGATACAGGCGCTTTCCGGGTCTTCCCCCGCGGGGACCTCGTTTAAGTAGTCCTCCGTTGGCTTTTCGGCGTACCTTGCCCTATGCCGCGCGTGATCCAGGGCGGCGTTGCGCCCGATCGCGTACAACCACGTTTTGAACGATGATTTTCCTTTGAACTTCGGCTTTTTCACGGCCAGCCGGAAGAACGTTTCCTCCGTCAGCTCCTCGGCGGAGGACATATCCCCCGTCACGGAGCACAGGAAGAGCGTCAGCCCGTCCCTGTACTCGCGGATCAGCTCCGCCAGCCCGCCGTCATCCCCGTCGCAGTAACGGGCGTATGCCTGCGCGCCATGGTCCATCGGTTGCCCTTTCCGGAAAGGTTTGTTGACATCCATTCATTGGACGGGTGAAACCGCTGAAACTCTCACCGGTTTTTACAAAAAAGGAAAACCGGGGGAAGCGTCTGCCTCCCGCCGGTCTTGCGGCACCTGTTCTATTCGCCCAGCATGGCGGCAAAATCCGCCATCATTTCGCTGATCCCGATCTGCTGCGGACACACGGTCTCGCAGCTGCGGCAGCCCAGGCACGCGCCTGGCTTTTTGTCCTCCGGGTAGGCGCTCAGCGCCATGGGGGCGATAAAGCCGAAGCCGTATTCCGTGGTGACCTTGTGCTCGTTGTACAGGGCGATCAGCGCCGGGATATCCAGCTCCTGCGGGCAGTGGGAGGTGCAGTAGCGGCAGGCGGTGCAGGGGAGGGTCCCCGCCTTCAGGATATCGGCGGCGATCTCCCGCAGCGTATCGAACTCCCGTTCGTTCAGCGGCCTGTCCTCCGCGAAGATCGACAGGTTTTCCCGCAGCTGCTCCATGCTGCTCATGCCGGACAGCACTACGGTGACGGAGGGGATCGCCTGTAAAAAGCGGAACGCCCAGCCCGTCGCGGTCTCGTCGGGGCGCAACGCTTTCAGCTTCGCCTCGTCCTGCGGGCGCAGCGCCGCCAGCTTGCCGCCGCGCAGGGGCTCCATCACCCACACGGGAATGCCGTATTCCTCCAGCAGCGCCACCTTGGCTTTCGCGTCCTGAAAATCCCAGTCCATGTAATTCAGCTGTATCTGGCAGAACTCCATATCTTTCCCGTATGCCTCCAGAAAGCGTTTCATCACGGGCAGGGCGCCGTGGACGGAAAAGCCCAGGTGCCGGATCGCGCCGTCCCGCTTTTTTTCCGTCAGCCAGTCGTAAATGCCGTATTTCGGATCGAGGTACGCGTCGATATTCATCTCGCACACGTTGTGGAACAGGTAAAAATCGAAATGGTCCGTCCGCAGCCGCCGCTGCTGTTCTGTAAAGATATCCTTTACGTAGGGCCAGTTGGCAGGGGAATACCCCGGAAATTTGGTGGCCAGGTAAAAGCTGTCCCGGGGGTATTCGCTCAAAATCTTCCCCATTACCCGCTCCGAGTTGCCGCCGTGGTAGCCGTAGGCGGTGTCGAAATAGTTGATCCCGCCCTCAAAGGCGGCCCGCACCATGTCCCTTGTCGCCGCCTCGTCCACGGCGTTGTCGTCGCCGTTTACCGTGGGCAGCCGCATGCAGCCCATGCCCAATGCGGACAGGCGGATATCCTGAAAACCCTTATAGATCATGTTAATTTCATCCCCATGCTTCATTTGTTTTTATTATACCAAAAAAGCGCGCCTGTGTAAAGGAAAATCGTCTTGCCTTTTTTCTCATTCTTACGACTTACGACTCACGACTTACGACTCACGACTTCCGACTTCCGACTTCCGACTTCCGACTTGAGCCGACGGTTCAATAGCTGAACCGCCCGTACCTCCCCTTGTGCAGGTCCAGTGGGTCGTCGCCGTACGCCGTCGGCTCCGGCTTCATGGCCGGGGTGATGGGGCGCGACATGCAGAAGTACCGGAAGCTGTCGGCGAAGTGGTCCTCCTGCGCCGTGTTCAGGTCCTCCGGATCCAGCGGGGCGTACTGCAGCAGCGGCAGCGTGCGGATGGCGGCGCGGCAGGTGTTGAAGAAGTAGACCATGGGGCGGCCCGTTTCGTCGAAGCTCAGCCGGTAATGGCACTGCATCCAGCCGGGCAGCCGCTTGTTGTCCCCTTTGGCGAAGTAGACGAAATGGCGGTCGGCTGCCTCGATGATGGCCTCGCCCCGGCTGGCGTCCCAGATGGAGGGGTCCGCCACGCCGTCGATGCACTTGCCCTTCAGCCAGCGGTGCTCGCATTCCATGCGGCGGATCTCCGAAAAGATCCGGTCCGGGTGCCATTTGACGCCCTCGTTGGGCGTGTCCGTGCAGCCGTAGAGCTGTAAGATCAGGTAGGCGCACCCCTCAAAGTCGACGGCCCACCAGTCGCAGGAAAAGGGCTTGGCGAAGCCGAAGTCGAAGCTGCGGACGATCTTCCATTCCGGCGGGATCTCGAAGGGCGCGATCACGTGGGTGAAGCGCCTGTCCCCGTAGTGCTCCGGCACGTCCTTGAACTCCTCGAAAAACTGCCCCTCGAAGATGTTCCAGTCGCCCTCCAGCCACGCCTTGCGCAGCTTGGGCGGCAGCGCCTGCAATTGCCGGATATACTCCGGGTCGTTCTCCATCAGGGCGGTGTTGTCGGTGACAAGGGACCGGATAAAGGCGTAGTCGGCGGGGTTCTCGTTGTCCCGGAAGGCCCGGTCCACGAACAGCCGCTTGACGTAGGAGTGGCCCGCGCCGCCGGGGTTGCAGGTGAGATACACCCGCTTGGGGAAGGCGTTCACGCCGCGCACGCAGGTCTTGATGCGGTCGTATTCCTCCTCGGTCAGCTGGGTGGCCTCGTCCAGGAACAGCACGTCCACCTCGGTGCCCTGGTACTTGTCCACGGCGGAGGCGTTCTCGCAGTGGCGGAACAGGATCACGCTGCCGTTGGGGAAGGTGAACTCCTTGGTGCTTTCCTTGTAGTCGGCGCAGTCCCCCAGCAGCGTTTTCAGGGGATTGATGTGATTGGCGCGCAGCTCCGGATAGGTGCGCCGCACGATCATGATTTTAATGCCGGGGTAGTTGGCGGCCAGCAGCACCGCCTTGGCGCGCACCGCCCAGCTTTTGCCGCCGCCCCGTGCCCCGCCGAAGGCCACGTAGCGGTGGCGGTCCAGCAGAAACAGCCGCTGCTTGGGGTTGGGGGCGGGGATGGTGACCGTTTTCATGTAAATACCTCCAAATAAGGATTTTTCGAGCCGTTGGCTCAAGTCGTAAGTCGTGAGTCGTGAGTCGTAAGATGTCCTTCGGGCGTTCCTGTATTACGTTGAAAATCAACGGATTTTCGATCTTACACAAACAATTATTTCTTACGACTTGCGACTTGCGACTTACGACTGTGTTCGCGGGCCCGCGGCTCGCGGACACGTCATTCCGCAAATTCCGCCGCGGCGGGTTCCACCGTCACGGCGAACAGCGCCGCGCTGCCCGCCGGGCGTTTGCCCACCAGCTCCGCCACGTTGGCGCTCTCCTTTACCGCCGCGCTGACGTCCTTCAGCGTTTTGGCGTCCACCGGCTTGCCCCTTGCGCTGCCGCCGAAGGTCTCTTTGCACAGGCGGTAGGCGTTTTTGCAAAGGATGTCCGCCGATCTTTCCAATTGTTCCTCCCGGTTCATTCTTTTTGCCAAATTCGTTTTCCTCCTTTTCGTTGGTTTTGCGTAAACGTATTTTTTCAAAAAAGCGCGAACAAACGGCAAAAGCGTTCGTCCGCGCCTATGGTAGCAGGTTTCGGTTTTTTCTGCGTCCGGTTTGCGGCAGAAAACGCAAAAAAAGCAAAAAAAATACCGTTCCGGCAGACGGAATGTGTCCCGGTCGGTTGATTTCCCGCCGCAAGTGTGGTACACTGGTCTCGTATCATTTGAAAAAGCATACGACGGAGACCGATATGCAGTCGATCAGAGAGATATACAAGATCGGGCGCGGCCCTTCCTCCTCCCACACCATCGGGCCGGAACGGGCGTGCCTGTACATGCTGTCAAATTACAAAGCCGCCACAGCCTTTGATGTGACGCTGTTCGGCTCGCTGGCGAAGACCGGCGAGGGCCACCGCACGGATTACGTGATCCGGCAGACCTTCGGGAAGATCCCCTGCCAGATCCGCAAGGACACGGAGAAAACCGACCTGCCGCACCCCAACACCATGGCGATCACCGCGCTGAAAAACGGCGAGGAGCTGGGGCAAAAGACCTTTTTGAGCGTGGGCGGCGGCGACCTGCAGATCTTGGGCGAAACCTTGCCGGACGGGACGGCGGACTGCTACCCGGAATCGTCCTTTACCGCCATCCGCGCCCTCTGCGCGAAAGAGGATATCACGCTGAAGGACTATATCTTCCGTTGTGAGGACGCCTCCCTGCGCCCGTATCTCAACGAGGCGTGGGAGCAGATGAAGGCCACCATCCGCAAGGGCCTGCACACCCAAGGCGTGCTGCCCGGCGGGCTGAATGTGAAGCGCCGCGCCATGGAGCTGCGGCTGACGGGCCGGCGGGAACACAACCTGATCAAAAAAGAGAACTTCCTCATTTCCGCCTACGCCTACGCCGCCTGCGAGGAAAACGCGGCGGGGGAGCGCATGGTGACCGCCCCCACCTGCGGAGCCAGCGGCGTAGTGCCTGCCGTGCTGTACTACGAAAAGGAGATGTTCGGCTACGACCGCGACGAGCTGGTGGACGCGCTGGCGGTGGCGGGGCTGATCGGGCAGATCATCAAGACCAACGCTTCGGTCTCCGGCGCGGAGGCCGGCTGTCAGGCGGAGGTGGGTTCCGCCTGCGCCATGGCGGCGGGGGCGCTGGCGTACCTGCACGGCAAAGGGCTTGCCGAGATCGAGGCCGCCGCGGAGATGGCCATGGAGCACTGTCTCGGCATGACCTGCGATCCCGTGGGCGGGCTGGTGCAGATCCCCTGCATCGAGCGCAACGCCGTGGCCGCCATGAAGGCCTATAACGCGGCGGCGCTGGCGGAGATCGTCTACGACGACCGCAAGATCTCCTTCGATCTGGTGGTGCAGACCATGTACGCCACGGGGAAGGATCTTTCCGCCGGTTACCGCGAGACCGCGGACGGCGGCCTTGCCAAGCTGTATACGGATAAAAAGCAATAACCATATCAAAAGTTACGGAAAGGAACGAGAACCATGAAAAAGACCGGAAAATTACTGTCCCTGCTGCTGTGCGCGGCGCTGCTGCTGTGCGGCCTTTCCCTTTCGGCGGCGGCCGTCATAGCGGGCGACGTGGACGGCGACGGAAACGTCACCTCCGCCGACGCGCGGCTGGCGCTGCGGGCCTCCGTGAAGCTGGAAACGCTGTCCGAAGACGCGGCAAAGGCCGCCGACGCGGATCGGGACGACAAGATCACTTCCGCCGACGCGCGGCTGATCCTGCGGGCTTCCGTCAAGCTGGAGACGCTGCCGGAGATCAAAGAGCCCGAACCCGCGGAAAAGCTTTCCGTGGTGATGGTGACGGACGGCGGCGAAGCGAAAGACGACGGCTTCAACCAGGTCGTGTATGACAGCGCAAAAGCCGTCTGCGACGCGAACGGCGCGGACTTTGCCGTCCGTCCGGCTGCTTCCGATGCGCCGGAGGCCCTTGTCGCGGCCATCGACGCCGCGGTGGAAGGAGGCGCCGACGTGCTGGTGCTGCCCGGCTTCATGTTTGCCCCTGCGATCCAACAGACCGTGGGCAAATACCCGGACGTGAAGTTCATCGCCGTGGACGTGAGCGCCGACGATTTCGAAGAGGGGTTTGCGCTTCCCGCCAATTTCTATTGCGCCGTCTATCAGGAGGAGCTATGCGGCTATATGGCCGGTTTCGCCGCGGTAAAGCTGGGGTATAAGCAGCTCGGCTTCCTGGGCGGCATGGCGGTCCCCTCCGTGATGCGCTATGGCTACGGCTTCGTGCAGGGCGCTGACGCAGCGGCCGCCGAGCTGGGCCTGACGGACGTGACCGTCAAATTCGGCTACGCCAACCAGTTCCATCCCGACGAAGAGCTTACCAATGCGATGATGGATTGGTACGGCGGCGGCACGCAGATCGTGTTTGCCTGCGGCGGCGGCATCTACGGCTCCGTTGCGGGGGCGGCAAAAGAGACCGACGGCGCGAAGCTCATCGGCGTGGACGTGGACCAGGCGGAGCTGATCGCGCAGGCAGCCGCGAGAGGCGACGGCAACGAAGCGGCCTATATGGATCTGACCGTCACCTCCGCCGTCAAGAACCACGGCGCTATGGTAGCGATGGCGCTGAAAGCCGTCTTTGCCGGCAACTTCGGCGAGTACGGCGGCAGGTCCGACCGGCTGGGCATGATCTCCGCCGATCCGGAGGAGAACGCCGTGCAGCTGGCGGCCTCCACGCAGTTCGGCGACGGCTTCACCAAAGAGGACTACGCCGCGCTGACGGCGAAGCTCTTTAAGGGCGAGCTGACCGTGGACGACGACACCGAAAAAGCGCCTGCCGATTTCGCGACGGTCATTACCGTCGAAGACGTGGGCAACGTGAAATAAACGACGCGAAACGTAAAAGAGACCGCCGGTCCCGTGAAAGAACCGGCGGCGTTTTCATATGTGCTAAGTTGTTTGATAAAGCGGGGGTTACGGCTCGTAGATCGCGCCGCAGCGCTGCGCCAGCGCGGCGATCACGGACGGTTCCGGCGGCTGCGTCCCGGCGGCGGGATATTCCCGCCCCAGCGCGGCGTACTTGCCCTCGCCGGTGGCGTGGTAGGGCATCAGCTGCAGCGGAAACGCGCCGACGAAGCTTTTGACCGCCTCCAGCTCCCCGTCGTTATATCCGGGGATATAGGGCATGCGGAAAACCACTTCTTTGCCGCTTTCCTTCAGCCGGGCGGCGTTGGCGAGGATGAGCCCGTTATCGACGCCTGTGTTGCGCCTGTGCAGCGCCGGGTCGATCCCCTTGATGTCGAAATACACGAGGTCGAGGTACGGCAGCAGCCGCAAAAATGTTTCCCACGGGGCAAAGCCGCAGGTTTCGATCGCGGTGTGCAGGCCGTTGCCCTTGCATTTTTTCAGCAGTTCTTCGGCAAAGTCCGGCTGGGCCAGCGGCTCGCCGCCGGTCAGCGTCACGCCGCCGCCGGAGATCTCGTAGAACGCCCGGTCCCGCAGCACCTTTTCCAGAACCTCATCCGCCGTGATCTCGTATCCGCTGATCTCCCGCGCGCCGTGGGGGCACACGGAAACGCACCGGCCGCAGGCGGTACACCTGTCCGTGTGGGTATTGGCGCACACTGCCGCGCATTTGCCGCAGCTTTTGCATTTATGGGCGAAAAACAGCAGCTCCGGCCCCGGGCGTTGGGATTCCGGGTTGTGGCACCAGGCGCAGCGCAGAGGGCAGCCCTTGAAAAACACCGACGTGCGGATGCCCGGCCCGTCGTGGATGGAAAACCGCTGGATGTCGAATACGCGCCCGGTCATGCCGGTTACGCGATGGCGTCGGCGGGGGCGTCCTCCGGCAAAAAGCCGCTGAAGCCCAGCTGCGGCATGGCCAGCAGCGCCGCCATGTCCTCGTCGGAGATGGCAAAGTCGAACACGTCCGCGTTGGCGGCGATGCGTTCCGGTTTGGTGGATTTGGGCAGGGGCAGCACGTCGCACTGCAGCGCGAAGCGCACGCACAGCTGCGCCACGGACTTGCCGTATTTTTCCGCCATGGCGTTCAGCGTGGGATCGGCCAGCACCGCGCCGCTGCCTAAGGGCGACCATGCCTGCGCCAGCATGCCGTGTTCCTGCGACCAGCGGATGTTGTCCATCTGCGTGTAGCCGGGATGGAACTCCAGCTGGTTCACCATGGGTTTGATCTCGCACATGTCCATCAGGGCCTCCAGATGGTTCGGGAAATAGTTGCTTACGCCGATGGCGCGCAGCTTGCCGTCCTTGTACATGCGCTCAAAGCCGCGCCAGGTGTCGGCGTTGACCTCTTTCCATTCCGGCGTCAGCTTGGCGACGCAGGGCCAGTGGACCAGGTACAGGTCAAGGTAATCCGTTCCCAGCAGCCGCAGCGAGGTCTCCACGGCCTTGATCGTCTTGTCGTAGCCGCGTTCCGTCACCCAGTGCTTGCTGGTGAGGAAGATCTCCTGCCGCGCCACGCCGGACCGGCGGAGACCCTCGCCCACGCCCGTCTCGTTGCCGTAGGCAAAGGCGGTGTCGATGTGGCGGTAGCCCGCATCAAGGGCGGCTTTCACGCAGGCCGCGGCGGTCTCGCCGTCGGGCGTCTGCCATGTGCCGTAGCCGATGCAGGGGATCTGTACCCCGTTGGCCAGGGTAAAGCAGTCGGTCTTGGATGTGAACATATTAAAAAACCTCCGATCTTTCTTTACTGTCTATCATAATATCAAAACAAAACAATGTCAATAAATTTGCGTTTTGATATTGACAAATAAATAACGGGAACATATAATGCACAGTATAAAGGCGTTGAGGAAGCAAAGTAGCGCGAAAGAGCGTTTTCAGAGAGCGCGGGGCGGTGGAAGCCGCGCAGCGGCGTTCGCGTGAAGAACCCTTCTTAGCTTTGACCTGAACCCCCGCGACACAACACCGTAGCACGGAGCCTCAGCTCCGTCAAACGGATGTCGATAACGCTGCTAAGGCAGCGTGCTACCGGCGCAGGGCAGTAGGCAATACGGTCGTCGCCCGTTACCGCGACAGGCTTTGCAGAAGCCGCAAAGAGGCCCTTTGGGCAAAATAGGTGGTACCGCGGGTTACAGTTGCTCGTCCTATGAAGCGATTCACTTGACTGTGGATCGGGGACAGACAACTGTATATTTTATTTTAGGAGTGAATTTCAATGAAACACACCGACGTCATCCAAATCATGAAAGACGAATCCCTGCTGGGGCAGAAGCTCACGGTCTGCGGCTGGGTCCGCACCGCCCGCGATTCCAAGAACGTGGCGTTTCTGGCGCTTAACGACGGCACCACGCTGAACCATTTGCAGATCGTCATCGACAAGACCTCCGACGTGGTCCTGCCGGAGGAGGCCGCCAAGCTGGGCGCGGCCATCAAGGTGGTGGGTACCGCCGTGAAGAACGAGCGCAACGACACCACCGAGATCAACGCGGAGGAGATCACCGTGCTGGGCGTGTGCCCGCCGGATTATCCGCTGCAAAAGAAGTTCCAGAAGCTGGAGACCCTGCGGGAGATCCCCCACATCCGGGTGCGCACCAACACCTTCAACGCGGTGTTCCGCGTGCGCTCGGTCATGGCGGCGGCCATCCACCGCTTCTTCCAGGACCGGGGCTTCGTCTACGTGAACACGCCCCTGATCACCGCCAGCGACTGCGAGGGTGCGGGCGAGATGTTCAAGGTGACCACCATCGGCTATTCCGACAAGTATAAGAGCGCCGAGGAATACTACGCCGACGACTTCTTCGGCAAAAAGGCGGGCCTGAGCGTGTCCGGCCAGCTGGAGGGCGAGGGCGCGGCCATGGCCATGGGCAAAATTTATACCTTCGGTCCCTCCTTCCGGGCGGAAAAGAGCAACACCCTGCGCCACGTGGCGGAGTTCTGGCACG
Organism: Clostridia bacterium; assembly: GCA_017428085.1. Lineage (GTDB taxonomy): Bacteria > Bacillota > Clostridia > Oscillospirales > Acutalibacteraceae > RUG806. The sequence continues at coordinate 4,656 of JAFRRP010000022.1, read as the reverse complement.
TGGAGCCGGAGATCGCCTTCTGCGAGCTGCCGGACCTGATCGAGCTGGCGGAGGAGATGATCAAGTATATCATCAAGGAGTACATGGATCGCTGCCCGGAGGAGCTGAAATTCTTTGAGGAACGCTTTGAAAAGGGCCTGACCGAAAAGCTGCTGAACGTGGTGAACAACGAGTTCGCCATCGTGGACTACACCGACGCCATCAAAATTCTGGAAGAGGCCAAGGTGGAGTTCGAGTATCCCGTCTACTGGGGCTGCGACCTGCAGAGCGAGCACGAGCGCTATATCACCGAGCAGGTCTACAACAAGCCGGTGTTCCTCATCAACTATCCGAAGGATATCAAGTCCTTCTACATGAAGCAGAACCCGGACGGCAAGACCGTGGCCGCCACCGACCTGCTGGTGCCCGGCGTGGGCGAGATCATCGGCGGCAGCGAGAGAGAGGCCGATTACGACAAGCTGGTGGCCGCCATGCAGGCCAAGGGTATGACCATGGACGACTACGGCGATTACCTGGACCTGCGCAAATACGGCTCCGTGCCCCACAGCGGCTTCGGGCTGGGATTTGAGCGTATCATCATGTACTGCACCGGCATGAGCAACATCCGCGACGTGATCTTCTACCCGCGCACGGTGGGGAACATCCGGTAAACATGCCGCGCTACCGTTTCTCATTCAGAGAAAGGAGTAGCACGCAGCCTCAGCTGCGTTAAAAGTTGAAAGTGAAAAGTTAAAATGCGGAAGCCCTGCGGGCTTGGATCATAAAAACGGAGCTGAGGCTCCGTGCTACGGAATAAGATCCAACGCGAAGCGTTCCGAAAGTTCAACTTTCAACTTTTTTCTTTCAACATTATGAAAGGAGAAGAGACGATGAAAAATATGGTCTACCCCGAGAACTACCGTTCCGCGCTGTCCCAGCGGGACACGCAGAAAGCCATCAAGATCATCAAAGATACGTTCCAGCAGGAGCTGGGCAAGGCGCTGAATCTGGATCGCGTCACCGCCCCGCTGATGGTGACGAAGGATTCCGGCATCAACGACGACCTGAACGGTGTGGAGCGCAAGGTCCACTTCACGATGAAGGAGATCGACGGTGTGGCGGAGGTGGTGCAGAGCCTTGCCAAGTGGAAGCGTATGGCGCTGTACCGCTACGGCTACGGCCCGGGCGAGGGCATCTACACCGACATGAACGCCATCCGGCGCGACGACGACTGCGACAACCTCCACTCCCTGTTCGTGGACCAGTGGGACTGGGAAAAGGTCATCCGCCGCGAGGACCGGAACGTGGATTATCTCAAGGATACCGTCAAAAAGATCGTGGCGGCGCTGGCGAAGACCAATGAAACGGTCAAGGCCGCCTATCCGGCGCTGGACTGCAAGGTCAACCCGGACGTGTTCTTCATCACCACCCAGGGGCTGGAGGATCTCTACCCCGACCTGTCCCCCAAGGAGAGGGAGAACGCCATCGTCAAGGCCCACGGCACGGTGTTTTTGATGCAGATCGGCGACAGGTTGAAAAGCGGGATCAAGCACGACGGCCGCGCGCCGGACTACGACGACTGGCAGCTCAACGGCGACATCCTGCTGTGGAACGACGTGCTGGGCTGCGCCTTTGAGATCTCCTCCATGGGCATCCGCGTGGACGCGGCCTCGCTGAAGGAACAGCTCCAAAAGGCGGGCGCGCAGGACCGGGAGCGCTTCGCGTTCCATCAGGGCATTCTGACGGACACGCTGCCGCTTTCCGTCGGCGGCGGGCTGGGCCAGTCCCGCATTTGCATGCTGCTGCTGCAAAAGGCGCACATCGGCGAGGTGCAGGTGTCCATCTGGCCGGAGGATATGCGCGAAGCCTGCGCGGCGCACAACATCATCCTGCTGTAAGCGCCCATGTTTGCCACCGATTACGAGCTGCTGCTGCGGCAGGCGGAGGCGCTGACGGAGGACGCGCCCTACCCCGTCGCCAACCTCGCCAACCTGTCCGCGCTGCTCTACGAAACGCTGGAGGGGATCAACTGGGCCGGGTTCTACCTTGCCGAGGGCGACGCCCTCGTGCTGGGGCCCTTTCAGGGCAGGCCCGCCTGCGTGAAGATCCCGTGGGGAAGGGGCGTGTGCGGGACCGCCGCCGCGTCGAACGAGACCCAACTGGTACCGGACGTGCATCGGTTCCCCGGCCATATCGCCTGCGACGCCGCCTCCCGGTCGGAGATCGTGACGCCCCTGCGAAAGGACGGGAAGGTGATCGGCGTGCTGGATATCGACAGCCCCCTGCCCGCCCGCTTTACGGAAGACGACCGCGCCGGTCTGGAACGCTTCGCCGCGCTGGCGGAACGTTTTCTGTAAGCAGGTCGTAAGTTATGAAAAAAAGCCGATCTGACCGGATTTTTCACAAGGCCTTCTGGCGGCTGACGATCATGGACCAACGACCGGAATGGCGACATACGACAATAAAATGCCTTTTCCCGGACCGCCGTCAAAAAGCGGTCCGGTTTTTTGTGTATTTTTGCTGAAAATGACGGCGTATTCAACAAAAATTGCCAAACGTGTTGAAAACGCGCCTATAAATTATTATAATGATAAACTAGACAAATATCGCAACGGAGGTTTTGATGAAATGTCTCACAAACTGAAGAAAACGCTTTCCTTACTGCTGACGCTGGCCATGGTGTTCACCATGATCCCGGCGATCACGATCGCCTTTACCGAAAAGGCGCACGCCTACGGTACGTACAGCAAGCCGTATTCAACGGAGTACTATTACTCCTCCTCACAGACGTTTATCAGAGCGCTTGCCGCCGGCTATGATGGCGACAGCTTGAATACGGTCAAATCGCAATTGACAAACGCCGGTTGGACGCCCTGCTCTAATTTCCTTGATATGATGCAAAGTTGGAGCGGGACAAAAAACGTCGGTGTCGGCTACAGAACCACTACCGACCCGACGAAAGCCATTACGGATATCTCCTTTTTTGATTCCGATGACGCACATGGAAACTACACTTACCACAACAATCAGGGCGACTGGCCCGGTAACCACACAGGCACAGGTTATGTTAACGGAACTGCTTATACCGGGGTACCGGATGCAAGTACCGGCATTGTATTTTTCCGTTGCGGAACAAGCCCGTTGGAAGACTATTCGGTGGACCACGCAACAGATTTTCTGAAGGGAAAGTCCGGCTGCGGCTACGAATATCTTTGCGCCACCATGGATCGCTCCGCGGGCGCGCCCATTATCGCGGTCGACTGCTTCTCCGGCACCAGTTCCGGCTGGACCATGGCAAGCTGTCTTTCCCGCGGCTGCAACAGCGGCGCCCACAGCTCGGCACAAAGCCATTCCACCCGCTACGTCGGTTACAAGCGCCTGACTACCACGGTCAATTCCAACACACTGCGGAGCAACTACACCACGGCACTTGGCAGATATAACGAGAGCAACTATTCTGCCAAGTATACCTCCGCTTCCAGAACGGCGCTCCAGAACGCGCTGACCAACGCGGAAGGTGTTCTGTCCGATCTGAACGACGGCTTTACCACCACAACGCAGGATACCATCAATTCCTACGCCACGGCGCTGTCCAACGCGGTCAGCGGCCTGACGCTGAACACCTACACCGTCACCTTCAAGGGCTACACCAGCGGCACCACCACCGGCACGCTGAAGACCCAGACGGTCAGCTACGGCGGCAGCGCCACCCCGCCCGGCGTTTCCACGACCTATGATTCCGCCAACCACTATACCTTCTCCAGCTGGAACGGCAGCTATACCGGCGTGACTTCCACCCGGACCATCAACGCGAATTATGCCACTTCGGCACACAGCTATTCCTCACAGGTGACGAACAACGCCACCTGTACCACGGCGGGCTCCACGAAGTATACCTGTTCCTGCGGTTACAACTACACGGACAACACGACGCCCTCCGCGCTCAACCATAGTTTTACCAGCCAGACAACCACGTCAACATACCTGAAATCGGCGGCTACCTGCACGGCCAAGGCGGTATACTACTATAAGTGCTCCCGCTGCGACGCGAAAGGCACAACCACCTACGAATACGGTGATCCCCTCGGCCACAACTACACGGGGGATTACGTCAACCAGAGCGCGGGCAAGCATTACAGAAAATGCGAGCGCTTCGCCGCCTGCGGTACCTACGGTATGGGTACCACGCAAAATGCCACGGAGAACTGCTCCGGCGGCACAGCCACCTGCACGGATAAGCCCGTCTGTACCAAGTGCAGCACCGCTTACGGCAGCACCCTCGGCCATGACTGGGACTACGCCAACGCCGTCTTTAACTGGAACGGCTACGCCTGCCCCAACGCCACAGTGACGTGCCTCCGCGACAATGGCCATTCCAAGCAGGCTACCACCACGGTGACCAGCGCGGTCACCACGCAGCCCACCTGCACCGCGGCGGGCGTGCGCACCTACACCGCCAGCTTTACGGCGGGCGGCAATACCTATACCTCCCAGCAGACCGAAACCCTCTCCGCCACCGGCGTGCATAACTACTCTGCCGCCACGGTGAAGGACGAAGCGCTGAAGAGCGAAGCCACCTGCACGGCCTCCGCTGTGTACTATTACTCCTGCGCGGTCTGCGGCGCGGTAGAAGCTGACGACGCGCATACCTTTACCAACGGCGATCCCATCGCCCAT
>JAFRRP010000021.1 GCA_017428085.1 Clostridia bacterium | reverse complement strand
TGTGCCAGCACTCGCTTGGCCAGCACTTTGCCCAACTGCACGCCCTCCTGGTCGAAGCTGTTCACGTTCCAGCAGAAACCCTGGAACATCACCTTGTTCTCAAAATGCGCCAGCAGCGCGCCGAGGGATTCCGGCGTAAGCTGTTCACCGATAATGATGCTGGAGGGACGACCGCCTTCGAAGCTCTTGTTGGGATCTTTATCCTGTTTGCCGCAGGCAAAGGCCATGATCTGCGCGGCGACGTTGGCGCACAGCTTCTGCTGGCTGGTGCTGCCCTGAATGTCCGCATCCATTCCCGCCTGATTCTTACGGAAACCGACAAACTGCAGGGGAACGATATCCGTGCCCTGATGCAGGAGCTGATAGAACGAGTGCTGGCCGTTGGTGCCCGGTTCACCGAAAATGACAGGCCCGGTGGGATAAGCGACCGGCTCGCCGAAGCGGTTGACGTGCTTGCCGTTGGACTCCATGTCGAGCTGCTGCAGGTGCGCGGGGAAACGGCTGAGCGCTTGCGAATAGGGCAGCACGGCGGTGACCGGATAGCCCAGTACATTGCGCTCGTATACGCCGATCAGCGCGTCAAGCATAGAGGGATTCTTCAAAAGATCGCTCTCTTTTGCAGTCAGATCCGCCGCATGCGCACCGTTCAGAAAGCGTGCGAACACTTCAGGACCGAACGCCAGCGACAGTACAACGCCGCCGACACAGGAAGTGGAGGAATAGCGCCCACCAATGAAGTCGTCCATGAAAAACGCTGCCAGATACTCATCGGATTTTGCCAGCGGTGAAGTCTCGCTGGTGACGGCGACCATGTGCTTGGAGGGGTCCAGTCCCGCGTCTTTCAGCGCGTTCTTCACGAAGGTTTCGTTGGTCAGCGTTTCAAGCGTGGTGCCGGACTTCGAAACCAGCACGAACAGACTGTGCGGCAGATCGATCGATTTCAACACGTTCGCTGCATCGTCGGGGTCCACGTTGCTTATAAAACGGGCTTCGAGCCGGAATGCCCCGTTCTCTCTGGCCCAGTTCTCCAGCGCCAGATACATGGCGCGAGGACCCAGGTCGCTTCCTCCGATGCCGATCTGCACGACGGTCGTGAACTTCTCACCGTCGGCGTTGGCGATCTCTCCCGCATGGACCTTTTCGGCAAACTCCGCTGCTTTTTTTTGTTCGCCGGTATAGAATGCGTACTTGTCCACACCGTCCACGATCACGGTATCTCCCAGCTGGCCTCTCGTCAACTGGTGCAGCACCAGACGCTTTTCACCGGTGTTGATCATTTCGCCGTTGTACAGCGCGGCGTACTTCTCCTCCAGCTGCGCCTCCCGGGCAAGCTCTTTTAGGATGGAGAGCAGTTCGTCGTCTACGGCCTTCGCTGCAAAGTTATAGGCAAGTCCGCAAGCCATCGGCACCGTGTACTTCGAGACACGCTGCGCACCGTTTTCACCCGCCATCGCTTCCTGCAGGTTTACGCCGCCTTTTTTTGCTTTCAGCTTTTCAAAAGCCGTCAGCGTATCGAGATTGTTCCAATGCAACATGGTTTCGTTTCCTCCTTGAATCGGCATGAATTATTGAAGTTTCTTCAGTGTGATACTCTCAGTACGGCGGGAATTTCGTCCCAGCCTTCGGGCATGGTAGACGCTTCCTCAATCCGCCAGTAAAAGTTTACCATTTCCGGGGAGATTTTTCAATCCCGCCGAAATCAAAATTGCTGTGCTCTTCACAAGGGCGTATGGAGTCATAGCGAAAATCCGGGGGCTTTCAGACAAAGAGCCGGTTGGATTTTTGCCCCGAGTATGGTATTGTATTCGTATCACCGTGGCCCGGATGAATCAGGAGGGACGTATGGAAATGACCTTTCGCGCTTTCATAAAGAAATATTGGCTGCAGGCGGCGGCCGTGCTCTGCAGCACGGCAGTTTTCCTGTTCTGGATCGCCCTGCGCGTCAACTGGGCGGGCATTTCCAAATTCCTGGGCGCGGATCACAACCCCAGCTTTTTGGTGATGAACCTACCGCTTTTGATCTCGGTCCTCATGGGCGTGATCCTGCTGCTCACGATCCTGTCCTTCCTCTGTATCCGCGACAAAAAGAGAGGACCGTATATCGCGTCGCTGGTGTTCTCCGCCGTTTTCGCCGTCGCCATCGGCGTCGTCATCGCCAACGGCTCCAACGATTATATCCAGTTCATCCTGCCGAAATTCCTCCGATCCGTGGGGGTGGCCGCCGCGCTGATCCTTGTTTTCTGCCTGCTGTTTTTCCACGCGCCGAACAGGGGATGGCATCTTGCGGCGAAGGTCCTGTTCCTGGTGGCGCTGATCGCCGCCTGCGCCGTCGTGGGCTACGGCCTTCGGCCATGCCGCTTCACGTACCGGCCGGTGGTCTATGCGGTGGAGGATGACTACCAGATCGTGTTTTCCACCAGCGACACCGCCATCGTCTGGGTGGAGGTCGGCTCGGAGAAATACTACGATCTGTACGCGGGCAGCATGCGGTCCAAGGACCTGGTGCATAAGGTCACCGTGCCGCAGCGCGCGCTGGACGAGGCAAAGAGCTACAAGATCTGCG
>JAFRRP010000002.1 GCA_017428085.1 Clostridia bacterium | reverse complement strand
CTCGCTCGCTTGGAGCGCTTCGCGATCCTCTGTATTTCTTCCTGCCCAAAAATCGCCTTTATCTGCCACCGGCAGCGGCGTTTTTTGGTCCCAGCGCCGTGGAGATGAAGATATGCACGTTGCGCACCGCTTTCGGGCTGAGTCCCTTCGGCTGTTTCTCGGATTCCTTCCGAACGATCCGACCTTCTGTCAGCAGTTTGCTGTAGAATTTCTGCAGGTCGGAGGTCCGCAGCTTCGTCAGCCTGATGCCGCCGATGTGGGGCTTGATGTTTACCCGCAGATTGCCGCTGTAGGATTTAAACGTGGACGGGCGCATGGTCATCTTGCCGAAGTTGTCCAGCCAGAATTGCAGCCACGTTTCCACCGTGTATTGCTCCGCTTTCAGAATATCCAACCCCGCCGTCTGCTGAATTGCGGCGGCGAGCTTCTCTTTGACCTCCGCCTGGGATTTGCCCAGCACGTTCTTGAAGATTTGCTTCCCGGTCACAGGATTATGCCCCGCCGTGTACCGACCTTCCCAACGCCCGTCAGCCCGTTTGCGGATATTTCCCTCGCCGTTGGCTCTTCTTTTTGCCATGATGATTCACCTCTTTTCAAGCAACACACAATACCACACTCTTTTCAGAATATCCATTCTTTTTCAATAAAAAAACGAGAAAAAAAAGTTGATCCTAACCGATTTCATGATCAATGTGGTTAGGGTCAGTTTTTTCCGCTGGCCTCTATTTCTTTGCTTGCGGGCTGTTTCTCCGCGCGCCGAAAAAGGCGTTCCTTAAACGTTGATTCCAGTCCATAAAGGTGCTCTCCGCTAGCGTGGAAACGTCGGCGGGAAGAATGATTTTGCGCATACAATCCTCCACACGCCGGCAGAGATTCTTTTCATCCATAACCAGCGCCGCTCCCCTGATCCTTGCGAAAAGGATCCCGAAGCTCTTTATGAAGATATCGCTCAAAAGCTTCGGAACAGACGCCGGATTTGAATATGCGTTTCCCGAAAGCCACGGCAATGAGGCGCGGTTCAACATCGTGCGCTGTCCGTATTACGAAACGTGCAAACGGTACGGCTGCCCGGAGATCACAACGGCGTTCTGCGACGGGGACGACGCCGGATACGGAAATCTTCACCCGCGGCTGATATGGGGGCGCACAAAAACGATCGGCCGAGGCGATGAATGCTGCAATTTTCTTCTGCAGTATTGGTTTTCCTGATTTTCAAGCAACCGATGAAACAGGGCGCCGATCCGAAAGGACCGACGCCCTGTTCATTTTACTGTGGTCTGTCAGTGGTTTGCCGTAGGAAGGATCAGAACTCCAGATTGCGCTCGGTCTCTTTGGAGAACACGTGCGCCACGTTCCCGCCGAAGGTAAACTTCAGCGTGCTGCCGGGGGTGAATTTCCCCGCGTTTTCGCCGAGGGTGATAGTGGGAACGATGATCACGGTATCCTTGCCCTCGGCGTTCAGGTGCAGGTGCACCTCGCTGCCCATCATTTCGCTCACGTCCACGGCGCCGCTCACGCCGTCCTCCGCTTCGGTCAGGGAGATATTTTCAGGGCGCACGCCCAGCGTGACGGTCTGCGGCGCCACGTTCTTCTCCTGCAGCCGCCGCTGCTTGTCCTCGTTCAGCGTCACCGTCGCGGGGCCCAGCTTCACCGCGTATTCCCCGTCGTTTTTCACCAGCTCCGCGTCGAAAAAGTTCATCTGCGGCATGCCGATGAAGCCCGCGACGAACAGATTTTCGGGATGGTTGAATACCTGCTGCGGGGTGCCGGTCTGCTGAATAACGCCGTCCTTCATGATGACGATGCGGTCGCCCAGCGTCATGGCCTCGGTCTGGTCGTGGGTCACGTAGATGAAGGTGGTGTCGATGCGCTGGCGCAGCTTGATGATCTCGGCGCGCATCTGGTTGCGCAGCTTCGCGTCCAGATTGGAGAGAGGCTCGTCCATCAGGAACACCTTCGGGTTGCGCACGATGGCGCGGCCGATGGCGACCCGCTGCCGCTGCCCGCCGGAAAGCGCCTTTGGCTTGCGGTCCAGGTACTGGGTGATATCCAGAATCTCGGCGGCCTCGCGCACCTTGCGGTCGATCTCGTCCTTCGGCAGCTTCTTAAGCCGCAGGGAAAAAGCCATGTTTTCATACACGGTCTTGTGGGGGTACAGCGCGTAGCTCTGGAAGACCATGGCGATGTCCCGGTCCTTGGGGGCCACGTCGTTGACCACCTTGCCGTCGATGACCAGCTCGCCGGAGGTGATGTCCTCCAACCCGGCCACCATGCGCAGGGTGGTGGACTTGCCGCAGCCGGAGGGGCCGACCAGCACGATGAACTCTTTGTCGGCGATCTCCAGATTGAAGTCGTCCACGGCGATCACGCCGGCTTCCGTCACCTTGAGGTTATTTTTCTTTTCGGGCTGTCCCTTTTGCTTTTTCTTCTTTTTTACGTCGCTGTGGGGATAGATTTTCTGAATATGCTTCAGGCTGACTGTTGCCATTTAATAACAGCTCCTTCCGTAAAGTTCCGTCATGTCCGCGATCTTTTTCGTCAGCGCCGGCGTCAGGCGTTCCGCGGTGAGACGCCACTGCCAGTTGCCCTCCGGGGTGCCGGGCGTGTTGATCCGGGCCTCCGCGCCCAGGTTCAGCCAATCCTGTATCTGGGCCACGAACAGCCTTGCCACGCTGCCCATTCCGCCGCGCATCAGGCCCATATTGAAGCCCTCCGCCGGGTTGAGCCCCAGGTACCGCTTCGCGAGGGCGATATCCTGTTTTGCCGCGTTCTGTTTCCATTGCTGCAGCGTCTCGTTGTCGTGGGTGCCCGCGTAGCAGACGCAGTTTTCGGGATAGGTGTGAGGAAGATAATCGGAGGCCTCGCGGGTGTCGAAGGCGAATTCCAACACCTTCATGCCGGGCAGACCGGAATCCCGCAGCAGCCGGTGGACCTCCGGGGTAAGGTACCCCAGATCCTCCGCGATGAACTGCATGTTCCGGAACCAGCCGGTCAGCGCGCCGACCAGCGCCATGCCCGGTCCCTTGACCCAGCGGCCGTGCTTGGCCGTGGTCTCGCCGTAGGGGACGGCCCAGTAGCTCTCCAGTCCGCGGAAATGGTCGATCCGCAGCACGTCGTAGAGCTTCTCCGCGCCGCCGATGCGCCGGATCCACCAGCCGAAGCCGTCCTCCCGCATTTGATCCCAGCGGTAGAGCGGGTTGCCCCAGAGCTGGCCGTCCGCCGT
>JAFRRP010000020.1 GCA_017428085.1 Clostridia bacterium | reverse complement strand
GCCGACTGTTTTCTCTAACACAATAGGCATTCATTTCATCGCAAATCTTTTCAAAAAAGATGTTTGCGTCTATAGCGGCACTGAGGTGCCGCGCTACCGGTTGGGGCACACCGCCAAATCCCTGTTTGCCGCTATCCCACAAAAAAACGTGATGATCCAAAAAAAATCGGGGCCGCCGGAAAGGCAGCCCCGTGGGGTGATGCGATTCAGTCAGATCGACTTGGGATCAGGCGTCCCAGCCCTCAAAACGGCCGTACTGGCAGTCGTTGTTGCCGGAAGAAGTGATCCACATTTCGAGCATGTTGATCGGGTCGTTGAAGTCAGCGATCCAGCCTTCACGCGCGATGTCGAAGTTACCGTTCTTGCGCTCCTCAAGGAAGACGTTCCAGTCCTGAGTCTGGATGGTCATCTTGATGCCGACGGCTTCGAAATCCTGCTGCATGGATTCAGCGATCTTCACGTGGCCGGAGCTCTCGTTGGTCAGGTATTCGATCTCGATGGGCGTATCGGCGGACAGTTTGCCGTCGTCGCCGAAGGTGAAGCCGGCGGCCTCCAGCAGCTCGCGCGCCTTGGCGGTGGTGCCTTCGGGATCGTTGTTGATGGCGTAAGCATCATAGTAGCCGGTCTCTTTGTCGGCCTTGAAGATGCCGCCGTTGCCGTCAGCCATGCCCAGCGGGATGTAGGCGTTCGCGGCGACCTGGCCGGTCTGGCCGATGTTCTCGCAGATGTAATCGCGGTCGATCAGCAGCGAGAAGGCCTGACGCATGCAGGCAGCCTGCGCGGGGGTCTTGCCCTCGAACAGCTTGCTGTTGGCGTTGAACGCCACATAGTAGGTGCCCAGCTCGTCAACGATGTGGAACTCGGGGTTGTTGTCGGCCAGCAGAGTAGCGATCTCATCGGTGGGAACGCTGTCGGCGAAGTCGAGGTTGCCCGCGTTGTAGGCGGCATAGATGGCGGTATCGTCAGCGGAAAGCATGTACTCCAGCTTGTTGATGCTGACCTGGTCGGCATTGTAGAAGTAGGGGTTCTTTTCGTAGGTCATGGAGGTGTCGTGGCTCCAACCGGTGCACACATAAGCGCCGTTGGAAACGAAACCGGCCTCTTTGCACCAGGAACCGGGGTTGGTTTCCCAATCCTCAGCGGCCTCGACGGCTTCTTTCTTGACGGGATAGAAGGTCGGGAACGCCATCAGGTCTTCCATGTAGGCGCAGGGAGCGGAAAGAACGAACTCAAGGGTGGTAGCATCCACAGCGGTGACCTGGATGCCTTCATCCGTGCCGTAGCCGGCAAAACCGGAGAACATGTACTCATAGTCGGCAGCGGTCTTGGGATCGACAGCTCTCTTCCAGGAATACTCGAAATCGGCGGCGGTCAGATCGGAACCGTCGGACCATTTCAGGCCGTCCTTCAGGGTGACGGTGTAAGTAAGGCCGTCGTCGGAAACGGTGTAACCCTCGGCGCAGGCGGGCGTGCATTTGCCCTCGGCGTCATAGGTGTACAGGCCCGCGAAGGAGTTGGCGGCAAGGCAGGCGCCGTCCACGGAGGAGTTCAGAGCGGGATCGAGATAGTCCGGCTCGGAGGCAAGGTTCAGACGAAGGGTGTCGGAGCCGTTGCTCAGGGTGGCGTACATAAAGAACTTGGTGGCAAACGGGTTGGAATAGATGCCATCCACATAGTCCTTCTGCATGTAAACGTCATTATAGTAATAAATCGGAATCACGCAGTAGTTGGACATCAGGATGTCTTCCGCCTGATGCATCATCTCGGTACGCTTGGCGTAGTCGGTTTCCGCCTTGATCTGAGTGATGAGGTTGTCATACTCGGCCCAGCCGTTGATGGGATCGATGAAAGCATCGCTCACCAGCGCGGCAGCGGGATCGTCGGCAGAGACGTCGGTTTCCGTTCCTGTCGGGCCATTATCTTTCTTGGCGCAGGCGGCAAAAACCGTCAGGCACATGACCATGACAAGAACGAGTGCAAGAATTTTTTTCATGAGGTTTCCTCCTTGTCAGCCCCTTACGGGCCGTTCTTTATTAACAAGCCTCTCGGCTCATTATACGGTGCGGGCGATGCAAAGCATCGCAGTTTTGAGTGTTGAGACGTAGCACGGATCAATGATCCGCCCGCAACGCGATTCAGATAAAACCGCCTGACGGCGGGGCGGCTCACGGAGCCGCGCTACAAGGTGTTACTTGTTCCAGCAGGCGCACAGGTGGCCGTTTCCGCGGTCGGTCAGCTCCGGGCAGGCCTCGGCGCACTTGTCGGTGGCGTAGGCGCAGCGCGTGCGGAAGGGACAGCCGCTGGGCATCCGCAGGGGCGAAGGCACGTCGCCTTCCAGAATGATGCGGTTCTTTCTGCGGGCCGTGTTGGGATCGGGGATCGGCACGGCGGACAGCAGCGACTGGGTATAAGGGTGCAGGGGGTGCTGCATCAGCTCGTCGGATTCCGCCGTTTCCACAATGTGGCCCAGATACATGACGGCGATGCGGTCGCTGATGTGGCGCACCACCAGCAGGTCGTGGGCGATGAACAGATACGCCACGCCCAGCTCTTTGCGCAGGTCCTCGAACATGTTGACGACCTGCGCCTGGATGGACACGTCCAGCGCGGAGACCGGCTCGTCGCAGACGATGAATTTCGGGTTGACCGCGAGAGCCCGGGCAATGCCGATACGCTGCCGCTGACCGCCGGAAAACTCATGGGCGTAACGGGTGGCGTGCTCCGCGTTGAGCCCCACCAGCTCCATCAGATGCAGGATCTTTTCCCGGCGCTCTTTTTTGGTGGTATAAAGGTTATGTACGTCCAGCGGCTCGCCGATGATGTCTTCCACCGTCATGCGGGGGTTGAGGGACGAATAGGGGTCCTGGAACACCATCTGCATTTCCTTGCGGAAGGACTGGATGTTCTTCGCGGTGATCTCGGTGCCCTCAAACTTCACGGTGCCGCCCGTGGGCTCGTAAAGGCGCAGGATGCTTCTGCCGACGGTGGTCTTGCCGCAGCCGGATTCGCCCACCAGACCCAGCGTTTCGCCGGGGCGGATGTTGAAGGAGACGTCGTCCACCGCCTTCAGGGCCGTGGTCTTGAAGAAACCGGAACGGACGTTGAAATATTGTTTCAGGTGTTCGACTTCCAGCAAATACTCACTCATCGCCGTTCTCCTTTCCCTCCATCGTCTTGCCGTCGCGGATATTGATCCAGCAGGCCGCCTTGTGGTTCTCGTTGATGAAGACCTCTTCCGGCACCTCTTCCAGGCAGATCTTCATGGCCTCGTCGCAGCGGGGGCAGAAGGCGCAGCCCTTGGGGAGGTTCAGCATGTTGATGGGCGTGCCGAGGATGGGGATCAGCCGTTCGCGGTCGCCGTCCAGCGTGGGGATGCTGCGGAGCAATCCCTTGGTATATTCGTGATGGGGGTTGTAGAAGATCTCGTCCGCGGTGCCGCGCTCGCACACCCTGCCGCCGTACATGACGATGATCTCGTCGCACATTTCGGCGATGACACCCAGATCGTGCGTCACCATGATGATGGCAAGGCCGAACTGCTTTTGCAGCTTCTGCATCAGCTCCAAAATCTGCGCCTGGATGGTCACGTCCAGCGCGGTGGTGGGCTCGTCGGCGATCAGGATATCCGGCTCGCAGGCCAGCGCCATGGCGATCATCACGCGCTGGCGCATACCGCCGGAGTGCTCGAACGGATACTGCTTCAGGCGCTTTTCCGGGTCGTTGATGCCCACGAGGGACAGCAGCTCGATCGCTCTGGCTTTGACCTCCGGCCCTTTTTTGTCGGTGTGCAGCTTGATGGCCTCCATCAGCTGGTGGCCGATGGTAAACACGGGGTTCAGGCTGGTCATGGGGTCCTGGAAGATGATGGAGCAGCGCTTGCCGCGGAAGTCCCGCATCTGCTTCTCGCTCCATTTGGTGATATCCTCACCGTTGAAATAGACGGAGCCGTCCACGATCTTACCGGTATCGGCCAGAATGGACATGATGGAATACGCCGTGACGGACTTGCCGGAGCCGGATTCGCCCACGATGCCCAGCGCCTTGCCCTTATCGAGATTGAAGGACACGCCGTTGACCGCGCGCACCTCGCCGTTATCCGTAAAGAACGAGGTATGTAAATTCTGTACGCTTAACAAATGCTCACTCATGGCGGTCACCTCTTCAGCTTGGGATCGAACGCGTCGCGCAGGCCGTCGCCCAGCAGGTTGAGGGACAGCACGATCAGGCAGATCGTCAAAGCGGGGAACACTAATTTATAGGGGTAGGACTGCAGGCCTTCTCTGGCGGCGTTGGCAAGCGACCCCAGCGAGGGCATGGGCGCCTGCACGCCGAGCCCCACGAAGGACAGATAGCTCTCGGTGAAGATGGCCGAGGGGATCTGCAGCGCCGTGGAGATGATGATGACCGAGATACAGTTGGGAAGGATATGCTTGCGGATGATGCGCCCGGGCCTGGCGCCGATGGTGCGCGCCGCGGTGATGTAGTCGTTTTCCTTGATGGAAAGGATCTGGCCGCGGATCAGCCGCGCCATGCCCACCCAGTACAGCAGGCCGAACACGATGAACAGCGAGATCATGTTGGTGCCCACCTTGGCCAGCGCCGAACCGCTTTTGAAGCTCATCACCTGATTGAGCACCACGGAAAGAAGGATGATGATGAGCATGTCGGGCAGCGAATAGATCATATCCACGATCCGCATCATGATCAGGTCCACCTTGCCGCCGAGATAACCGGAAATACTGCCGTACAGCATGCCGATCATCAGCACGATCATGCTGGCGAACAGGCCCACCACCAGCGAAATACGGGTGCCGTAGACCACGCGGATGAAGTAGTCGCGGCACTGCTCGTCGGTGCCGAAGATATGCGGGAAGCGCTCCCCGCCGGCGTCAATATACTCCTGCTCCATCTCGCTGTACGTGAACGGGGCCAGATTTTTTGCGCCCTTGTCGCGCTTGCCGTTGACGGAAAGGATATCGGAATAGCCGTAAGGCACGATCATGGGCGCGACGATAATGGTCACGATGATCAGCGTCAGCACGATCAGGCTGACCACCGCCAACGGATTTCTGAACAGCTTGCGGATGCCGTCGCGGAAGAACGTGGTGGATTTGCTCATCACGTCCTGCTGGCGTTTTTCCTCGTCGGTGGCCTTTTCAAACTTGGCAAGATTGATCTGCAGGCTGAGGGGGCTCTTTTTCGGAGTGCCGTTTTCATTATATCTGGGCATGACTGTCTCCCCCTTCCTCAATCGTACTGGATCCGCGGGTCCACTACTTTATACAGCAGATCGCAGATCACGTTGGCGACCACCATCAGCGTGGCCAGGAAGATCGTCGTCGCCATGATGACGGTGTAGTCGCGGTTGTTGATGGACTGCACGAACTTGCTGCCGATGCCGCCCACGGTAAACACCGTTTCCACCACCATGGAGCCGGTGATGATGTAGGCCACCTCCGGCCCGGCGTAGGTAATGACCGGGATCAGGGAGTTGCGCAGCGCGTGCTTGAAGATGATCTTCCACTTGGAAACGCCCTTGGCGCGGGCCGTGCGGATGTAATCCTGGCTCAGCGCGTCCAGCATGCTGGTCTTGGCAAGGCGGGTGGTGTAGGCCATGGGATAGGCCGCCAGCGCCAGCACGGGCAGCAGGTAATTGGTGGAGTTGGCGTTCCACACCTCGATCCAGCCCAGCTTGATACAGAAGATCAGCAGCAGCAGCGTTGCCAGCACAAAGCTGGGCACCGCCGTGAACAGCGTGGAAAAGAAGATGATCACCCGGTCCGGCAGCTTGTTGCGCATCAGCGCCGCCAGAGAACCGAAAATGGTGCCCATGATCAGCGCCACGGTGACGGCCAGCAGGCCCAGCTTGGCGGAGATGGGGAAGGACTCCTTGATGATCGCGGAGATCTCGCGGCCGTTTTTCAGCGAAACGCCGAGATCGCCGCGAAGCAGATTTTTCAGATACAGGAAGAACTGCGTGATCAGCGGCTTATCCAGATCGTACCGCGCGTTCAGCGCGTCGATGGTGGCCTGGCTGAGCGCCTTTTCCCGGTTGAACGGGCCGCCGGGAACCGCGTGCATGACGAAGAACGTGATGGCGCAGATCAACAGCACCGTCACCACCGCCAGCAGCAATCGTTTGGCGATATACCCCAACATTTTTGAATCCATAGGTTTCTCCCGACATTATGATGTTTAATATAAAAAGCATTATAATATGTTTATCGCAAAAAATCAATTCTCAATTCAAAATAGTTACCAAATTGTAATATTTTTCCGCCGGGCACGGAGCTTCCGGCAGGGAAAAAACAGACGCAAACCCGTCGCTTTGCGCAAAACGGCCGGGGAAACAAGAAAATTTCAGTTTTTTTTCATTTTCCTCTTTATTATTCATGATGGAACTGTTATAATAGATTGTTGAAGGCAGCATGGCCTTCCCTATCACGCAAAAGCGAGGTATTCGTTTCATGAATGTATCTCATAAGCCGTACCGGTTTATCTGCATATTGCTCGCCGCCTGCATCGTCTTCGCGGTGAACGCCCCTGTCCTTTTGCAAAGGACCTCCGCATTGATCTGGAACGACGATCCGACGGACGAGCCGGAGCCCCCCGTCACGGACCCGGAGCCTCCCGTCACCGATCCGGAACCTCCCGTCACCGATCCGGAGCCTCCCGTCACCGACCCGGAACCTCCCGTCACCGACCCGGAGCCTCCCGTTACGGACCCGGAGCCTCCCGTCACCTATCCGCCCGTCACCCAGCCGCCGGTTTCGCAGTATCCGGAGCCGCCCGTTTCCGACGGGACGACGGCCCCCGGGCCGCTTGTCACGGAGGAGACCGTTCCGGAAACGACCACCACCCCCGGATATATCCCTTCCATTATTGATAAGTATAACGCGGTAAAGGAATTCTTTACCGACACCCAGCTGGACGACCAGAATATCGCCTCCACCGACAAAGATCAGAACGCCGTCCATATCGGCGGCGGCAACGTCATCATCAACAACGCCATCATCAGCCGCGTCAATAACGCATCCACGACCGGGGAAAAATCCGTCCACTACGGCGTGGGCTCCGTGATCCTGGCCACCAACGGCACGGGCTTTATCAGCAAAAGCACGATCAATTCCGAAGCGAAAGCCGCCACCGGCGCCTTTGCCTACGGCAACGCGCAGCTTTATCTGGCGGATACGCAGATCACCACCGCCCAGCAGAACGCCCACGGCGTTGAAACGGCGGAGACCGGCCAACTGTACGCCTGGGACATGACGGTACAAACGCTTGGCGAAGGCGCCTCTCCCGTATACTCCGGCGCCGGCAACGGCAAGATGGTGCTGGACGGCGGTTCCTACCTCTCCACCGGCATCAAGGCGCCCTCCATCCTTTGCGCCGCCGATATCGCCACCGCCAACGCGACCTTCACCGCCGATCAATCGGAAGCGGCCGTGGTAAAGGGCGGCAACACGCTGACACTGTGCGATACCCAACTGAGCGGCAACATGCGCACCAGAGCGAACCAGTCGTTCCAGTGGACCGTTCTGCTGTATCAGCCCGGCACGAAGGACAAACAGGCGGTCGCCAACTTCTATATGCAAAACGGCACGCTGACCTCAAAAAGCGGAGGCCTGTTCTATACCACCAACACCACCAGCAACATTTATCTGGAAAACGTCACGCTGAAGCCGTACAAGAACTCCGATTTCCTGGTGCGCTGCACCGGCAACGCGGAAAAGGAGATATGGGGCGCGCCCATGAAAAACGGCTCCGCCTGCAACTTTACCGCCGTCCGCCAGGATCTGGAGGGCAACGTGGTATGGGATACCATCAGCCAGATCTCCCTGTATGTAAAAGACGGCAGCACTTTCACCGGCGCGTTCATCAAGGACGAAACTTACCGGACCAATACGGGCTTTGCCGACCTGTACCTCGGCGAGGGCTGCACCTGGACCGTGGCCGGCGATTCCGTTTTGACCAACCTGTATAACGGCGGGACCATCGCCGACACCTCCGGCAACACCGTGACCATCAAAAAGGCCGACGGCACCGTGATCGCGGAGGGCACCAGCGCCTACACGATCGTGGTGACGTCCTATCAGACTAAAGCCGATATGGCCGGCGCGCAGAGAACGCCCGACTGGACGAAGATCTCCACCGTACGCCCCGCTGCGCTGGGCGCCAGTCTGGCCGAGATCACGACGGTGGAATCGACGGAAACCAGCACCACGCCCGCCCAGCCCGACGACGTGTACGAGCGCAGGAAAGAAGTGGCCAAATACGTACTGATCGGCGTCGGCGTGATCGCCGCGGCGGCGCTCGTCGTTTGGGTCTATCAGGCGAACAAATACAAACTGAAAAAACTGATGAAGGGACAACGCTGACGAAAGGATCCTGATGATATGACGGTTTTCGATCCGGAAGAAAACACAGCGATCTGCATGTACGGACCGCCGGAGTATTTTGAAAGCCCGACGGACGGCGGCCTGACGTCCGCTGAAACGGAAAAGGAATCGTTTTTCGGCAAGATCATCTCTGCGATCAAAAAGCTGATCGATTTTCTGAAAGGCCTGTTCAAGCAGAATTGACGCGCCCGCGTAAAAAACCACCCCGCCGTATTCGGCGGGGTGGTTTCATCTGTCTGTTTGCGTATTTTGCCGCAACCGCTTTTGCGCAACGCGGGATCCGGCAGCGTTACGGGGCGGTCGTCGTTCCGGCCGCCGTGGTATCAGGCTCGGTCACATTGCGGAAAGCAAAGGTCGTGCTTTCGGCTTCCGCCGTCGTCGTTTCGCCGAACGCGGTGCCCGGTTCGGTCACGTTGCGGAAGGCGAAGGTCGTGCTTTCCGGTTCCGTCGTTGTTTCCGCTTCCGGGACGCCCGCGGAGGCGGCGCCGGAAGAAACGCCCGAAACGTCCACCACGATCACGGGCCTGACGCCGATCTGCTCGTTCTTATAGCAGTCGTAACCGACGGACATCACCTGACCGGCGGTATCCACGCCCACGGCGCTTTTCAGCTGCGCGCCGGGGGTACGCAGCCACCAGCAGCAGAAGTCGTTCTGATCCGTATACGTCTGCTGGTAGGAAGCGGGCGTGCAGGTCAGTTTTCTGTCGCCCACGGTGCGGAAATAGGACAGCGCCTCGTTCAGACTCAGCAGATACACCTTATCCACCGTGGCTTCGCCCAGCGGGGAAGGATAATCGGGGTTGGCCGGCGTGGAAATATAATTCTTGCAGATAAAGCCGGTCTCGTCCAGCGAGAAGGCGGAGGTATAGAACGTACCGTTCAGCCAGGAACGAAGCGAACAGTCCGCCCAGCTGGTTTCGTTGGCGTTGAAATGGTAGCGCATGGCGGCGATGCTCTGCTCCGTGATCAGCGTGACAAGGTCGTCCCTGTTCTGCAGGACGATCCATTTCAGCTCCTCGTCGCCGTTCGGTGTTGCCGTCCGTCTCATACCGGCCGAAGACGACCACGTCTCCCACGGCAGCCGCCGCGACGTTTTTGACCTCCAGCGAAACGCGCCTGACGGCGATAGTGCCGATCAGCTCCTGCGCATCCTTGAAATCGCCCAGCTCTTCCAATATTTCCTTGCTGGCGTCAAACTCGTTGTTGGCAAGGAGATTCAGCGCCTTGACGTAAAGGCCGGTCTTGTACTGCTCCGGCGCGTCGCTGAAATCGCCCAGCTCTTCCAGTATGGCAAGGCCGTCGTCAAACTGCTTGTTGTTGATCAGATCGACCGCCTTGTTGTATTTTGACAGGGGGATCAGGTAGAACCAGGCGGCGGCAGCGCCCGCGCCCAACAGCAGCACGAAAACGATCACAAGGACGGCGGCCAGCTTTTTTCTGCTCTTTTTCTTCACAGGCACCACGTCCAACGCTTCTTCCGCCTTTTCCGCGGCGGGCTCGGTTGCCGCGGCTGCGCTCTTCTCCGTGTAGGCCTCCATATCCCAATTGGATCTGCCGACGGGCTCCGCCGTTTCCGGCTCCGTCATCACGGTAAAATCCGCCGCTTCCGTCCGGTCCCCGGCCGTTTCGATCGCCGCCTGCGGCGCCGCGGCCTTCTGCCGGTCGTAATTCAACCGTACCACCAGCTGCGTCAACTCGTTTTTCAGCGGATCTTCCGCGTATTTCAGCGCGGCGGAAAAAAACGGGTCGTCAAGGATGGCGGCGTTACAGAAGCTCAGCTCCTCCGGCGTTTTCAGGCAATTGGCGGTCATGGCCTTGCCGAGACAGGCGAAAGGATCCAGCGGGGACTGCTTCAGCTCCAGGTCAAAGCAGTCGTTCGCGTTGCGCCAGTTGCCCTCCGCAAGATAGCTGTACGCCGTCTGCAGCGTGGGAGACAGTGTTGAGGTGTCTATCTGGATACCGGACATAGGTCTCTTCCTTATCTTACAAATGATGGGATTTTTGCATATAGATATTGTTATTATAAAACGACAAAAGGAAGTTGTCAACCGTTATCCGGCGGTTTTTCCCGTACCGCGGCAAAAAATCGGATCAGTCGCCCGCTTTATTCCGCCGTCGCCGCCAGCCGTTCGATCTCCGTGGCGCGGCTTTCTTTGGCAAAGTCGTCGTTGTCGATATGGCGCTTTTCATGCGCAAAGCTGCGCAGGCGCTGCTCCGCGGACATGGCGTCGTTGATGTATACGTTATAATCCCCCTGCGCGTCCAGGATCGTAAAAGCATGGACGTGCGCAGGAAGCGGCATCAGCCGTACTACGATTTCTTTCAATGGTTTTCCTCCGTGCTGCGGCGCTATACCGTTACCGGATCGGACGCTCGCCTTATTCGCCGTCCACAAGGGCGTCGACGATCTTGATGATCTGATCCAGCTCCGCCTCCGTCGCCTTGGCGGACAGGTCGAACAGCAGCTTGCGCTTGCGGAACAGCTCGTCCTGCTTCTGCCGGGCGCCGTCCGACGGCTCGTTGTCGAAGAACACGGATACCGGCACGTCGAAAAAGGCCGCGATCTTTTCCAGCGTGGGGGCGGACAGCTGCTTCGTCCTCCCCTTCTTCAGCTCCGTGAACACCGAGTTGCGGATCCCCGTTCCCTGTGCCAGCGCGGAAATGTTGATCCCCTTCTCGTCGCAAAGCTCTTTGATCCTGGCAAATGTATCCAGTTGAACCAACTCCCGAAAAAAAATTTGAAAAAACGGCGTTTTTGACTTGACATTTTACATAATTCTGTATTATACTGCAGGCAGCTGATACAGATGTCTGTATTATATGCTCTTACATCGGCATTATAATACATAATTTTGTAAAAGTCAACCACTTTTTACAGATCGTATTACAGCGCATCTGTTTCCGGTCCGTTTTCCTTCGGTCCGTATCCATCCTATCACATCATCGGTACGATACTTCGTACAGCAGGAGGTCAAAATGACAGATAAACAGGAAGCAGCCGTAAAATGTCCTTTTTTCATCTGTTCCCGAAAAAACACACTGGAATGCGAAAGCGTGATCGGCAACGCCGCCATGCTGTCGCGCTTCCCTTCCGTTTCCGCCATGAACGAACACGTCAAACGGTACTGCGCGCGGGAAGACGGCGGCAAATGCCCGCTGGCCATGAACCTTTACGAAAAATACCGTCGGCTGGAGGAGCTGGAACGGGCCCGGGAAAAACAACGGAGGCTGATGTACCTGAAGGAGTTTTGAGTATTGCGTATTGCGCGTTGCGAGAAGCTTCGGCAGGGACCGGTCCCGCAGGGCGGGGCTGTGAATCGTAAAACAAACCGCGCAGCGCAAAAACTCCCCGGACGGCCGACCGTCCGGGGAGCATGTTTTCAATGATTGCCGCAAGGCGCTGTATCACGCGCGCAGCACGACAACGTCGTCATACGCTACCGTCAGCGTGGCGCCGCCGTTCAGCACGCCCAGCACGTCGTATTCGCCCCATTCGTCAACGCGCATATAAGACAGGTTGTGGGCGCTGTTCGGATCGAACAGGTAGCCGCCGTCTTTGATCGTCATGTCGTTATATGCTTTGAGGTTGACGAACACGGCGGGGCTGAGCCGCGGGATGATATCCGTCTTTTCCGCGAAGCGCACCAGCGGGCCTTCCCGCTTGGAGGCGTCCGCCAGCACGTAGGGCGAGCCCATGTTGACGGTCTTCAGGATCTCGTACTTGGCCGTCAGCTCCTCCGTACAGCTCAGCTGCTGCTCGATCATTCCGCCCAGGCTGTGGCCGGCGAACACGATCGTCGCGCCCTCCGGCACGTACTGATAAATGGCTTCCAGCGTCATCGTATAATACTCGGTGGTGATGTTGAAAGCGCTGAGGAAGCAGGCCACCACGTTATTGGCCTTTTTCATGGTGAAGCCGGTGCCCCGGAGCGCCACGAGATACACGTCCCGCGCGCCGTCGGCGCCGGAGAGTACCGCCGGCGTGATCTGGATCTCGCCCCAGCGATGGGGCTCCAGAATAAATTTGGCCACATCCGCGATGCTGGTCATGGTAACGCCGTCTTCCGCTTGGGCGTCCGTCTCCGTGGCGGCGGCGTGGGCAAGCAGCGCCGAAGGACCTGCCAGAAGACATACGGCAAGAAGGATGGATAATACTTTTTTCATTGTTTTTCCCCGTTTCTTTTTTCCGGCCGCCGCACGCGGCAAGGTCTTTTTGTTTATTTTAGCATTGCAGGAGAAAAAAAACAAGACCGTACAGGCAAAAGCAAAGGAAAAACACGCACAAAAATAACGGTGAAAATTGCTTATTCTGCACAAAAAACGCGACGTTCACAACATAACTCTATCACATTTCGTTTAACAAAACTTAACAAATAGCGCATAAAAATAGTTTGACTTTTCGTAATAAATCATATATAATTTATTTGTAAAAATATCTTCTACAGGAGTGATATATTCATGAAAAAAACCCTCAGCGTCATTCTTGCCATGCTGCTGATCGCCTGCACGCTGCTGCCGGCGTTTGCGGAGGGCGGAACGTTCAACGTCACTTTCCGCGCGCCTTCCGCGGAGATGGAGCCGGATGAAGCGGGGACCCCCGCTTACACCTATTACCGTTCGGTCAACGGTGAATTTGCCGAGTTCGTGGAGGATCCCGACGGCGGCTACGGTTTTTACAGCGAAGACCAGCACTTTTATTATATCGACGACCTGACCGACAGAAGCAGGAAGGTGTTTGACGAGGCGGAGCCCGGTTCTCCCGAATCGGTGCGGTACAGCCCCGCCCAGTGCGTTGACGGCCCGGTGGAAGCCGGTTCCGCCGTCGCCTTCAAGGTGTTTACCAACGACGTTTACGACGCGGACACCGTTATCGTGATGTGCAACGGCAGGATCGTGGAAAAGAACGAGTACGACGAGTATTCCGTGATCGCGGACCGCGATCTTTCTTTCAGCGTTCTGGAACGTGACGCAAACAACGTGTCGGTCCTGTTGAAAAATCATTTCACCGTCACGCTGACCTCCGGCGACGGCTACGCCGCCAAGCCGCTGAAATACCAGAACAACAAGGTGGTGGAATACGGCGGCGAGTATACGTTCCGCGTAAAGATCACCAAGGGTTTCAACGGCGACAACATGAAGGTCAAAGTGATCAGAGGCGCCAGCTTCCTTGCGGAGTATCTCGGCGAGGAGGCCGATACGCTGAGCAGCGTGATGGGCGATGCGGAACCGCTTTCCTCCATCGGCGTGGACGAGGACGGCTACCGGATGTATAAGATCAAGAACATCACCAGCGACTGCAAGGTGCTGATCTCCGGCGTCAACAAGGACTCCTCCTCCGGCGTGCTGGCCACGCTGAAGCGTATCCTGCGGCTGATCCTCGGCCTGCTGGGCATCAATCTGGACAGCCTTCTGGGCGAGGATAACAACCCGCTGGCGGCCTATACGGTCACGCTTGACGCCAGCGCCATCGATCTCACCTCCGTCTCCTATAAGACCACGCCCGAATTCAAGTACAATGCGGAAACGGGCAATTACGAGGTGGAAGTGCTCAACGGCGAATGCATCACGATCGTAGTGACCAAAACAAGAGAAGACAAAAACGTGTCGGTCCAATGGACGCCCAACAACAGTGACGAAGCCTATTCCGTCAACTGGCAGAGCTTCGTTTCCCTCGGCGACCAGAAGACCTCCTGGTCCGCCGTATGGTACGTGGACGGCATCGCCGCCGATACCGCCATCACGATCACGTCAGACTGATCGGGTCTGACGGACGCGCACAGCGTACGGACAAAGCGTTCACCCGGCCCCCTGCGGTGAACGCTTTTTTAGAAGCAAACGCATCGTCACAACGCGGGGCGCGTTTACCGTTCCCCGTGTTACGATAAATAAAGAGAAAACTGGAGAGGAGTCCCCCTATGAGAAAATGTAATTCCTGCGGCGCCCTTCTGCCGGACGACAGCCGTTTCTGTTCCGAATGCGGCAGCTCGGACATCGTTTCGATCCCGGAGGAACCCGTCGCACAGCAACCCGCTCCCGCGCCGCAGCCCGCGCCTTCCTATCCCCAGCCCGATCCGCAGCCGGCCCCGCAGCAGCCCTCTTATCCCGCGGGCGGCTATGCCCAGCCCGCCGCGCCGGCCAACAACGGGCAGCAGGGCTACTATCAGCAGGCAGCCCCCCAATCAGGCTATAACGCCCCCTCCGGTGGCAGCCATCCTGCTGGCAACGCCGTTCCGCCCGCCGGCGGCTATCAGCAGCCCGGCGCCTATCCCTACGCCGCGGCGCAGCCGAATGCCGCGCCCGTAAAGAAGAAAAAGCACACCGGCCTGATCATCGTCATCGTGCTGGGCGTACTGTTCATCATCGGCGCCGTCATTCTCTTCGTCGGCGCGAGGATCGCGAAGAAAGCGCTGGAGAACATGGATCCCAACGCTTACATCGACGAACTGATCAGCGAGTTTGAAGACGGACTGATCGTCGATACCACCCCCGCCGCTGACGATACCACCCCCGCCGTGGCCTACACCAAGGGCGAGCTGGTGGGCGACGTCTATACCAACGAATGGGCGGGCATCCGCTTTACCCTGCCGGAGAACTTCGTCAACGGTTCCGCGGAGGACTACGACGACAGTTCAGATCCTTACACCGACGCCTGTCTTGTCGCGGAATACGACAACAACGGCATTTCGTTCCTGATCGAAGAACCGGACGGATATTCCGGCATGGGGGTAGAGGATTATCTGAAGTACCTCACGGAAGACGCGCTGGACGAGGATATGACCTCGCAGGGCTGGTCCTTCGGAGACATCTATTCGATGACGATCGCCGGGGAGAGTTACCGCGCGATCAAAATGTCCAATTCCCAGACGGACGTGTTTGAGGAGATCATCGCCTGCCGTATCTACAACGATCGCATGCTCTGCTTCATCTGCTACGGAGATACGGCGGTCATCGACGCTTTCTTTGCCGGCGTCACCACGCCGTAAGCGGCAAAACATCATCCATAACAGCGCGCCGCGCGGACGCGGGTCATCCCCACGTCCGCGCGGTATTTTTCTGTCTTCCGCACGTTATTCCCGGTCAAAGATGGTCTTCTGCGCCAGCAGCTTGCCGTACTTTTCCTTCCACAGCTTGTGCCAGAGGCAGTTGTCGTACAGCTCCAGCGATTCCTTCGCCATGTCGATCTCGATCATCAGGTCAAAGCGGTTGTCCCTGTCCACACAGTTAAGGACGACGTCCACGCTTTTTACGCCCTCCAGCCACGTCAGATGGCCGAACAGCTCCTCGATCTCCGGCAGCATTTCCTCCTGCCGCTCGCGGGTGACCTCCGGCAAAAATTTTGCGATAATGTAATGCTTCATCGTTCGCTCCAATGGTTTTCTTTAAGGAATTGCGCCGCCGCATCGCCGATGCTTGCGCACACGTGCGGCGCTTTGGCCAGCACCTCCGGACGGGCGGTAGCCACAGCCCAGCCGTCCAGTGCCGTGATCATTTCCAGATCGTTGAAATCGTCGCCGAACACGGCGGCTTCCTCCGGCGCGAAGCCGAAATACGCCAGCGCGTCCCGTACGCCCTGCGCCTTGCCGCTGCCCTTCTTGCCGATGTTGACGTGCTCGCCGTTGACAAAGGCCGTTACCCGGTCGCCGAACAGCCGGTTGACCTCCGCAGCCGCCGCCACCGCCCGTTCCGGCGTGTCGTACCGGGCGTAGTAGTGGCGGTAATACGCCGCGTCGCCCGTTCTGTCGTAACTGCGGGTATCGGGAACGGCGGCGAAAAACGCCTCCAATCGCAGGAACGTTTCCCGCGGGATCAGGTATTCCTTTACCACGGTCCCGTCCGGCAGCGCCAGCAGGGAGCCGTTATACAGCAGCAGGAAATCCGCCGTCACGCCGAGCCGGGCGATCGTATCGAAAAAGTCCGTGCCGCGCCCGGTGACGAAGCCGAATTTGCCGCCCGCCGCCCGGAACGCCCGTATCGACGTGCGATACCCCGGATCGATCTCGCCGCGGCGGAGAAAGGTGCCGTCGAAATCGACGGCGATCAGCCGTTTCATAGTCTCGTAAATCCGTCGCCGTCCTCGTCGATGCGCAGGCGGATCTCCTCCCCGCCGAAGACGTAGCGCATCTCGCCCTTGTTGCCGAGGAAGCCCGCCAGACGCTTTTTCAGCGCCTTGTCGTCAAAGCGTTTCGTCACGATCCACGTGCCCTTGCCGTCGGCGATCTCCGTGAAGGGATACCCCTTCTGGATAATATGGCCCTTGGGGGCGAAGCGCTCCGTGGTGACGACGGTCAGGCCGTTGTCGCGCACCAGCTCCGCCACAGCCGCCAGCGTTTCGTCGCTGATCTGATAGCCGCACAGGAAGCAGAGCTTAAGCGTTTCCAGATCGCTCTTTTTGGCCTGATCGTCGAATACCGCGAGGTTGTTCATGGAGGCAAAGGAACGGTGGCGCGTCAGCGAGCGCAGCTCTACCCTGCCCCAGGAAATGCCGCCCCCGCCGGTCTCGCCGTGGGTGAGCATGTCGAAGACCTTGATCCATTCCTTGCACTTGTCGTCGGACTTGATCGCCGGGTTGCCGAACAGCATGTTGCGCCACATCCAGCGCACGCGGCCCTGGCCCCAGTAGGTGTCGTCGTAGCGCACGATGCCGATCTCCGGCCGGTAGTCCATATGGTTGTAGGCGCGCTCTTTGCCCTTGTACTCGTCACAGAATTTGCGGAACGTCTCGCCGTACTCCGTCAGGTTGCCCTCGTTGTCCATAAACGCGTCGGCGCTTTCCACGTACACCAGATCCACGCCCATCAGGTAAGCGAACACCAGATTGTTGTACATCTCCTGCGCGGAGTGGCCGGGGTACGTCATGCGGCACCACAGGTCCACACAGTTCCACAGCGGGACGCCGTACTGCTTCGCCGCGCCCGCGGCAATGGCGAACTGCACGTTGGAGAAGGACTCCTTCTGGGATTTGAAGTTGGGGATGATGCCGTTGCGGGCAAACAGATGGAACAGCACCGGGAACACGTGTTCGCCGGAGACGGTCTTCGCGCCGTTGGCCTTCATCTGCGCCGCGTAGTCGTGCAGCTGGCTGTCCAGCAGCGCGCCCTGCTTCAGCGGGTCCTTGCCGGCGTAAGTGGGGAACGCGGGTCGATCCTCTTTGAATTTCGTGGCCAGCGACAGCGAAATGTTGCGGTTGATGATGACGTGCTCCAGCTCGTCATACATAAAGCCCATGCAGTTGCCCTCGCTGTTGAGCTTTTTGAAGTAATCGGCGGGCAGCCGCAGCAGGTGGGTGCCGTCTCCCCGGTGAACCCAGTCGTGGCCGTCGGTGGTCTTCTGTTCCAGATTGAAGTTCTGTCCCTCGTAGCTGGCGATAAAGGGGACGCCCAATTCCTTGAATGCTTTGGCGGCCATCTCGGCGTGGTCCAGATTGTCCTGATAGGTGCCGTCGCGCGTGTCCACGTGGCACAGCACAAAATCCACGCCCTTGCCCGTTTTGGCCATCAGGTCAAACTTGGGGTTGTTGCTGAAGCTTTTGTAAATATCGGTATGATAGCCGATCATCATCGGCTTGTTTACTGCCATTCTCTGTCCCTCCCGCAGTTCTTTTACAGTATTCTACCATATCCTGCACGGTTTTGCAATCGTTGTTTTCCGGAAAATGCTCACACTCCCGCGCCCGTCCGCATAAGCTGTAGCGAGGAGGAATTCTGCTTGAATAAGTTGACGACCGTCTCGGTCGCGGGCGGCGACACGAGAAACCGATATACCGCCGAACGGCTGGAGGAGCTTGGATTTTCCGTCTCCCTGTTCGGCTTTGACAGCTTCGGCGACGGCCTGCCGACGCCCCGCGCCGATACGCTGGCCCAGGCGCTGCGCTGCGGCGCGGCGGTGCTGCCGTTGCCCTGCACCAGAAACGGAAAAACGCTGAACGCGCCCTTTGCGGCGAAGGAGATCCCTTTGAAAGCCGTCACGGAGCTGGCGGACGAAAACACGGTGATCTTCGCCGGTATGATACCGGAGGGCTTTGCCAGAGAGCTGGCGGCGAAAGGCGCGCGGGTGTTCGATTACTATAAGGACGAGGCGCTGACCGTGCAAAACGCGCTTTTGACCGCGGAAGGCGTGCTGGGGATCGTCATCGAAAAAACGCCGGTGACGGTATGGCGTATGGACGCCGCCGTGACCGGCTACGGCAGGATCGGGCATTTCCTGTGCCGGGCGCTGCACGCGCTGGGGGCGCGGGTAACGGTATACGCCCGTAACCCCGTGCAGCGGGCAAAAGCGGAGGCCGCCGGGCTTTCCGCGGAACCGCTGGACCTCCTGCCGGAGCAGACGCACCGCTACGACGTGATCGTCAACACCGTCCCCGCGCCGGTGCTGGGCGAGGACGCCGTGTGCAACGCAAGGAAAGACTGCCTGCTGATCGAAACGGCAAGCGCCCCCTGCGGCATCGACGCGGACGCCTGCAAACGGCACGGCAGAGAGCTGGTAAAGGCCTTCTCGCAGCCCGGCAAAACCGCCCCCAAGACCGCCGGGATACTGATTGCCGACACGGTATGCGGCATGGCGAAGGAGGCGAATTTATGGAGCCACTCAACATAGGTTTCGCGCTGTGCGGCTCGTTCTGCACCTTTTCGCAGGTGATCCCGCAGCTGGAAACGCTGGCGGCAAAAGGGCACAACGTGTACCCCATCATGAGCTGTAACGCCTTTACGCTGGACACGCGCTTCGGCAAGGCCGCCGACCATATCAAACGGATCGAGGCGGCCTGCGGCAAAAAAATCATCGCGACCCTTCCGGACGCCGAACCCATCGGGCCGAAAAAGCTGCTGGACATTCTGATCATCGAGCCCTGCACGGGCAATACGCTGGCAAAGCTGGCGGCGGGGATCGCCGACACGCCGGTAACGCTGGCGGCCAAATCCCACCTGCGCAACGCGCGGCCGGTGCTGATCGCCGTTTCCACCAACGACGCGCTGGCGGGGGCAGCCAAAAACATCGGCTGCCTGCAAAACGGCAAGCACTTCTTTTTCGTGCCCTATCGGCAGGACGACAGCGTCGGCAAGCCGACCTCCCTTGTGGCGGATTTCACCAGAACGGAGGAAGCGATGCTGCTGGCGCTGGAGGGGAAGCAGCTGCAGCCGATATTGGCGTAAGCCGGATCATGCCGCGCAAGCGGCATATCATGCGCCGCAGGCGCCTATCACGCGCGAAGCGCATTTCATGCTGCGAACGCAGCATATCATCCCCGCTCCGTGGTACCGATACGCTGTTCCGAAAATGATATGTTGCCTTCCGGCAACATGATATGCCCGGCTTACGGTTATTCTTTCCGTAGGCCGGGCATGATATGCAAACGCCGCGCGTTTGCGTGATATACGCTTTGCCTGCGGCAAACCGCATTTATTCGGCTGACAAGTCAGCCGAATAATACCTGATCCATCCAGCCCTCGAAGATCGGCTCCGAGTCGGCAAAATCGCCGTCGGGGACCATATACGCGGAAATGATGGCGCTGTAACGGCAAAGGGAAGCGATATCGTTGAGCGACTCGCCCACCTGCCCGTCCGCCGCGCAGCAGAACGGGACGATCGCCTTGTCGTACATGTCGTAGTCCTCCAGGAAGGTGGCCACCGCCATGGGAATGGTGCCCTCCCACACCGGGAAGCCGAGGAAAATGATATCGTAGCCGTCCAGATTGGCCGGCTGGTCCTTGAGGGCGGGGCGCACACCCTTTTCCTTTTCCTCTTTGATGCGCTGGGCCAGCTTCGTTTCGTCGTCGGGATAGGCCTTCTGCGGCACGATCTCGATCAGGTCGCAGTCGCGGACGGAAGCCGCGAACTCCGCGGCGGTTTTGATCACGTCGTTGTGGGAGAAATAGACCACGACGGCGTTGCTCACCTCATCCCTGTTCATCACAAGGCTGTTCACGGTGGAAAGGCCCTCCGGCGCGTCCGTCGCCGTGGCGTCGGTCCCGGTGGCGTTTTTTTCCGCGCCGCAGGCGCACAGCCCCAGCGCCATTACCAGCGCCAGCAGCAAAGCAATCGTTCTTTTCATCATACTCGCCTTCCTTATCTGTTTTCCATAAAGTGCTTCAGCACGCCGCACCAGTCGGTCTGGATGATGTCGTATTTCCGGTCGATCAGCCAGCCCCAGCCGCGTTCCGGCTCGCCCGCCACGGAGATATCGTCGTTGTGGCCGGCGCTGAGCACCTCTTTATAGTTATACACGATGGCGTTGGCAAACAGTACCATGCCCTTTTCGTGCATTTTTTCGATATATTCGCGGGAAGCCACCGGCGCCGTGTCCTTTTCGAACAGCACCTCCGCGCCGATACAGTTGATCCCCTCGGCGCGCAGCATGTCGGTGACGGTATCCTCGTCCCGCACGATGGGCATGAACATGAAGTCGGAGGCGCACTCTTTCAGCGGCTTCAAATACTTGTCCTTCAGCGCGGTCTTGACGATCACCTGCTTTTCCACGCCCACGCGGCGGATCTCCGCACTGATGCCGGGGATATCCGTCCAGAACTTGTCCACGTTGATGTAGCACTTGCCCTTGAGGAAATCCAGAATGTCGCACAGCCGGTCCACGCCGAACTGCGTTTCGTCGTTATCCTGGTTGACGTAACGCAGCTTTTTGACTTTATCCGCCTTCATGGCGGAGATCAGCTTGTGGGTCTTCAGGTGCGCGGCCTCCTTGCCCGGATGGAACACGAAGAACTGCCCGTCGCGGCTCTCCGTCACGTCCAGCTCGATCACGTCCGCCCCCTGCGCCAGCGCGGCGGAAAAGGCGGCGATGGTGTTGCAGGGGATATTGCCCCCGCTGACGCCCCGGTGCGCGCAGATCAGCGGCCTGCCCGCGGCGTTGTTGACGATGGTGTCGTTAAAATCAAACATACGCTCCCCGTTCTTTCCTCCCCTTTTCTTCCGGGCAGATCATACCAATCCCGGCTTAAAAAGAGATTAAAACAAAATACCCTGTCGGAACAAAAAAACCGGCGCAGACTGAAAACGGTCTGCGCGGGATTTTCGGTTTTTTCCGGCCGCGGCGGATCAGCCCCACGTAATAGTAACGTCAAGCCCGCTGACCGTGTAGGCGATATCGGACTGGCCGTTCAGCGCGGCGGTAAAGGCGTTCAGCATGTCCTCGTCCTTCATGGTGACGGTGGAAACCATCGTCAGCGACTTCGCGTCGTAGGTGGTGTCGTCAAAGGCGTAGCCGGAGATCCACCAGTTGTGCTGCTTGGGCATGTGCAGGATATCCACGTCGCCGTGGGTGATATCCAGCGTCATATCCAGACATTCGTCGTCGGAGGCGCACTGGTAAAACGTGCTGATGGTCCCCTTGGGACGGGTGTAGATGCCTACCTCGCCGCCGTTGGTGATGAAGTAGCGGCCCTTCCACAGCTGGATCATCCACTCCTTGTCGGCATAGTCGAATTTCAGCCGCTTGGTGGTATACTGCATGAAATAGGGCGTGACGTAGGTGATGTAATCGTAGATGGGCGAGAAGCCGAAGTTCCGCTGCCAGATGTTGCGGCCGGTGAACAGATAGCCGTCCTCCACGTCCAGCAGATAGCCCAGCAGCGCGGCGTCACCCTCCAGATTGGTGAACGTGTTGGTCTCGACGTTGTAATAGATGTCGGAGCGCAGCGCATCCGTTCGGCCGTCCTTGTAGACGATCTCACACATCAGGCGCAGCAGCTCCGGGTGGCCCTCCACCGGCTCCAGCCGCGCGTAGGCGGAATCGATATTGCCCATCCAGACGGAAGCGAAGCGCTTGATGACGGATTTGATCGGGTGGCCCTCCTCCATCAGCTGGGCGGCCTCCGCGTTCATTTTTTCCTGCAGCGCCACGGTGTCGATGTGGAACACTCTGGTGATCAGCTCGGCATACTGGTTGGTCTGGATCACGTTGGTGTAGGCGTCCTCAAAATTGATGCCGGACAGATCGTTGAGGCGATCGTTGATGGCCTGTATGTTGTCGTCCACGGTCAGGTTGAAGGTCTCCACCTTGAACACCTTCCAGCCCGTGATATCATACAGGAATTTTTTGATATTGCGGATGAACTTGATGGGCGCCAGGTAATCCGGCATGGCTTTACCGTCTGCTGCCGTGTCGTGGGTGGCTTCCTCTTTGAAGGTGATCTGCGGCGTGCCCTCCGGCAGCCCCCGGTGCGTTTCGGTCTCCTCCACGGATGCTTCCGGCTGCGCCTGGGCCGCGGCCGGTTCCTCCGGCAGCTCCGCCGCAAAGGCGGGCAGCCCGATCCCCAGCAACAGCACCGCCGCCAGCAGCAGCGCGATAACCTTTCTTTCCATAACCGGTCCTCCCACGCGGAAACCTCCGCATTTTTCCGAAAAATAACTATATATAGTTATTATACATGACGCGCGCGTTTTCGTCAACACCGAAAACGACGATTATCGACAAATCGGGCAAAAATCTTTACGGTTCCGGGAAACCGAGCACGTCGGCGATGTTGCTTCTGCCCGTCTCCATGCTGAAGACCAGCGTCTTTTCCGCGCCGTCCTTTTCCAGCTCGATGGCGATCTCGTCTTCGGTGACGTAACCGGCGGAAAGCACCTTGAGGTCGGATTTCGCGAAGACCTTCTTCACGACCTCCATATCCTTCTGCGTGTATTCCTCCGCGTTGTCGGAGACGAACAGCACGTCGCCGAAAATGTGGTTGATGCCCGCCAGCAGCAGCTTTTGCTCCATGGTAAAGGTCAGGTTGGAGTAACGGAGGAAGAACACGTCCGGGTCGCTGCAAAAGGCCCTGCCGTTCAGGTGACGGCGGAAGATCGCGTTGGTGATGGCGTTTTTCGCCGACGGGATCTCGTTGTTGACGTGCAGCTTGTTGTAGAATTTGCCGTCGTACTTCAGGTCCACATCGCAGCTGATGCGGCAGGCGTCCACGTAGCCGAAGGAGGCGCCGTGGTGTACGCCGCAGCCCAGGATCAGCTTGTCGCCGCAGCACTCCCGCAGGAACGCCATGGCCTCGCACATGATCTGCCCGCGGGATTTGCCGTTGCGGGGGTACATGCACTGGCTGTACAGGAAGTCCAGCTTCACCATATCATAGCCCCAGTCGTTCAGGACCACGTCGAAGAACTCTTTGATATAGGCGCGCGCTTCCTCGTTGTAGATATCCATGGTATAGGCGCCGCCCCAGCCCGCGCAGCCCAGCAGGGGTTTGCCGTCCGGGCCCTTGATGACCCAGTCCGGGTGTTCTTTATACATGCGGGAGGCGCGCTGCAGATTGAACGGCGCCAGCCAGATACCCGCCAGATAGCCCTTTTCATGCACCTGCCCGGCAATGTATTTCATGCCGCGGGGGAACTTGGCGGGGTTGGGGTCCAGCCAGTCGCCCACATAGGTCTCATAGCCGTCGTCCACCTGGAAGATGGACACGCTGTCCTTCACCGGGTCCAAAGCGTTCAGGTCGCGCAGGATGATGTTTTCGTCGATCTTCTGGAAATAGTTGTACCAGGAGGTATAGCCGGACATATGGTCGATGCGGGGCTTGCCCAGCCCCATGGCCTTGAAGTAGGCGTCGAACACCTCGTCGTAGCCGCCCCGCAGGATCACCGCGTCCAACAGGTCGTATTCATCCGTCACTTCGGCGCCCTCCACGTCCTTCGCCACGGTAAGGGTATCCGCGTTGACGTCGGCGTAGATCACGGTAAAGCCCGTTTTTTCGGACAGCGAGCCGATGAACAGCAGCTCGTCGCCGCGGCGGACGTAGGTATAGGTATGGCTGAGGAATTTGCCGGCTTCCTCCGGCCAGTCCACAAAGCGCCAGTCGGCGGAGATGCCCGCCAGCTCCTTCAGCTTTCTGGTGGCGGCCAGCGGGATCATATTACGCATCTTATCGGTGGTGCGGTACTCGCGGCTGGTGGTCCATGCCTGATAACCGTTGCCGAAAAACAGGTCGCCGGGGATATACTCGTGGTCGAAGCGGACGCGGAATTTCAGCAGCGTGAGAGGCGTTTTCGGCGTCAGCTTCGCTTTGACCGCCCCATCCGAAAAGCTGAAATCGATTTTGAAGTGCTCGTTCTCCGTCCGGTGGGAAGTAAATCTTCTGCCCTCGCAATTGTAAACGATGGTCAATACGGGATTCTGCATGGCGATATCTCTCCTCTTTCTTTGATTATTGTGAGATCACGAAAATATAGATCGTATCCGTCACGGCGGCCCCGGCGGGAACGGTAAACGAATACAGGCCGTTTACCGGCTTGACCTCCACCGTTGTGGGAATATCGCCGTAAGACCAGACGACTTTGATCACGCTGTCGTAGGCTGCCGCGTCCTTGAAGCGGAACATGATACGGCCCTCCGTCAGGTTTGTGCGGGCGTCGAACACCGGCTCCCATTCGCCGGAAACGCTCACGCGGGTGTATTTCTCGTTATCCTTCATTTCGCCGCACACGGTACAGCGGCAGGCGCGCCAGCCGTATACCGTGCCCTTGGTGCCGTTCCAGCGGAACGTGGAAAGGGCGGCTGGCTCCGTCACCGCGCCGGGGGCGAAGCTGTGGTCGCCCTTCGGGGTTTCGATCTCCTCCAGCACCTCGCCGCAGACCGAGCACTGGATCGCGTCCAGCCCGGTATCGACGCAGGTGGGCGCCATGACCGTGACGGTAACGGGGGTATGGGCGGTCTTGGGGATCACGTTGACGCCGATCTGCTGTTTGCACACGTCGCAGGTGATCGTTTCCGTGCCCTCCGCGGCGCAGGTGGCCTCCTTTGTGACCTTATAGACGGGCACATGCTCCTTCTTGGGCTTCACGACGGTATCCACTACCTCGCCGCAGACCGTACACTCCACGATCTCGCGGCCCTCGCTCTGGCAGGTGGCAACGGCGACAACTCTGACCGTCAGCGTATGATCCTTTTTGGCGATCGCCCGCTTTTCCACCATTTCGCCGCAGAACTTACAGCGGATCACCTCCAGCCCCTCCTTGGCGCAGGTGGGCTGTTCCGCGATCTCCCATTGGCCGGTGGACTGATGGCCCAGCGGCTCGATATCGAGGATCGCCTCCGCGCCGCAGCGGGCGCAGACGCTCTGTTTTTTGCCGGGCACGGTGCAGGCCGGCGCGGACAGCGTGGTCCAGCCTCGGAAATCGTGGCCCAGGGCGGTGCCCTTTTCGGCCTTTTCGGTCTCCGGCATTTCCGCGCCGCAGTATTTGCACTTGTATTCGAAGCGCCGGTCCTCCGTACAGGTGGCTTCCTTCACGGTGACGGTCTCGTCGCCGGCCACGTGGACGCCGGTGGCGGGCAGATCCCGCACCAGTTTGTCGCCGCACACCTTACAGGTGACGTAGCAGGAGCCCGCTTCGGAGCAGGTCGGCTCCTTGATCATCGTGACAGCGCCGCCGTAGGTGTGGGCGGCCTTGGGGATCGACTGCCGTTCCACTGTCGCGCCGCACACGGAGCAGACGCTCACCTTTTCGCCCTGGGCGGTACAGGTGGCCTCCTTGGCGATATGCCACGTCAGCGTGTGGCCGGCGGCGGGCACCACCTCTTTGATCTCGCCGCACCAGGCGCACTCCGCTTCGATCAGCCCGTCCTCCGTACAGGTGGCGCGCTTGACCGTCACGGGCGCTTTGGTATATTTATGCGCGGTCTTCGGCAGTGTGAATTCGTGGCTTTCGCCGCACACGGAGCACACGCCCTGCGCCCTGCCCTCCGCCTGACAGGTGGGGGCGGCCAGCTCTTTATAATAGACGTTGTTGAAATCGTGCCCGGGGGCGGGGATCGCCTCTTTTTCCAGCGATTGCCCGCAGTTCAGGCAGATCTTTTCCCGCACGCCTTCCTCGGTGCAGGTGGCCTTTTTGGTGACGGTCCAGTCCGGCGCGTCGTGCCCCGTGGCGGGGATGACCTCCGACCGGATCCGGTTGTCGCAGTTGACGCACATGTAGGTGCGCTCGCCGTCCTCCGTACAGGTGGCTTCCTTCGTGACGACCCATTCGTATTTATGCGTACCGACGGCCGGCACGATCTCGTTCTGCCTTGCGCCGCACACGGTGCAGTCCCGGTAGCGCTTGACGGATTTCACGCAGCTTTTTCCGTCGGGATAGATCCAGTCGCCGTAGACGTGGTCGCCCTTGGGCAGGATATCCGTCATCAGCGTCTGCCCGCAGTAGATGCACTTGCACTCCGTGACGCCGTTTTCCTGACAGGTGGCGGGAGCGGTGACCTCCCAAACGCCCGCCACGTGATCCGTCTTCGGGGTCTTCTGCTCGCTGAAGATCTTTTCGCACAGCAGGCAGTAGCGCACCGTGTAGCCCTCTTCGGCGCAGGTGGGCTCGGAGACCACCACGGTTTCGGTATAGTGGGAGGGACGTTTGTCGCTGTCCAGCCCCACGGAGAACCGCAGCGCGTTGCGGGCGTCCTCCGCGTTCACGTGCCGGTCGCCGTTGGTATCGCAGAGGATCAGCTGCCTGGCGCTGAGCTGTTCCAGCCGCACCGTGGCGCGCAGGATCAGCCGCGCGTCCTCCGGCTCCACATGGCCGCTGAGGTCGGCGTCGCCGATGGCCTCGCAGAAGGCGTATTCCGACACCCGGGGCAGCGTTTTCAGCTCCTCCGGCGTGATCGTGACAGCGGCCAGCGCGCCGGCGGCAAAGCAGAACGACAGCGCCGCGGCGAGCAATACCGGCAGAATCCTTTTTTTCATCCCGTTTCCCCCTTGAGAGAAGTAACAATTATTATATCATATGATCAGCGAATATGCAATCGGTAATTCGCGCCGTTATTTCAGCTTCACCTTGACGCCCTCGTACAGCTCCGACGAGGGTACCGACGAACCGGAGATCACCCGGTCTCCCTTGTCCAGCCCCCGCAGCACCTCCGTCTGTTCGTCTGAGGACACGCCCACGGCGATATCCTGCCGGGACAGCGTTTTGGTAAAGGGATGGTAGATCCACACGTATGGCTGCGCGCCGTCCATAAAGACCGCCGCGGCGGGGATCACGACGGCGTTTTCCGCCGTTTCCGTGATGATCCTGGCGGTGGCCTTTTCCCCACCCAGCAGGACCCCGTCCGGGTCGTCCAACGTGATATACACCGCGTAGAACGGCACCTCCGGCAGCTCGCCCAACAGCGCGGAAGCCAGCCACGTAAAGCTGTCGGCGCCCGGCTTTTCCTCCTTGATGTCTGTTACCTTGCCGGTCACCGTCGCCCCGGCGGCGTTGACGACCTCCGCCCGCAGGTTTTTGGCGATAAAGTGTACGTCGTAATCGTTGTCGATCAGCACCGCCACCGTCGTTTTGCCGTCCGCGGAGATCACGGCGCTGTCGGTATAGCTGCGGTCCAGCGTTTCCACCACCGCCCTTGTCACCGCCACGACGGGCTTCTTTGCGTCCACGATCTTCCACCGGATCACGCCGGCTATGACCGCGACCGCCAGCGCCGCGGAAAGGACGATGATGGCGCGGGTCTTGGCCTTTTTCAGCCGGACGGCGCGCTTTTCCCTGCGCTCGTCCTTTTTCATCTTTTTGCGCTCGTCCCTGGGCAGGTGCTTCATACCCTCCGGCGCGGTCAGGATGCGCTCGTTCTTTTTCGGCGCGTCCGTCGTTTTTTCGACAGGGCTGCCGGCCGCCTTTCTTTCGTCGATATTGAATATCGCGGAGATGTCCCGATAGACGTCGTTGACGCCGTTGTTTTCATTGGGAGTATTACTCATACCGATCATCCTTTTTCTGTTCTGAATTTCATTATAATACATATTTTTAAATTAGAAAAGAGGTTTGGTAAAAATATTTAAAACCGAAAGTCAGTCGGAGGGGGCAGTTCGGAATTCAGAATTCGGAGTTCCGACCGGATCAACAAACCCCGTTTACAAGGAGACGATACCATGAAAACGATCCGCGCCGTTATGGTCCTGCTGTCCGTTTCGATGCTGTGCGCCTGTACGCGGGCGGAACGGTTCGGCGTGTGGGAGCTGGAACGCCGCCTGCGCGAGGCGGATGAACAATACGCCTTCGATACGCAAACTTTGTTCCGCAAGGAAGGCGTCTATCACGTGTTTTACCGCACGGACGCGGGAACGCTGCTGCTGAAGGCGGCCGAGGACGAACGCCAACGCCTGACCTTCGTTTCGCTGACCGCGACGGACGCGGGCATGGCGGAAGATTTCTCCGCGCTGGCCTGCGCCGTCACGGAGGTCTTCTGGCCACGGGAGGCGCTTGCCGACGTAACGGCGCAATTGCAGCTGGCCGATCCCGGTTCGTTTTTCCGGGATAAAACGCTGTCGGCGGAATACGGCCGTTACAGGGCGGTATTCTTTCAGACGACCAAGGGCGTTTCGCTGATGCTGCGATACGAACAGACGCGGGAAAAAGCAGCCCCGCCGTAAAAGAACGGCAGGGCTGCGGTCGGTATCAACGCGAAACGATCATTTCTTTTTGAACAGGTTCCTGATCCAGTCAAAGATGCGCTTGAAGAAATCGCCGATCTTCTGGAAGAAGTTTCTCTTCGTTTCCTCCTGCTTGATCGTCTTCTTGCAAAGATCGCAGATGTTGTCGCCGTCCTCGTCCACATGCTTGTTGGGATCGATGGGAAGGACTTCCGTTTCATCGGGCAGATCTTCGCCGCAGCGCTTGCACTTGTAGGTTTTTTCACCTTCCACGGTGCAGTTGGCGGGAACGGTATTCTTTACGACCTTCTGGTGGCCGAGGGCGGCTTGCGTCATAGCAAAATGACTGAACGAGCACTGCGTCTGCGGATCATCGCAAACATAATTAATCCCTCCGTCTGAAGTACAGGTAGCCTCATTGGACGTCTTCTTCATCTTATGAAAACTGCAGTCCAACAGCATGGGATAAACATAACCGTGATAATTGCCGGGCTCACACCAAACAGTCTCAAAATCCCAACCGTCATCGTCATAGATCGCTTTTCTTTGCAGATCATCAGTCGTAATGTCGCCGCCGACGCCGATACAATGCTCGACCTCAGCGCCAAGCCCGATGGTATCCGATTTTTCCTTAAAGTTGTCATTACACGCAATCACGCCTGCGTTATAGCAATAACTGACGGAAAGTCCATCAGCCACGGAAAAAATACCGGCGCAGTCGGATCCGGAAGACACCAAACCAGCGTTGCCGCAATACTCAATCGAACCGCCGGCGGCACCGGCGATACCGGCGATGCCGGAGTTGGACGCATCGGATTGATTCAGGACATTGGAAGAAATGAGACCCTTATTAAGGCAATGACTCACCGTTCCCTGCAAAGAACCCACGATGCCGCCGATGTTTTTCTGGTAGTTGCCGCTGACATCGGCTGTATTGATGCAGCGAAGGATCTGACTGTCTTTCGCCGATCCCGCGATACCGCCCGCGTTGGGTCCGCTTTCATTGCCGGTAATAAGCGTAACGCTGCAACCGTTGACGCAGTCGCTGACTTTACCGTCCTTGATCGTTCCGACAATGCCGCCCGCGTTGGAAGCGGCTTCGATCGTACAGTTTTCCGTAACGACATTGCTGATCGAGGTGTTTACGGCATACCCTGCCAACAGACCGACATTACTGCTGTTTGCGCAAGTAAACGTAGCGTTTTTAATGGTAACATTACCAATCGATGCGTCTTCCGAACAACCAAAAAGCCCGCAATAATCGTTGTTTCCCATTTTGAAATTGCCGACAGTATACCCGCAACCATCGAAAATCCCCTTAAAGGGTTCGTCTTCGGTTCCAATTGGCTCCAGGGTCTCACCGCCCAGCGAGAGATCATTGACAAGCACGATATACTTGCCGTCGTAATCGGAAGTGCAATCCACCAGTTCCCAAATGTCGTCGAGATTGGAAACCCGATAGGGATCATCCTTCGTGCCGGAGCCCGGCAGCGCCGGATCTGCCGCGAAGGCGACGGACGCCGTGGCGATCAGCATGACAGCGGTCAAAAGGACCGATAGCATTTTTAAAAATCTTTTGTTCATTTTCATTCCTCCGTAGGTAATTGATTGCCGGCAGACCGCAATCGGTATTTGCGGCCCACACTGATACATTTTAATTATAGTAAAAACACGGCCGGTCCGCAAGTATCAAATTTCCACAAAAAGCGCCGCCGCTTTCTGTTTAAATCAGACGATGCCGCCGGCAACGCCGCCGTTTTTTTTTTCGTCCGGCGGCAAAGGAAGGGGAAAACGCCGCCGAATAGTTGCGAAAAAACACTTGAATATTGTTTTTTATTGAATTATAATAAAATTTAATAAAATAATCGCTCGCCGGGGGACCGGCGGGATACAGGAGGAAAACGATATGGACTACCGCATTGAACACGACTCCATGGGCGAGGTCAAGGTGCCCGCCGACAAGTACTGGGGCGCGCAGACCGAGCGTTCGCATGAAAACTTCCTGATCGGCGTGGGCATCGAGACCATGCCCCGGGAGATCACCCACGCGTTCGGCGTGCTGAAAAAGGCTTCCGCCATCGCCAACCACTCCCTGAAGCCCGAAAAGATGACCGACGAAAAGCTGGCCGCCATCTCGCAGGCCTGCGACGAGGTCATGAGCGGCTCGCTCAACGAGCACTTCCCGCTGGTGGTGTGGCAGACGGGCTCCGGCACCCAGTCCAACATGAACGCCAACGAGGTCATCGCCAACCGCGGCAACGAGATCGCCGGCAAAAAGCTGCTGCACCCCAACGACGACATCAATATGAGCCAGTCCTCCAACGACACCTTCCCCACCGCCATCAGCATCGCCGCGGTGCTGGGGCTGGAGGACAAGGTGATCCCCGAAATCGACGCGCTGGTGGACACCTTCAAGGGACTGGAAAGGAAATACCGCAACGTGGTCAAAAGCGGCCGCACCCACCTGCAGGACGCCACCCCCATCAAGTTCAGCCAGGAGATCAGCGGCTGGAGAAGCAGTCTTGAGAAAGACAAGAAGCTCATCAAGATCGCCCTGCCGGAGCTCAAAGAGCTGGCGCTGGGCGGCACCGCCGTGGGCACCGGTCTGAACGCCCCCAAGGGCTTCGATACCGCCGTGGCGCAGGCCGTCAGCGACATCACCGGCAAGAAGTTCGTCACCGCCCCCAACAAAT
Organism: Clostridia bacterium; assembly: GCA_017428085.1. Classification (GTDB taxonomy): domain Bacteria; phylum Bacillota; class Clostridia; order Oscillospirales; family Acutalibacteraceae; genus RUG806. The sequence continues at coordinate 52,551 of JAFRRP010000020.1, read as the reverse complement.
TCCACGCGCTGACCAGCAAGGATGAGATCGTCTTCGCCCACGGCGCGCTGAAGGCCCTCGCCGCCGACATGATGAAGATCGCCAACGACGTGAGATGGCTGGCCAGCGGTCCGCGCCTCGGCCTCGGCGAAATCAAAATCCCCGAGAACGAGCCCGGCTCCTCCATCATGCCCGGCAAGGTCAACCCCACCCAGTGCGAGGCCGTCACCATGGTGGCCGCGCAGGTCATGGGCAACGACGCCACCATCGGCTTTGCCGCCAGCCAGGGCAACTTTGAGCTGAACGTGTTCATGCCCGTCATCATCTACAACTTCACCCAGAGCGTGCGGCTGCTGAGCGAATCCATGCGCTCCTTCCGCGTGAACTGCGCGGTGGGCATCGAGGCCAACAAGCAGAAGATGCACGACAACCTGCACAACTCCCTGATGCTGGTCACCGCCCTGAACCCCTACATCGGCTATGAGAACGCCGCCAAGACCGTCAAAAAGGCCTTCAAGGAGAACATCTCCCTGAAAGAGGCCTGCGTGGCGCTGGGCTTCCTCACCGCCGAAAAGTTCGACGAGGTGTTCCATCCCGAAAAAATGGTGTGATTTTCCGACGACGGCGGTAGCGCGGCACCTCAGTGCCGCTGTCAGCACAAACATTCTTTTTGTTGGATTTTCCGGTCAGGCAACATGATAGACAAAACGACCAACAACAGGAGACGTCATTCATAAAAATTACATTTTGTTGGGAGCGGCACTGAGGTGCCGCGCTACCAACAACACCAAAGGAGAAACCCGATGACATACAGTTACTACCCCGGCTGTACGCTGAAGACGAAGGCGAAGGACCTGGACCGGTATGCCCGGGCTTCGGCGGCGGCGCTGGGCATCGAGCTGCGCGAGCTGCCGGACTGGCAGTGCTGCGGCGGCGTGTACCCGATGGCGAAGGACGAGATCGCGACGAAGCTGTCCTCCGTGCGGGCGCTGATCGCCGCCAGGGACGCGGGCACGGACCTCGTGACCATGTGCTCCGCCTGCCACAACGTGCTCAAGCAGGTCAACCATGACATGGCCGCGGACGAGAACGTCGCCGCCAAGGCCGCCAACTACATGAAGCTGGACGAGCCCTACCGGGGCGAGACAAAGGTGATCCACTTCCTGGAGCTGCTGCGCGACGAAGTGGGCTTCGACGAGCTGAAAAAGCGCGTGGTCAAGCCCCTGACGGGCGTGAAGATCGCCCCCTACTACGGCTGCCTGCTGCTGCGCCCCGGCAGGGTGATGGGCTTCGACGACCCGGAGAACCCGGTCGTCATAGAGAACTTCATCAGGGCGCTGGGCGCGACGCCCGTAATCTGGGCCATGCGCAACGAGTGCTGCGGCGGCTACGCCACGCTGGAAAAGAAGGAGATCGCCGAAAAGAAGGCCACCGCGGTGGCGGACAACGCCCTCGCGAACGGCGCGCAGCTGATGATCACCGCCTGCCCGCTGTGCCTTTACAACCTGACGAAGAACGCCCAAAGCGGCCTGCCCGTGAAATACTTCACGGAGCTGCTGGCCGAGGCGCTGGGCGTAAAGGAGGACGCGTGATGGAAAACACCAACCTGAAAGAACGCATCCTTGAAATCAGCGGCGTGAACCCCCGCAAATGCATGAAGTGCGGCAAGTGCTCCGCCACCTGCCCCAACTACGACGAGATGGAGTACCATCCCCATCAGTTCGTGGACATGGTGGAGAAGGGCAATATCGAACCGCTGATGGCCTCCGAATCCCTGTGGACCTGCCTTTCGTGCTTTGCCTGCGTGGAGCGCTGCCCCCGCAGCGTGGAGCCCGCCAAGCTGATCGAGGCCGTGCGCCTCGCCGTGATCCGCGCGCAGGGCGGCAACCACCTGAAGCCGCAGGATATCCCGGACAAGCTGGACGACGAGCTGCCCCAGCAGGCCATCGTCAGCGCGTTCCGCAAATACAGCAAGTAAGGAGGAGAGGACGAAATGCAGAGAATCGGCGTATTCGTATGTTGGTGCGGCAGTAACATCGCCGGCACGGTCGACGTGAAGCAGGTCGCTGAAATGCTGAAGCACGAGCCCGGCGTGGTCTTCTCCACCGACTACCAGTACATGTGCTCCGAATCGGGGCAGAACCTCATCAAGGACGCCATCAAGGAGTACGACCTCACCGGCGTGGTGGTGTGCTCCTGCTCCCCCCGGATGCACGAGAACACCTTCCGCAAGGCGGCGGCTTCCGTTGGCCTGAACCCCTACATGGTGGAGATCGCCAACATCCGCGAGCAGTGCTCGTGGATCCATAAGGATATGCCCGTGGGCACCGCCAAGGCCGTGATCTTAGGCCGGGCGGCCGTCGCCAAGGTACACCTCAACGCGCCGCTGACCGCGGGCGAAAGCCCGGTCGCCAAGCGGGCGCTGGTCATCGGCGGCGGCATCGCGGGCATCCAGACCGCCCTTGACATCGCCGAGGCCGGCTTCCCGGTGGACATCGTGGAGAAATCCCCCACCATCGGCGGCAAGATGGCGCAGCTGGACAAGACCTTCCCGACGCTGGACTGCGCGGCGTGCATCCTCACGCCCAAGATGGTGGAGGCCGCCCAGCAGGAAAAGATCAACATCTACGCCTACAGCGAGGTGGATTCCGTCAAGGGCTTTGTGGGCAACTTCGACGTGACCATCCGCCGCAAGGCGCGCTTTGTCAAAGAGGACCTGTGCACCGGCTGCGGCCTTTGCACCGAGAAATGCCCGATGAAGAAGGTCCCCAACGAGTTCAACTGCGGCATGGACAACCGTTCCGCCATCTATATCCCCTTCGCGCAGGCGGTGCCGAAGGTGGCCACCATCGACGCGAGCTACTGCATCAAGAAAAAGACCGGCAAGTGCGGCCTTTGTTCCACGGTGTGCGGCGTGGGCGCCATCGACTACGACCAAAAGGACGAGTTCATCGAGCAGAAGTACGGCGCGATCGTCGTCGCCACGGGCTTTGAGCCGATCTCCGTGGAGAAGTTCGACGAGTTCGCCTATTCCCAGAGCCCCGACGTGGTGACCTCCCTGGAATACGAGCGGCTGATGAACGCCGCCGGCCCCACCAGCGGCACGTTGCTGCGGCCCAGCGACAAACAGCACCCCCACACCATCGTGTTCGTGCAGTGCGTGGGCTCCCGCTGCGACGCGAAGAATGAAAAGGGCAAGCAGTACTGCTCCAAGGTCTGCTGCATGTACACGGCCAAGCACGCCATGCTGACCCGTGAGAAATATCCCGATACCGACGTATACGTCTTCTACATCGACGTGCGCACCCCCGGCAAGAACTTCGACGAGTTCTACCGCCGCGCCGTGGAGGACTACGGCGTCCACTACATCAAGGGCATGGTCGGTAAAGTCGTGCCCGAAAACGGCAAGCTGAAGGTACAGGCCAGCGACCTGCTGGCCAACGAGCAGCTGCACATCGACGCGGACATGGTGGTGCTGGCCGCCGCCATCGAGCCGGACAAGAGCGCGCGGCCGCTCGCCACGATGCTGACCGCCTCCATGGACACCAACGATTTCTTCACCGAGGCGCACCCCAAGCTGCGCCCCGTGGAAAGCCCCACGGCGGGCGTGTTCCTTTCCGGCATGTGCCAGGGACCCAAGGACATCCCGGACACCGTCTCGCAGGCCAGCGCCTGCGCGGCCAAGGTGATAGGTCTCCTGTCCAAGGATAAGCTGACCGGCAACCCCTGCGTGGCCCACAGCGACGAGCTGCTGTGCAACGGCTGCTCCTCCTGCGAAAAGGTGTGCCCCTACGGCGCGATCACCTATGCCGATAAGGAATTCCGGATGCCCGACCGCACCACGGCGGTCAGAAGAGTGGCCCAGGTCAACCCGGCGGTCTGCCAGGGCTGCGGCGCCTGCACGGTGGCCTGCCCCAGCGGCGCGATGGACCTTTACGGCTTCTCCAATCAACAGATCATGGCGGAGGTAGACGCGATATGCAAGTAGAAAACAAGGAATTCAAGCCGCTGATCGTCGCCTTTTGCTGCAACTGGTGCTCCTACGCCGGCGCGGATCTGGCGGGCACCAACCGGCTCAACTACCCGGCGGACGTAAAGATCATCCGCGTGCCGTGCTCGTGCCGTGTGAACCCGCTGTTCATCCTGCGGGCCTTCCAGCGCGGCGCGGACGGCGTGATCATCTGCGGCTGCCACCCGGGCGACTGCCACTACACCACCGGCAACTACTACGCCCGCAGAAGAATGACGCTGCTATTCTCCATGCTGGATTACCTGGGCATCGAGAAGGGCCGCACGAGAGTGGAATGGGTCTCCGCCGCCGAAGGGCAGAAGTTCGCGGAGACGATGAACAGCTTTGTGGAAACGATCCGTTCCCTCGGCGAGAACAAACGATTGGAGGACCTGAGATGCAAGACAGAATGATCGCCCGCGCCAAGGCGCTGTTGGCCGACGGCACGGTGGACCGCGTCATGGGCTGGCAGAAGGGCGAATTTGCCTACGATATCACCCCCGCGGTCTTCCGGTCCCCCGAGGCGCTGGACAGGGATTTCGTGTTCAACGATTTTGCCGCCGCCAACGTCTCCAAATATCTGGTGAAGGAAAGCCGCAAGGGTGGGAAGATCCTCGCGTTCTTAAAGCCCTGCGATTCCTATTCCTTCGCCCAGCTGATGAAAGAGCACCGGGTCGTCCGGGAAAACGTCTATATCATCGGCATCCCCAGCTGGGGCAAGACCGACTTTGAGAAGATCAAGGACAGAGGGCTTTCCGGCATCAAAGAGATCAAGGACAACGGCGCGGACTACTTCGTGGCAACCGTTTACGGCGACGAGGTCACGGTGCCGAAGTTTGAAGTGATGCTGGACCGCTGCAAGGACTGCAAGAGCAAGAAGATCGTGGTGTACGACGAGCTGCTGGAGGAGCCCAACGGCGAGGAGGTCGAGAACCATCGCTTCGACGAGGTGGCGAAGCTGGAAGCCATGACGCCCGACGAGCGCTTCGCCTTCTGGCGCAAGGAGCTGTCCCGCTGCATCCGCTGCAACGCCTGCCGCAACGTCTGCCCCGCCTGCACCTGCGAAAAGTGCGTGTTCGACAACCGGGATTCCGGCGTGGAGAACAAGGCGGCCGCCGACAGCTTTGAGGAAAACCTGTTCCACATCATCCGGGCGTTCCACGTGGCGGGCCGCTGCACCGACTGCGGCGAGTGTTCCCGCGTGTGCCCGCAGCACATCCCGCTGCACCTGCTGAACCGCAAGTTCATCAAGGACATGAACGAGCTGTACGGCGACTATCAGGCGGGCGCGGACCCGGACACCAGGCCCCCCATGACGGATTTCCGGTTCGACGACTGCGAGCCCTCCGTCGTCTATGAGAGAGGAGGCGCGAAATGACGTATTACAAACTCCCCTACGAAAAGCTTTACGACCTGCTGGACCGGGTCGCCGCCGGGCAGAAGCTGTACGTCCCCACAGACAGGGACGGCGAGGCCGTGTTCGCGGCGTATGCGCCCGGCACACAGCTGACCAAAAAGCTGAACACCAACCGTTCCGCCAAGGACTTCTTCTTCCCCCAGACGGAGAACCTCTACGACATTAAAATGAAGGGCAAGCAGCTCACCGTGGAGGACACCCGCGAGGAGTGCGAGGATTTCACGGTCTTCGGCGTGCGCGGCTGTGACGCCCGCGCCTTCACCATTCTGGACAAGGTGTTCCTGTCCGACCCCGTGGATACCTATTACAAGAACCGCCGGGAGCACGGCACCGTCGTCAGCTTAGCCTGCAACCGGCCGGAGGAGACGTGCTTCTGCCGCGCCTTCGGCATCGACGCGGGCGACCCGGAGGGCGACGCGACCGCGTGGCGCATCGGCGACGAGCTGTATCTCGCCGCCCGCACCGAAAAGGGCGAGGCCTTTATCGCCTCGGTGCGCGACCTGCTGGAGCAGACCGACGGTGCGATGATCGAAAGCCTGAAAAAGGCCGTCGCCTACATCATGGACCGGCTTCCCCTCGGGCAGACCAGCTTTGAGGGCATGAAGCAGACCGACCTGATGACCCATTTCAAGAACGAAAAGTGGGCCGCCCTGTCGGAGAGCTGCCTGGGCTGCGGCACCTGCACCTTCGTGTGCCCCACCTGCCAGTGCTACGACATCCGCGAGTTCGACACCGGCAAGGGCGTCAAAAAGTTCCGCTGCTGGGATTCGTGCATGTACAGCGACTTCACGCTGATGGCCCACGGCAACTCCCGCAACTCCCAGCTGGAACGGTTCCGCCAGCGGTTCATGCACAAGCTGGTGTATTTCCCCGACAACAACGGCGGCGAGTTCGGCTGCGTGGGCTGCGGGCGGTGCCTCGCCAAATGCCCCATCCAGACCAACATCGTCAAAGTGGAAAAAGCGCTGGAGGTGAACGGCAATGCTGAATGAGACCCTGATCCCGGAGATCGGCGTGGTGACCGACATCCGCCGGGATACCCCCGACGTCAAGACCTTCCGCGTGGAAGCGCCGGAGGGCGGCAAGGTGTTCGAGCACATCCCCGGCCAGTGCGCCATGCTGTCCATCCCCGGCGCGGGCGAGGGCATGTTCTCCATCACCTCCTCCCCCACGCAGAAGGACTACATGGAGTTTTCCATCAAAAAATGCGGCTGTCTGACAAGCTGGCTCCACCAGATGGAGGTGGGCCAGCAGATCGGCATCCGCGGCCCCTACGGCAACGGCTTCCCGGTGGATACGGATTTCGCCGGGAAGGACCTGCTGTTCATCGCGGGCGGCATCGGCCTCGCGCCGCTGCACTCCGTCATCAACTACTGCCGCGACAACCGTGAAAACTACGGCAAGATCGATATCGTCTACGGCTCCCGTTCCATGGACGACCTCGTGGACTACAAAGAGATCATTGACGAGTGGTGCAAGGAGGACGGCATCAACGTCTACCTGACCATCGACCGCGAGCAGGAGGGCTGGGACGGCCACGTGGGCTTCGTGCCCAACTACGTGAAGGAGCTGGGCTTCGACACGAACAAGACCGCCGTCATCTGCGGCCCGCCCATCATGATCAAGTTCACGCTGGCGGGGCTGGTGGAGCTGGGCTTCGAAAAGTCCAACGTCTACACCACCATGGAGCTGCGCATGAAGTGCGGCGTGGGCAAATGCGGCCGCTGCAACATCGGCGACAAGTACGTCTGCAAGGACGGCCCCGTCTTCCGCTGCGACCAGCTGACGGAGATGCCGGACGAGTATTGATCGCGCCGCGCACGATCAGTCGGAAGTCTGCAGTCCCGCATGGGAAAACCGCTTTCTCGGTCAAAAGCAGTTCTGTCACGAAACGTGCGGCAAATTTCTTCTTTTGCCTGACGCAGCATTTCCCGGTTTCATGACTTCCGACTTCCCACTTCCGACTCAAACAGATAGATAGATATTACGGAGGAACCTATGGAAAACAACACTGTCAACATATTCCTGTACGGCAAAAAGTACACGGTGCCCGCCTCGCTCACCATCATGGGAGCGATGGAATACGCGGGCTACCAGCTCAAACGCGGGTGCGGCTGCCGCAACGGCTTCTGCGGGGCCTGCGCCACCATCTACCGGATCAAGGACGACCGGGAGCTGCACGCGTGCCTGGCCTGCCAGACCAAGGTGGAGGACAACATGTATATCGCCACGCTGCCCTTCTTCCCGCTGATCAAGCAGCCCTACGACATCGAAAAGGTGAAGCCCACCGAGCAGATCATGATGCAGCTCTATCCCGAGATCTACGCCTGCATCGGCTGCAACGCCTGCACCAACGCCTGCACGCAGGAGCTCAACGTCATGCAGTACATCGCCTACGCCCAGCGCGGCGAATATGAAAAGTGTGCCGAGGAGAGCTTCGACTGCGTCATGTGCGGCGTGTGCTCCTCCCGCTGCCCCGCCGGCATCTCCCACCCGCAGGTGGCGCTGCTGGCCAGACGGCTCAACGGCAAATATCTCGCCCCCGAAAGCAAACATCTGACGGACCGTGTGCAGGAGATCAAGGACGGCACCTTCGAGGAGCTGCTGCAGGCGCTGATGGACAAGCCCATCGACGAGATGAAAGAGCTCTACAACAACCGCGAGATCGAGAAGTAAGGAGGCGAACGGCATGTATAACAAGGAAATGACCGAATCCATCAAAAAGGTGGAGGCCAACCGCGCGGCGAACACCACGCTGGAGCCCCGCCGCATGACCGCGGAGGAAAAGGAAACGCTGCTGGCCACCTACCATCCCGACTACAAGCAGGAGGAGTTCCGCACGCTTTCCGTCGGTCCCAACAAGGGCGGCAAGGTGCCCACGGAATTGGCGGCGCTGCTGCAGGCCCACAGCCGCATCGACCCCGCGAAGCTCGACCTGTCCGCCCCCGACTACGACGTGGACGTGCTGGTCATCGGCGGCGGCGGCGCGGGCGCTTCCGCGGCCATCGAGGCCGACAACTGCGGCGCCAACGTGATGATCGTCACCAAGCTGCGCATCGGCGACGCCAACACCATGATGGCGGAGGGCGGCATCCAGGCGGCCGACAAGCCCAACGACTCCCCCGCCATCCACTATATCGACGCCTTCGGCGGCGGCCACTTCGCCGCCAAGCCGGAGCTGCTGTATAAGCTGGTCAACGAGGCGCCCGAGGCCATTCAATGGCTCAACGACCTGGGCGTGGAGTTCGACAAGGCCCCCGACGGCACCATGATCACCACCCACGGCGGCGGCACCTCCCGCAAGAGGATGCACGCGGCCAAGGACTACTCCGGCGCGGAGATCATGCGCACCCTGCGCGACGAGGTGCTGGGCCGCGGTATCCCGGTGGTGGATTTCACCGCCGCCATCGAGCTCATTAAAGATGAAAACGGCAAAGCCGCGGGCGCGGTGCTGCTGAACATGGAGACCGACGAGCTGCTGATCGCCAGGGCCAAGACCGTCGTCATCGCCACCGGCGGCGCGGGACGGCTGCACTATCAGGGCTTCCCCACCTCCAACCACTACGGCGCCACGGCGGACGGCCTGATCCTCGGCTACCGGGCGGGCGCGAAGCTGCTGTACGCCGACACCCTTCAGTACCATCCCACCGGCGCGGCCTATCCGGAGCAGATCTTCGGCGCGCTGGTCACCGAAAAGGTTCGCTCCCTCGGCGCGAAGCTGGTCAACGTGAACGGCGAGGTGTTCATGCACCCGCTGGAGACCCGCGACGTATCCGCGGCCTCCATCATCCGCGAGTGCTCCGACCGGGGCAACGGCGTCCACACCGACGACGGCGTGGGCGTGTGGCTGGACACCCCCATGATCGAGCTGAAGGGCGGCGAGGGCACCATCGAAAAGCGCATCCCCGCCATGCTGCGCATGTTCGGCAAGTACGGCATCGACATCCGCAAGGAGCCGATCCTCGTCTATCCCACGCTGCACTACCAGAACGGCGGATTGGAGATCGACAAGGGCTGCATGACCAACGTGGAGAACCTGTTTGTGGCGGGCGAGGCCGTGGGCGGCATCCACGGGCGCAACCGCCTGATGGGCAACTCCCTGCTGGATATCATCGTCTTCGGCCGCAGCGCGGGCAAGGCCGCCGGCGCCATCGCCAAAGAGACGACGGTCGGCGCGCTGACGCTGTCCCACGTGACGGATTTTGAAAACGAGCTGAAGGACGCGGGCGTGGAGACCGACATGGTCTCCCCGAAGCTGCTGCCCGACTACAGAAGAGTGAAATAAACGGGAGGCGTTTGCAAATGATTCTATTCGGCGGCATTTTAAGCGTCAAGGCCATCACGTTCCTGACCTTCACCGTGTTCCTGATCGCGGCGGCGGGCTACCTGCTGGGCAAGATCACCGTTAAGGGCGTGAACCTCGGCACGGCGGGCGTGTTCATCATGGCGCTGGTCTACGGCGTGTTCCTCTATAAGCACCTGGGAACCCAGCTGCAGGTGAACGAGGTCACCTTCGTCAAGGACGCGCTGAAGATCGTGGAAAACGTGGGGCTGGTGCTGTTCGTCACGGCGGTGGGCTACATCGCCGGGCCGAACTTCTTCCGGAACCTGAAAAAGAACTTCAAGTCCTATATCGTACTGGGACTGATCATCATCCTCTCCGCCGGGCTTTCCGCCATCGCGGTACTGTACATCGGCGGCCGCTTCACGGACCTGCCCAAAGAGGAATTCAAGGCCATCGTGGTGGGGCTGCTCTCCGGCGCCCTCACCTCCACCCCCGCTTTCTCCGCCGCCAAGGAAGCCATCGGCGGCGAGCTGGACAGCCTGGTGGCGGTGGGCAACGGCATCGCATACCTGTTCGGCGTCATCGGCGTGGTGCTGTTCGTGCAGCTCATGCCCCGCTTTGAAAAGGCGGATATGGAAACGGAGCGAGCCAAACTGACCGTCAGCGCGGAGGAAAAGAAAAAAGAAGGCCCCGCGAAGCTGACGGAGCTGGACCCCTTCGGCTTCTGCGCCTTCTCCATCGCGGCGGTGCTGGGCATGATCCTCGGCTCCGTCAAGGTGGCCGGGTTCTCCCTGACCGTCACCGGCGGATGCATCATCATGGCGCTGGTGCTGGGCCACTTCGGCCGCGTCGGCAAGATCAGCATTATGCCAAAGACCACCACCCTGCGGGTGTTCCGCGAGCTGGGGCTCATGCTCTTCCTTATCGGCGCGGGCGTGGCCGGCGGCGCCAGCTTCATCCAGTACTTCAAGCCGATCTACTTCGTCTACGGCATCTTCATGACGCTGATCCCCATGATCATCGGCTTCCTCTTCGCCAAGTTTGTGCTGAAGCTCCCGCTGCTCAACAACCTCGGTTCCATCACCGGCGGCATGACCAGCACGCCCGCTCTGGGCACCCTGATCGCCACCGCGGGCACGGAGGACGTGGCCAGCGCCTACGCCGCCACCTACCCCATCGCCCTGATCTCCATCGTCATCGCGTCCAAACTTATCATCCAGTTCTGCTGATAATCAAAAAGAGGTGAATTCCATGTTCGACGCACAGCAATCTTTATTCTCCAAGATCATCACCGCCATCAAAAATTTCTTTGAAAAGCTGGCGGAAAAGTTCGGTAAATAGTATCGTTTCATTTATATGCCGAAACGCGAAGATTCCCGGAGTTCCATAACGGAAGTCCGGGAATCGTTCATTGTTATTCTGTTAGCCGGAAGACAGCCGGACGCGTCTGCTGTCAATCATGCCGTTATCCGATCGCCGGGGTCCAGTGCTCCATGGCGAAGCGGTCGGTGAGCACGTAGGCGGCCACGGGCGTGCCGTCGGCAGGGTTCAGCGTCACGTCCGAAACGGTGACGGAGCCGTTATACGTGATCTCGCCGCCCAGCATATAGGTATCCTCATAGTTGCCGTCGTAATCGTAGCGGTCGCAGATGGGCTGGATCACGTCGCCGGGCTGCAGTTCCGTAAACGACTTGGCCACGGTTTCCGTTTCGCCGTCCGCGTAGATGAACCTTGCGCCGACGACGGCGCCGCCGTTATCGGTAAAGCGCACCAGCAGCTCCGCCCGGTCGCCGTTCAGCAGCACCGGGATGCGCCCGTTGGTAACGGTCTGCCCGTCCGCTTCGGTTGCGTCGGTGAAGTAATACGCCACGGGCTGGTTGTTCAGCGCGACCCACATGTTGTCGTACTCGCCGACCAGATCGCCGTTGTCCGTCCAGTTGAAAATATTGTCAAGCCCCAGGTCGATGTAACCGCTGCCGTCGTTCAAAAAGACGTTCAGCTGTAAATCGGCCACCTGCGCCCATTGGGCCTCGCTGAGCTTCAGCACCCGCGTCCCATCCGCGTCCGTGCTCCATACCAACGCGTTGTCGTCGATCCGGTTGTTCTCCACCATGTCGATCAATTCGCTTTCGGGGATGCTGCGGTCAAAGACGCCCGCGCCGCCCAGCAGAGAAGCGAGGTCCAGCCCGGAGGAGGTGGAACCGCCGCCCAGCAGCGACCCGACGATATCCGCCACGCCGCCGGAGGAGGAAGAGGAGCCGGTCATACCGGTCAGCGAGCCGAACAGGGAACCGAAGGGGCTGGCGCTGCCGCCGCCCGCCGCCTGCCCGGTGACCTCCAGCGAGGCAAACTTCTTCACGCAGTCGGTGTATTCCTTATCGAAGCCGATGGCGTCCAGCTGCTGCACAGCGCTGCTGACCTTACCGGCGGACCGGTAGGGGAAATATGCCGAAATGCCGTAGGCGTTGCTGACCACGGAGGAGGTACGGTTGTACTTCACCGCGGAAAGCAGCGTATCGGCCAGCGCCCTGCTTTCCGTCGTGTTCAGGTTCAGCGCCAGATGCACCAGGTCGATCTGGTCCAGCTTATTGGAGCCGCCGAACTCCTTGGTATCGCCGCGGGCCTTGGAGACCGTCGCGTAGCCGCTGCCGGAGATCTGCTTCGCCGTGGCGGTGGAGAAATCGGACAGCTTATCGCCTGCGGTGGCGGACAGCTCCGCCAGGTCGATGAGGGACAGCGTGGCCTTCTGGCCGGGGCACCTCTGCTCGCACACGGAAACGAAATCATCGATGATCTGCTTGCCCAGCTCCGTGGTGGGCATGGCCGTATTGTTGTTCAAGGCCGTCAGCCAGTTGGTGTAGTACCAGCCGATACCGGGCTCCGTCTCCTCGCTGGCCAGCAGGTAGTCCGCGTAGGGCTCCAGCACCAACGCGGTCTCCAGCGTGCCCATCAGGCAGGCGTCAAAGCCGATGAAATCAAAGACCGCGCCGGCGTCCTTCACGGCCTTCGCGATATCCGGCAGCGTCATGGAGCCGGCGTTTTTGGCGCGCTCGTCATAGCCGAAGCCGGAAACCGTGCCGCCGCCGTGGTCCCACAGGATCAGCTCGTTGCGGGTGGCGGGGTAATTCTGTTTGCAGTAGCTGATGAAATCCGTCAACGTGGCGGGCACGGTCATGGCGGCGCTGCCGCGGTTTTTCTCCAGCAGGCGCAGCTGGCCGCCCTGTTCCACCTTATAGATCTGGTTGTTGGTATTGGAGATGGAACCGACCTTCCAGCCCTTGCAGCCGCCGGTATAGACGACGACGTTCACCTTATCCGAAAGCGAGGCGGAGGCCATTTCCTTCAGGTCGTTGGTCGCCATACCGCTTTTGGACTCCAGATCGGTGCCGCACAGATATACCATCAGCGTCACCGTGTCCGTGCCGTCGCCTTTCAGCACCGTGCGCTTGGGCCGCGCGGCGGGATCGACAGAGGTATTCAGCTTTCCGGTGTTCTTTTCCGCCGTCCAGCCCGTGTCGTAAGAGCTGTTGCCGGCAAAGCTGCTGTAATTGCCCAGCAGGCTGCCCAGCAGGCCGCCGGAGCCGCCGATGCCGCTGCTTTGCTGCTGCTGCGTGGCGGGCGCGACGGTATCGTCGCCGCCGCCGAGAAGGCCGGAAAGCCCGGTGCCGCCGCCGAACAGCACGGCCACCGCGATGGCGATGAACAAAATCAGCTTGCCGCGGCCGCCGCCGGAGGCCCGCTGGCCGCCGCCGTGATAACCGCCGGAGCCGCCCCTTCTCTGTTGGTAGCCGTCGGCTTTTCCCACAGGGCCGGTGCCCAGCCCCGGGCCGTGCGTTCCCACGCTCTGTCCCATGCCGCCGCCGACGCGCTGCCGGCCGGTCGGTCTGTTGTTCGGTGTATTCGGCATAACAAATCCCCCTTTTTATCGGTCGATGGTTTTCTCTGTAATGGTATCATACCAAAAAAAACGGAAAAATGCAAGTACCGGCAAAGCGGCATTTGCGCGGCGCACGGATATAATACCCGCGCCGGCCGCCCGGAAACGACGGTTTCCGCCGGGGAAAACGGCAAATCCCCTATTGACAAAGCAGCCTGTCTTTTGTATTATAGTAATATACCAAAATAATATCGGAAAATTATTTTTGTATATTTTGCATATGTATATTAAAAAAGGAGGCAACACGATGGCACGTTCCCAATTACCGCTGATTTTAGTGGATAACGCCAACATCCTTTCCCTGCTGAATGAAGGGGAATTCAAATTCAACACCCTGAGCTTTGAGGAAGCCAAGGCGATCATCGACATGCACGACGATGACGACGTGATCAAGTGCTTTTCCGGCTATGAGCTCAAGCAGGTGGTGTTCAATTACCTGAAGGTCACGGACCGCGATTTCAAATACGAGCCCCTGACCGAAATGCAGGTGGGGCAGGACGCGATCACCTTCAAGATCTACCGCACCCCCTCCGAGACGCAGCCCGTCATCACCACCGAAGACGGCTCCGAAGCCAAGAAGATCGAAAACGTCTACGTGACGTGCCTGCACTTCTGCCGTCTGAAGTAACGAACACGCTCCAAAAGAATACACCCGGACGTCTTTGCGGGATCGTCCGGGCTTTTTCACGGAACAGACCTGTCCGGCGGTACGGCCGGCAAAAGGAGGATCTTTATGACAAAAGCACTGTCTCGCTTTTTTGCGCTGGTTCTTGCCATGTTCAACACCTTCGTGCTGATCTTCGGCGGGTTTTCCGGCAACACCGGCGTCGAACGGTTCAAGCCCTTCTGGGGCGGCGGCCTGATGAAAATTTCCGACGTTTCCTATACCGAGACCACGGCGGATTTCACCGCGGACGGCGTCAAATGCCGGCTGCAGTTTGAATCGCCCCACGGGTGGCGGCTGCGCACCGCGAAAGAGGACGGCACCTTTGACGACTACGGCGCGGGGCAGACGCTGGCCCGCGATCTGGGAGAAGAGATCGCCGATACGGTACAAAAGCTGACCATCGACGCCGAAAAGAACGTAATGACCGCGCCGGACGGCAGCCGCGCCGAGCTGAAAAAGGGCAAGGGCGTCGTCATCTACAAGCCCAGCGGTGAAAAAGCGTACAGCGTGGACGTGATCTTCCGCGGGAAAAGCGGCAATCTGCATGTAGCAGGCGATCTGGACCGCTTTGAGGCGCTGTACGGCACCGGCGAAAAATACAACTCGCTGGACCAGCACGGCAACCGGGTGGAGATCTTCTCCATGGACGTGTGGAGCGTAGAGGACGGCAGAAGCTACATCCAGATCCCCATCGTGGCCTCCTCCCGCGGGTGCGGCCTTTACATGAACCGGTTTGAGCATCAGTTCCTCGATCTGGGCCACTACGCCATGGGCCGCTTCGATTTTGAGATCACCGGCGAGACCGCCGACCTGTATATCTTCCCCACCGACAAGATCAGCGACGTGCTGTACGGCTATTCCCTGCTGACCGGCTTCGCGGCGGAGCCCGCCGAATGGATGTACGGCACGCAGATCTGCCGCTACTATCCGGAATTCTCCACGGCGCAGGGCGTCTACGATATGGCGGCAAACATGGAGGCCAACGATTTCCCGTGGGACGCGGTCATCATCGAGGGCTTTGACGCCTTCAACCGCGGGAAATGGGGCGAGCTGCAGCAGATCGCCGATTTCGTCCACGGCAAGGGCAAAAAGCTGATGGTCTACACCCAGTGCGGCTATCCCGGCGGCTACAACGAACCCTTCATGGTACACAACGGGGCGGGCAGCACCGCCATCAACCGGGTGAACGCCACCTGGAACATGGGCTACGGCCACATGAGCAAAAACACCTTTTCCTATCTCGATATCACCAACCCGGACGCGCTGAACTGGTGGTACACCGGCACGTGGAAGCAGATGATGGACCGCTTCGGCATCGACGGCGCCAAGATCGACTTCTGCGAGGACATCCCGGATTACAAGACCTCGCCGGAAACCACCATTGTGTTTTCCGACGGCAGGGATACGCTGGGCACGCACCACTGGTACCCCGTGGCCTACAACACCATGCTGTTCAACTTCCTGAACGAGAACGCCTCCGACGGCGCCATGGTGTTCGCCCGGGGCGGCGGCATCGGCGCGCAGCGCTATCCTCTCAGCTGGTCCGGCGACCAGAAGCGCGAATTCACCTTCCTGAAAACGCAGCTGCGGGCGTGCCTGTCCTGCGGGCTTTCCGGCATGCCCTTCATGAGCTACGATATGGCGGGCTACGTACCGCCCCGGAACAACGATCCGGAAGCGGAGGTCTTTGTCCGCGGGCTGGAATATACCTGCTTCTCCGCCAATATCGAGACCCACGGCTACGCGTCCCGTTCCTATGACTTTGACGACGAGACCAAGAACCTCTACCGCATCTACGCCAACATGCACGACGCCATGCGGCCCTATCTGGTGGAATTCGGCAAGGTGGGCTGCGAGACGGCCGTCCCGCTGATGCGCGCGCTGGTGCTGTACGATCAGGACGACGCGAATTGTCAAAGCACGTGGAACGAATACATGCTGGGCGACGCCTTCCTGGTGGCGCCGGTGCTGGATAAGAACACCAACGCCCGGTCCCTCTATCTGCCGAAGGGCAGCTGGACGGATCTCTACACGGGCAAGGTCTACGAAGGCGGGCAGACGCTGCTGGGCTACAAAGCGCCCCTTTGCAAGATCCCGGTGTTCATCAACAACAACTCGCAATCCGCCACGCTTGACGAAACGCTGGCCGCCATGCGCCCCTACATCGACGAGATCAACGCGCTGTGCGGATGAATAAGTCGTAAGTCGTAAGCAGCGGCGCTGTGCGCCGCAGTCGTGAGAAAGTTGTCATTACCGGTATCGCAACGGACCTTTCGGTGAACTTCTTACGACTTGCGACTCACGACTTACGACTGAAAAAACAGGACGGCTTCCGCCGTCCTGTTTTTGTATACGGTGCGCTCACGCCTGCCGGCCCTTCAGCCGGTCAAGCTCTCTTTTATACTTGTCGCGCTCGCTCATGGCGTTGGCGGCGTCGTTGAGATAGTCCGAGATCTCGGATTTATACTTTTCCGCCAGCTCCGCCTGTTTGCTTACGTTGTTGGCCAGATCCAACGATACCAGCACCAGCGCCTGCGTCAGCGAAAGAGTGGAGGACTCCATGATCTCCTTCAGGCGCGTGTCGATCTGCGCGGCCAGCCCCTCGATCTTTTCCGCGGGCTCGTCCGAAAGGATGGTGTACTGCTGGCTGCCGATGTTGATAATGACTTTATTTTTCTGTTCCATTGTGATCTCTCCTCAACTCTTTCTGAACCGCTGCTTCATACGCAGCTCGTGGGACAATATTTTTTTGCGCAGCCGCAGCGAATGGGGCGTGACCTCCAGCAGCTCGTCGTCCTTTAAGAACTCCATGCACTGCTCCAGACTCAACACGGAGTGCGGCACCAGCCGCAGCGCCTCGTCGGAGCCCGCCGCGCGGGTGTTGGTCATCTGCTTTTTCTTGCACACGTTGCACACGATATCCTCGTTTTTGGCGCATTCGCCCACGATCATGCCCTCGTAGACCTCCACGCCGGGGCCGATGAACAGCCGCCCGCGCTCCTGCGTGTTGAACAGGCCGTAGCCGGTGCTTTCGCCCGCCTCGTGCGCCACGATGGAGCCGCGCTCCCGCGTCTGGATATCGCCCTTATACGGCTCATACCCGGCGAACAAGTTGTTCATGATGCCGTAGCCGTTGGTGTCGGTCAAAAACTCGGACCGGTAGCCGATCAGCCCTCTGGCGGGGATCTTGAATTCCAGGTGGGTGGTGCCGCCGTCGCGGGCGCCCATGTTTTCCAGCTCGCCCTTGCGGGAGCCGATCTTTTCCATCACCGCGCCCACGTAGTCCGTGGGGACCTCCACGATCAGCAGCTCCATGGGCTCGTGCAGCTTGCCGTCGATCGTCTTATAGATGACCTGCGGGCGGGACACCTGAAATTCATACCCCTGCCGCCGCATGGTCTCGATCAGAATGGACAGGTGCAGCTCGCCGCGGCCGGACACCTTGAAGGTGTCGGTGGAGTCGGTCTCCTCCACCCGCATACTGACGTTGGTCTCCACCTCTTTGAACAGCCTTGCCCGGATGTTGCGGGAGGTGACGAACTTGCCCTCGCGCCCGGCAAAGGGCGAATCGTTGACGATGAAGTTCATCGAAAGCGTCGGCTCGTCGATCTTCACGAAGGGCAGCGGCTCGATATGCTCCGGGTCGCACAGCGTATCGCCGATGTTCAGGTCCTCGATGCCGGAGACCGCCACGATATCGCCCTGCACTGCCGATTCCGTCTCCGTGCGGCCCAGCCCCGTGAACTGATACAGGCGGGAGACCTTGACCTTGCGCTCCTCGCCGTCCGTGTTGCAAAGGATGACCTGCTGGCCGCTTTTGACGCAGCCGCGCTCGATGCGGCCCACGCCGATGCGCCCCACGTAGTCGTCGTAGTCCAGGCTGGAAAACAACAGCTGCAGCGGGCCGTTCTCGTCGCCCTCGGGGGCGGGGATGTTCTCCAGGATCGCGTCCAGCAGCGGGCGCATATCGCCGCTGCGGTCATCCTTGTTGAGAGACGCGTAGCCCTCTCTGGCGGAGGCGAACACCACCGGGAACTCGATCTGGTCGTCGTCCGCGCCCAGCTCGATGAACAGGTCCAGCACCTCGTCGATGACTTCGTCGGGCCGCGCGCCGGGCCGGTCTATTTTATTGATGACCACCAGCGGCTTTTTGCGCAGCGCCAGCGCCTTTGACAGCACGAAGCGCGTCTGGGGCATGCAGCCCTCAAAGGCGTCCACCAGCAGCAGAACGCCGTCCACCATGGTCATGATGCGCTCCACCTCGCCGCCGAAATCGGCGTGGCCGGGGGTGTCCACGATGTTGATCTTCACGCCCTTGTAGTTGACCGACGTGTTTTTGGAGAGGATCGTGATGCCCCTCTCCCGTTCCAGATCGTTGGAATCCATCACGCGGTCCTGCACCACCTCGTTTTCGCGGAAGGTGCCGCTCTGCTTCAACAGCTTGTCCACCAGCGTGGTCTTACCGTGGTCAACGTGGGCGATGATCGCGATATTTCTGATATCTTCCCTTTTGCTCAAGATTTCACCCTCAAATCATTTTTTCACAAATAAGTATTTTATCATTATCATAATAAAAAATCAATAGGGAAATGCAGAATTGTCGCGCCGTCGGCGCGACAATTCAGTTGTAAGTTTCAAGTTATAAGTTGTAAGAACGGGACCCGTAAAGCGGATAAAAGCGTCAACGGTTTTGCGCCGCAGGCGCCTCTTGCAACTTGCAACCGGGTGCGAAGCACCCCGGCGATCCCCAATTTGTCCTTGCAATCCCCACTCGCCGGTGCTACAATAAAAAAGATAAAAACGGCAGGAGGTATCCGCTTATGTACCCGATGGCAGACGCTGTCAACGACTATGATCTGAACCATTACGACGTGTTTCCGCTGGTGGTCGTCAAGGACCGGGAGACCGTGATCCATATCCGTCCGCAGGGCGGGCGTCCCGATTTTGAGCCGGGGAAGGCATACGACGTGGAGTTCTGCGCGCTGGACGGCGGCAACCCCCGGGATTTCCCCGCCACCGGCGATTTCCGCCGCGTGAAGGCCGTCTGCAATGCGGAAGGCGGCTTCGACATTCCCCACACCTTCGACAAAGAGCAGGAATACTTCATCCGCATCCTGCTGGAAAACGGCCGCTGCAAACAGCGCTTTTCCGTCTACTGCGTCAACGAGGACCTGCGCGGGCGCTACCCCTTTATCGGCGATCTGCACATGCACACCACCTGCTCCGACGGCAATCAGGACCCGGAGGTGGTCATGGCCAACTACCGCAAATACGGCTACGACTTCTCCGTGGTCAGCGACCACTGCGTCTACTACCCCTCCCTGCGGGCCATCCGTTTCTATCAGGAGCTGCCGCTGGAATTCACCATCATCCCCGGCGAGGAGTGTCACCTGCCGCCGGTCTTCGGCAAGACCAACGACGTCCACATCGTCAACTTCGGCGGCGAGTACAGCATCAACGCGCTGACAAAGGGCGAACAGTGGGACGAGGTGGGGACCGACCCGCAATACCGTTCGCTCAACGGCGAATGCCCGCCGGTGATGAGCTACGACGAATATCAGGAGAAGATGCAGGCGCTGGCGGACGCGGCGAAGCCGGACCTTCCCGATACCGTGGACGCGGTGCCGTGGGCGGTGTGCTGCTGGATCTTCGACGAGATCCGCAAAGCGAACGGCCTGGGCATTTTCGCGCATCCCAACTGGAAACGAGACGCCTACCACGTGCCGGAGGCCTTCACCGACTGCATGATGGAACGTCACCCCTTCGACGCCTTCGAGGTGCTGGGCGGCGAGGCCTACTACGAGCAGAACGGCTTTCAGACCGTGCGCTATTACGAGGAAAAGGCCAAGGGCCATATCTTCCCCATCGTGGGCAGCACGGACAGCCACAGCTCCTATCCCGCCAACCGCAACGCGTTCATCTGCGAGACCATCGTCTTTTCCCCGGAAAATGAGCGCAGGGCGCTGATCGCCTCCATCAAGGGTTATTACTCCGTGGCGGTGGACACCATCGACGAGCATTTCCGCCTGGTGGGCGACAGACGCCTGGTGCGCTACGGCTGCTTCTTGCTCAAGCGCTTCTTCCCCCGGCACGACGAGCTCTCTTATGAAGAGGGCCGCCTGATGAAGCAGTTCGCCGTGGGCACCCCGGAGGAAAAAGCGGACGCCGCCGCCACCCTCCGCGCCATCTCCGGCCGCATGAAAAAGCAAAGGGAAAAGTATTTCGATTTCTGATCCCGTTTCTCTCTCACCCGATTCATGATAATAAGGCAAAACTCCCCGACGGACGATCCGCCGGGGAGTATCGTTTTATAAGATTTTACGTTTTCATTCCGCCGAAAGCTCTTTGCCCCGGTAGACTGTGGCGCCGCGGCGGCGGCCGAACCAGACGGTCTCGCGAGCGTAATCGCGGATGTCGTCGTAGACGGCTTTCGGCTTCACCGTCAATGTGATGGGCTTCTCTTCCAGCGGCTTATACGCCCTGTCGGCGATCATCTGGAAATAGGTGTAAAAATCATAAGAAAAGCGATACGTCGCCTCCCTGTCAAAGGGCTTGCGCAGAATCGCCCGCTGATAGCGCAGCATCTCCTCAAACAGCCGTTCGTTGATCGGGTACCGCTTCAGGTACGGCAGCAGCTCCTCTATGCAGGCGTCGAAATCGCCGACGCATTCCAGAAACGCGCCCTCCTCGAAAAACCACGTGATATTGCCGAATACGTCCCGGTGGTAGTTCCAGTCGCCCGAAAGGGAGCTGTCGTATTTTTCCCGGAACGACCGCCAGATCCCGCCAAGCATCCCCTCCGACTGCATCAGATACGCCAGCAGGCCGGTGAAGAAGTCATAGTACGAGGCGATCCCCTCGGCGAACAGATAGATGGAAAAGCAGCGCAGCACGCCGAGACTGTGGAAGCACTGCACGCACGTGGAAAACAGGCTGGCCTGCGTCCAGTCGTCGCGGCTCATGGCGGCGGTGGCGCGGACAAGGTAGGAGTACTCCTGTACCTCCTCGCTTTTGTTGATGGCGCTGTGGATATGGTTGAACGGCACCTTGATGACCTGTATGCCGTGCCGCGTGACGTAATCCGGGTCGGCCATCCGGGAATTGGGCAGCATTTCGCACTGATAAACGCTGAGGGAATTGTGCTGGCCACTCTCCAACAGGCGGCAGACGCCCCGGCAAAAGCTCTCCCTCGTTTCCCCCGGCAGACCCAATATCAGCTCTGAATAGGCGGGGATGCCCGCCTCGTTGTACCGCCGCAGCAGACCGGAAAAATGCTCCATCGTCAGGTTTTTCCTGCCGATGTTTTTCAGCGCGTCCGGCGATAGCGTCTGGTACGCCATTGTGGCGCCCTTGTCCATGCCCTCGGAATTGAGGATGCTGCAGATCGTGAAGACCCGGTCGGCGCTGTTTTTTTCGTAGCAGGGGCGGAACACCTTGGGGTAGCCGAATTCCCGCTTGGTCTTCACCAGCGTTTTGGCGATCTCCACGTCCCGGTCGAACATGCCGAAGTTGGAATCGGCACAGAAGATGTACTCCACCCGGTGGTCGGCAAACCACCGTATCTCCCCCAGCACCTTTTCCATGGGGAAAAAGCGCATCTTGTGTCCCGCGCACCAGTCGCAGTAGGCGCAGGAATAGGGACAGCCCCGGTTGGTTTCGATCACTGCCAAAAAGTCCGTCTCCGGCTCTTTTTCCATCAGCTTGTCAAATACGCCGGAAAGGTACGGCGACGGAAATTCCGACAGGTCGTAATAATACTCCCGCGGCGTCAGGACGGGCTTGCCGTCTTTGCGGAACGCGATATTGGGAACGCGCTCCAAAGAGTCGTCCCGCAGGGCCCGTAAGATAGCGGCAAAGTTCTTCTCGCCCTCGCCGAACATCAGCACGTCAACGTAGGGCTCCTCCTCCAGCAGGCGGGTATCGTTCTCCCGCACGGAATGGCCGCCGAAGATGATCAGGCAGTCGGGATATTTTTCCCGGATCCGCTTCGCCAGCGCCTTGTTGAATTCCATATTCCACACGCTGCAGGAGAAGGAAGCGATATAGGGATCGACGATCCTGTCCAGCACGACGGCGAGCTTTTCCCGGCGGAAGATAAACTCCGGGAACTCGTACTCCGCCGCCAGATCGGGCTGCGAAAGGGTATACGCCGCCAGGGCGCCCGCCGCGTAGGGCAGGTACACCGAACCTTCAAAATCAAAGCCGACCTGTGTGAAATAGATCTTTTTTTTCATGGTTTCTCTCAACAACAATTACGTTTCGCTGATGACGGCGGCTTCCCGCGCGGCGGCGCGGCGCTCCTTGAGCTGCCGTTCCACCTCCGCCCGGTGGTCCCTGTCGTCTTTCACGAAGCTGATGATGATAAGGTACAATATCGCGCCCACCACGGGCCCCAGGCAGAACATGGGCCACTGCCATTTCAGGAAGGTCTCGCTCTGGGGCAGGCCCGCCTCCTTGCGGTAGCTGTCGTAGCCCAGCTTTTTCAGCAAAATGCCCTCGATCAGCGTGGTAGCGCCGGAACGCATCTTGCTGGTAAAGTTCTGCATGCTGAAGGACACGCCCTCGGTGCGCAGTCCCGTTTTCAGCTCCAGCTCGTCGATGGAGTCGCTGGTCAGGGACCGGTGGGCGATATCCATCAGGCTGCCCGGCAGGTTCACCAGCGAGATCAGCAGCGTCATGATGATGAATTGGGGGATGGACTCGTACCCGATGAAAAACGTGGTCACCCGCAGCAGGATGGAGGCGGACTGCGAGATCAGCAGGATGCGCTTCATGCCGCCGAGGCGCGCCGCGATCTTATTGGCGAAAAACTGCGCCGCCGCGCCGGGGATGCCGCCAAACAGGCCGTAAAGGAATTCCGCGTTCTGGCCGCTGATGGGCTTGCCGCCGATCACATAGTGGGTGCAGTTTTCAAAGAAATAGGCGTTCTGCACCTTGGGGCTGAGCTCCTGCGCCAGCCGCGCGCCGCAGATCAGCAGCAGGGTACGGTTGTGCCGGATCACCGACAGCGACTGCCAGACGCTCTCCTTTTGCGGCGGGTCGGTGGCCACCAGCTCTTTGATGCGGTAAGCGTTCATGGACAGCAGCTCGCCGCCCAGGCCGAATACAAAGCCGAAGATCAGGAACACGGTCATATCCCTGAGCCCCGCGCCGTTCAGCGTGCTGCGCAGCATCTGGAACAGCCCCACGACCGCGCCGCCGGCCCCCGCGCCGATGGAGACCCACTGGGCCACCCGGGAACGCTCCTCCGAATGGGGCGAGGACAGGGCGATCATGCCCCACAGGCCCACGTCCTGGAAGGAGTAGATCAGGTCGAAGGCGAAGTACAGCAGCAGGATGTACACCACCTTGCCGTTCTCCGAAAAGTTCACGTCGAAGAACATACAGGCGATCAGGACGCCGATCAGCGGCGGGCACCACAGCAGATAGGGCCGCAGCTTGTGATAGGGCCTGTACTTGCGCCGGTCCACGTACGCGCCGACGACGGGGTCGTTGATCGCGTCCCACACGTAGCTGGCGGAGAAGACGGAGCCCACCTTCAGCGAGTCGATGTGCAGGATGTTGATGCAGAAATACCGCAGCCAACCGGACACGTAGGCGTAGGCGATATTCTGCCCCGTCAACCCCGACGCGTAGGCGAAGATCTGGTTGTTGGGCACATACCCCGGCCCCTTCGTATCCTTGGTGAACAGAAACAACTTTTTCATAAGGGCTCCTTTCGTTGATATAGTCGTAATTCGTGAGAAGTCCTTCGGACGTTCCTGCTTTTTTCCCAAAATCTTTATGTTTTAATCGTTTCACGAAAACAACTTATCTTACGACTCACGACTTACGACTGGATAAGCCGCGCCATACGCGGCTTATCCCAGCGCGTGGTCCGCGTTGATATCCCATTTGTCGATCTCGCCGAAGAGATGAAATTCGGAGATACCGGCAACGGACGCGATCTCCGACGAGTAGCACATCCTGCCGTTGCGGTAACACAAAGGGATAAACGGCGTTTCGGCTACGAACGCCCGCAGGAATTCGTCCAACGGGATCTCGCCGCCCCGGTAACGGTTATACTTTGTCAAAAGCTCCCCTTCCTCCGGGTCGATCCCGTAAGAGGCGGCGCCATAATACAGGAACGCGTCCAGGTCCATGGTGGGCGGCAGCTTGATCTCGCCGAGATAGAGGTCGAAATCCCCTGACTCCAACGCCTCATAATACTCGTACTTGCTGACGTTTTCCACCGTCACGATAATGTTGACCCCGGCCAGCTGCTTGGCGATCACGCCCGCCGTGTTGCGCAGAAAGCTGTTGGCTTCCGGGCAAAGCAGCGTCACGTAGCATTCCGAGCCTTCGGAACCGGCCCCGTAGGGCGCCAGCATACGGTTGGCGGCGGCCGGATCGGCGGAAAAGGACTGCTCTGCGGCGACGGAGGAATCCGCGATCGCCGCCCAGGAGGTATTGAATGGCAGCACCGCCGCCCGCGCGAAGTTCTGGAACCCGGCGGAGACCATCTCCTGCCGGTCCAGCGCCAAAGACATGGCGCGGCGCATCTCCGCGATGCCGAAATTCACGTTTTTCCGGTTGACGCCGATAAAGACCAGATTGTTGAGATATACGTCGGTGGCGGCGGCATAGGTGCGCTTGGCGCTGCCGTGGGACAGATCGGAATAGCAGAAGCTGATCTCCCCCGCGTCCACCAGCGTTTCCAGCACGGTGTTCTCCGTGACCTCCGTCAGCCGCACGGCGCCCACCGCCGGCAGCTCGCCCTGATACAGCGTGTTGCACACCAGCGACACGCGGATGCCGTCCTGGGTGAACTTGTAGTGGCCGCAGCTGACGGGCAGGTCTTTTTCTTTGCCTGCCGTGCCGCTTTTGACCACGGGAAAAATAAGGCCGTTCAGCACGTTCACGTCCGGCTCTTCCAGACGGAACAGCACGGTGGCGTCGTCCGGCGCGGTACAGGACTCAATATTGTCCAGATGCTCCTCGTACAGCTCCGATTTTTCCGCCAGCTCGAAGGAATACGCCACGTCGGCGGCGGTGACGGGGCTGCCGTCGGAAAACACCAACCCCGGCTTCAGGTTCACCTTCACGTTCTCCACAGAAACGATCTCCGACTGGGCCAGATCGCCGACGGCGTTGAAGCCGTTGTCAAGGTAGTAAAGCCCCCGGCAGTACAGCGAGACCAGCGGCGCGTTGACCGAGGTGGTGATAAAAAAGGGGTTCAAGCTGTCGGAAGACAGATAGGGCACGCTGACGCTGCCCGCCGGCGCCTGCGGCAGGGCGGCGGTCTCCTCCGTCCCCGTGGGCTGCTCCGGGCCGCCGGTGCGTCCGCAGCCGAACAGCGAGGCGGCCATGGCGGCGCACAGCAGCGCCGCCGTTATTCTTTTTATCAGATCTGCCGTCGCGGCAGTCGGTCTTCTGTTCATTCCACGCATATTCTTTCTATGGAGACCGCCCGGCCCGCGGCGTCCGTTTCGATCACCGCGCCGCACATAAAGCAGTCCCCTTCGGCGTTTTCAAATCTGACGGGCAGCCCCGTCCGCATTTTTTTGGTGGCGCAGGCGATATCCACGCCCAGCACCGAATCGATCACGCCCGTCATGCCCGCGTCCGTCAGGTAGGCGGTACCGCCGGACAGGATCTGCTCGTCGGCGGTGGGCACGTGGGTGTGGGTGCCGATCAGCGCGCTGGCGCGGCCGTTGACGTAAAAACCCATGGCGCGCTTTTCCGAGGTGGCCTCCGCGTGGAAATCGATCAGGATATTGACGATCCCCTGTTCGGCGAAACCGGCCAGCACGCGGTCGGCTGCGTCGAAGGGGTCCTCCGCCTGGTCCATGCTCACGCGGCCGATCAGGTTGGCCACCCCCAGGCGCAGGCCGCGCTTTTCCAGCACGTACACGCCCCTGCCGGGGGCGGACCGGTGGAAATTGACGGGACGTATCACGGGCAGGCCGCTTTCCTCCAGCAGCCGTTCCGCCTCCGGCCGTTTGAACGCGTGGTTGCCGGTGGTGATCAGGTCGGCGCCGGAGGTCAGCAGATGCTCCGCCGAGGCGGGTGTGATCCCGTTGCCCTTGGCGGAGTTTTCCCCGTTGACGATACAGAAGTCGATCTCCTGCATTTTTTTGTAGCCGGGCAGCTTTTTGCGGAGGAACTCGCAGCCGGCGACGGAGACCACGTCTCCGAGAAAGAGGATGCGCATGGTTGACTCCCTTTTTAGTTGCTGGTTGTTAGTTGCTGGTTGCTAGTTGCTGGTTGTTAGTTGCTGGTTGCTAGTTGCTGGTTGTTAGTTGCTGGTTGTTAGTTGCTAGCCACTAGCCACTAGTCACTAGTCACTAATCAAAAGCCCCCACCGTGGATGAGGCAGGGGTCTTTGGGCAGGTGATTATTTCGCGTAGTCGAACACGCGGTTCTCGCGGATCAGATGCACCTTGATCTGCCCGGGGTAGTCCAGCTCGTCCTCGATCTTCTTGGCGATCTCCCGCGCCAGGATCACCATGCGGTCGTCCGAAACCTGTTCGGGCTTCACGATGATGCGCACCTCGCGGCCCGCCTGGATGGCGAAGGATTTTTCCACGCCCTTGAAGGAGGTGGAGATCTCCTCCAGCTGCTCCAGCCGCTTGATGTAGTTCTGGATGTTCTCGCGCCGGGCGCCGGGGCGTGCGGCGGAGATGGCGTCGGCCGCCTGTACCAGCACGGCCACAATGGTCTTGGCCTCCACGTCGCCGTGGTGGGCCTCGATGGCGTGAACGACCTCTTCCTTTTCTTTATACTTCCGGGCGTATTCCACGCCGATGGAAATATGGGTGCCCTCGATCTCGTGGTCCAGCGCCTTGCCGATATCGTGCAGCAATCCGGCGCGCTTGGCGGTCTTCACGTCCGCGCCCAGCTCGGAAGCCATCAGCCCGGCGATATAGGAGACCTCCAGCGAGTGGTTCAGCACGTTCTGCCCGTAGCTGGTACGGTATTTCAGACGGCCCAAAAGCTTGATCAGCTCGCCGTTGATGCCGTTGACGCCCGCTTCGATGGCGGCGCGCTCGCCCGCCTGCTTGATGGCGGCGTCCACCTCTTTTTTGGACTTCTCGTACATGTCCTCGATGCGGGCGGGATGGATGCGGCCGTCCGCGATGAGCTTTTCGATGGTAAGCCGCGCCACCTCGCGCCGGACGGGATCGAAGCTGGAAACCGTGATGGCCTCCGGCGTGTCGTCGATGATCAGATCGACGCCCGTGATATTTTCCAGCGTCCGGATGTTCCGGCCCTCACGGCCGATGATACGGCCCTTCATTTCGTCGTTGGGAAGATCCACCACCGATACAGTCGCTTCCGCCGCGTGGTCTGCCGCGCAGCGCTGGATCGCGGTGGCGATGATCTCTTTTGCCAACGCGTCGGATTCCTCGCGGGTCCTCTGCGTGAACTCCATGATCTTGAGCGCCTTCTCGTGATCGAGGTCGCCTTCAAGATTCTTGATGATGTGCTCCTTGGCCTGCTCTTTCGTGAAGCCGGAGATCTTCTCCAGCATATCGAACTGGCTCTTTTTCAGGGCCTCGGCCTCTTCCACCTTTTTGTCGGCTTCCTTCAGCCGTTTGTTGAGGGCTTCTTCTTTCTTTTCCAGCGCGTCGGTCTTTTTGTCAAGGTTTTCCTCTTTCTGGACCAATCTGCGCTCCTGGCGCTGCACCTCGCCGCGCCGTTCCTTGATCTCCTTTTCGTACTCCGTACGCTCTTTATGGATCTCGTCCTTCGCCTCCAGGATCTTTTCACGCTTCGTGTTTTCCGCCTGCGTCAGGGCGTTGTTCAGAATCCTTTTGGCCTCTTCCTTCGCGTCGCCGATGGCCTTTTCCGCCACCTTTTTTCTATGTTGGCCGCCGACGATGAACCCGACGACGCCGAACACGATTGCCGCTGCGGCAATCAGGATGATCGCAAGATACAATTTCACCAAATGGCATACACCTCCTGTGCTTTCGTTTTCGGTTATTTCAATATGCGGACTGCCCGCACGGAACAATAGTAATAATGCCTTGACCACGTTTATGTAAAAGAATCCCGGTCGTTCGGAAAAAACGGCCCGAAACTCACATAATGACAGCATTATCTCTGATATTTTATATTATAATCAAAAAAATGTCAAGCGGTTTGCCTTTACAAATTTAACAAAATTGTGACAAAACAGACGTTACGGCAAAAAAAAGAAAAAACCGGTGAAACTCACCGGTCGTTTTCTGCGGCAGAGATACGGATCAGGCATCCGTTTTGGTTGCCTTATTAAACTTGATGCCCATCGCCTCAAGCACGGAAAGGATGGCGTTCAGGAACGTCTTGATGATTGCCATGATCTCAGTAAAATCCATTTGTTTCACCTCCGTATGAAAAAAAAGATATTTCCGTAGATACAGTATACTATATTTTCTCAAAAAAAGCAAGAATTTTTTGAAAAAGCCGTTACGGAAAAAACCGGCGATACGGTCGCCGGTCTTTCAGCTTTCCGAAAAAAGCTTTGCGTTATTCCGTCTGCGCGTCGGTTCCCGTCGCCTTGTCGCCGAAGTTGATGCCGAGGGCCTTCAGCACGTTAAGGATCGCCGCAAAAAAGGCTCTGATGATATCCAGAATATCGTTTGCGGAAAAATCACCTGACATTATTTTTCACCTCTGATAAAAAATTGCAATCTCTTGCCTTATCATATTACCATATCAAAATGAAATTGGCAAGAGGAAAAAACGATTTTTTCTCTTGCCGATCAAAAATTAAAATATCTATCACAATTTTGCAAACATTAGCCCGGGGATCAGACGGAAACGGTCTCTTTCTCCTGCTCCGCAGCTTCCGCCGCCAGCATTTCCCCGATCTGGCGGTTCACGTCCCGCCGGCCCTGATGGCGGTAGGGATGCTTGCGCAGGATCAGATACATGGGCACCGCGCCCAGCACGTTGAGGATGGCGTCGCCCATGGTGTCCATGACGGCGAAGCGCATCTTCTGTTCCTCCAGCGAAAAGCCCTTCAGGGAGATGAAGTTGAACAGCTCGTCGATGTTTTCCACGCCCGCTTCCACAAGGGCGTTTTTGTAGCTCCAGTGCTGCGCGTCGAAGCCCAGCCACTGGTCGGTGGAAAACTCAAACAGCTCCCAGCCCGCGGCAAAGATGAAGGCCATGCCGAAGGCGGCCATGGTGGCGATGTTGGCGGGGCAGGTCTTTTTGTCCCGCAGCTGGATGGCGGCCACCATCTCGTAGGAGATAAAGACCGCTTCCACGCAGCCGGTCAGGTGCAGCACCTTATCGAAACCGGGGATGATGTAGTAGAAATTCAGGAACGCGCCGCCGAAGGAGGCCAGGAAGAACCCCAGCGCGGTGATGTTCTGGAAATAGGCGGGCATGTTGCGCACGAAGGTCTTTTTCGGGAACAGCTGGCAGATCTCGAAGGCGAACAGCCCCACAAGGTTCAGCCCCATCTGCAGGGCGTTGTACACCGACGGATCATACTGCCCGGTGGCGATGTTGAACTTGTAGCTGGGGTTGAAGCCGCCCTCCACGAACGGGACGCCCTGTAAATAACGGACGACGGTAAAAATGATGCCGCCCACCATCAGCAGGCGCATCGTCCACCAGTAGATCAGCTCTCCCTTGGAGCACTGATCCAATACTCTTTGCAAATACTTTTTTTCCATACTCTCTCCCATCACTTTCCTACGTGATGTTCCCATTATAAAGGATTCCGGCGGATAAGGCAAGGGGTATTTTCTTTTTCCTCAGGGAGCCGGAATCTGTCGGTTATTTTAGACGTCCGCGCAGGGCGTACACTGCTTCTCACCTCGCAAACATTGTCGCGCTGCTCGTTTGGAGTACTTCGACACGCTGCTGTGTTTGCTCACTCGAATCCCTCGCTTCATCCGCCACCGGCGGCGCTTCGGAATTCTCCCCAACAGCGGCGCACCGCTTCCGCTGCTGCCTACTGTCTACTGCCTATTGCCTTAATCCCCTGAGCATCGCGATCTCCTTCGCGTAGCCGTCCAATTCGTTGGGCGTTTCCAGGCAGAAGGGCAGCTCCCGCAACGCCGGGTGGTTGACGATCGCGGCGAAGGCGGCAAGGCCGATGTTCCCCTCCCCTAACTTCTCGTGGCGGTCCTTGTGGCTGCCGAGGACGTTTTTGCTGTCGTTGACGTGGACGGCCTTCAGCCGGTCCAGCCCCACGATCCTGTCGAACGCCGCCAGCACGCCGTCCAGATCGCCCACGATATCGTAGCCGCCGTCGAACACGTGGCAGGTATCCAGACACACGCCCAGGTTGGCGTTGTTTTCGACCTTTTCGAGAATGGCCGCCAGCTCCTCAAAGCGCGCGCCCACCTCGCTGCCCTTGCCGGCCATGGCCTCCAGCAGCACGGGCGTTTTGAAAGCGCCCGCCTCCATGCGGTTCAGCGCGTCGGCGATCAGCGCGATGCCGGCCTCCGTCCCCTGCCCCACGTGGCTGCCGGGGTGGAAGTTATACACGACGTTGTCCACGGCCTCCAGCTTTTGCAGGTCGCTTTTCATCGCGTCGAAGGAGAGCTGACGGATATCGTCCTTCGCCGCGCACAGATTATACACATACGGCGCGTGGGCGATGGCCGTCCCGATGCCGTTTGCCGGGGCGAAGGCGTTATACGCTTCGATATCCTTCGCGCTCCATTCTTTCGAGGCGTAGCCCCGTGGGTTGGCGGTGAAAAACTGGAACCCGCTGCCCCCCAATTCCAGCGTCTGCTTAGCCATGGCCATAAAGCCCTTGGAAAAGGATAAGTGACAGCCGACGGTGAACATAGGTGATGCTCCTTTCCGTTGTGGAATGCTTTTCGTCGTAAGTCGTAAGTCGCAAGAGCCCTCCGGGCGTTCCTATGGATCTTTTTGGAGAGAAACACGTCCGTTGATCAATCGGTGCGTAAGCATATGTCGTTTTATTGTCAGGCGACAACAACTCTTTCTTACGACTCACGACTTGCGACTTACGACTGCTTTGAAATCCGCCCGGCGGATTTCAAAGCTCCCTGTACTTCGCCATCATGACGGAAAACAGCTCCTTCGTGGTGGGCGGGGTGTAGGTGATGGCGTTGGCGCCCGCGTCGATGGTCCGCTGCACGGATTCCTCCGTGTTGCCGCCGCTGGCGATGATGGGCACGTCCGGGAACTTCTCGCGGATGCTGCGCACGATCTCCGGGGTCTGCTGCGCGCCCGCCACGTTGAGGATGGAAGCGCCCGCGTCCAGCCGGGCCTGAAAATCGGTATCCTCCTTGATGACGGTGATGATGACCGGGATGTCCACCACCTCCGCCACGTCCCGCAGGTTATCGTTTGAGATGGGCGCGTTGAGCACCACGCCCATGGCGCCCTGCATCTCCACGTCCTTGGCGAGAGACACGGTGCGGGCCCCCTTGGTGGTGCCGCCGCCGACCCCTGCGAACACCGGGACATAGGAGCCCTTGATGATGGCGTCGCTGATGGCCTGCTGGGGCGTGAACGGATACACGGCGAACACCGCGTCCGCGTCGCAGTTGCGGATGATGGCCACGTCCGTGGTGAACACCAGCGACCTGATGCGCCGCCCGTAGATCACGATGCCGCTTGCCTCGTGGCACGCCTGCGGCATCTGCAGGATGTTGTGCCGCAGCGGCGTATGGATCTGCGGCGCGACCTTTTTTTCTTGTTCCATGTTCTTTTCCCCTTTTTGTTTATGATAACGAATAAAGCTGAAAATGGATTGAAATCTCCGCTCTCCGAACTCCGCTCTCCGCTCTATTTCGCCTTACACGTTCTCCTCATACGTCTCGATCAGCGCCCGTTCCTGCTCCTCCGTCAGCCTGCGGAAGGGCCTGCGGCACTCGCCCAGATCCTGCCCGATATGGCGGCACAGGACCTTGCAGCCCGGGATCACGCCGCATTTCAGCAGCGCGGCAATGATATTGTTCGCCCGGTTCTGCTCCGCCCGGGCGGCTTCGATATCCCCCGCCCGGAAGGCCCTTTCTATGGCGAGATACTTTTCCGCCATGAAGTTATAGGTGCTGCCGATGCCGCCGTCCGCGCCTGCCGCCAGCCCGGAGAGGAACATCTCGTCGTAGCCGTTGAAGATCACCGCGTCGGGACGGAAGGCCTTCAGCCGTTCCAGCATGAAAAAGTCGGAGCTGGTGTGCTTGACACCGATAAAGCGCGGATCGGCAAGGAACTCCGTAAAGTGGTCGGTGGTGAGCTTCGCGCCGCCCGCCGCCGTGAAATTGTAGATGAACACCGGCAGGCCCACGCCCGCCAGCGCGAAGTAGTAGTCCCTGATCTCCGCGAAGGAAAAGCCATAGTAGAACGGCGGCACGCTGCTGACCGCGTCCGCGCCCACGGCTTTCGCGTGGCGCGCCAGATCCACGGCCATATCCTGCCCGATGCAGCCCACGTGGGCGATCACCGCGGCGCTGCCCGCGACCTCGTCGCAGACCGTTTCCAATATCTTTTTGCGTTCCTCGTTCGTCAGCAAAAACGC
Organism: Clostridia bacterium; assembly: GCA_017428085.1. Classification (GTDB taxonomy): domain Bacteria; phylum Bacillota; class Clostridia; order Oscillospirales; family Acutalibacteraceae; genus RUG806. Next base: position 19,776 of record JAFRRP010000020.1, on the reverse strand, counting down.
CTCCGAGGTGGAGCCGCACACGTAAAACCCGTTGACGCCCTTATCCAGATTGAACCGGATCAGCGCCCGCAGCGCGTCATAGTTGACCGTCCCGGCCTTATCAAACGGCGTCAGCAGCGCCGGAAATACCCCGTGGAATGTTTCGTTCATGTTTTCGTCCTCTTCATTTTTTTTCTTTCTATTTTACCCGTTTCTCCGTTACAGGTCAAGGATAAATTGGGTTTTGTCGGGCGATCACAATCGTAGCACGCTGCCTCAGCAGCGTTCGCAACGCGATTCCGACGCAGCACGCTGTCTCAGCAGCGTTCGCAACGCGATTCCGACGCAGCACGCTGCCTCAGCAGCGTTCGCAACACGATTCCGACGCAGCACGCTGTCTCAGCAGCGTTCGCAACGCGATTCCGATACGCGCCGCGCATATCGACCAAAGGCGCCGACAAATCCGATTTCCCGCATGAATAAAGCAAATCCTCCCGGTCAACACTCCTTTCAAAACGAAAACGGGGAGCCAAACGGCATGGAACGCATGGATATGACCATCAGACAGGCAAAGGCGGCGCTGCGGCGGTACACGAAACAGGCGGCGAAGACCGCCCGTACCACCGACGCGGCGGCGTGGGTGACGGACAACCTGCCCGCGCTGGAGGCGGCGCTGACCGACGCCCGGCGGGCGCTGACGCGGCAGAACCGGACGCGGTTTACGAAGCTGTACGCGGCGTGGGGAGGGCTGTGCCCCGGCGGCATGCTGCCGGAGGAAGCGGCGCTTTCCGATCGGCTTTCGGCGCTGCGGCCCGACCTTTCCGACTGCGCCTTGCTGCCCACGGCGGCAGGGGCGTATTTCGCGGCCGCGGCGGCGGAACACGCCGAAAAAGAGCTGACCGGCGACGAAGAGGCGGGCAAAACGGTGTGCGCCTGCGTGAGATCGCTGCTGGCGCTGCGGAACGTGGCTTTCGACGAGCTAACGGAACAGGTCTGCGAGGCGGAGGGGCTGTTGTCGCGGGACCCCTCCGGCGAGTACCCCGATATGAGCGACGAAACGAAGGCGCTGTACCGCCGGGCGGTGATCCGGGGCGCGAAAAAAAGCGGCGTCGGAGAGGCGGCCTTCGCCCGGGCGGCGCTGGAACGGGCGCGGGAGGCAAAGCCGGGCGACGAACACATCGGCTTTTTCCTGCCGCTGTACCCGGACACGAAAAAAAGGGCGGTCGCGTTTCTGGCGGGCGAAATACTGCTGTGCGCCGCCGTGTCGCTGGGGGCGGCTCATCTGGCGGGCAGCCGGTGGTACTTTCCGGCGCTGTACCTGCCGGTCTGCGCGGCGCTGTTTCCGCTGTGCGATATGCTGCGGGGCAAACTGTTCCCGGCGCGGCCCCTGTGCGCCATGGACGAAGAACGGGAGATCGGCGAAGAGAACGCCACGCTGATCGCCGTGGCGGGGCTGCTGCCCCCCGCCGGGGACGGGGAACGGCTGTACCGGCGGCTTTACGACCTGCGCGCCGCCAACGGGCGGGGCAGCGTCAAGATCCTGCTGTTACTGGACAAAAAGAACGCCCCCACCCCGGAGCTGCCGGAGGACGCGGCGGATCTGGCGGCGCTGCGGCGGGTGATCGGCCGTCTGAACGACGCCTGCGGCGGCGGCTTCTGCGCGGCGGTACGGGAACGGGTCTGGTCCCCCACGGAGGAGGAATACACGGGCTTTGAGCGCAAGCGCGGCGCGGTGATCGCCCTGATGAAGTACCTGCGGGACGGCGACGGCAGCCGCTTTGAGCTGCTGTGCGGCGATACGGCGGGGCTGACTGACACCCGTTACGTGATGGCGCTGGACGCCGACACGGAGCTGTCTTTCGGAGCGCTGCGCAAGCTGGCGGCCGCCGCCCGCCATCCGCTGAACCGGGCGGTATGCGATACGGCGGCCATGGCGGTGACGCGGGGCTTCGGCTGCCTCGTGCCCCGCAGCGAGGTATCGCTGGATTCCGCCGCGCGGACGTTCTTCACGCGGCTTTTCACCGACGGCGGTTCCCTTTCCTACGCCCCCGCGGTCAGCGAGCGAAACATGGACCTGTTCGGCGAATCGGTATTCACCGGCAAGGGATTGATCGACGTGGACGCCTTCCTCTGCGCGGTGGGCGACCGCTTCGCCAGGGGGCGCATCCTCAGCCACGACATATTGGAGGGCGCGGTGCTGCGGACCGGCTACGCGGGCAACTGCGAGATCACCGAATCCTTCCCCGCCAGGCCGGATTCCTACTTTGCCCGGATGCACCGCTGGGTGCGCGGCGACGCCCAGAACCTGCGCTACGCCTTTTTGCCGTTTACGGATACGCCCCCCGGCAGCCGACTGCCCCTGTTGACGCGCTATCTGCTGACGCAGAACGTCCGGCGGGCCGTCACGCCCGTTTTCGCGCTGGTTTGCCTGCTGCTTGCCGTCTTTACGGGCGGGAAAGCGGCGGCGGTCCTGTTCGCCGCGGCGCTGCTTTCGGAGGGCGCGGAAGGGCTGCTGGCGGGGCTGCGGGCGCTGGCGCGGGGCGGGCCCCGCAGCGTGTTCGGACGGTATTTTTCCTCCGAGATCGCGCTGGCGGCCAAGTGCTTCATGCGATCGGCGGTCTGCGTCGGCCTGCTGCCGCGCAAGGCGGCGGTTTGCGCGGACGCGCTGGCCCGGGCGGCGGCGCGAACGCTGGTAACACACAAAAACCTGCTGCGCTGGACCACGGCCCAGCAGGCGGACGGGCAGACGGCCCGCCCGTGGATCGGCGGGCTGGCGTTCCCGCTGGGCGTCGCCCTGCTGTGCGGGCTGTTCGCCGGCGGCTTCGGGCGGCTGATCGCCGTGCTGATATGCCTTTCCGCGCTGTTGTCGCTGGCGGACGGACTGCCGCTGAAGACGGGCAAAAAACGCCGCGTCAGCCCCCGCGACCGGGAGACCGTGCGCTCCTTCGCCGCCGCCGCTTGGCGCTATTTTGACGGCAGCGTCACCGCCGGGGAGCACTTTCTGCCCCCCGACAACGTACAGGAAACGCCGGTGATGAAGACCGCCCGCCGCACCTCCCCCACCAATATCGGGCTGTACCTCGTCAGCGTCGCGGCGGCGCGGGACCTGGGGCTGATCGAAACGGAAGAAATGCTGCGGCGGCTTTCGGACACCCTGAAAACCGTGACGGCGCTGCTTAAGTACAACGGCTGCCTGTACAACTGGTACGACACCCGCACGCTCACGCCCCTGTCCCCCGCCTGCGTTTCCACCGTGGACTGCGGCAACTTTCTGTGCTGCCTGACGGCGCTGAAAGAGGCGCTGAAAGAGCTGCCCGGCGACCGGGCGCGGGCGCTGGCCGAACAGATCGAACGGCTGCGGGACGAAACCGACCTGACCTTTTTATACGATAACAAACGGGCGCTGTTTCGGGTGGGGTTCGACGCGGACCGGGGAGAGCTGTCGGAGGCCTGTTACGACCTGCTGATGAGCGAGGCCCGCATGACCTCCTACTATGAAACGGCGCGGCGGCTGGTGCCGGAAAAGCACGCGCGGGCTTTGGACCGGACGCTGGCGCGCTGCGGCGGCTACACGGCGGCCGCCTCCTGGACCGGCACCATGTTCGAATACTTTATGCCCGCGCTGTTTTTGCCGGTAGAGGAAAACTCGTTCACCTACGAATCGCTGAAGGCGTGCCTGGCCGCGCAGAAGCGCCGCATGGGCAAGCTGCCCTGGGGCATTTCCGAAAGCTGTTTCTACGCGGCGGACCACACCGGCAGCTACCGTTACAAGGCCCACGGCCTGCGAAAGCTGGCGCTCAAGCGCCTGGCCGACGACGAGCCGGTGGTATCCCCCTATTCCTCCTTTCTGGCGCTGCCCTTCGATTTCCGCGGGGCCATGAAAAACCTGTCCGATATCGCCGCGCTGCACGCCCAGGGGGCCTGCGGCTTTTACGAGGCGGTGGATTTCACCCCTTCCCGCACCGGCGGCGAGGACTACTGCGTGGTACGCTGCTACATGGCCCACCACGTGGGCATGAGCATGATCTCCGCCGCCAACGCCCTGTTGGACGATATCTTCGTCCGGCGCTTCATGCGGGACCCGGAGATGCGCTCCGCCCAAAGCCTGCTGCGGGAACGGGTGCCCGCCGCGCCGCGGCTGTACCGCAGACGGCGCGAGACGGCGGAACGGGAGCGCTCCCGCGCGCCGGGTGAGAGCCCGCGGGCAGAGGGCGAGCCCTTCGCGGAGGCGGCGGTCTACGGCGGCGAGTGGCTGCTGGCGGCGGACAAGTACGGGCGCAACCGCAGCGTGTTCGGCTCGTTGGAGCCCTACCGGTATTCCGACCGCTGCCGGGGCGTGACCGTCAGCGTGCGCGCCGACGGCAGGACCGCCGTGCTGAACGCGGCGGGCGATACGCGGGGCAAGCTGACGGAAACGGCGTTCACCGCCAAAGCGAACGTCGGCAAGGCCCGCTGCCGCATGGCGCTGCTGGTCCACCCCGATCAGCCCGCGCTGCTGGTCCCGGTACGCGCAACCAACGACGGGGAGGAATCCGTCGCCGTTGACGTCTCCTTTTACTTCGAGCCGCTGCTGCTCGAGCCGTTGAAAGAGGAGCCGCACCCGGCCTTCAGCGACCTGTTTTTGCGGGCTTCCCACAGCGCCTCCGCCAAAACGCTGACCTTCCGCCGGATCAGCGGCGGCGCGCTGTGCGCCGGGTTCTGCGACCGGTCCGATTTCCGGTTCACCACGAACCGGGAGACCGCCCTTGCGCGCGATCCCTACCGGGACGCTCCCGTGTATTTTGCCGGGGATAAGACGGAGGACGGGACGGTATGCCCCGCCGCCGTGCTGACGGTCTTGCTGACGCTGCCGCCGGGCAAAAGCGCGGAAACGGTGCTGGCGATCACCTGCGCCGCCGACGCAAGGGCCGCCGCCGAACGGATGGAGCGCGTCCGCGCCGGGAAGCTGCCGGAGCTGGCCAACGGCGCGGCCAATCCCTTCGCCCGGGACGGCTTTGCCGCGCCGCTGGCGGCGGACCTGCTGCGGGACGTGTTTTTCCGCCACACCGTCAGCGCGGCGAAGCGCGACGCGGTCCAGTCCCTTGCCGCCGGCCGGTCCGCGTTGTGGGCGGCGGGGCTTTCCGGCGACCGGCCGATCCTGACGGTGACAGACGCGCGGGCCTGCTCCGAAACGGCGCTGCGCTCGGTGCTGCGGCTGCACAAACGCCTTGCGGCGGCGGGCCTGCCCAACGATCTGGCGCTGCTGACGGACGAGGCCGGCGGATACCTGACCGGGGAAGCCACCGCCTTCGACGCGCTGCTGCGGGAGGAGGACCTGCTGGCGGACAAGGGGCGGGAAGGCGGCGTGTTCGTGCTGCGAAAGCCCGCGCTGTCGCAGGACACCCTGACCGCGTTGACGGCGTTCTCGTCGCTGCTGTGCCCGGAGGAAGCGCCCGCCGGGGAGCCGCTGCCCCCGCCGCAAAAGGAAAAGGCGACGCCCGCCGCCCCGCCGGAGGGACCGGACGCTGCGAACGGGGACATCCCGCGCTGCTTCTCGCCCGGCGGCTTTACCGTGTCTGAAACGCCCCCGCTTCCGTGGAGCCATACCCTTTCCAACCGTTCCTTCGGCACGCTGACGACCGACGGCTCGCTAGGCTTTACGTGGGCGTATAACGCGCAGCTCAACCGGCTGACGCCCTGGAGCAACGACACGTCGGCCGACCTGTACGGGGAACGGCTGTATCTGGAAACGGGCGTAAGCCGGTATGACGCCGTGTGGGGCGCAAAGGCCCGTTTTACGGACACGCAGGCGATATACGAAAGCGTCTGCGGGCCCTTCCGGGTGACCGTGACCGTGGCGGTGCCGGAGCGCGGCGCGAAAAAGCGGATCACGGCGGAGCTCGTCAACCTGACGGACGCCCCGCAGGAAGCGGTATTCACCTACCGGCTGCTGCCGCAGCTGGCGGAACGGCGCGCCGACAGCGCCTTTGTAAAGTGTAAAGTGACACAAGAGGGGGTTTGCTTCCGCAACCCGCTGAACTGCGATTTTCCCGGCGCCGCGCTGTTGTACTGCGACGCGCCGGAGGCCTACGGCGTGGGGAAAGCCCACACCGGCGGCGCGGAATGGACGAAGGTCACCGCCGCCGCGCGGCTGACGGTAACGCCGGGCGAAAGCGCCATGGCGGTGTTCGGGCTGTGCTTCGCGGCCACGGAGGAAGCGGCGGTGCGGCTGAAGCACGCGCCGTTTGCGGAGAAAAAACCGTTTTCGCTGTCCGTTTCATCGGGCTGCGAGGCAGCGGACCGCTTCGCGGGGGCGCTGCTGGCGCATCAGGTGCGGGACGCCCGCCTGCTGGCCCGGTGCGGCTTTTACCAGTGCGCCGGGGGCTACGGCTTCCGGGACCAGCTGCAGGACATGCTGCCGCTGACGAAGCGCGACCCGGCCCTGTGCCGCGAGGTGCTGTTCAAGATGGCCGCCGTCCAGTTCCCGGAGGGCGACGTGCTCCACTGGTTCCACCCGGTGTTCCGGGACGGGGCGCTGCTGTATAAGGGCGTGCGCACCCGCTGTTCCGACGACCGGCTGTGGCTGCCCTACGCGGCGGCGAAATATGTGTCGGACACGGGCGACCGGGACATTTTGCGCAAAAAAGCGCCCTTCCTGACGGGCGAACCGCTGGGGAAGGACGAAAAAAGCCGCTATGCCGACCGGCGGCACGGCGGGGAAACGACCTCCTTTTACAACCACTGCCTGCGGTGCTTCGGCGCGGCGCGGTTCGGCCGCCACGGGCTGCCGCTGATAGGCGGCGGCGACTGGAACGACGCCTTTGACGCGCTGGGCGAAAAGGGAAAGGGCGAAAGCGTGTGGCTGGCGATGTTTTTACGCAGAACGGCGCTGGATTTCGCCGGGATCTGCGGGAGCGTGGGCGACGCGGACAACCGGGGCAGGCTGCTGCGGCTGGCGGAGCACATGGCGGAGGCCTGCGAAAAATACGCCTGGGCGGGCGACCGTTACCTGCGGGCGTTTGCGGACGACGGCTCCCCCGTGGGCGCGCCGGGGGCGGCGGCCTGCGCTGTCGATCTTTTGCCGCAGGCGTGGGCAAGCCTTGCCGATCTGCCGGACGAACAAAAAAGAAAAGCCGCGCTGACCACGGCTTTCAACCAATTGTATGATGAGGAACACGGCCTTGTGAAGCTGTTCACGCCGCCCTTTACGGAAAAAGACCCCCGGGCGGGTTATATCAACGACTACCCGGCGGGGGTACGGGAAAACGGCGGCCAGTACACCCACGCGGCGGTGTGGTTCCTCACGGCGCTGCGGAAAGAGGGTATGCAAGAGGAGGCGGACAAGGTCCTGCGCGCCCTGCTGCCGAACGAAAAATACCGATCCCCAGACGGGAAATCGGTCTACCGGACGGAACCCTACGCCCTGTGCGGGGACGTGTACGCCGCCCCCGGCATGGAGGGCCGCGGCGGCTGGTCCCTCTACACCGGCGCCGCCGGGTGGCTGCTGCAATACCTCGCGCCGTTAGAGTCGTAAGTCGTGAGTCGCAAGTCGTAAGCATCAGTAGCGCGGATCAATGATCCGCCCGGCGCTTGCGCCGCTTTCGGTCGTAAGTCGTAAGAAATGGTTGTTTATGTCGGAATAAGCGTCTTTCTGTTTCAACGTATTACAGGACCGTCCGGAGGACTTCTTACGACTTACGACTTACGACTTGAGCCAACGGCTCGCCAGATCCCTCATTTACGAAACCAACTCATACGAAACGCCGTATTCCTCCGCGTAGGCCTGCGCGCGGGAGCCCTCCGTACAGCGCAGCAGGAAGCCTTCGGTATACTTTTTGCTGCCGAACAGCGCCGTGAACCCCAGCGAACGGAAGCCCACGAACTCCACCTTTTTGGGGACGGTCACGGTCTTCAGCGCCGGGCACCCGAAAAACGCCTCGATGCCGATGGATTCCAGATACTTCGCCAGCGTGACCTCCTTCAGCGCCGCGCAGCCGGAGAAGGCGGCGTCGTCGATCGCTTTCACGTGATCCGGCATATCGACCTTTTCCAGCGCCGCGCAGTCCATGAACGCGGCAGGGCCGATGCGGGTCAGGCTGTCCGGGAAGGTCGCCTCCGTCAGCGCGCTGCCCTCAAAGGCGGCGTAGCCGATCTCCTCCACGCCCTCCGGCACCGCGTAGACCTCTCCGGCCTTCCCGCGCGGGTACTGCACCAACACCCTGCCGCCGTACCGGAACAGCACGCCGTCCACAGCGGAAAAGACGGTGTTGCCCTCGGCGACGGTGAACGCGGTCACGCCGGCGCAATGGCGGAAGGCGCACTCGCCCAGCTTTTTCAGCCCTGCGGGCAGTTCCACCGCGGTAAGCCCCGCGCACCCCTGAAACGCCTGATCTCCGACGGCGTACAGACGGTCGGGCAGATCGAGCGCCTTCAGCGCGGCGCAGCCTTCAAACGCGCGGTCGCCGATGCGCTGCAAGCTCTCCGGGAACGTCAGCTCCGCCAGCTTGCCGCAGTCGGAAAAAGCGTTTTCGCCGATCGCCTCCAGTCCCTCCGGGAAAACGATCCGTTTCAGCGTGCCGTTCCCGGCAAACGCGGAACAGCCGATCTCCGTCACGCCCTCCGGCACGGTATACGCCGCGCCGGGCTTCGCCGGGGGATAATACAGCAGCACGGTCTTTTCCTGATCGTACAGCACCCCGTCCGCGGCGGAAAGATACGGATTCCCCTCCTCCACCTCGATCTCCTTCAGGCCGTCCAGCCTGCGGAGGGCGTCGTCGTTGACTCCCGTGATCCCCTCGCCGAGGACCACTTTTTTAATGGGCGTCTCCTTTTCCAGCAGATTCAGCAGCCCATACTGCCATCTGGCGTAGTCGTACTGCTCCGCCAGATCGTCAAGCACGCCCTCGCCGGAGACCAGCGCCGTGCCGTTCTTCAGCGTCCACACGATCCCGTCGTGGGTAAATTCCGTTTCGGAAAGCGCGTGCTTCTGCGCCGTATAGACCACGCCGACCGCGATCAGCGCGAACGCCGCCAACGCCAGTATCACGGCAACCGCTTTTTTCTTCATGGGAACAGCTCCTTTCGGGCGTCGGGCCGCGCCTGACGCAGGTTTGAGGTTTCAGGTTTGAACGGCAGCGCGGCGTCTCAATGCCGCGACAGGCGCCAATTTGTCTGATTGGCGCAAGTGAAAAGGTTGAGGAACTGACGACCGGATTGATTGAGCCGCGTTCAATCGATCCGCGCTTTCCCGCACTTCGGGCATACCACGTCGTCGAAATCGTGCAGCTCCCCGCAGACAGGGCAGCGCACCTGCGGCGTGAAGACGCCCTCGGCGTTGTCGCAGTGGGGACAGCGGAACGACCACAGGCCCAGGATGCCGCCGCATTCCGGGCACTTCTTCGCCACGGGCTCCGCCGGCTCCTCCGCCGTTTTTTGCTTCTCCTCCGATACGCCGCCGCCGGGACGGAAGAACTCCAGCTTCCCGCACCGGCCGCATTCATAGATATCCGCTTCCAGCGCCCCGGCGATGATGTTGCTCCGCTGGCCCAGCCACGGGCTCGCCTGCCCGAGCTGGATTTTTTCCCGCATCACGAACCGCATGGCGGCCCCGCAGCGCAGGCAATGAAATTCCTTCATCTTTATTCTCCTCTTCTCTCCGTCCGTCAATCACGGACCACACATCCATTTTGCCTTACCATTGTGAAAATCCGATGACATTTCTGTGACGTTTTCGTCACTTTGCCCCGGTAAACGGAGTTTAGTGAGCTGTTTGCTCGCTGAACAGTCGTAAGTCGTAAGTCGCAAGTCGTAAGAAAAAGTTGATTGTGCAAGATCGAAAATCCGTTGATTTTCACCATAATACAGGAACGCCCGAAGGGCATCTTACGACTCACGACTTACGACTTACGACTTGAGCTAACGGCGCGAAAAATCCCTGTTTGCGTTTCTCAGTCCAGCTCTCCCAGGCTGTCCACCCGGGTGATCACCGGGCGGCCCTGCGCGTCCAGCAGCGGTGTGACGCTGTGGCCGTAGCCGCAGCTGATCATCAGATAGGTCACGCCCGTCTGCTTATCCACCAACAGCTGGCGGAAGCCCGCGTTGGTCAGCGTGCTGCCCTCCTTGTGTACCACTACGAAACGATCGTTTTTTTTCGCCATGACAAACCCTCCTTTGCGGCGCGGCGTTTTTCCGCCGCCGGAACGGATCGCCCGTCCGGCCCCCGCGCCGTCGTTTTTCAGGTGTCATTATATCACAGGTTCACGTGATTGTCAATAGGGTTCATTTGTTTTTTTGTTGTCATATTATGCTTTCTCGGCAAATGGGGGATCGTCGTTTTACGCGGTAGCGCGGCACCTCAGTGCCGCTCGTGACCAATATTACTATTAGACGGGTTTTAAGACGATTTGACGTTTCCCTGACAGAACAAACGCCATCTGACCAAACAATCCGTCGAAAAGATTGTTTATGTTTGGAGCGGCACTGAGGTGCCGCGCTACCAATTCGACATCTGCAAATCCCGGTTTATGATTCCAAAACAAAAACGCACCGAGGGGAAGGTCAATTCCCATCGGTGTTACTTGGTGTTTTGTTATTCCGCGCGGAGGATGCGGCCGCCGCCAAGCACGCAGCCGGCGTCGTCGTACCACACGGCGGTCTGGCCCGGGGCGGGGGCGCGCACGGGTTCGTCGAAGGCGATCCGCAGCAGGCCGTCCTCCGTCAGCGAAACTTCCGCCGGGGCGGCGGGATGGTGGTAGCGGATCTTGGCGACGGCCCGCAGCGTTTCGCCGGGGGCAAGCCCTTCCACGCCCATCCAGTTGGGCTCGTCGCACAGCACGGTCTGGCGCCACAGCGCCTCCGGCCCGCCCAGCGTCACTTCGTTTTTTGCCGCGTCGATGCGGCTCACGTAGGCGTGGTACCCCAGCGCGATACCCAGACGCTTGCCCTGTCCGATCGTATAATGGGTAATGCCCTTGTGCTTTCCCAATTTGTTGCCCTGTCCGTCCACGAACCAGCCCTCGCCGGGGTCTTTCTCCGGCGCGTATTCGCTGATGAAATCCGCGGGCTTGCCGTCGGGGATAAAGCAGATCTCCTGGGAATCCGGCTTGTCCGCCACGGGGATGGACTCCCGCGCGGCGATGGCGCGGACCTCCGCCTTCGTCAGCCCGCCCAGCGGCATCAGCGTCGCCGCCAATTGCTCCTGCGTCAGACGGCAGAGCATATAGGTCTGGTCCTTTTCGGCGTGGGCGGCGGTCTTGACGGTATACCGGCCGTTGGGCAGTCGTATCACGTTGGCGTAGTGGCCGGTGGCGACGTACTGCGCCCCCAGCGTGCGACCGAAGTGGAGCAGCAGCTCCCATTTCACGAACCGGTTGCACCCGACGCAGGGGTTGGGGGTCAGCCCCGCGCAGTAATCTTCCACAAAGGGACGGATCACGGCTTTGTCAAAGGCGGAAATGCCGTTGAAGGCGTGATGGCGGATGCCGAGCGCGCGGCAGGCCTGCGCCGCGTCGTCGATCTCACAGCAGCGGCCCTCGCTGCCGTCGGCGGCCTGCCAGGTGCGCAGCGTCACGCCGATCACGTCGTACCCCTGTTCTTTCAGCAGGTACGCCGCCACCGCGCTGTCTACCCCGCCGGACATGCCCACCACCACGCGGGGCTTGGTTCCGTTATCCATTGCCATTCTCCTACTGCCTATTGCCTACTGCCTACTGCCTGTTGCCTGAAGCGGCACTGAGGTGCCGCGCTACGAGGTTGTCCCAAAAATATCTCCGCTCTCCGAACTCCGCTCTCCGCTCTGAAACGGCGCAGCGCGCCGGGCGGCTGTGGGCAGCCGCGCTGCGATCATAAAACGCAGCTGAAGCTGCGTGCTACGGGGTTACCTTGACTTATACTGATACGCTCTCACGTAGTCCACGATGAACTCGCTGGAATCGACGCCTGCCAGGGCGTCCTTTGTCGCGATACCGTTCTCGCCGCTGATCTCCACCGAGAGGATGATGAACTCCGGCACCTCGCTGACGCCGCCCCAGTCGGTGGAAAAGCTCTTTTTGCCGTTGATGTAGAAGGTGTAGCCGTCGGAATTCCACTCGATGCCGTAGGTGTTGTACTCGGAATAGGGATCGCCCTTGAGGAGGAACTTTTTGCTGCCCATGGCCTGGTGCTTGTCCTCATAGCCGTCGATGTGGATGTTGGAGCTGACCACGTTGGGCTGCTTCTTGTCGTAATACATGCTCTCGAACACGTCCAGCTCCGCGCCGTTTTTGCCCTTGTCCGCCGTATCGCACACGCCCTCGCAGTACAGCCAGAACGCGCCCCACAGGCTGTGGCCCTTGGGCAGGATGCAGCGGCACTCGAAATAGCCGTAGGTCTGGCGGTAGGAATCGGAGGTGTCGATGGCGTAGTTGTAAAAGCCGGGGTGGCCGCCGTCCAGCCCGTCCGCGTAGTATTTGGTGCTGATGACCAGATTGCCGTCCCGCAGGGAAGCCATCTTTTTGTTCCACACGCTGCCCTTGCGGTCGGTGTTGGTCTCCCACGCGTAGTGGCCCTTCCACGTATTCCAGTCGATGTCCTCGCCGTCGAACTCGTCGGACCAGACCAGCTCGAACTTGTCCATATCCACCTTTTCGCCCACGGCGTAATAGGGGACGTTGAACAGACCGTAGATCCCCGCGATGATGGAAAGAATAAACGCAACCAGTTTATCAAACATGTTTTTTCTCCTTTACGCTTTTTTTCTTTTTCATTGTAGCATGGAGAGGACAAAAATGCAAGAGAGGGATTTGCCGCGCTTTGGCGCGGCGGTAAAGGATGAACGCCAAAAGCAAGCCCGTTTGATACCGTCGGGAACCGGCTGCGCCGGGCGCGTCTTCTCTTTTGTGGGGATCTTTTCTTTTTTTCTCTTTTTTTCTTTCCTCTTTCCTTCTCTGTTCTCTCTCTTATTTTATTCTTTTCTATTTCTTTTCTTTTCTTCTCTTCTCTACGTCACAATGTGCGAAAAAAGCGTCACAATGTGACGCGAACCAAAAAAAAGGGAGGGCGCGTTATTCCTTGACCGGGCAGCGGTTCCCCATGCGGGGCACGGGGATCTGACCGGGGACGAACGGGGCGGGGGGAACGGGGATCGGACGGAACCCCGCGACGGCGGAAAGCGCTTTTTCGTCCTCGTCCGCCTCCGGCGCGTCGTCTTCCCCCTCCGGCCCGTCTTCCTCCCGGCGGCGCAGGTCGCGCATCCGTTTGGCGGAATCCCCCTCGCTGCCGGTCATTTCGGCGCAGTCCGTCAAACGGAACCGGCGCTCGCCCTCCCACGCCGCCTTCTCCCGTTCCGTACAGTAGGCCAGCACCCGGCTCACCTCCTCCGGCGACTCGAACAGCTCCAACGCCAGCTCCTCCGCCGGGTCCTCCGCGCCGTCGCAGGCGATCAGCCCCTCGGTCTTCAGCGCCGCCAGCAGCATTTCCAGATAGATCAGCACCAGCCGGTCGCCGTCTTTCATGGACCGCAGCCGCCGGATATACCCCCGGCGGAAGAAATCCTCCGGCAGTTTCAGCCAGAAATATCGTTTGCCTGCCAATGGGCATACCTCCTTTCCGCCGGGCGCGCCGCGCACAACGCTTATACGGCCCCGGCAGATCACAGTGTATCACAAACGGTTTTTTTCCGCGTCCGGTTTGCGGCGTATTTTTATAAAAAAATTATTTAATACAAATTTCTTTTGTTTTATACGCATTTTATTTAATTTTACAGTTGCATTTGTCTTGCGCCTGTGATAGAATAAACTGAATATTTATTGGGCGAGGTTTTTTATGGCGGATACCAGATATACCCCGTGCGTCGTACTGCCGGGCATCGGCCAGTCCAAGGTGGAGCTGGTCGGCAAAAACGGCGAAAAGATCAAGATGGCGTGGCCGTTGGACATCAACGGCGAAGAGCTGCTGGGCAAACTGAAGGCCCCGCTGATGAAAATGATGCTCTTCCGCAAGGACGCCGGCTTTTCGGACAAGGTCGCTTCGGTGCTGGCGGAGGCCGCGGACCCGGTGGCGGTGAACCCCGACGGCACCATGAAAAACAACGTCCGGGTCGTTACATACCCCTGCCTTGCGCAGTGTAACGAGGACGAAAAGCGCTTCATCTACAAGATGGTGCCCATGCAGAAGCTCACCGAGGTGATCGGCGAGGAGAACCTGTACTTCTTCGCGTTCAACTCCTTCGGGGAGCCCTACAAGACGGCGCGGGCGCTGGACCTGTATATCCAGCAGGTGAAGGAAGAGACCGGCAGCGACAAGGTCAATTTGGTGGCCGTCAGCCTGGGCGGCGCGCTGGCCACGGCCTATTTCGACGCCTACGGCCATAAAAACGACGTAAAGCGCGTGCTGTATTTCGTGGCGGCGCTGCAGGGCACGCACCTGATCGCCGACGTGATGGAAAAGAAGATCAAGACCGACGACCCGCTGGCGCTGCTGGAGCTGTTCGCCTCCCGCGATATGGTGGAAAAGCTGCGCGGCCTGACCGGTATGCTGCCCCCCGGCGTACTGGACGCCACCATGGACAAGGCGCTGGACGTGCTGCTGAACAACACCGTATGCAACAGCGGTATGCTGTGGGCCACCGTGCCCCCGGACCGCTACGAGGCGCTGGCCATCCGGCACCTTTCCGATACGAAGCACGCGGCGCTGCGGGCCGCCACCGACAAATACTGGAACGCCCAGAAGAACCTGAAAAGCATCCTTGCGGAGCGTCAGGCAAACGGCACCGAGTTTTTCGCCGTCACCGGCTACAACCTGCCGCTGCTGCCCATCGCCGCCTCCGACAAGCTGACCTCCGACGGCATCATCAACACCTCCTCCTGCTCGCTGGGCGCGACCACCAAGCCGCTGGGCGAGTTCTACACGGAGCAGGAAGCCGCGGAGAACCTGTACATCTCGCCGGACCGCACGGTGGACGCCTCCACGGGCTACCTGAAGGACGCCACCTGGTACTTCAAGGACCAGTTCCACGACGCCACCGCCTATAACGACACCGCGCTGGAGATCGCCAGGCGCGTGCTCTCCGACGACGGGTTCAGGGATATCTTTTCAGACGCTTCCCTGCCCCAGTTCGGCGAGGCCAGCGACAACAGGAAATAACACGCAGCACGGCGCCCCGCGCCGTTGCAGAGCGGAGAACGGAGAGCGGAGAGCGGAGATATCCCAGTGAAAGCGATCCGCGGGCAAGAGGCGACGCGCTGACAAATCAACGACTTGCATCTTCCGACTTTTCACTAACGACTGACGACTGACGACTGACGACTGACGACTAACGACTAACGACTAACGACTTAATATACAAGGAGACGGACATGGCATACAACGACAGCTATGACAACCATCCGAACGCTTCCGGCGAAGAAAGGCCCTTTGTGTTTTCGGGAGGCCGCAAGGAACCGCCCCGTTACGAGCCGGAGCGCCCGCAGGGCTACGCGCCCCGCGCCGCCTACCCGGAGCCCTCGCGGTACGCCGGCGGGCAGGGCTATGACGATCCCTACGCCGCGCCCGCCCGCGGGCAGGGCTACGGCGACCGTTACGGCAGCTACGCGGGACAAGCCGGTTACGGCAGATACGGCGAGCAGGGCGGCAGAGCGTACGACCCCTACGGCGCCCGCGCCCCGCAGGACCCCTACGGCAGAGACGCACGCCCCGCCTACGGCGACCGCTACGCCGATCCCTATGCCGATCCCTACGCGGAGCCCTACGCCGGGGACGCGCGGGACGGTTACGGGCAGGGTTACGAAGAGCCCCAGCCCGAGCCCGCCTATGAGCCGGAGCAGCCCCGCGGCTACGCCTTCAAGGTGCGCAACCTCACCAAGGACTATGACGGCAACGTGGTGCTGAACAACATCTCGTTCGATATCCCCGCCGGCAAGATCGTGGGCCTGCTGGGCCCCAACGGCTGCGGCAAGACCACGCTGATCAAGATCCTTTCCGGGCTGATCCACGATTACACCGGCATGATCAAGATCGGCGGCAAACCCGTGGGCATCGCCTCCAAGGCGTCCGTCGCCTACCTGCCGGACCGCACCTACTTCCCGGAGCGCTTCCGCACCATCGACTGCATCGATTACTTTGCGGATTTCTTCAAGGATTTCGACAAGATCAAGGCCATCGAGTTCGCCTCCCGCTTCGGGCTGGACCTGCACCAGCGGGTGAAGACCATGTCCAAGGGCATGCAGGAAAAATTACAGCTCCTTGTGGTGATGAGCCGCGCGGCGGACATCTATCTGCTGGACGAGCCCCTGGGCGGCGTGGACCCCGCCGCCAGAGGCGTGATCCTGGACATCATCATGAGCAACTATAAAGAGAACGCCACCGTGGTGCTTTCCACCCATCAGGTGAACGATCTGGAGCACAGCTTCGACCACGTTTTGATGCTGGGCCACGGGCAGGTGCTGGTGAACACCGGCATCCAGACGCTGCGTTCCACCGGCAAATCGGTGGAGGATATCTTCAAGGAGGTGATCGGCGATGCTTGGGAAGTTGAGTAAGACCTCGCTGAAGGCGACTTTCCACTCCGTTTACAACATCTACATCGCCATGGCGGTCATCGGCGCCATCATGCTGGTCATGCTGGTGGTGGATTGGACCAAATGGGGCGATACCGGCGTGGGCGTCGGTTATCTCATCAAGATCGTGGCCTCCGCGGCGCTGTGCATCACGGCGGGCATCGGCGTGCTGATGACCTTCGTGGCGGTGTTCAGCGAGTTCCGGCGCAACCTGTACGGCAACGAGGGGTATCTGACGCTGTCGCTGCCGGTGCGCAGCAGCACGCTGATGCTGTCCAAGTGGCTGTCCGCCTCTTTTTGGGTGATCCTCAGCTATCTCGCTCTCGTGGGCTGCGCCTTCGGCTCGTTCATCTACATCGTAAAGCACTCCATGAACGAATACGCCTCCACCTACGATCTGATCCTGCAGCTGGTGGACCAGCTCAGCTATTCCTCCGGCGTGGTGACGCCCTCCATCAACGTGATCCTGAACCTGGCCGCCATGTACGCTTTTGACGGCGCGGTGCGGGCCTGCGTGTTCGTGCTGATCGTCTTTTTCGCCATCACGCTGTCCCACTGCCGCCCCTTCAGCAGACGCGGCAAGGTGGGCACGCTGATCTACGCGTTGGGCGCACTGTTCGGCGTATACGTATTCGCCGGCATCATCACCAAGCTGGTAAAGATCTACATCGTCGTGTCCGACACCCACTACACCGTCACGCTGTCCGAATATCAGGTGCAGCAGGCGTGGAAGCTGGGCTTCGGCGCGTATTCCGTCACCAATCTGTATTGCACCATCATCGCGGCGATCTTCCTGTTCATGGTCTGCTGCGTGCTGCTGGACAGGAAGGTGAACGCGGATTGACGCGTCGTAGCACGGCGCCTTGCGCCGTTACAGTCGTAAGTCGTAAGTCGTGAGTCGTAAGAATCACGGGGCTGCGATATTGCGGCACAATTACAGCTATCATTCATAAACCTCATCCAATCAACGGCGCAAGGCGCCGTGCTACCCGATCCCCGACAAACATACCGGTCTTACGACTTGCGACTTACGACTTACGACTGAAATGGATTTCAGGATCATCGACATCACGAAAGACCTTGTCACGACGACGCCGTATCCGGGGGACCCGGCGCCGGAGCTGTCCGTGTTTTCCGCCATCGGGAACGGCGACGCCTGCAACATGGCAAAGCTGTTCACCACCCTGCACTGCGGCACCCACGCGGACGCGCCATTGCACTTTATCCCCGGCGGGAAGCCCATCAACGCGGTGGAGACAGACCGGTTCATCGGCGAGTGCGAGGTGTTTGAAACGCCGCCGGGGCGCATCACCGGCGACGTGGTGGACCGGACCTTCCCCCGCCGCTGCCAACGGCTGCTGCTGAAAAGCAACGGGCTGGCGTACTTTGAAAAGACCGGCGCGGAGGAGGCCGCCTATCTGGGCTACAAGCTGATCGGCACCGATTCCAATTCCATCGGCGGCGCGGAGGACCAGATCCGCCCCCACAAGGC
The DNA here is from genome assembly GCA_017428085.1 of Clostridia bacterium. Classification (GTDB taxonomy): domain Bacteria; phylum Bacillota; class Clostridia; order Oscillospirales; family Acutalibacteraceae; genus RUG806. Next base: position 1,794 of record JAFRRP010000020.1, on the reverse strand, counting down.
GATCTTGAGCGAAGGCATCGCGGTGCTGGAAAACCTTGACTTAAGCAGGGTAAAGCCCGGCAAGTACTTCCTGATCGCCGCCCCCATCAAGATCAACGGCGTGGAGGCCGCCCCGGTGCGGGCCCTGCTGATCGACGGGCATATCTTTTGGAGCAATTAGCATCGCGCAACGCGATGCAATGAGATCCGCCCGTCGGCACATGAAGGCGAATATCATATCATGCAGACGCATAAGCGGCTGCCTATCATTCCGCCAAAGGCGGAATATGCCAAAGGCGGAATATCATGTTGCCGGAAGGCAACATATCATTTTCGGAAAAACATTTTGTTTTTTAATATTTCATTCATAAAAGGAGTACACACACATGAGTTCACTGAACAAAAAGACCATTGAAGACATTGCCGTAGCCGGCAAGCGCGTACTGGTACGCTGCGATTTCAACGTCAAAATGGAAGACGGCGTCATCACCAGCGACAAGCGCATCGTCGCCTCCCTGCCCACCATCCGGTACCTGCTGGACCAGGGCGCGCGGTTGATCCTCTGCTCCCATCTGGGCCGCCCGAAGGGCGAATTCGATCCCCAGTTCTCCATGGCCCCCGTGGCCGCCCGCCTTTCCGAGCTGCTGGGCAAAGAGGTCAAGCTGGCCAAGGACGTGGTAGGCGAGAGCGCGCAGGCGTTTGCCGCCGAGCTGAAGGACGGCGAAGCCATGCTGCTGGAAAACGTCCGCTTTGAGCCCGGCGAGACCAAGAACGACCCCGAGCTTTCCAAGAAATTCGCGGCGCTGGCCGAGATCTTCGTCAACGACGCCTTCGGCTCCGCCCACCGGGCGCACTGCTCCACCACCGGCGTGGCCGACTATCTGCCCTCCGCGGTGGGCTACCTGATCCAGAAGGAGATCAACTTCATGGGCAACGCCCTTGAAAATCCCGTCAGACCTCTTGTCGCCATTCTCGGCGGCGCGAAGGTCAGCGACAAGATCGGCGTCATCAACAACCTGATCGAGAAGTGCGACAAGATCATCATCGGCGGCGGCATGGCCTACACCTTCTTCGCGGCCATGGGCAGCAGCGTGGGCACTTCCCTGCTGGATAGCGAGAACATCGAGAACGCCAAGGACATGATGGCCCGCGCCAAGGAAAAGGGCGTGGACTTCCTGCTGCCCGTGGACAACATCATCGCCACCTCCTACGCGGCGGACGCCGTGCATATGCGCATCTACTCCGATTCCATCCCCGACGGCTGGATGGGCCTTGACATCGGCCCCGTCACCAGAGAGCTGTTCGCCAAGTCCCTGATCGGCGCCGGCACCGTGATCTGGAACGGCCCCATGGGCGTTTCCGAGTGGGAGAACTTTGCCGAGGGCACCATCGCCGTGGCCAAGGCCGTGGCGGACGCCACCGACTCAGGCGCCATCTCCGTCATCGGCGGCGGCGACTCCGCGGCCGCCATCAAGAAGCTGGGCTTCGAGAAGAAGATGAGCCACATCTCCACCGGCGGCGGCGCGTCCCTGGAGTTCCTGGAAGGCAAGGACCTGCCCGGCATCGCGTGCATCGACGAGAAATAATCGCAGCACGGCGCATTGCGCCGTTTCAGTCGCAAGTCGTCAGTCGTGAGTCGTAAGCGGAGGCAGTTCGCCGCCGCCGGTGGCGGATGAAGGCGAACTGCTGACGTGAAGAAACAAGGAGCAATGCGAAGCGCCCCAAACGAGCAGTGCGACTATGTTTCTGAGGTATGCGGCGGCCTGACATTCCGTAGCGCGGCACCTCAGTGCCGCTATGAACCGAAACAACTTT
>JAFRRP010000019.1 GCA_017428085.1 Clostridia bacterium | reverse complement strand
GACAAAATGCTCGTGGGGAGGCAGGACGACGAACAGGTCACGCTGACGATCCTGCCCGGCAACGGTTACCGCTATGAGCCGGACTCCCTGCGCCTGATGGACGTTGACCGCGACAACGGGGCGCAGATGGACATCACCTCCTACATGGACACGATCACAGAAAACAGCGTCTATTCCATATATATCGGCAGCGGCGACCTGTACGTTTACGCCGACTTTGAAAGGGTGCCCGAGCAACCGAAGCACTGCGTGGTGGTGGACGGCGAGACCGAAAACGGCACGATCTCGGCGGATTACGACCTTGCCGAGGCGGGCTGGACCGTCAAGGTGACGGCGACCCCGGACGCCTTCCGCGGTTACGCGGTGAGAAGCGTTACCGTGACGGATGCGGCCGGTACGGCTTATTCCGTGACCGACCTGGGCTATAATGAATACACCTTCACCATGCCCTCGACGGACGTTTTCGTCACTGCCGAATTTGGCATTCCGGTCTACGCGATCACAACGGACTGCCCCTCTGCCGCGGCGACCGGCTGCGAGCTGGAAACGGACGAAGAAGCCGAAGCAGGCGACGACGTGGCGGTCTGGCTCACCGTGTTTGACGAGTTCCTGCTGGAAAGCCTGACCGTGACCGGCGACCGCACCGGCGCGAATTATCCCATCTCTCTTGACTACCACAGGGACGGCTCCGCGCTCTACCGCTACAAATTCACCATGCCGGGCGAATCCGTGACGGTTTCTGCCGTGTTCGGAAACGTGAAGTACGCCCTCACCGTGAACGAAGCGGTGGAAGGCGCCGTGACCTTTACGGTGGACGGCGAAGCGGCAACGGAGGCCGCTTACGGCGAACGGGTTGACGTTACGTACGTCTATGAAAACAAAGCGGGGACCTATGAAGACCTTGTGGACAGCGTGACCTATGCCTTTACGATGAACGGCGCGACCGCGCGTCGTCCGCTGGATGATCTGACGATCACGGACGGCACGTGTACCGGAACCTTTACCATGCCCGCTTCACCCGTGGAGATCGGCGCAAGCTACGTATCGCCCTATACGGTCTCTCTGGCCGCCGTGCAGAACGGCAGCATCGAAGCTTCGGTAAACGGTGTGCCGCATGTTGAAACCTTCCGCGTTTACCCGGGCGAAACCGTCAGGCTGTACGCCGCTTCTTCTCTTTCCGATAAGGTCAGCGCCGAATGGCGCGTCGCCTATACGGACGAAACGGGCGAACACAGCGCCGCGGTCACAAGGATCTCCGACAGCGCAGCAAGCTTTACCATGCCGGCCGCCTCGGTGACGGTCTCGGCGGAGCTGACGCCCCTCGGCGTTCCCTATATGGAGAGAAGCTGGAACAGCGCGGACAAGTCTGTCACCGAGCAGCTCAGATATTACACCGGAGAATATACGAACGTGTCTTCGATCACGAACGACGCCATGACCGGCGGCTGGTACGTACTGGACGGCAACGTTACCTTTGAAGACCGCATCACCGTCAGCGGCAGCGTCCGGCTGATCCTCACCGACGGCATGACGCTGACCGCCGAAAAGGGCATCCGTGTGCCGGAGGGCGCCAAGCTGAGCATTTACGGTCAGTCGGATGACAGCGGAACGCTCATAGTGACCGGCAGTTCCGGCAGCGCCGGCATCGGAGGCGATGAGGGCGGCGCCCACGGCTCAATCAATATTTACGGCGGAACGATCGACGCGACCGGCGGCTCCCGCGGCGCCGGCATCGGAACCGGTGAGGACGCGGAGGGTGCCTGCGGCGCGGTCTGCATTTTCGGCGGCGATATAACTGCCCTCGGCGGCGAATACGGTGCCGGGATTGGCGGAGGCGACGAGAGCACGGGCGCCCAAATCGAGATCTACGGAGGCGATATCCACGCCAAAGGCGGCGATGAGGGCGCCGGCATAGGAGGCGGCTGCGAATGCGGACCGTCCCGCGTGACCATCCGCGGCGGAAAGATCGATGCCAAAGGCGGAAAATACGGCGCGGGCATCGGCGAAGGCTACGATGCGTCCTCCGCCACGTCAAGCGGAACGATCGAGATCCGGGGCTGTGAATCGATCTATGCGACCGGCGGATATCTGGCGGCAGGTATCGGCGGCGGATTCTATAACAATACAAAGATCAACGTCTATATTTCCGGCGGCGAGGATATCTATGCCTACGGAAACAGCGAAAATGACTGCGGCTCGGCGGGCATCGGCGCGGGCTCGTTCTCCAACATCACCGGCGTCCAGTCCGGCGGCGGTGATTTCGACGGCGTCATCAGCATCAGCGGCGGCACCGTGCACGCGGTCGGATCGGGGACCTATGCCTCCTTCTCCGAGACCAACGCAGGCGCAGCGGGCCTCGGGGCCGGCTACGGCGGCAATATGACCGGCAGCATCACGGTTTCCGGCGGCGCAGTAAGAGCGGTCGGCACCAACGGCGGCGCGGCCATCGGCGCGGGCGCGGAGACTTGGGGGCCAAGTTACGGCGGCGAATGCGAGGGCAGCGTCACAATCACGGGAGGAACGATCGAACTCCGCCTGGTAAACAACTCGGGTGAAAACAAAGCGCTTCTGATTGGCCACGGCTGCAACGGCGACACCAACGGCGATCTGACGTTCGGGCCGACCATGCGCGTCACCGGATCCGATCTGCGCCCTGTCGCCGCCGGCGATCGTGTTTCCACCTGCAGAAGTTCTGCGATGCTCGCTTTGATCGAAGAGTGCAATCACCAAAACGCGACTTACCAGCGCAACAACGAGGAGATGCACATCCGCAATTGTGCGAACTGTCTCTTCAGCGAAGAGGAGGAGCACTTCTTCTATGATGGATCCTGCGACTGCGGCGCGGAGGGATGCGGCGTATTCTTCTTTGACGGCGAGGACCTCCTTGACGCCCGCATGTCCTACGGGCAGGGCGGTACTGTGGAACCGCCGGAGGATCCCGAAAAAGCAGATCTTATCTTCGGCGGCTGGTACCCTTATTTTGACAATGACTTCGCTGAGCCCTACGACTTTGACACGCCGATCTGTGAGGACGTATACCTCAAAGCCCGCTGGCTGGCGAAAATCGAGCTGTCGGTCTACGACCGCACGACCCGGACCTTCGGCGTTGGCGGAACGATCGCTTTTGACGGTGATGAGGACTTCGGAACGTACAGAGCGCTCACGGCCGATCAAGGGTTTTTCTTCGGAGCGAACGCCCGGAAGGACGAAGGCTATGATTTCGTGGGCTGGGCGTTCCGCGACACGATCGGCACGATCTACATCCCTACGGCCGGCTTCAGTACCAGACTGACGAAAAACACCCATCTGTGCGCCGTATTTGAGGAGCATGTGCACACACTGCGTTTTGTTTCAGGCCATGAACCGGAATGTGAGTATTATGGCGAGATCGACCACTACAAGTGCACGAAATGCGGGAAATACTTCTCGGATGAAGACGGCCGCAACGAACTCACGGAAGAAGATATCATGATCCCTGCTCTGCAGCACGACTGGAATGCACCGGTTTATGAGTGGTCTGAGAACTACAGCGAGCTCACTGCCTTGCGCGTCTGCAAAAACGACGAGGATCACGTGGATTATGAAATCGTTGAAGTCTCATCCGAGGTCACAAAGGAACCGACCTGCACGGAAAAGGGCGAAACGACCTATACATCAGCCTCTTTTGAGAACGAAGCCTTTGAGGCGCAGAGCATTACCGTTGCGGATATCAGCGCCAGGGGACACTCCTACGGCGAATGGACGACCGTGCAGCCTGCAACCTGCACCGAAGCCGGTCTGGAGCAGCGCGTGTGCGCCAACGATGAAAGCCACAAGGAAACGCGTCCGGTAAACGCGACGGGCCACACCTACGGCACGCCCGTATGGAACTGGACGGACGATTACAAAGCGGCTGTAACGCTTACCTGCGTCAGCGGAGACGATACGCAGACGCCGGACGTGACCGTAACGAACCGCGTGACCGCCGAACCCACCGCAACCGCGGAGGGCAAGCGTGTATATACGGCCACCGCAGAGTTCAACGGGCAAACCTATACCGATACCAAAGAAGAGATCCTGCCTGCCACCGGTACGCCGGACGAACCGGATCCCCATACGGACCCCGATCAGCCCTCCGGCGAAAAACGCTGCAAGTGGTGCGATCAGGTCCATACAGGCTTCTGGGGCAGCATCGTCGGTTTCTTCCACGCCATCCTTTACTTTTTTGCACATCTGTTCGGCAGAGGATAAAAAATCGAATTCAAGCCAAAAATACTGAAACTTTGTTTTTTCAATCTGTTTACCTGATCTGCCACTCAACCTTCATTCCGTCTATTTTTTGTTCAGGTAATTGAAATAAGCTAACGTCTGCATTATAATAACCATATGCAACTCTTCAATCGGGAGGTTTTCTGATGAAAAAAATACAAAAACCGATCGGCGTTTTTCTTTCGCTGATCATGCTTTTCACCCTGTTCAACGCTGCGGTGCTGGCGGAAGACGTGAGTCCCGTCACGACGGAAAGCGTGACCTACATTGACGAAAACGGCGAAACGCAGACCGTGGAGGCGACTGTGGCTGTGCCCGGTACCCACTATGCATCGGCTGAAACGGGCTGGTACGTGATCGAAGGCACGTACAGCGGCAGCGACGCGCTGTATTTTGAAGACGCCGTCACCAATCTGATCCTTGCCGACGACGCCGACTGGACGGTCACGAATACGGATCTGGTCAGTATCGGCAACGTCAATTACGCAGGCGGCGCGATGAACGTCTATACGCAGGCAAACAATTCGGCAGAGCTTCATCTTTCCGGCGGAATGATCTGCTATAACGGTGCGATGAACGTTTACGGCGGAACCATCATTTCTTCTCAGAGGATCGGCGGTTCGCCGAACACCGGCGACTTTACGGCCCGGAACAGCACGCTGACCGGCAGTCTCTACGGAAAGGATATCACGTTTCATAATTGCACCGTGACCGGCAAAACCGGAAGCATCACGGGCGATTTCACGCTCGACGGCGGATCGTACACGTCCGTCTGCGGAAGCACGGAAGCGCCGGTGCGGGCGGCAAGCATCGTCATCACAAACGCCACGGTGGAAGGAAGCGGCGGCCAGAACGGCCTGCAGGCCAACGGCGGCAGCGTGACCATCAGCAACAGCACCGTAAACGTTTCGACCAGCAATATGGCCATTATGGGAAGCGACGTCACCATCTCCGGCGGCAGCGTCACTGCGACTGCCTCGGGGAACTTCGGCATCTACAGCTCCGGCCTGATCGAGATCACCGGCGGCGCCGTTACGGCCCAGGGCGGCACCTTCGGTTTGTACGGTCAGGCGGGTGTCGTGCTCACCGGCGGCAACGTGACCGCGTCCGGCAACGTCGCGGGCGTCAACGCGGGCAGCGCGCTCACGCTCGGCGCCGATGATCCGGGCAGCAGCTATACGCTCGACAGCGTTCTGTCCGGCGCAACGGTCACCGTACAGGAAGGCCGGACGCTGACCGACGGCGAAAACGAATATTCCGGAACGCTCACCGCGGAACAGGTCGCGACGCTGGCGGGCAAAACGCTGGTCGGGGTATTCACCTATACGCCCGTGCCCGAAAAGGAGCCCACCTGCGATGAAGACGGCAATATCGCCTATTACGAATGCAGCAACGGCAGGTACTACGTGATCGAGAACGACGCGTACATTGAGATCGCCCTTGCCGATACCGTGATCCCCGGCGGGCATGTCTACTGTGAAGAGGACTGGACGGCTGCGACATTCGCGGACTGCGGCAACGACGGCGTGCTACCGCACTTCACCTGCAGACGCTGCGGGGAGCCGATCGACCTTGAAGGGAACGTGATGGACTCGGTCATTGATCCCGCCACCGGCGACCACGACTGGAGCACTGTATGGACCTGGACGGCGGACTATACCGCCACCGCCACGTTCACCTGCAGCGTGTGCGAGGCCCAGACGTCCGTTGAAGCGGACGTGACCTACGACGCCGAAACTTATATCTACACCGCGACAGCGGAGCTTGACGGCGAGCCCTATACCGACACAAAACAGAAGACCGTGACACTCACATTCGATATGGGCGGCAAGTGTGAGAACTACGTGACTGAGGCCGAGGTTGGCAGCTCCATAGCGCTCCCGTATTATTACGCGGTCATGGCCGCGAGAGCGGAGGGCTATAACATCCACGGCTTTACGCCGCTCCCGCCCGAGAGCTACGATTCTCATCAGGCGTACGTCGCCGCGCTCGCCGCGATGTCGCTTGCGGCTGTTCCGGAGACAGATGCCGTATATTACGCGATGTGGAACGTCCGCATCACGCCCGCCTTTACCGTGGGCGAAGTGAAATGCGGTACGGACCTTGCCGAAAACGCGCCCGTTGTAATCTGTGACGAGCCGGAGAAGTTTCACGCGGATGATACGTTTTGGACCGACGAAGCACCCGGTGCTGCCGTCGGCGGTACGGCTTACGAAATGTATCTCTGCCTGACTGCCGATTTCGGCTGGTGCTTCAACTGGGAAGAAGAACCCGGCATCGCAGGCGCCGAGGTCGTACAGGAACAGCTCAACGGGACCCAGCACTATTTCCTGCTGAACGTCACCGCCGCGCACTATGCGGACGAGACTTCCGAAATCAAAGAAACCGTGCTGACGCCCGCCACCGCCACAACTGACGGCGTAAAACAGATCTGCGTTTACTGCGCGGGCGGCTGCGGCGAGATCGTTGAGACCCGCACGGAAGTCATCCCCGCCACGGGTGAACCCGCCGAGCCCACCGAGCCCGCGGACACTGATAAAATCTGTCGCTGGTGCGGCGAAACACACGACAAGCGCACCTTCATCGGCTGGTGGACAGAGTTCATCCATGATCTGTTTTACATCATCCGGCAGCTTTTCTGCTGGTGGGCGTGAGCAGATTCAACTGATATGTTCACGTTGATCTGATATATACAAGGCGTCCCTCATAGCCGAGAGACGCTTTGTATTTCCTGAATACTTCATTTTTCATTCAGATTTCGTTTCGCTTCTTATTCAGGTCTGGACGTCATATCATATAAAACAATTCAGCTTGCGAAAAAGCAAAGAATGTGAAATATAAGGAATACGACTGCGGGCACTTCAACATTTACCTCAGCCCTTTTTTTGAAGATGTATATTCCGCCATTCGTTGATACCATTGATAAGTAGGTTGCACTCAAAGTCCGAAAACTTCATTTTGACTTTTTTCTCTCGCATAGAATTGACCTCCGTTTCTTTTGGTATCTACATCATAACAAAGAAACGGAGGCCTGTCGAATGTGCGGATTACAGTTTTTCGTTCAGATCGCGGTACGGGGTATCCGTATTCACGAAAGTGTCGTATGTAAACGCCGCGCCGAAGCGGAAACCGACGATGAAACTGTCCAGCTCCGTGATCGTATCCAGCTCACTTTGTGCGTCAAAAATTTTTTCAAGCAAGCCGCGCTGATCATCGGGCAAAGCGGTTTCTATTTCCGGCAAGTGATCTGTGATATAGGTTCTCAGCTTATCCGCGTGACTGCCGGTTTTTACCGCCCGAGATTGCGGATTAACATTGCCGAAAAACAGATTTTCAATAAAACTATTTATCATTACGATCACCTCCTATTTAAGCGTAGAGCCGAAGCATCTCGGCGATATAGGATAAGTGCCGCGGAGTTTTTCTGGAGATCTTGTTATAATACTCGGAACAAAGAAATTGAAGAAGCCATGTTTTCGGAATACGCCAACCGGCGATACAATCCAAATATCTCAGGATTCCTTTATTGATCCAATTTCGTATCGTGTTTTCCCCGTATCCGGTAAACGATTTGACCTGTGTCACATTCATCAGCTCCGGGTAAGGAATGAGCTGATTGTTGTAATAGGTCCACATATTTTGATGCTGAATGACATCTACAATGTATAAAGTATTTTTAATTCTGCTGCGGTCGGTTGCGGATGCCTGTTTCGGATAACTTACCGCATACCTCCACGGATTGACCTCCCGATCCCGAAGATAGTTTTCTATATCGGTTTTTTTGATAAGATATGTATGTGTCTTTTTTCCGGTATTGATACAGGGAATCAGCCCGGACTGCAACAGATACATTGCTTTTCGCTTTGAAATATGGCAAACGATGCGCATTTGTTCTTTGGTCAGGATATCCTCGTATTGGTCCAAGTTGTAAAGTTCTTTTTTCATTTCGGTTACACTCCAAATTCTATTTTTCCTTGTCATAATCCGGAGCATATTGACGCCGTTTTTTTCTTGCATTTTTCTTGCATTTATGCAAGAAAAGAGTGATTTCTTGCATCTTTCCGGTATTGCTTGAACCGATTTCTTTTTGTTCCTCTTTTTCCCATATCATCCCGCAAAACCGTTATGGTACAAACGATTCAACTGGAACGATCCGAGACGAAAAGGAACGATTTCAGAACAAAGAGTGGAGAAACTTTACACACTCGAAATGCTGTGTGCTCACAAAGCACCCAGGGTTCGAATCCCTGACTCTCCGCCAAAAGAAACAGGATCGCAAGTTTTTTGCGATCCTGTTTCTTTTATATTTGTGTTTCAATGCGCCGTCGGATCGTCTCGGCGATTTCCGGAGGGATGGAAACCGTTTCGTCAGACGCGCTTTCCTTCACCGGCTGGAAGCGCTCCGGGACAGAAAAATCAAACGCTTTCAGAAAGTTTCGTTCCGGCAGTCGGCCGGTGATCGTTTTCGTAAGCACCATTGCGATCAGATAATCGCCGACGGGAGACGCGTGCTCGCCGTCGCGGAAATACAGATCCGCGTTCGACGCATCTTTTAAGTCCGCCGATACGGCGCTCCACACCTCGCCGACAGGCGCCAGTCGTGCGCCGGTCTTTGCGGCAAGTGTCCGGTATCTGCGGTTCATTTCCGTCTGGTTCTCCGGTTTCGCTTTTTCTGCCCACGTTTCAAAAATAATCGGGACCGTACCGGCTTTTTTGCACAGGTCGATGATCCTGCCCGCATAGGCGACGGTGTCCTCTTCCGGCGGCAGCGGATGCGCCTGCTCCTGGATCACGCAGTAGTCGTAACCGCCGTAGAGGATATTGAAGCGTTCCGAAAAGTATTCCTCCTCGATATGCCATTTCAAAGACCGCCCCGAATAGGCCAGCATAAACGCATGGCATTCTTCTCCGGAAGCACTCTCCGCCATTTCCCGGACAAGCGCCGGCATATCGTTCACGTATGTGTGACTGTTGCCTATCAATAGTATATTCATCGGATCTCTTGTTCGTATGATTGATATGTCGATGCGCCGTAATAAAAGACCGCCGACAGATCGGAACACGGTCCTGCCGTGCCGGAGAATATTACGAACGCAAGCTTTCAACCGCTTTCGTCGCGTCCTGCCCTTTGGGACGGTAGTTTTTCCGGTAGCGGTCATTGCTCATGAGGTCTGTAAAGTTGACCGTAAACAGCAATCCGTACATGACCCAGAACGGCAGATTTTCAATCAGGGCGCTTTTGCCGACGATAATCAGAAGCGCCGTCATCACGATTACAGTGCTGATGAACAGCAGGAACGCACCCCGATAATATTTCAGGCCACGGCACATCTGATGATGGAAGAGCACGCCCGACGGCGCAGACCCAAGAAAAGTAAAGAACAGCGCGCCGATCCAATGGAACAGACAGCGCGGATTGGAAAAATCCGCGTTTTCGCCAACAGACGGAAGATTGATCGTGAGATAAATGCCGGTGGCGCCGATCGAGGCAAGGACATAACACGGCAGAGAACGAAAACCGGTCCTGCGGTAGGCATACAGCGTATTCAAAAACACCGCCGCCGAAGAATAGACTCCCCACATCCGGAAATGCCACGGAAAATTAAGCCCGATCATGCTTGAAGTGACGTACTTCAGTTTTTGCGTAAAATCATAGCGGTCCCCCATTACGGCATACCAGGTCACGAAGACAAAATCAAACACGAGCAGAATTAGATACACGGTTTTCAGCGCTTTTCCGTTTTTTTTCGGAAAAGAGAAGCAGCTTCGTATACAGTGGGAAAAGCAGCAGCGACAGCGTGGAGATCGCGACCCAAACGGGATAAAGCCAATGTCTGCCGGTCATACCGGTGATATCGGGATACAAGATCCCGTCCACCGTCCTTGCCGCCTCGGTCTCGTAGGTCCCGAGAATGGTATTCTTCATGCACAGCATCCAGACAAGATATGCCGCGGCCACGACGACCCATGCGATGGTATACCCGATGGGCATAACTCTATTTTTTATAAATGCAGCTCCTTTTGTATCTATAATAATCTCAGAAACTCGTCAAAATTGTACGGAAAACACGTAACTGTTTCGTTCCTCTGTTTAAATTTTTACCGAAAAGCTTTCAGGGATTTTCTGAAAGGAAGTCCAGCGTGACGGAAGCAACCTCTGCGGCACGGCTTTCGATCAGCATATGACCGGCGCCTTCCATAATGAAATCAACGCTCCCTTCCGGCAGTGCGCTGCGCAGATTGATACGCTCCGCAAGCGGGCAGACCGTGTCTCTGCTGCCGTTCAGGAAAAGCATGGGAGGCATTTTCGCAACCGCATCGTAATCCGTTTTTGTATGCGTGGAAAGCGAATAGACGATCCCCTCGCCCGTGCCTTCAATGCGGTACGGCGCCATCAGCGCTTCGTAATCATAGCCCTCAAGGTACGCCTTATCCTGTGTTGCCCAGGACATGATCAATTTTACAAAGAAGGGGTTTTTGCCGATCGCTTCGATCAGACTGCCCACAGTTTTCGCCGTGACAGGATTTGTCGTCAGCGGGTCTAGAAGATCGAACAGCCCGTTGTTTCCGGCGGTGCTGTAAAGAAGAAGGTTTTTCACGCTTTCGGGATACTTCTGCGCAATGGCGAACGCGGTATAGCCGCCCATCGAATGACCTGCGACATACTACGGCCGGTCGGAGAGCGCCGTCATCAGCGCGTGAATGATATCTTCCCGCGGCAGACGGACGGTCTGATCCGTTTCTTTGGAGGAGAAACCGAAATCCGGCAGGTCGACAAGTACGCAGGTATATCCGTTTTCCGTCAGAATCGCGGCAAGACCGTTCCAGCAATAGGTGGAAGCCGCAAAACCGTGCAGAAACAGGATCTGACCTTTTTCCTCCGCGGCTTGCATCACGCGGTAGTGCAGACGGTAATCCTGATAATCAAAATACTGACTGTCTGGATAAGGCAGGTCTTCCGAACTTGCAGCGTGAACCGGAACAAGCAGGACAAAAAACAATAAAAGGCTCATTAAAACAGCAATCGTTCTTTTATATCAATTCTCCTCTTCAATTATCCAGTATTAGTATAAAGGAATACTTCTCATTTATCTATATGACAAACGAATATTATACAACGGAAGGTTTTATGAAATCCGGTATCGGTTTGCCTCATTTCTGAAAGGCTTTAACAGAATAAGTCAAAACGAAACAATGCAAAACTGCTTCTTATTAGTGATCATTTCGCTCCTACCGCTTTTTCATCACCGTATTGATTCTGTCAACCGTAAACCCTGCGTGCAACGCGGTCCGCCTGGAACCGGTATTGGATGCGGCGTGCGCCCACACCGGCTTTTTGCCAATGACAACGATTTCGCGGCACATCCTGCCGACGAGGGCTTTGGCTAACCCTTTTTGTCTGTACGGTTCGGCTGTCTCCACGCCGATATCCACTTCTTCCGTGCTTACGGCGGCGGAAAAGGCAACTGCCGCGGCCGTATCGCCGTCCATCGCGACGTAACCGAACCCGTTTTTCAAAAACTGTTCCTCATTTGACCATGAAAAGGAAGGAACGATCTTACCGCGGAGCTTGCGGATATTGTTCGCCGAAATGGGTTCGATCCTGTATCCGAACAAATCTGAAAGATCAGGCGGCGCATTATCATATCGGTATTCGATCCTTTGTTCCAATCGGATATGGTCTTTTCCGGCAAAAAAATCGATCACACGCTGATCGTCAGTAATCAGAATGAACCTTCGATCCAGCTCTTTTTGCATGAAATCCCGATCGATCCGTTCCAAAAACGGTTCGGTGATATCCCCGGACAGATAGGCGAATCCCGCGTAATGCCAGAACAGGGCCGCGCGGGCATCGTTTTCATCATAAAAGAGGATATCCCCGTCCTGAAAGCCCTGCGCGACGGACAATGGATACACGCGGTTGCCGGCACATCGCTGCGCGTACCCGATATACGGATCGCACGTATCCAGATGCATGAGGTCCGTTCGCTTTGCGTAAACCCGCGAAGGGTTGCCGTCGAGATCCGTCATCATCGTATGGTACGTGAAACCGTATTTTTCGTACAGGCCCACGTGGTTCGTAGAGAGATACACTTTGTTGACGTCCTCCGCCCGGGCAAGGCGCCCGACCTCCGCGAACAGCAGCCCCGCGTACCGGTGGCCGCGGCGGGCCGGGAACGTATAGACGAACCCGATCCACGGCGTCAGCTCCGTCGGCTGGATATCGTCCTTTTCGGCGTACGTGCAGTAAGAGATCAGTTCGTCGCCTTCGGTCAGCAGCAGCACCCGGGAGGACTTCCCTACTGCCTCGAAAAATGTCCCCTCCCGCAGCAACCGGGCCAGGAACGGCCCCGCGCGCCAGTCACTTCGTTGGATCTCGTCCAGCCAGTGCTGCTGCCGGTCGCTTTCAAAAAATTGAACGACTTTCATTTGATTCAGTCCCTTCCTGTCCGGATCAGGTGCCCTTCCTGAATGGCGGCGAACGTGGCGACCGCGCAGACGACGGCTGCCGAATACTTCAGCTCGATCCACGAAACCGTCAGCGGCAGCGCGAACAACAATAGGCCTGCCACCTTATTCATGACGGTATGCGGGGCGATCCATTTCTTCCGGACCGCATACCCGGAAACGACGTTGACAGCCTTGATCAGGGCGATCAGGCCGGTCCAGACGTAAAGCCAAATCGGAGGCTGAAGGGTCGGCAGCAATTTGATCAAACATGCCGAGAAAAACACAAGATCCGCCGCGGTATCCAGCTTTGCGCCGAATTCGCTTTCCTTGCCAGTTTTCCGTGCCACCGTGCTGTCGATCATGTCTGACAGCCCGGCGGTGAGATAGAGCGCGTAGAACGCGGGAGAAAACGCGGGGAAAAACAACAGCGCGACGCTGAGCACGATTCTGATTCCGGTTATGATGTTTGCCATAATATATTTATCGCTCCCTATTATGTCAGGGCAACTCGAAGGAATGCGTTTTGACACCAGCGGAATAGGAGAGAAAAAGCCGTATCGTAATCATAATCATCCGGCCATTCTGTCATTTCAAGTATGGCGCGATCTTCTTCGGATACCTGTTCTTTCAGCTCTCGTTTCGTCACGGCGAATGATCCGCTCTCCAGAAAATGCAGATTCTGGATCAGGAAAAACAGTCCTTTGCAAGTACCGCGAAAGGCGGCGATATTCTCTTTTCTGTCCGCATGAATATAGCGGTGGCAGAGTTCGTGATACAGAATTCCCAAACTCAGCTTGACATAGTTGATCTCGTCTTCCCGTGTCGCAGACGGAAGAAGGTCTTTCAATTCGCCGAACAGATCCTTTGTCGTGTGGCACAGCTGGCAAACTTCAAGGGGATTCCACCGCGTCATTTCTTCCTTGCCGCAAATAAACCCGCAGGATTTCTCATCATTTCCGATCTTCTTCAGGATCTCCCGGTACGCATCCATATCCGCAACGGAAAAACCGTCAAGAACGATCATCACGTCGATATCGCTTTGATCGGTCGCTTCGCCGCGCATATAGCTGCCCTGAAGTCCCACATATACCAATCGGTCGCCAAACGCTTTTTTACACGCCCCGATCAGCTTTTGCAAATAGTCTCCAACGTCAAGTATTCTATTATGTACGTTTACAGGTATTGTCATTTTCTTTTCCTTAAATTCCGATTTATCTATATCGGTTTTTAATTCCTCCAAATCATCGGCGTGAACCGGATGCCGTTCACGGTCTGTTCTTCCGCCGTTTTGACAAAGCCGAGCGCCTGATAAAACGGCAGCCCGTAGGGGGAGGAATTGAGCGTGATCGTTTCATCCGGATGATCCCGCAGCAGATGTCGGAACAGCCGCGTCCCTACGCCCAGCCGGTGATAGCCGCCGTCGACGAAAAAGAAGCATATATGCCTTTTCTCCGGCCGGATGGCGATCTCCCCGATCAGTTTGTTTCCGTCGAACGCGCCGTAGTAGGTCAGGCCGGACAGATACGCGTCGTCGCGCAGGGTCTTGCGAAATTCTTCCGTGCCCTCCGCCGTGTAGTCCGGCGATTCGTACTGTGAAAACACCCGCCAAGCCAGCGCCAGCGCCGCCGGGACCTCTGCGGCCGACAGCGGGCGGATGGTAAACCCGCCGATCCATTCCTCCCGCTTCAGCAGCGTGAGTTGTTCGGTGCGGACGTCGTCCGTCTGCTTCCAATAAACGTCTGTGTTCGTATGATGATAGGTAAAACCGCATTTCTCCTGCAGGCGCTTCGATTTTTCGTTGCCGTCGAAATATCCGCACCACAACGCTTCCAGCCGCAGGTCGGCAAACGCGTGGCGGATCAGCTCCCTGACCGCCTCCGGGATCAGTCCCTGTCCCCAGAAGGGAACGCCGATCCAGTAGCCGATCTCGCCCTGGGTCTCCGGCAGGCAGGCGTTGCTCTTCCCGCCGACCATCAGTCCCACGCTGCCGATGGGCCTGCCGTCTTCTTTCCGGCAGACGGCGTAGGTCTCCGGCGCGGAGAGGATCGTCCGGATGACCTCAAGGCTGTTCTCCGCGCTTGTGTGCGGCGGCCAACCGGCGGCGGGGCCCACGCGCGGATCTTTTGCGTATTCATATAGATCTTGCGCGTCCTCTTCTTCCCACGGGCGAAGGATCAGCCGTTTCGTTTCCAGGATCATATCCTTCTTTTCTCCTGTTCTCAATCGGAAAATTTGTTATGACATTGAATATTTTATCGTATTCTTTTATTTTGTCAATACAGATCGATTTTCAATTTGTATCATTATACAAGAAGAACGGAAAAATTTCGGTCAAAATCACGCATATCTTTTCTCGGACAGATGTGGTATAATGTATTCAACAAAAAACGGGAGTGTGATTTTATGTTGTTCGGAGACGGTTCCACCGCCGCGATGGCTGCCGCGGAAGCCGCAAAAAGCGCCGTCAGAAGTACGGCAAATTTCAACTGGACTTTTATCGCCATACTGGCGGTAGTGATCGTGGGGATCTGGATCCCGCAATGGAAAAAGAAGAATTATAACGGCATGGCTGCCGCGCTGGCACTTTACGGTGTCCATTGGCTTTATGAGATCGCCAACGCCGTCATCTGCCATTTTTCCGGCTATGCCCTTTGGCACGTATCACCTGAAAGCACCAGCTATATCCTGCTGGTTGGCGTCTCGTGGGAGCTTTCCATGATGTTCTCCGTCGCGGGCTTTATGAGCGTGGAGCTGCTGCCGGAGGACAAAAATAAAAAGATCCTCGGCATCAACAACCGCATCGCTTTTGCTATCGGCAACGCCCTGTTCTTCTCCGTCTTCGAGATCTTCCTTGCCTCCACCCCCGCATTCATTTGGGTATACAAATGGTGGGGTGCGCTGCCGGTGTTTATCACCACCTATATCCCCTTCTTCCTGGCGGCCAACCTGATCTACGACAAACCCCGCAAAACGCAGAAGAAATTCCTGATCTGCCTGTGGGGACTGGTGGCGGTGCTGCTGGCGGTACTGATCCCTCTCGGGATCATCTGATCCGTAAAAATAACATGCGCATCTGTTAAATATAATGATCCCTGAACGCTATTGTCCGGGGATCATTCTCTTTTTAATTTGCTGTTATTTGTTATTCAGGAAACTGTCGTACAGATCGTCAAAGAAGGAGAAAAGCGCCTTTTCATCCTCTCCGATCCCCACCCAGCTCATGTGGTGTTTATCCTCAACGGGCATTTCATACCAAACGCCCGGCTTCGTGGGGACGGCGGGATCGTATTTCAGGCATGGCAGCGAGAAAGGAGCGCCCAGACATTTCACGTTGACGATCCCATCGGATGGCAGCCAGCTTTCATCAAAACCGTAAGGAGCCAGCTTATTCGGTTGATAGCGGCCGATCACGGTGCTCCACAGCTTCAGGATACGCCGCATATCACGGTCGGGGACCTGATGTCCGTTGCCGTCGCTGTGGGTGCGGCAGCAACGGAAGGCGTAATAATATGTTGAAGGACAAGGACGAAGACCTTTGTTGATCTCGGCGGCATATTCCACTTGCAGTTCATAGCCCACGTTATCCAGCCTTTGATTTAAAAGACGCTGAACGCCGTTCAATCGATTTTTCAAGGATGGCATTCCATATGGATAATACTTTGATCGGCTCATGATCCCCCATTGGTCCGTATGAAAATCCAGCAATCGCATCAATGGCGTGGGAGCTGCAAGCGCATTGGCTGTATAAATGACGCCTGCCAGCGCTTTTATCCCTTTTTCACCGAAGAAATCCGCAAAGGTGGTGCCGTTGTTTGCGCCGCTGAGCGTGATCAGGCAATTGATGAACGCTTTTCCGCCGACAAATAACGGTGAAAGCTGATCTTCCGGCGTGCAGGCGCGTTCTTTTTCACTGCCGTTCCAAAGCAGATCGACAAACAGGATTGCCGTAGGCCCGCCGAAGGAGTGGCCGATCAGGTTGATCATTTCATGAGGACCGGGCCGACCGAGGTCCTTCAGAACACCGGGGTAGGTCCTGCCGTAGCGCAGATGACCGTAGGTCTCGCTGTGATATTTACCGAAATCCACTTTCCCGCCGAACAGATATGCCCAAAGCTCGCAGGCGCGGTCCCAAGCGGAAGTAAACGGCCCAAGCGATGGGTTGAATACCTCATATCCCTCGTTTTTCAGATGCGCCAGCAGATCGCGTTCGCCGGATGAAAATCCCCAGTAACGGTAACGCAGCTTTGTTTCCATGCCGTCCTCTTCTCCCCATCCGCCGAGACCGTGAATGAATACTGTGGGGTAAGATCGGGAAATATTCTCCTGTTCCTTTATTATATCATTCGTTTGATTTTCTTTCTTCATTGTGAACCGACCTTCGTATTCCGTAATTAGCTCTTGAAAACCCAGTAAACCTATGGTATAATAACCTTTGATCCCGGCAAGCAAAGCTCGCCGCCCGCGCTGTGCGCGGGAAGCAGAAACACCTTTTTCGCGCCGGGAACATTGAACCTCATTTTCGCAAAGTGCAAACAGCGCTTTTCGGCGCATGCTGCGAAGGGATTTTGCATTGCAACATCCAGAAAAAGAGGAATAATGATTGCAATTATTCTGAACGGAGTGATCCCATGAAAATTTCCACCAAAGGCAGATACGCGCTGCGAATGATGATCGATCTTGCGCAAAACAGCGCCAACGGCTTCGTGCCGCTGAAAGAGATCTCGGAACGGCAGGGTATTTCCAAAAAATATATGGAGCTGATCGTATCCTCCATGCACAACAGCGATCTGCTGACCGCCGGAAGAGGATTTCAGGGCGGTTATCAACTGGCAAAATCGCCGGATCAGATCACGGTGGGAGAGATCCTTCGCCTGACGGAGGGCAGTATGGCGCCGGTGGCATGTCTGGAATGGGACCCCGTCGGCTGCGAAAGAAGAAACGACTGCCCTACCCTGTTTATCTGGCGGGAGCTGGACAGGCGCATCAACGAGTACCTTGATTCCGTCACCCTGCAGGATATCCTTGACAGGAATTCCTCCGAATACGATTATATGATCTGATCACCGTTTCGCTTTCTTGTTACGGCGTACTAGATACATGATCAACAGAATAAGGATCAGAATAAAACACAGATACATCATCGCCGTTTTGATGATCGTGGCATATGAAGCGATCGTGACCTGGATGTCATTGAGATAGACAGGATTATGCCGCAGCATCAGCAAAACAGAGACATTTTCCACGTAATCGGCAACCGCCAGCAGCAGCGGCAGAAAAACCAACGCCGTCTTTTTTCCATAAAGCGCTTTGAACAGCAGCGCGAAGAACGATGCGTAGACCAGTGGATATACGCAATCCAGAGGAAGCTGCCGCGTGAGATAGGTGTTTCTTCCCTCCTGTGTCAGCGCATTCAAGAATTCCCTTGCCTCTTCAACGGAATAGCCGAAACGCATATCAAAGCAGCGCAAGCCCTGCGCGGCGCTTTCGATCTGGGGGATATAGACCATATTCATGATCAGGCAAATGGCTGCCGTCAAAACGCCTGTGGCGATCAGCAGTACCGTTCTTTTTTTCATGGAAAAACGCCCCTTTCCAGCATTTTTCTTCATTATACGCATATTGAAACAAAATAGCAAGAAAAGAATTTCCCCGTGCTCATAAAAAGCGCGGGGAAACGTTTTATCATTCAGTCATTACTTGTCATATTCGCCGTATTCGCAGCCGATCCCTTCCGCCTTGACCTCGTCAATCAGCTTCCAGTCGCCGCCGCTTTTTTCATACAGCTTGATAACGCCGGTCCCGGTGCCGCCGTTCCACAGACGGTTATGACGCTTGGTGCCGTTGGGCGCCTCATAGTTGATGTTCAGCATCTCCTCTTTTTTGCAGGTGATGTAGGTGTCCATTTTCGCCTTGAAGGTAGTCTGTACCACGTGCCAGCGTATCTCGTCGTCGGTTTCCACACAGTCGAATTGTGTGCCGGAGCCGGTCCAGAACTTGGAGAAGTTGAACTCGTAGTCCTTGCCCTCATAATAGAATGTGCCCAACAGCTTGCGGTCCAGCGCCATGAAATAGATCTTCGGACGGCCGCCGCCGATCTCGAATACGCTGTTGTTCAGTTTTTTGCCGGTCTTAAGGCTGGTAAGATTATTGGAAGATAACCACACCCAGGGACTGGTGAAATCTCCGCCCCAGTTCTTGTCGGCGTAGCCGTTGCAGGTTTCGGGCCTGACGACGTATTTTACGCCGTTCAGCTCTAACTCGCCAGAGTATGCGGTCTTCATGCCCTCCGCGTGCCAGAACATTTCAAAGGCGTTGATCTTGCGGAAGGGACGGCTGGCTCCGTAGCCCACGTTGAAGGCGATCTGTTTATTGATCTTCAGGTCCCACTTCAATTCGCCGGCGTCGCACATCCATTCGGGGTGAGCGTCGGCATCTTCCTTGGTAATGGAAACAGACCCGCAGGTGCACTTTTCATCGCAGTAGCAGTCATCCGCCTTGATGGAAAAAGGAGGATCGGCGTGTATATGCACGTCCTTCAGGGAGAAAAAACGGTGCAGCTGGCCGTGGTCCTTGCCCCAGAAACCGACGTTGACCATCAGGTAAGAAGGCCGCTTGCCCGCCTGCTGCGCTTTGGGATCGTTCCATACGATCACAGGATCCTTTTCCGCCAGATCGGGGTTACAGGTAAAGAATTCCACATAAAAGGGTTTCTTTTCACCGGTCTCGGCGTTTTCGGCGGTGAAGTTGTGCCACCACCAGTCGTAACCTTTCTTCGCGAGAGGGCCGCGAAGCATCCACTCGTTGCGGGAAATCGCGCTGACATTTGCCATAATACTACCTCCTGATCGCTTCTTTATTAAGTTTATTATAGCATGATAAACGTATCAGGTCAAACAAAAATTGACATAAAAGACAAAATAAAAACATATTTCCGCAATTGTCAGAATTGCCATGTCTTCCAAACGTCCGGCATATAGCCAACCGTAGCCTGTTTGCCGTTTCGCACGACGGGCTGCTTCAACAGGGACTGGTTTTCCAGAACCTTATCAAATTGATCTTCCGGCGTTAGGTATAACAGCAGGATAAGCAGATCCTTATCCTTCCCGTCCGCGTCTATCAAATCGTCAAGTCTTCCTACTGCGTTTATGACGGACTGCAGTTCACCCCTGCTGAGTCCCTTTTCTTTCAGGTCGACATATTGGAATTTTACGCCGCGTTCCTTGAAGAAGCGTTCCGCCTTACGAGAGTCGGCGCTTTTCTTTGTACCGAAGATCTGTATGCCCATTCAACACATCTCCTTTATTTCAGTTTTTTCTCGATATTTGAATCCATAACCGTCCGTTTCAGCGTCGCCGAACCGCTGCCCCAAAGCGAAGTCCCGCTTCCCTGCCCAGGACCTGCAGTCCCAGAGCGCTGAAATGACCCGTCGCGTTGGGGTTTGCGTACCGAGGGTCGCCGACGACAAGCGCGTCTGCGGCGCGGGTAAGCATGAGGAAATCTTCATCCCGCTCGCAGAGCGCGTCCTGCGCTGTGATGATCGCCAGATCCGCCCGCAGGCGTTCTTCCGTCGGTATATCGTTCCACGGCGCAAGGGAGGAGAACCGGCCGACGCGGATCACACCGAAGCGGGAAAGGCCCAATTCCGTTTTCAGAATGTTTTTGACGCGGATCACCTGTTCGGTATAAATCTCCGGTTCCGTCCGGTTCAGCATATCGCTCTCGCCCTGCAGCCAGACGGCGTACACATGATCGACCCGCCCCGTCTTCTTTTTCGCGGCGGAAGCTTTTTTGATGATCGCCGCGCAGCCTTCCGTACCGGGCTGCCAATCGGCGGCCGTCGTGCTGCCCTTGGCGGCGGGCACGGCAACGATCTCCCGGCCCGTCGCCTCGATATACCCTCGCGCAAACGAGGGGATCAGGCTGGTATGGCCCTCCACGGCTCCCTGAAGAACCGTATCCTCCACCCATTGCTGAAAAGACGGTTTCTCGGCGAAATGATAAACCGCCCGCATCCCGTGTCCGAGGTCTTCTCCCGCCGGGTCGCGCAGCGGGATCAGCTCGTCGGTCAGGAAACGGTATTCCAGCGCGCCGGGCACGGGTTCGTTTTCCGCAAGCCGTTCCGACTGGCCCACCATATTGCTTTGTCCCAAAAATAAGATCAGGTCTTTGGACGTCATTTTTTCCATGTCTTTTCGGTCTGCCTTATTCGATCGTTACCGTAAAATCCCTGCGAAAGATCTCCGCGAACCGTTCTACCGCCGCTTCCGTCGGCGGCAGGGTGTCCCGATAGGGATAATCGAGACCCATCGTCGCGTATTTGCCGCTGCCGAGCCGGTGGAACGGCAGCAGATCCACATATTTTACGCCCGCGTCCCGCAGCAGACCGACAATCCCGGCGCAGTCAGGTTCGGTCAGGTTGAAGCCGGGGATCAGCGGGACCCGCGCGTGGACGACCTCTCCGTTGGCAATCAGACGGCGCAGGTTGCCGACGACAAGCCCCGGGGCTGCGCCGATCACGCCGCGGTACAACGCCGCGTCGGCGGTTTTGATATCGTAGTAATACATCTGCGCCAATCCCGCCATCCGCTCAAACGCCGACCACGGCACGCTGCCGGCCGTGTCGATCAGAAGCGGGACGTCCCGTTCTTTCAATGCGAGCGCCAGCTTCGCCGCGCCCTCCGGCTGCAGCATCGGCTCACCGCCGCTTAACGTGACGCCTCCGCCGTCGGCGCGATAAAACGGCTCGTCTTCCATGACCTCGCGCACGATCTGTTCCGTCTCCATCCAGACTCCGTAGGAAACGGTTTTTCCTATCCGGGGATAAGAAAGTGTCTGCGGAGAAGGAGAAAGATTCTCCGGGTTATGGCACCAGGGGCAGCGCAGATTGCAGCCTTTCAGAAATACCGTGGTGCGGATTCCCGGCCCGTCGCCGATGGAAAAGCGTTGGATGCATGATACGTTCAGCATCTCACACCGCCTCGTGCTGCGTCCTGTGGAGGATATCCGTCTGTACCTCGCGCGGCAGCATCACATACAACGCCGAAAAGCCGGAAACGCGGACCACCAGCGAGGGGTATCGTTCCGGGTGGTCCATGGCGTCCTGCAGCACCTCCCGCGAGGTGGAATTGATCTGTATCTCCTGCCCTCCCCGGTCAAAATAGACGCGGATGAGCTGCCCCAGCTTTTTCCGCTTGCTTTCGGCAAACACGGAAGGGGAAAACTTCTGGTTGACCACCGTTCCGCAGGCACAACGGGTATAATCCGGCCGGGATAAGCTCAGCAGCGTCGCCGTCACACCGCGCGTATCGCGCCCGTAGGTGGGAGAAGCGGCGTCAGACAGCGGCTGGCCCGCCAGTCGGCCGTCCGGCGTGGCGCCAAGCCCGGCCCCCGCGTAAATATTGGAGACGTTCGCCGCCATCGCCGTGTAGACCGGTCCGCCATCGTGGTTTTTCAGGCGGTCGAACAGGTCCGACAGGTACTGCACGTACCATACCGCGTATTTGTCCGCGGCCGCTCGGTTGTTGCCGTATTTCGGCGCAGCCAGCAGCCGTTCGCGCAGCGATTCGCATCCTTTGAAATTCTTTTTCAACGCATCCGCAAGCTCCGTCAGCGTGATCTGTTTTTCTTCAAAAACGACCTGCTCGATGGCGGCAAGCGAATCGCTCACCGTGCCGATCCCCATCAGCGCCGCGCCGTGGGCTGCCGGGTACTTTGCCCCGCCCATGTTGATATCCCGACCGCGTTCAATGCAACAGTCGCAGAAACAGGACATAAAAGGACTTGTTCTTGTTTCCGGGACCGTCACGCGGGAAAGGTCGTTCATTCTTTCAACGTATTCCATCGCGCCCTCCGCCAGACGACGTTCATACAGCGCCATAAAAGCGTCTATCGTGGGCGCCGCGTCCGGTGAGACTGCGCAGGTCCGGAACAGCACGTCCTCCAGATACCGGATCGGGTCAAACCGCCCGTCTGTCCAGGGCGGCTGTCTGCCGGGCAGGAAATTCTCAATACAGCCCACCATGCAGTAATCCCGCACGTCCGCCTCGTCGTAGCCGAACCGGCGCAGCGCCGCCATGTTCACGCGGTCGTTCATCAGCGCCGGATATCCCAGTCCCGTGCCGATCACCCTGAGGCACGCGTCCAGAAACGCTTCCGGCGAATCGGGAGCGATCCGGGCGGACAGGTTCGGCCCCGGCAGATGCACGTCGTTTACAGCCTCCAGCACGCAGTAACTGAGTTCGTTGACAGCGCAGTTCCCCTCAGCATCCACGCCGCCGATGCAGATATTCACCACATCGTCGCCGCCGGTACAAAGCTTTACCTCGCCGATTTTGGCAAAGGCGTTGGCAAGCATCTCCGTCGCCGCCGCCTTATCGATCATTCCGTCCGCTAGATCCCGCTGAAAAAGCGGATACAGGTATTGGTCGATCCTTCCAAGCGCCATTGCGTACTTGCCCTCGCTGACGAAGCAGGAGTGGATCATCCACACCAATTGCAGTCCCTCGGCAAAGGTCCTCGGGGCGCGTTCCGCGACGGCGGCGCAGTTTTCCCGGATAAAGCGGAGATTTTCGGGGTGATAGCCCGGCTCACCGTTCAGCGCTGCGGCTTTTTCGGCGTATTTTACCAATCGTTCGCGCAGAGCCAGCAGCGTGATCTTCATGCTGTTCAGATAATCAAGGGCCGGGGGATCGTTTTCATGCGTCTGCTCGGCTTCCCCGATCCGCGCCAGCAGACCGGGAAGCCCGAGCCGGACCGCCGTATGATAGTCCGGCGCAAAATGGTCGCCGTTATGCAAAAAATCCCGTTCCGGAAAACGCGCTGCCCATTTGACTGCGTCTTTTTGTTCTTTTTCGCTCGCGTTGATAAAAACGGGACGGATGCTCCCGGCGATCCGGTCGTTCTGATAAAGAAACGGCTCCGGTCCGGCAAATAATTCAGCCAGCCCTTTGGCGCGGCGGCAGAAGACCGTGTCGTCTTTTGCCGCGGCATACCCCCTGCGGCGGAAAATCTCAGGCGAGAACCGCCCCTCCGCCGGGACGGCAATCTCTTTTTTCAGTCGTTCGGTATTTTCCATGTGTATCCTCCCGGGACGGCCCCGATCTATCTTGTTATGCGCCTCTGCTCCGGATGGGCTTAGGATGCGGTCAGATCCTTTTGTCTAGGTCGATCTTGAAGTCGACATGCATATCCGGAGTTTTTCTGGTCAAAGAAACAACCGTCTCCACATGCCTTGGGACAATAGCGAGGATAAAAGTGCCGTTATCTATGCTGCCCACACGACCCTCGGCGTCAGGAATATGCCGTTGACCAAACAAGATTGTGCCATCTAGTCAGCAAATCCATTCGAACTCAACATAATCAATATCCGCATCCAAAATGATGTAGCCATTTGAGAACAGCTTTGTGATTATGGAGCAGTAACCTACATTATGGTACAAATATTCAAATTTGAACTTACCTTCGGGTAATTCAGTAAGCAAACTGTTCTTAATTCGCTTATAGTGACCGTCTATTGAAAACAGTTTTGAAAGCAGCCTCATCGGCTTTACCCATCTATAAATAGAGAAATCATCTGTATCATAAGCAAAATGATACTTGATTATCAACGATTTTGCGTCCGGTTTATAGTATTGAATTGAATCATGATATGATATGTCGTCTTCAAAAATAAACTCTATACACTGATCTTCCAGCCGGATCTTCTTAACGACGCAATCGTGCGGTACAGGTATTGTTGGCAATGATTCTCCATTCAGGAAATATTTTTCTTTCATATTTTCTCCTCGTCTAAGCCTTTTCCAAATAATATCTATCCTGTAGTCACGACCCGGCTCGAGAAATCAATATGACTGATTCCACATGTTCCGTAAACGGAAACATGTCGTAAGGGCGGATCATTCTGATCTTATAACCGTTCTTTGTAAAAAAGGTCAGGTCCCTTGCCAGTGTTTCCGGGTTACAGGAAATATACAGTACTTTTTCCGGAGCAAGCTTAACCACGCTTTTCATAAACCTCACCGTGCTGCCTGCCCGGGGCGGGTCCATGATGACGAGATCCGCGGTTTCATTTTCCGCCGCCATCTCCGCAAGAAAATCGGAGGCGTCCGCGCAGTAAAAGTCCACGTTCGTGATTCCGTTCAGTTTCGCGTTGACGCGGGCGTCCTTAACCGCGTCCCGGTTCAGTTCCACGGAGATCACCCGCTTTGCCTTCCCGGCGGCGATCAGCCCGATGGTACCCACGCCAGAGTAAGCGTCGATGACGATTTCCCTCCCGGTCAGTCCGACCGATTCCAACGCCTGTGTAAACATTAATTCCGCACAGTCACGGTTGATCTGATAGAATGACTTTGATGAGATACGAAACCGAAGCCCGCATAAAACGTCCGTAATATAGCCGGGGCCGTAAAGCACTGTTTCCCGTTCCCCCAGCACAAGACTGGTATATCGGTCGTTGACGTTAAGCAGGATCGTGGTGATCTGCGGGAACTGCTCCCGCAGTCTTGCGCAGAACGCGTTTTTGGAGGGAAATACCTGCGTTCCCGTTACCAGCACAACCATCACTTCGCCGGTGGCAAAGGCGCGCTTTATAAGAACGTGCCGAAGGAAACCGCGTCCGATCCTTTCGTCGTAAACGGTCAGTCCGAAGGATTTAACCAGTTGACGGATAAATACGATGATAGCGTCTGCCAGCTCGTCCTCGATGCTGCACGCATCTGTTTTGACGATGTGATGGGTACTGGACTGATACACACCGGAAATGATCTCCCCGCCGCGGGTGCGCCCGAACGCCGCCTGTACCTTGTTGCGATAATGCATGGGCCTGGGGGAAGGAACGATCTCACCTACCCGATGGAGCTTTCCCAGCAGACGGATCACCTTTGCCTGCTTAAAAGAAAGCTGCTCTTTATAGGTCATATTGGAAAGCTGACACCCGCCGCATTTTTTGCTTACGGGGCATTGCAGCGTGGTTTCGGTCAATCAGATCACCTCGTTTCAACGGAACGATCCCGCTGGTATCAAAAAGGCGGCAGAACAGTCTGCCGCACAAATGGGACTTTCGTCTGTCAGTTCAGATGGTCGCGGATATTGGCTTCGTGCTCCTCCGCCGTACGGGCAACGTAGATATTGCCGTTGGCGTCGTGCAGGAAGTAATAATAATCCGTGTTTTCCGGATGCATGGCAGCGTAAAGCGCGTCAGCCCCGGGGTTGCAGATGGCGCCGACAGGAAGACCGGTCTTGACGTAGGTATCATAACCCACCGTAAGATGCTCAAACAGTTCTTGTGAAGGAACGTTTTCCCTGATGGATTCCAAATAAGTGTTGGTGGAATCGCAGTTGATGAATGCGAAAGAAGTGGAACGGATACGGTTGAACAGAATGGACGCGATAAGCGGCATCTGCTGCGAATCGTTGGCTTCTTTTTCCAGAATGGAGGCCAGCGTGACGATCTCGTCCACGGTCATGCCCAGCTTGATGCAGTTTTCGTCGTATTCCTCAGACCAGTGGTTGGCAAAGTTATCCAAAAACTTACTCAGGACGCTGACGGGATCGTCTCCCACGTAGAATTCATAAGTATCGGGGAACAGATATCCTTCAAAGACGCTGTAACGATCGTTACGGTCTTCAATGGCAAGCAGGAAATCATACTTTTCGATCAGAGTATTGCCGTCCATGGCTTCATACAAAGCTTCCGCGGAAGCGACCTTGTTTTCGCTCAGCTTGGCAATGATCTGGTCCACCGTATAACCTTCGGGGAAAGTCAGCGTTACGGTACCCTGTTTCACGTTGGCGGACAGCAAATTCAGCATGCCTTCCAATCCCATGCTGGGGCTGAGGTTATATGTACCGCCCTCATAGATGTTGTTTTCGGAATAATCCAGGATCTTAGCTGCCAGCTTGCAGAAGGGACCGCTGTAGATCAAACCTTTATCCGCCAGCAGATCGATGACCTGATCCACGTTCAGACCCTCCGGCAGCTCCACACGGATCTCCGTGTTGGTGCGGTCGGTGGCAAGAAGATCGTTGACGCAGCCCATGATCGGTATTTTCAGCATCATGGAAGCAACGAAAACGAAAACCAGCACCAATGCTACGAGCAGAATGCTTTGGATGTTGCTTCTGCGGCGCATGGCGCGTTTTTTCTTTTTTTTGGCGTTCTTTTTTTCCCTTTTGATCTCCTGAAGCATTTCCTCGGAAGGGACAAAGCCTTCTGCCGGCTGAGCGCCAGATTGGCCCGCGGACGGCATGGAAGCGGGCTGTCGCGCCGTTCCGACCCGGCCGGAGCTGTCGCTCCTGTAATTGCGGGGAGTGACTTCCTCATTGTTGGGTCGGTCGAAGGAGATGCCGGAAGAAGGGCGTTTTTGCGCCTGCCCCTGCTGCGGATAGGCATGTCCGCCCTGAGGAACGGAGGCGTTTCCGGTCTGCGGGGCCTGCCCGCCCCTGTTTTGCATGGGAGGGTAATTCCGAGGCTGCGGCGGTGTTTCGCGTCTGCCCGGAACTGCGCTCCTCTGCTGCGCGGCGGAATAGCTTCTTAACAGCTCGTTATAAGAATCATTGGGGGAATACTTCTGATCGCTCATTTTTATACAACCCGTTAAGCCTTTCTGATTAATACAGGTTTTCTAAATTTGTATAATATCATAATATGGCGATTTCGTCAACCGGATTATCAAGAATTTATGCTTTTCAGTTGATTTTTCAGGTCTTCCATGATCCTTTTTTCAATTCTTGAGATATAACTTTGGGAAATGCCGAGCCGGTCCGCCACTTCTTTTTGCGTATGTTCCTTTGTGTCGTTCAACCCAAACCGCAGCGTCACGATGGTCCTGTCGCGTTCGTTCAGCTTATCAATGCATTTTTGAAGATAACGGATTTCTTCATTTGCTTCCACCCCGGAGAATACCATATCGTCGTCGGTGTAAAGAATATCGCTCAATAACAGCTCGTTTCCGTCCCAATCAACGTTCAGCGGCTCGTCCAGCGAAATGTCAGTTTTTGTGTTCGCGGTTTTCCGCAGGTACATCAGAATTTCATTTTCAATACACCTGCTGGCGTAAGTGGCCAGTTTGATATTCTTATCGGGATCAAACGTGCGTACGGATTTGATCAGACCGATGGTGCCGATGGAAACAAGATCCTCCGTGGAGACGTTGGCGTTTTCAAATTTTCTGGCGATATAGATCACCAGCCGAAGGTTCCGCGTGATCAGCTCGTTTTTCGCATCTTCGTTGCCCGCAGCGATCTCCCGGTAGATCGATTCCTCTTCCTCTTTCGTCAATGGTTCGGGAAGGATCGAAGCGCCGTTCATATACATCAGCAGATCCATGCCGTTCTGCCGTAATCCCAACAATTTTAAAAGATACATCCGGATCAGATTTCCAACGGACAACATGTCTTTCTCCCTTCTTTATTTAAAAAATTGACGGCCGATCAGCGCGTCGCAATGGAGCTCTTTTATCCCTTCACCTGCCAGAGCTGCGGTGGCTCCTTCGATCCTGACATAGCCCTCGTCGTTTTTTACAATGACCTGATCACAGGAAAACGCCGTCAGCATTCGTAAGCCGCCGATCGTCTTTACGGGAAGCAGACGCGGACGCAGCGTGCTGTTTTCCGTCAATTCACCCGTCTTTCCGAACCGTTCGAGCTGTATCACCTCTTCGGGAGAAAGCAGATCTTTCAAAAAGGATAAAGTACAGATCACCACAGGCTTACCGGTATAGCAATCGCTGACGAAATCCCCGCTGTCATATACGGCCCTGCCGGTAATGCTCATACCGTTTCTTTTGATCTCTATCTCATAGGAGAATTGTTCTTCCCCTTTTCCGAACCTCCGCTTCAAAAGGCAAACGATCAGATAGACCGACGTCAATATGGCTATCATGCCGAAAAAACCGATTCGGATGTAGCCGAAGCCGTTGCGGTATCGGACGACCCCGGGAAAAGTAAGTGAGATTCCGTACATGACGCCGCCGTAACAGAAAGTCATTCCGGCAAACAATCCCCAGCAGCGTATGTACCGTTTTGTACTGCCCTCAAAAAAAGCGCAGAACGTGACGGCGGCGCTGACGACGATCTGTACAAATGCCGTCAAAAAGCCGTTGATTTCAGGCAGCAGCATCACGAAGGAGGCTGCGCCGCCGAGAAAAGCGGCGGCGATCATGCGTTTTATCGATGTTTTTACACCGGAAAACTGACGGACGGACAAAAGCAGCAGAAAAGTAGCCGCCGTGTTCAGAAACACAAGCGTATCCGCGTAAATCACATGACGCATCCGGCGCTTTCCCCCTCCCTTGTCAATTATACGCCCATTGGCAGAAAGAATCTGTCGAAGCGGGGATATCGAACCGTTATCATCGGAATGCATTTGACGACAAAAAAAAGAAAAGCCGCAAAGGGCTTTTCCTGAATTGCTTGTTATGATAATATCATTCCCTTTCGCATGCCAGACACACCCAGCCGGATTCCGTGCGACGGTCGACGATCGTGAAACCGTTGCGCAGCAGGCATTCCTTCACCTCGTCCTCACGGGTGTCTATGATGCCGGATACGATATACGCAGCGCCGTCGTCAAGGAATTCGATGACGGAGGGCGTCAGCATGATGATCGCGTCCGCCACGATATTGGCGGTGACGATCTGATATTTTCCGTTGATGCGGTCCGTGAGATTGCCGTGAAGCATGGTGAACGCGGGTTCCGTAAATCCGTTCAGCCGCCCGTTTTCTTTGGCTACTTTCACGGCCAGCCGGTCGATATCCACACCGTTGGCGCTTGATGCTCCCAGCAGCATGCCTGCGACGGACAAGATGCCGCTGCCGCAGCCTACGTCCAGCATTTTGTCGCCGGGGCGCAGACGCTGTTCAAGCGCTTCCAGGCACAGACGCGTCGTTTCGTGCGTGCCGGTACCGAACGCCACGCCGGGCTCCAGATTCAGGACTTTTCTCCCACCCGCGTCATAATCGTCCACCCAGACGGGACGGATCAGCAGCTTTTGCCCTACCGCGATGGGTTTGAAATACTGTTTCCAGTTGTTTTCCCAGTCCTCTCTGGCGCAGTTGCCGAGATCGATCTCATAAGGAATACTTTCGGCAGTCAGCCTGTCGGCGATAAAGGATATCGCCTCCTGCGGGTTTTCCTCAGGGGAAATGTAGATATGTACGATACCCTTTGTCCGGTCCTTCTGAAGCAGTTCTTCATCGATCAGGTCGATCTTGGCGATGGCAAGCGCCTGTTCCTCCAGATCGCTGTAATCCTCAATATAGATACCGTAGGGGACGGTCATGGAGGCGATTGCGCCCGCCTCGTCTACCCGCGCCACGGGCACGGTGATCTTGATCTCAGTCCAGTTTTCCATCGCGTTATCTCACTTCTTTTCGGATTTAAAAGAAATCGTCACGTCCGTTACAGGGGTCTTCCTGCCGTGATTATAGAATTTGCGGTCGTTCAGCGCCCAAACCTTATTGGAGAAGCCGCCCGGCTGTACTCCCTTGACAACGGCTTCTATCTCGTAAATATCGGCGTCCAGCGTATCCAGCTGGGACAGGATCTCCGCCTCCAAAAAGGATGGCCGCACCGCGGCGCCGAATTCCGGCTGACCGTGGTGAGAGATCAACATATGTTCCAACAGCGTCAGCAGTTCTTTGCTGATACCCAGTTGACGACCGATCTCGTCTACGATCATGGCGCCTTTTACCAGATGTCCCACCAAAATCCCGTGTACGGTGTAACTGTCCACAAGGCCAGTGGGCGAAAGGTTGAATTCATCGCTTTTGGCGATATCGTGCAGGATAGCCCCGGCCAACAGCAGCTCACCGTCAACGGAGGGGTAAAGCGACGCCACACATTGGGCCATGCGGCAGATCGATAGCGTGTGCATCAGCAGACCGCCGCGCACCGCGTGGTGCAGGCGGAAGGCAGCGGGCAGGTCGATGATGCGGGTCCGATACTCCTCCAGCACAGCCTGCGTCAGCTTTTTCAGTTCTTCGTCCTCAAACCGATCCACGATCCACAGAATCTCGTCATACATTTTCTGTCCCGGGAAGGTGGCGCTGGGAACGAATTTATTGATATCCACGTTATCATTTTCATTGGCCGCACGGTACCGGTCAATGCGAAGCTGCGGCTGACCGTTATATAGATTCAACGTGCCGCGGACCAAGATCACCGAATTGGCGACGGGCTGTTCCGCTTCCGTCCCCTTATAATCCCATATTTTCGCAGCCACGTCCTGTTCGCTGTCGTTGACCATCAGGTCCAGATAGATTGAGCCGTTCTTTGCAGTCTTTCTGTCGCAGCTCCGTACGAATACGAAGCCCTGCAGCGTACCTCTGTTGTCTATTTCATCCAGCTTCATGATCAATCTCCGTTCATGTAACTATTGTTTGATTTGTTGCTTTGAAGCAATTATTTATTTTTCCGGGCGACGATGATAACGGCGCATACGATCAACGCAGGACCAAGCGCCGCAAGAAAGATCAGGACAGGCAGTAATTGTGCGGCCAGCACCTTCCCCCAGAACAGATAGAACACGCTGACACAGCACAGCAGACCGATGCAGGAAGATATCAGCGCGACGATCAGCGCTCTTACATATCGTTTGTCTTTCATACCGTCGCCTCCGTAAAGTAATCGCTTGCCATCTGCAGGCACGCCACGCTGTTCCAAAAGGCCGCGTGGTCTGGCACGTCCACCGCCTCAAATACTGCGTCTGCATAACAGGAAACAAGTCGTTCGGAACTGGCAAAAGGCACCGTTTCGTCGTTATGGGAGGCGATGACCAGCGGAGCGACCTTTACGCGCCCGGCCAGCGAGGCGTTATCCATCTTGAAGGATATCAGACGCTGCAAAACGGGAAAACGGAATACGGGAATGAAATGATTGAACAGATCGCAGCCGTCCGCATATGGGGCCATCAGCACCAAAGCGCCGATCTCACGGTTGGCGACAACGAAGTTGGCGGGGCCTGTTCCCACGCTGTACCCGAAAACATAAACCGAATCGTCCGTTTTACGCAGGTGGTCGTAGGCCGCAAGACTCATGGCGGTGACGGTGGCTTCTGTGGAACGCCCCGGGGCATGACCGTAGCCTGGGTAGTCATAAACGGCAATATCAAAGCCGGAAAAATACCCCTGCCCGATATACTCGCAGAAGTCCGCCATCTTGCGGGATGCGGTTTCTCCGTTGCCGTAAAAGCACAGGATCACCGGCGCATCCGGCTGACCGCAGTTGTAACGCCAACCGTAAAGACCTTCATCTTTTGAGATATCGGCAGTCACGTTTGGCTCAGCCGCCAGCAGTTCCTCCGCAGCCGGGTCCGCGTTAGGGTGGAAGATCGCCACAGGCCCGAACCAGTAAACTCCCGCGGGAATAAACAGCAGGCAGTTGACCAGTAAAATGGCGAAAAATTTTACGATACCGGCGATGACGGTGCGGCGCTTAAGTGCCATCAAGATCAGAAAATCAGCGATAAACGACGCCAGCGCGACGGAGATCAGCCCCACGCCGATATCCCTGTACGCGCCATCCGCAGCGACGATCACAGTGGAGGCGAGCGCCGCCAGGACCACCGCAGCGCCGAAAGCGACGGGAAGTATTCTTACTTTTTTTTCGTTTGCCATCGATGGATCACTTCTCTTTCAGAGCAAGAGTTTTTTCATATGCGGCGCAGACGGCTTCAAAGGCCGCTCCGCGAAAGCCGGCCTGCTCCAACGCTTTTACGCCGGCGATGGTGGTGCCGCCGGGGGAACAGACCGCATCCTTCAGCGCGCCGGGGTGCATGCCGCTTGCCAGAATGTGCTCGCCCGCGCCTGCCAGCATGGCGGCCGCGTATTTTTGCGCTTTATCACGCGGAAGACCGCATGCCACGCCACCGTCCGCCAACGCTTCGATAAACATATATGCAAACGCAGGTCCGCAGCCGGAAATCGCGCTGGCCGCGTCGATCTTGCTTTCATCAATATGGTCCAACAGGCCCGCGTAGGACATTCCCTTCACAAACCCCTCCAGATCCTCAGCGGATACTATCTCATTGGCATCGTACAGGATCACACCCTTCCCCACGGAAACGGCGATATTGGGCATGATCCTGATGACCGGCAGAGTTTTTCCCGCCAGCGTCACGATATCGGAGATGGATGTGCCCGCCGCCATGGAAACGAGTATCACGTCGTCCGGAAGAAACTGCCTGAGCTCCGAAAAAAGGCTTTCCAGCATTTGGGGTTTTACGCCGATAAACAGGTAACGGCTCCCCTGCGCCGCTTCCCGCATGGAAACGCAGGAAACATTGTCATAAGCGTTCGCAAGCGCATGCGCTTTTTCCGGCATGACGTCGCAGACGGCGACGGCGGCATCGGGATTGCCTTTAGCGGCGGCGGCAGCCAGCGCGCCGCCCATATTCCCGCAGCCGATAAATGCGAAGGTGTAATTCTCAGTCATAACTGCCTCCTGATTTTGTATGCAATAAAACATCGCGGAGCGTGCCGCTTTTATCTCAATCGTTGAAAAGAATTCCTTATCTGACCTGTCCGTCGCCTCTCACCACGTACTTATACGTTGTAAGCTCTTTAAGCCCCATAGGACCGCGCGCATGAAGCTTTTGAGTGGAGATGCCGATCTCGCAGCCCAAACCGAATTCCCCGCCGTCTGTAAACCGGGTGGAGGCGTTCACGTATACTGCCGCGGAATCCACCGTGGAAACAAAGACCTCCGCGTGCTGCGGGTTTTCGGTGACGATGGCGTCGCTGTGATGCGTGGAATGCAGCGCGATATGGGACACCGCCTGTTCGATATTTTTAACGACCTTTACCGCCAGAATATAGTCAAGGAATTCCGTATCGAAATCCGCTTCCGCGGCGGGCGTTCCCTCAATGATCGCGGCGGCGCGTTCGTCCAGCCGCAGCTCCACGGGCGTCAACCCGTTCTCTTTTCTTTCATCCACCAGCTTGCGCTTCAGCAGGGGCAAAAACGTGTCGGCAACGGCCTCGTGTACCAGCAGCGCTTCCTCCGCATTGCAAACGCTGGGACGGCTGGTTTTGGCATTATAGACGATCTCTGCGGCTTTATCGAGATCGGCTGCGTCGTCCACATAGACGTGGCAAATACCGGTTCCCGTTTCAATACAGGGCACTTTTGCATTGGCGACGCAGGCGGAGATCAGCCCTTTGCCGCCCCTGGGGATCAGCAGATCCACCAACCCCGCGGCGGTCATCAGCTCTTTGGCGCTTTCACGGGTGGTATCCTCCACCAGATTGATGAGCGTTACGGGCAGTGAGACCGCTGCCAAACCCTTACGCATGGCGGAAATGACGGCGCAGGAGCTGCGGAACGCTTCTTTGCCGCCGCGCAGCACACACACATTGCCGCTTTTCAGTGAAAGCGCCGCCGCGTCGGAGGTGACGTTGGGCCGGGATTCATAGATGATGGCCACTACGCCCATGGGCACACGCACCTTCTGGATCGTCAAACCGTTGGGACGCTCCAAAGTCTCCAAAACCTCGCCTACCGGGTCAGGCAGTTCGATCACATCACGGATGCCCCTGGCCATTCCGCGGATCCGGTTCTCGGTCAGCAAAAGCCGGTCGATCATCACCTGGTTCATGGTATCGCGCACCGCGGCGATATCGTCCGCATTGGCCTCCAGTATATCGGCGGCGTTCGCCTCCAGCGCGTCTGCCATGGCAGCCAGCGCCTCGTTTTTCTTTTTTGCCGAAAGCCCCGCCATCACGCCGACGGACGCCTTGGCCTGTAATAAGATCTCATTCGTTGATTTCATAGGTCTACGTTCCTTCAACCATTGTGAATTATGCTGTTATTTGAATAAAATCGTGTTCCCTCACATTTTCCCTCAATAATGTCATAAAGCCTTTCGGGGTTCTCGCCGTTGGAGATCACCATATCGCAGCCAGCATTCACACAAAGCTTCGCCGCCTGCAGTTTGGTTTTCATTCCCCCGGTTCCCAGCGTTGTGCCCGCATCGCCGGCAAGCCTCATAATCTCCGGCGTCAGCTCACGCACTTCGGCGATCAGCTCCGCGGCGGGGTCGCAGCGGGGATCGGCGGTGTACAGCCCTTCGATATCGGACAAAAGCACCAGCAGGTCGGCTTTCACGCTGACAGCCACCAACGCCGAAAGCGTGTCATTGTCACCCACTCCGCACTCCTCCGTGGCGACGGTATCGTTCTCGTTGATAACGGGCAAAACGTCCATTTCCAACAGACGCGTCATGGTGTTGTTGAAGTTGCGGTGACGTTCCTCGGAATGAAAGTCGTCGCCGGTCATCAGCAGCTGGGCAACGGTGTGATTGTAATCGGAAAACAGTTTGTCGTATACATACATCAGCTCGCATTGGCCTACGGCGGCGGCTGCCTGCTTGGTAGGGATATCGGCGGGCTTTTCCCGTAAATTCAGCTTTCCGGTGCCCATGGCGATGGCGCCGGAGGAGACCAAAATGATCTCATGGCCGCTGTTTTTCAGGTCGCTCAGCACCTTGCAAAGCGCCTCCACACGGCGGATATTCAGCCGTCCGGAAGCGTAAGCAAGCGTGGACGTACCTACTTTTATCACGATCCGCATCATTATCAACCCCTTGTGGTCATGAAAGATTTCAATAATTATATTTGATCATTTACGTCCATGATTTCCATTGCGAATGCCAGCACATGCCTTGCCGTATCCTGCAGCTCCGCGACAGTGATCCCGCAGGGCTGACAGACTGTTTCCAGTAAGGTGCCGTCCGGCTTGCGTTTTCCGGCACGATTGCCGCCGGGCATCAGCACGTCCACACCGGCGCGTACCCGGTATGCCTGATCACGCAGATCCGGGAATTCCGGACTGGCGGAACTGCGCATCCACCAGTCGGTCATCACGTTGCCCTGATAGCCCCATTCGCCACGCAGTATGGCGGTGACCAGCTCGTAATGATAATGGCTCCACACACCGTTGACCTGATTGTAGCTCGTCATCAGGTTCAAAGGCCTGGCCTGCTTTACACATATCTCAAAGCCTTTAAGATAGATCTCCCGCAGAGCTCGTTCGGACACAATGGAGTTGTTGCGCGTACGGTTGGTCTCCTGATTATTGCAGGCGAAGTGTTTGGGGCAGGCGGAAACGCCTTTGCTCTGCAGTCCTTTCACCACTGCGGCGGCGGAAAGGCCGGACAGGAGCGGATCTTCGGAAAAATACTCAAAGTTGCGGCCGCACAGCGGATTGCGGTGGATGTTCATACCGGGCGCCAGTAACACATGACTGCCGCGTTGATTCATTTCGTCGCCCAGACATCCGTAGAGCTCTGCGATCAGCGCTTCGTTCCAGGTGGAGGCCAGCGCCGTACCGTTGGGCAGCAGCGACGAGGTGCAAGCGAGCCGGATACCCGACGGTCCGTCCGTACAGGTAAGAGGCGGAACGCCTTTATCGCGCAGACTCTGCGTCACGCCGCCGAACACACTTGCGTTGCCCTTGGGCCCCAGCGGGCTGTTCATCACGTAATCGCCGCGGGACAGCGCCTCCAACTCGTCGAAGGTCAGTTCGGAAACAAAGTCGTCAAGGGTTATTTTCCCTGTTTTTACGTCCTCCAGACGGTAATGATGGCCGACGGACGGCGCGACCGCATGAGGCAGATTGTCAAGGATCCGCTGCTTCAGGTCAACTGTACGGGCGGGAACGGGCTCATAAGCGGCTTTATACCCCTCGAAACAGGGGAAGGGCTTGATCCGCATAAAAGGCACGGCGGGAGCAGCGGCCTCGCTCAACTGCTCAACGATTACCGTATGAGGTACGTCCAACTCGCAGACAGGCTGCGCATCACGCACGGAAAACCCCGCGTAAAAACGGTAAACGCCCGGTTCCAGTACAAAGCAGCTCTTATGGCCGGTGGCGCCGGCGTCGTCATAGGAAGCAAAAACCGCGTAAGGGATCTCAAAAGAAAATTTCTGTGATTTGCCCGGCGACAGCGCCTCCGATTTGGCAAAAGCACATAAAACTCTGACGGGCTTGCCCATCATCCCCTGAGGCGCTTCGCAGTAGACCTGCGCCGTTTGCTTTGCCTTTACCTTTCCGGTGTTGACAAGCTTGACCGGCAGCAGTACGACTCCGTCTTTAAATTTCGCAGCGCCGCATTCCAGACGAAAGTCAGAATAACTCAGGCCGTGGCCGAAAGGAAACAATACCCGATCGGGCGTAAAGGTCTCGAAGTAGCGGTAACCGACGTAGATATCCTCCCGGTACACGTTTCTCTTTTTGTCGCCGAAATGCTCAGCGGAGGGGTAATCCTCATAGCGTCTGGCGATGGTATCGGGCAGGCATCCGCTGGGAGACACTTTCCCGCTGACCACGTCGGCAAAACCGTTTCCGGCCTCCATTCCGCCCTGCCATACGATCATCAGAGCACTGATGGCGTACTTCTCACACCAGGAAAAGTCCATCACGCCGCCGATATTCAGCACTACCGCCGTTTTTTCAAAGCGCGAGGAAACAGCGGCGATCATCCGTTCTTCTTCATCCGACAGATAAAAACTTCCGGCTGTCAGGGTGTTTTCTCTGTCCTCCCCCGCGGCGCGGCCCAAAATAATGATGGCTTTATCGCTTTGGGCGGCGGCGTCGGCGGCAAGCTTGTCAGTGACGGGCATCTCGTCGTAGCACATGGGCCAGTGGCCCCAAAAGCCGTTATCCGGCGGGTTCTTCTCACACCACTCGCGGTAAAGGGAAGCAAGCGAAAGATTCAGCCGGATCCTCTCGCAATTGCGAAGCCCCTGCATAAAACTGACCCTGTAATGAGGGTTGACGTCGCCGCCGGAGCCATAGCCGACATAAAACGTATCGTTCTGGCAGCGGCCGAACACCGAAAGCGTCTCATTATCTTTGACAGGGAAAAAGCCGCCGTCGTTTTTCAGCAGAACGATCCCCTCAGCAGCAGCCTGACGGCACAGGGCCATGGATTCCTTCGACGCTTCATAACCGTCGCCGCCCGGCGCAACAGAGGTCTGCGATACGCTGGACGTCACCTGGTTGACGACCTTGCCTACCAGTTTCATGACCGGATTTTTCATGTGATGACCGCCCCTTTCAGTTCTTTTCCTGATATTTTATCACAACGGCTCATTATTTTCAATATATAAATTCCATTTATCAATATTGCTTATCATCGGGATAAAATAGTTTCATTCAAATACTATTGACTTTCCACGGAACAAAATAGTAAAATGAGGCTCAGATTTTTCACGCGACACTTTTTTATGTCGCGATAAGGAGCTGGATTTACATGAAAAACATCATGATATCGGATCAGACGCTGCGGATGCTGGCGGAGGGAAAAACGCCTCTGCTGTTCCGCGAAAAGACAGCAGTTGCCGCCGAGCTGAAAAAGATCGGCGTGGACCGCATCGAGCTGCCGCCGGTGAAGCATTTCAAAGAGGATCGCGTCATTTGCTCCACCATCGCTTCCGCCGCCGGGGAGATGGGGATCGCCATCCCTGCCGGAGATACGGAAAAAAGCGTCGATGAGGCGTGGCAGTGCGTCAGCGGCGCCTCCCGCCCCTGCCTGATCGTTGAGCTTCCTGTCTCCACGCTGAAAATGGAATACACCTATCATCTGAAAGATAAAGCCATGCTGAAAAAAGCGACGGAGCTGATTGCCGCCGCAAAGGCGCTTTGCCCCGTCGTGGAGTTTGCCGCGCTGGACGCCACGCGAGCCGATCCCGAATTCCTTACGTCCATCTGTAAAGCCGCGCAGACGGAAGGCGCTTCCTCCGTATGTCTTTGCGATGATGACGGCTGCCTGCTGCCGGAGGATTTCGGCAATCTGGTGTCTATGGTAAAACAGAGCGTCTCGGTACCCGTATACGTCAGATGCTCCGACGCCCTGTCTCTCGCTTCCGCCAACGCCGTCGCTGCCGTTCGTTCCGGCGCGGACGGGTTGAAATGCGCCTGCACACCCGGCGGCGGCCTTGCTACGGACAACGTATCAAAACTGCTGAAAAATAAGGGCGAAGAGCTGGGAGCTGCCTGCGCTCTCGATTCCCTGCATATCCATTCCGATATCGCCTCCATGCTGAACCGACTGGACGCCGCATCGCTGCAGCCCACAACGGACGCTAACGACGGGGAGACAGTGTATCTGGACGAAGACAGCACGATCGCAGATGTTTCCCTTGCCGCCCAGAAGCTTGGCTATGAGCTGACGGAAGAGGACCTGGGAAAGGTTCTGAAGGCCGTGAAACAGGTGTGTGAACGCAAGAGCACCGTGGGGAAGCGAGAGCTGGAGGCGCTGATCGCCAGTTACGCCATGCAGGCCCCCTCCGCCTATCATTTGGAAAGCTACCTTGCCAACTGCGGCAACAAGACCGCTTCCCTCGCCCATGTGACGCTGCTGCGCGACGGGCAGGTCTTATCCGGCGTCAGCGACGGCGACGGCCCAATCGACGCCTCTTTCCGCGCTATTGAGCAGGCGGTGGGCTGCCATTTCGAGCTGGACGACTTCCAGATCCAGGCCGTTACCGAGGGTAAGGAAGCGTTGGGCGCCGCCCTTGTAAAGCTGCGCAACAGTGGAAAACTGTATTCCGGCAACGGCATCTCCACGGATATCGTGGGCGCCAGTATCCGGGCGTATCTCAACGCGCTGAACAAGATCGTCTTTGAGGAGAACGGCTGATGAAATTAGCTTTTTCGACAAGCGAGGTCAAACGGGGCTCATTCCTGGACCTCTGCAAAACAGCATATGATTACAGTTACGCCGGATTTGAGTTGTATGACGCCCTGACGGAACGCAAGACGCAAAAGGACAGCATCCTGATCCGCGGCAACGTGCCGGACGCCAAGCGCAAGCTGCACAACCGCGGCCTGACCGTTGCCGCCCTTACCGTGCCGGGATTTCTTGATCAATGCGACGTTTCCTCCGAATTGCTCACGCGATACGTTGACGCCGCCGCCATGGCCGGCGTGGAAAACGTCATTGTCAGAATAAATGAAAAGCATGAACCGCAAGCGCTTGCCGACGCGCTGCTGCCGGCCATCAAAAAAGCGGAGGCGGAGGACGTTTCGCTTCTGTTTGAAACGGAACGCTGTCTGGCCGATACGCAGAACGTGCTGGATATCATCAATTATTTCGCTTCCGCCTCTCTTGGCGCCGCGTGGAACGTACGCGAGACTTTCTTTTCCGCCAAGGAGAGCGCGGAGGACACTATCCGCACGCTGGGCGCTTATATCAGGTACGTGCGGCTGGGCGACCGGAAGGACGATACCGACGTGCTGATCGGCGAGGGCGAGCTTCCTGTACAGGAATATCTTGACGCGCTGCGTTCCCTGAATTATGAGGGCTTCGTCTGCGTGGATCATAACGACGATATATCCGATCCGGATATCGTGCTGACGCATTTCAACAGCTACCTGGCGGGCGTAGACCGTTCCCAGACGCCGACGCAGGGATTGTATCGCAACCGGGCCGGTTCCGGCAGCTTCGTATGGCCCAAGTATGAAGTGATCGACAAGACCTTTTCCGAGGTGCTGGATGTAATGGCGGAAACCTTCCCCGATCAGTGGGCCATCCGCTATTCCGCGCCGGATTACAAGCGCACGTACTCCCAATTCCGTAAGGACGTGGACGCCGCAGCGGCGGCGCTGATCTCATTGGGCGTCAAGCCCGGTCACCATGTGGCCATCTGGGCCACCAACGTACCGGAGTGGTTCCTGACCTTCTGGGCCACGGTAAAGATCGGCGCGGTACTGGTGACCGTCAACACCGCCTACAAGATCCACGAGGCGGAATATCTGCTGCGCCAGTCGGATACCCATACGCTGGTGATGATCGAAAGCTGCAAGGATTCCGACTATAAAGAGATCATGGAAGAGCTTTGCCCGGAGCTGAAAGACCTTCAGCCCGGACAGCCGCTGTATTCCAAGGCGCTGCCCTTCCTGCGAAATGTGGTCACCGTGGGCTTCCGCATGGACGGCTGCCTGACGTTTGAGGAATTTATGGATCGCGCTTCTCTGGTTCCGGTACAGGAAGTGCGCCGCCGCGCCGCCATGGTAAAACCCGACGACGTGTGCAATATGCAGTACACCAGCGGCACCACCGGCTTTCCCAAAGGCGTGATGCTTACGCACCGGAATATCGTCAACAACGGCAAGGTCATCGGCGACCGCATGGACCTTTCCACCGCGGACCGCATGATGATCCAGGTGCCCATGTTCCACTGCTTCGGCATGGTGCTTTCCATGACCAGCATGATGACGCACGGCGGCACCATCTGCCCGCTGCCGTATTTCTCCCCCAAATCGTCCCTTGCCTGCATCAACGAGGAGAAGATCACCTGCTTCAACGGCGTGCCGACTATGTTCATCGCCATGTTCGCGCATGAGGATTTCGCCAAGACCGATTTCAGCCATATGCGCACCGGCATCATGGCGGGCGCCAACTGCCCGCCTGATCTTATGCGCCGGGCCGCAGTCGAAATGAACATGCGGGAGATCTTAAGCGTGTACGGACAGACGGAATCCTCCCCCGGCTGTACGATGGGCGAGGTCAACGAGCCGGAGGACCTGCGGGTGGAGACCGTTGGCAGCGCTTTCCCCAACGTGGAGTGCAAGATCATCGACCCCGAGACGGGCGAGGATCTGCCCGACGGCGCAAACGGCGAGTTCGTGGCCCGGGGCTTCAACATCATGAAGGGCTACTACAAAATGCCCCACGCCACCGCCGCCGCCATCGACAAGGAGGGTTGGCTTCACAGCGGCGACATCTGCTGCCGCACGCAGGAGGGATATTATAAAGTCACCGGGCGGCTTAAGGATATGATCATCCGCGGCGGCGAGAACCTGTACCCCCGCGAGATCGAGGAATTTTACCTGACGCACAAAAAGGTGCGCGACGTGCAGGTGGTGGGCGTGCCGGACAAGCGCTACGGAGAAGAAGCCTGCGCGTGGATCATTCTGAAAGAGGGAGAAACCTCCGACGAGAACGAGATGCGCGAGTTCGGCAACGCGCATATCGCCCGCCATAAGGTACCAAGATATTTCATCTTCACCCCCGACTTTCCCATGAACGCCGCCGGTAAGATTTTAAAATACAAAATGCGAGAGGAATCCTTGAAAAAACTGGGGCTGTAAGGCGGCGAATTTTGTTATTTCATT
The DNA here is from genome assembly GCA_017428085.1 of Clostridia bacterium. GTDB lineage: Bacteria > Bacillota > Clostridia > Oscillospirales > Acutalibacteraceae > RUG806. Next base: position 122,368 of record JAFRRP010000019.1, on the reverse strand, counting down.
CGATCACGATCAATTAGTTTTATTTATTGATTCGATAATATCTTTCATCAATCGGATTTAATAAACAGTTGACAATCCACGACTTTGCTGATATCATAACATCAATGACCAAAGGTTGTGACGAAGACGGAAGAAACGAGGTCTTCTCCAGAGAGCCGGGAAGGGTGAGATCCCGGCGAAAGAGCGTTTCAGTTCCCATCCCTTCCGAACCGGAGCTCCGAAAGTATTTTATATCAGTAGGCGGTTCCCGTAATGCTGCGTTAAAGCATAAGGTTTGTAAGAACCTGAGGGGCGCGCAAGCGCAATTTGAGTGGTACCGCGGACAAATGACGTTCGTCTCAAGTAATTGAGACGGGCGTTTTTTAGTTCGGAGTGCGGAGATATGATCTTAAAAATTGACGTTACACGGTCAATTTTGCACAGATTTCCCTGTCTCCCTATTTTATCTCTGTCAGCTGATGCAGATCGAACTCCGAATTCCGAATTGATTTTCCCAAACGAATGGAGGTTTATTCTATGACGACTGCCAATGCAAGGATCTCCGAGATCGCTTTCCGTATCCGTGAAATGCGCGAGATCATGGGCTACGACGAGGCCACGATGGCCACTTTGACCGAAGTCACGCCGGAGGAATACGTCGCTTACGAAAGCGGCTCCGTCGACCTGCCCTTTACGTTTATCCATAAGTGCGCCCTGGCCTTTGATATCAGCATCACGGAGCTGCTGGAAGGCAGCAGCGCCCGTCTGTCTTCTTACACAGTCACCCGCAAGGGCGAGGGACAGCAGACCGCAAAAGAAGAAGGCATCACCATCGAAAACCTTGCTCCCCTGTTCAAGAAAAAAATAGCCGAGCCCTACTGGGTGAAATACGACTACTCCGAAGAGCTGCAGAACAAGCCGATCCACTTGACGCGCCACAGCGGGCAGGAATTCGACCTGATCCTGAAGGGTTCTCTGCTGGTTCAGGTGGGCACCAATAAAGAGGTGCTTCATGAAGGCGACAGCATTTACTACAACTCCTCCACGCCCCACGGCATGATCGCCGTGGACGGCGCGGACTGTGTCTTTTGCGCCATTATCCTGCCCGGCGAGGATGAAAAGGAAGAGACCATCCGCGAGACGCTGGTCATGCCCCATCCCGGCCACCGGAAGATGGTGTGTGACAGCTTTATCAACACCTATGAGGACGAAAACGGCCTGCTGAAGAAAATCGAGTTCGTCAACGAGGATCAGTTCAACTTCGGTTTCGACGTGGTGGACGCCATCGCCAACCGCAGCCCGGACAAGCTGGCCATGATCCACGTGGATAAAAACAAGGTAGAGCGCCGCTTTACCTTCAACGATATAAAGCGCGCCTCCAATCAGGCCGCCAACTACTTCAAATCCCTCGGTATTCAGCAGGGCGACCGGGTGATGCTTGTGCTCAAGCGCCATTATCAGTTTTGGTTCGCTCTGGTGGGGCTCCACAAGTTAGGGGCTGTCGCCATTCCGGCCACCCATCAGCTGCAGGCCCACGATTTCGAGTACCGTTTCAATGCCGCAGGCGTCAGCGCCATCCTTTGCACCGCAGACGGCGACGTGGCGCATCAGGCGGAGATCGGCATGGAAAACTGCCCCGGCGCCATAACGAAGATCCTTGTGGGAGGCAAACGTGAGGGCTGGCATGACTTCGACGGCGAGCAGCCTATGTTCAGCGCCCATTTCTACCGTTCGGAATACACGCCCTGCGGCGACGACGCCAGTCTGATGTTCTTCTCTTCCGGCACCACCGGCTACCCGAAGATCGCCACCCACAGCTACAAATACCCGCTGGGTCATTACATCACTGCCAAATACTGGCACGGCGTTTCCGATAACGGCCTGCACTTCACCATCTCCGATACCGGCTGGGGAAAGGCGTTGTGGGGAAAGATCTACGGCCAATGGCTGTGCGAAGGCGCTGTTTTTACCTACGATTTCGACCGGTTTAACGCGGCGGATATCCTGCCGATGTTCGCCAAATACCAGATCACCACGTTCTGCGCTCCGCCCACTATTCTGCGGATGCTCATCAAAGAGGATATCTCCAAGTACGACTTCTCCTCCGTGAAGCATATGACCACCGCCGGCGAGGCGCTGAACCCCGAAGTCTACCGCCAGTTCGAAAAGGCTACTGGCCTGCGGATCATGGAGGGCTTTGGCCAGACCGAACTGACGCTTGTCATCGCCAACCTGATGGGCGACACCCATAAGCTGGGCAGCATGGGCAAGCCCACTCCCCTGTACGACGTGGATATCGTGGACGAAAACGGCAACTCCGTGCCAGACGGCGAAACCGGAGAGATCGTGGTGAAGACCAGCGACAAGATCCCCTGCGGCCTGTTCAAGGGATATTACCGGGACGAGGAAAAAACAAAGGAAGCCTGGCACGACGGCTATTACCACACCGGCGATACCGCCTGGCGGGATGAGGACGGCTTTATCTGGTATGTGGGCCGCGTGGACGACGTGATCAAGTCCTCCGGCTACCGCATAGGACCGTTCGAGATCGAAAGCGTCATCATGGAGCTGCCCTACGTGCTGGAATGCGGTGTTTCCGCCGTACCGGACGAGGTGCGCGGACAGATCGTAAAAGCCAGCGTCGTTTTGACCAAGGGTACCAAGCCCACCGAGGAACTGAAAAAAGAGATCCAGAACTACGTCAAGACGCATACGGCGCCCTATAAATACCCGCGCGTGGTGGTCTTCCGGGACGAGCTTCCCAAAACCATCAGCGGAAAGATACAGAGGAATAAGTTATAAGAGAAATGAAGATTTCATTGATACAAATGGCGGCGTCGTTTGGCACGCCTGAAGATAACTTCCGCAGGGCCGCGGACCTGTTGGAGCAGGCTGCTGCCGGCGAACCGGACGTGATCGTGCTGCCGGAGCTTTGGAATACGGGCTTTTTCCCTAGGGAAAACCTTTATGAGACGGCGGACGATTATGCTTCCCGCACCAGGACGCTGTGCGCCATTTTCTCCGCGGAAAAGAACGTCAACGTATTGGCGGGCAGCGTCACGGAGCGCCGCAGTAACCGTCTGTTCAACGCCTGCTACGCCTTCGACAGGACCGGCAACACTGTAGGCCGGTATGATAAAACTCATTTGTTTTCCGTTATGGGTGAAAACAGGTGGTTTACGCCGGGCGATCATTTAGGTTTGTTTCAGTTTGACGGCGTAAACTGCGGCATAGAGATCTGTTATGACGTCAGATTCCCGGAGCTGACGAGAGCAATGGCAGTTAAAGGACTGGATGTATTGTTTTTAGTGGCACAGTGGCCCGCACAGAGATTGGAGCATCTTCATATCCTCGCCAATGCGCGCGCCATAGAAAACCAGTGCTTCGTATGCGTGTGCAACGGCTGCGGAGAAGCGCCCGGGATCAGCTTCGGCGGCGGTTCATGCGTTTTTTCCCCCACAGGGAAAACGCTGGCTATTGCCGACGGAAACGAATGTATGCTGGACGCTGAGATCGACCTTTCCGGTCTTCCCCTCTTACGGGAACGGTTTAATGTTTTCGGCGACAGAAGAACGGATATTTATTGATTTATTATATTGAGAATTGAAACGTATCAATCTTTTTTGCGGCCATTACGGCAGCGGCAAAACGAATATCGCGGTCAACTTTGCCTTTGCGTTGAAAAGACAGGGAAAACAGGTGGCCGTCGCCGACCTTGATATCGTCAATCCCTATTTCCGCAGCAAGGACAGCGAAACAGAACTGGCGGAAGCCGGGATTGAGCTGATCGCCCTTCCGTTTGCCAATTCCAACGTGGACCTGCCTTCCCTGCCCAGTAACGTTTACGGGTTGGTTCAGCGAAAGGACCGTTATGTCATCATGGATATCGGAGGAGACGACCGTGGCGCCTATGCGTTGGGGCGTTTCGCCCCCTATATCCGGGAGGAAAACGACTTCGACCTGTTCTATGTGGTAAACTTCTATCGGCCCCTGACGCAGACGGCACAGGACGCGCTGGAAGTCATGCGGGAAATCGAGGCCGCAGCCGGATTGCACTTTACCGGGATCGTCAATAACTCCAACCTTGGCGCGGAGACCACCCCGGCGGATGTCGTTGTCACCTTTGGCAAAACAGAGGAATTATGCGACCTGTGCGGCCTGTCTTTGGCGTTCACTTCCGTTGACGAACGCATTGCGGAAGACGTTGTATGTAAAAAAGTATTTCCATTGCATTTGCAAAAGAAAATATATTAGCGAAGTATTTCTTTTTCTTAAAACTCAAAACTGATTAAAGAGGTGTTTTTATGGCAAAAGTGACGTTTGCGACGGACGTCTGCAAGGGCTGCGGGCTGTGTGTGGAGGCCTGTCCCAGGCATCTGCTGGTCCTCGCAAAGGACAAGATCAACAAAAAAGGGCATTTCCCCGCCGAGATAACGGACATATCCCAGTGCATCGGCTGCGCGTTCTGCGCTACCATGTGCCCGGACTGCGTGATCACGGTTGAAAAATGAGGTGAGAGTATGGCAGAAAAAGTATTGATGAAGGGCAACGAAGCCATTGCGGAGGCCGCCATCCGGGCGGGCTGCCTGCATTACTTCGGCTACCCGATCACCCCCCAGACGGAGCTGGCCGCCTACATGGCCAAACGCATGCCCAAGATCGGCGGCGTGTTTTTGCAGGCGGAAAGCGAGATCGCGGCCATCAACATGGTCTACGGCGTAGCCGGTACCGGCAAACGCGTCATGACCTCCTCCTCCAGCCCGGGCGTCTCATTGAAGCAGGAGGGCATCTCCTACATCGCTGGCGCGGACCTGCCGGCGCTGATCGTCAACGTGCAGCGCGGCGGACCGGGGCTCGGTTCCATCCAGCCCAGCCAGAGCGACTATTTCCAGGCCACCAAGGGCGGCGGACACGGCGACTATCACCTGATCGTGCTGACGCCCTCCTCCGTGCAGGAGATGGCAGACCTGACGGCACTGGCCTTCGACCTGGCCGACAAATACCGCATGCCCGCCATGCTGTTGGCGGACGGCACCATGGGCCAGATGATGGAACCCGTATCGCTGCCGGAGCCCAGCTGCCACACAGTAGATAAGCCCTGGGCCGTCACCGGAACGAAAATGCAACGCCCCCACAATATCATCAACTCCCTGTATTTACAACCGGAGGAACTGGAACAGACCAATCTGGCGCGCTACGAGAGATATAAAGAAGTGGAAGCCAATGAGACGCGCTGGGAAGAGTACCTGATGGACGACGCAGAGATCGCCGTAGTGGCCTTCGGCATCGCGGCCAGAGTGAGCCGCAACGCCGTCAACGCCGCCCGTAAAGAGGGAATCAAGGCGGGGCTCATCCGTCCCATCACCATTTGGCCCTTCCCCAAAGCCCCTATCGCTGCCGCAGCCGATAAGGTAAAGGCGTTCATCAGCGTGGAACTCTCCATGGGCCAGATGATCGAGGACGTGAAGCTGGCGTCCGAATGCAAAAAGCCCGTATCGCTTGTCAGCCGGTGCGGCGGCATCATCCCGTCGCCGGATCAGGTGCTGGACGCCATCAGAAAATCGGCGGGAGGTAACGAATAATGGTAGTATTTCAGAAACCACACAGTTTAACGGACGCGCCGCTGCATTATTGCCCCGGCTGCACCCATGGCATCATCCACCGTCTGGTGGCCGAGGCCATCGACAGCCTCGGCATTGAGGGCGAGACCATCGGCGTAGCCCCCGTCGGCTGCGCGGTCATGGCCTATAACTACTTTGCCTGCGACATGGTGGAGGCCGCCCACGGGCGTGCGCCCGCCGTGGCGACCGGTCTGAAAAGAGCCCTGCCGGACAATATCATCTTCAGCTATCAGGGCGACGGGGATCTCGCCTCCATCGGCATGGCGGAGACCGTCCACGCCGCGACTCGCAACGAGAACATCACGGTCATCTTTGTCAATAACGCCATCTACGGCATGACGGGCGGCCAGATGGCCCCGACCTCCCTGCCGGGACAGGTGACGCAGACCAGCCCCTACGGCAGAGACGTGGCCACCGCCGGTTATCCCATCCGCGTGTGCGAGATGCTGTCCCAACTGGACGGGCCGGAGTACATCGCCAGAGTTGCCGTAAACAACGTGAAAAACGTGAAGCAGGCGGGCAAGGCCATCCTGAAGGGCTTCCGGAACCAGATCGACAAAAAGGGCTTCTCCCTGATCGAAGTGGTTTCCTCCTGCCCCACCAACTGGGGGATGACGCCGGACAAGGCCCTGCAGTGGGTGGAGGAAAAGATGATCCCCTACTATCCCCTCGGCGTCTACAAGGACAGAAGCGCAAAGGAGGCGGAATAAGATGACGACAGAATTATTGATCGCCGGATTCGGCGGGCAGGGCGTTTTGTTTGCCGGCAAGTGCATCGCCTATAAGGGCCTGTTTGAAGGCCGCGAGCTGAGCTGGCTGCCCAGCTACGGTCCCGAAATGCGCGGCGGCACCGCCAACTGCAGTGTGATCCTTAGCGATGAGCCGGTGGGCTCCCCCATCGTTTCGGAGCCCGACGTGCTGATCGCCATGAACCTGCCTTCTCTTGACAAATATGAGGGCGCCGTCAAGCCAGGCGGCACGATTTTGGTGGATTCCACGCTGATCGAGCGCAAGGTGGAGCGAACAGACGTAAGGGTTTGCTATCTCCCCGCCACGAAGCTGGCGGCGGACATGGGCGCGCCGACTCTTGCCAACATGGTCATGATGGGCCAATTCATCAAGGTGAGCGATGCTATCAAGATGGATGGGCTGGAGGACGCGATGAAAAAGGTCATCTCCGCCAAGCATGCCGACCTGCTGGAGCTGAACGTGAAGGCGATTCAACTGGGCTACGGGTACGAGGCGTAACTCACGTTATCAGATCTCAGTTCTTAGTTTTTAGATCATAGATCTTAGTATCAGAACAGTATGCTCCCCCGGCAGACGGTGATCTGTCGGGGGATCCTTTATACGTTACTATGAAAATAGATCGGCTCGTTTTCAGAAAACACGCAATAAGATCCAAGAAATAAACGCTAAGATCAAAGAACTGAACTCTAAGATCTAAAATGAAATCAGATCTCGGACAGCAGGACGGGTCTGTGCTCCGCGACGGATTTCTTCGCGGCGAGACCGATCTTGACGGACTGCATACCGGCGTGGATACCCACGGGCACCTCCGTATCGTTCTCACAGGCGTTCACGAACTGGCGCATTTCCTCGCTGAAGGATTCCATGTACCTCTCCAGGAAGAAGAACAGCGGCTTCTCACCGGTCACGCCGTTCTCATCGGCGATGACCGCGGTGGAAAGCGTGTCGTTGGCAGTGGCCACCATCCCCTTGGAGCCGAACAGCTCGGCTCTCTGGTCATAGCCGTAGGCCGCGCGGCGGGAGTTGTCGATCACCGCAAGAGCCCCGTTGCTCATCTTCATGGTGATGATGGCGGTGTCCACGTCGCCCTGCTCGCCAATGGCAGGGTCCACCAGCACGGCGGAGTTGACATAGATCTCCTCCACGTCGGAGTTGGTCAGGAAGCATGCCATATCGAAATCGTGGATGGTCATATCCAGGAAGATGCCGCCGGAAACGGCGATGTACTTGGGGTTGGGCGGCTCGGGATCGCGGGAGGTGATCTTCAGGATATGGGCCTCGCCGATCTTGCCCGCGTCGTAGGCCTTTCGGACCGCGGCGAAGTTGTGGTCGAAACGGCGGTTGAAACCCACCTGGAACTTCGTGCCGGGGTGCTTGGCGAGAGCGTCGGCAACAGCCTGGATCTTTTCCACGGAGTGATCCACGGGCTTTTCGCAGAATACGTGCTTACCCGCCTCGATCGCCTCGATGGAGATGGCGGCGTGGGTATCCGTGGAGGAACAGACCAGCACCGCGTCGATGTCATTATCTTCGAGGATCTTCTTATAATCCGTGTAAATGTCCTTGACGCCGAAGCTCTCAATAAAAGCCTTGGTTTCGTCATTCATAAAGGGATCGGCCACCGCCTTGACGGTCGCGTTTTTGACGTGATAGGAAATGGATTCCAGATGCACTTTGCCGATTCTTCCGGCGCCAATAATACCGATGTTTAACATGCGTTAATTCCTTTCTTTTTCGGTAGCGCGGCACCTCAGTGCCGCTATTAACAAATTTAATTTTTTAATGATAGATAATGCGAAGAGCGGCACAGAGGTGCCGCGCTACCGCATCAGATCGTTCCGTCCCAGGTAGTGACGTTCGTATTCGTCTTTTCTTCCTCGTCAAACCACCGTGTCGTCACGCATTTGCTTTCGGTGAAGAAGCGATAGGCGTCCTTTCCGAGGCAGTGGAGGTCGCCGAAGAAGCTGTCCTTATGCCCGGCGAACGGAAAGAAGCCGATCGGCACCGGGATGCCCACGTTGACGCCGACCATGCCGCCGTGCGTATGGCGTACGAACTCACGGGCAAAGTAGCCGTTCTGGGTGAAGATGACCGAGCCGTTGGCGTAGGGGTTGGCGTTCATCTTGGCAAGGCCCTCTTTGAAGTCCCTGCAGCGTTTGATGGACAGCACCGGGCCGAAGACCTCGTCTCTGCCGATGGTCATATCCTCTTCCACGTGGTCGAAGATCGTGGGACCGACGTAGTAGCCGTTATCAAAGCCTTCCACCTTGCAGTTGCGGCCGTCCAGCACCAGCTTTGCGCCCTCACGCACGCCCTTGTCGATATCGGCGATGACCTCGTGATAATGCTTTTCATAGGTGATCGGGCCCAGCTTACTGGTCTTGTCGTAGGCGGGGCCTACCTTGATCTGGCTTGCCTGCTTGACCAGCTCTTCGACGAACCGATCCGCGATGGCGTCCTCCACCACACAGCAGGACAGCGCCATGCACCGCTGGCCCGCGCAGCCGAAGGCGGAGTTGATGACGCCCGCCACGGTGCGCTCGATGGGAGTATCGCTCATGACGAGGGCGTGATTCTTGGCCTGGCACAGGCACTGGACGCGCTTGCCGGAACGGGCGGCCTTTTCGTAGATCTTCTTGCCCACGGGAGTGGAGCCCACGAAGGTGATGCCCTTGACATCAGGATGGTCGAGGATCACGTCGATCTCGTTTCTGGAGCAGGTCACCACGTTGACGACGCCGTCCGGCACGCCGGCCTCTTTATACAGCTCGGCGATGCGAAGCGCCGTGCGGGGGGTCAGGGACGCCGCTTTCAGCACCATCGTGTTGCCGCAGGCGATGCACACGGGCGTCATCCAGCCGAAGGGGATCATGGCCGGGAAGTTCACCGGTACGATGCCCGCGAACACGCCCATGGACTCGCGGTATTTGACGGTATCGTACCCGCGGGAGGCGTCCATGGTGCTCTCGCCCATCATCAGGGACGGCACCTGACAGGCCAGCTCCGTACCTTCTTTGGCCTTGAGCACGTCGCCCTCGGCCTCCGCCCAGCATTTGCCGTTTTCCTCGGCAACGAGGTAGGTCAGTTCCTCCATGTGCTCGATCAGCAACTCGCGCACTTTATAGAGGATCTGAGAACGCTTGATGGCGGGGGTGGAGCTCCATCCCGGATAGGCAGCCTTGGCGGCCGCGATGGCGGCATTGACTTCGTCCGCGGTGCAGCAGGGCGCGTAGCCGGTCACTTCACCGGTGGAGGGGTTGTGCAGGTCGTAGTACTTTTCCGTCTTGGATTCCACGTACTGACCGTTGCAAAAATACTTCAGTTTTTCTGCCATAATGCTGTTTCCTTTCATATATTACTGCGGTAGCGCGGCACCTTAGTGCCGCATTGACTTATGTGATTGTTTTCTTCCTGAAACAGAAATGATTTTCCAATTTATTAGTTGCTTTCCCTCATTGCTGCACTTAGGTGCCGCGCTACTGGATCAAAGCCCCGCCTTTTCCTTGATATACTTCCGCGCTTTCAGCGCGTATTCAAACGGATTGGCGATCGCGGGGTCCTGTTCGGCTTCCACGAGGACGTAACCCTCATAGCCGGTCTGCTCCAGCACGTCGAAAATGGGGGCGAAGTCGATCGCGCCGTCGCCGGGGACCGTGAAGGTGCCCAGCCGCACGCCCTGCAGGAAGCTCAGATGCTCCGCCTTGACTTTCGCGATCACGTCGGGGCGGATATCCTTCAGGTGGACGTGTTTGATACGCTTGGCGTACTTTTTCAGCACGGACATGTAGTCCTCGCCGCAGTAGGCCAGATGGCCGGAGTCAAACAGCAGGCTGAACAGCTCCGGATCGGTGTTTTCCATCATGCGGTCGATCTCGGCCTCTGTCTGCACGACGGTGCCCATGTGGTGATGCAACGTCAGGGCGATCCCTAACTCATTAGCAGTCTTGCCCAGACGGTTGAGCCCCTTGCAGAACACGTCCCATTCCTCGTCGTTCATCACATATTTCGCCTCAAAGATCGGCTTGTCCGTGCCCTGGATGGAATAGCTCTGCTCGGAGATGCCGACCACCTTCGCGCCCATCTCTTTCAGGAAGGTGGCGTGCTTGATGAAGTCCGCCTCCACTTCCTCGTAGGGCTTGGTGATCAGGAAGGAGGAGAACCAGGCGTTGCAGATCTGCATGCCGCGCAGGTCCAGTGCCTTTTTCAGCACCGTCGTGTCCTTGGGGTACTTGTTGCCCACCTCACAGCCGGTGAAGCCCGCCAGCGCCATTTCAGAAACGCACTGCTCAAAGGTGTTCTCCGCGCCGAGGTCCGGCATGTCGTCGTTGGTCCACCCGATAGGGGCGATTCCGAGTTTTACTTTGTTCTTGTCCAGCATATCAGTATTTCCTCGCTTTACTGAGATTTTTTGCTTTTTCGTTGTAGGCCTCCCGCACGGATTCCTTGGAGGAGGTGGAGGCGATGCCCACGTGCCACCACGCGCCGTAGCCGTCGGTCATTGTCTTGGGCAGTACCTTGATATCAAGCAGCGTGGAGACGGTCTGCTTTTTGCTGTCTTCCAGCGCGAAGGCCAGATCCTCCATCGTTCTCACCTGATAGGTCTTGCAGCCGTAGCCCGCGGCGCACATGGCGAAGTCGATGGGGAGGATATCGCCCAGCAGTTGGCCGTTTTCGTCGCGCTTGCGGAACTCCGTGGCAAGGTTGCCGATGCCGTTGCCCATCTGCAGGTTGTTGATGCAGCCGAAGCCCGCGTTGTCGAACAGCAGCACGTTGATCTTTTTGCCCTCCTGAATAGAGGTGACCAGCTCCGAGTGGAGCATCAGATAGCTGCCGTCGCCGCAGAAGGCGTAGACTTCCCTGTCGGGCTCGGCCAGCTTGGAGCCGAGTGCGCCGGCGATCTCGTAGCCCATGCAGGAATAGCCGTATTCCATATTGTAGGTGTCACGCACGTCGGCGGTCCACATGCGCTGCATGCAGCCGGGCAGCGAGCCCGCGGCGGCCACGGCGATGGCGTCCGGCGCGATATGCGCGCGGATGTAGGCCAGCGCCTGCGTCTGGGTCAGGGCGCTGCCGTAGAGCTTGACGAACTCCGGGATCGTAGCCTCATACCGGGCCTTGATCAGCGGTTCAAAGCTTTCGCCATAGGCATAGTCGGCGAGGCGCTTCATCTCGGCGTCCCACGCGGCCTTGGCGTCGGCGATCTCCGTTGTATAGGCGGCCCTGTAGCCCTTGGCGGCCAGCGCGTCCGACAGGGCAGCGACAGCCTTTTTGGCGTCGGCGACGCACTTGACGGCGTCCAGCTTGTAGGCGTCGAAGCGGTCGGTGTTGATCGTGACCACCTTCACGTCGTCGCGGAACAGGGACTTGGACGCGGTGGTGAAGTCGGAGAAGCGGGTGCCCACGCCGATGACGACGTCCGCTTCCTTGGCGATGGTGTTGGCGGCCAGATTGCCGGTGACGCCCACGCCGCCGAGATTATACGGATGGGAGGACAGCACGGCGGACTTGCCGGACTGAGTCTCCGCAAACGGGATGTTGAACCTCTCGGCAAAGGCCTCCACGGCCTCGCCCGCCTCGGAATAGCGCACGCCGCCGCCGGCGATCAGCAGGGGCTTTTTCGCGCCAGCGATGATAGCAGCGATATCGGTGAGCTCGTCCGCGTCCGGGGTGATGCGCGTGAACTTATGGACGCGCTTTTGGAAGAAGCGTTCCGGGAAGTCGTAGCTCTCGCCCTCCACGTCCTGACACAGCGAAATACATACCGCGCCGCAGTTGGCGGTATCAGTGAGCGCGCGCATGGCGTTGAGCAGGGCGCTCATGACCTGCTCCGGACGGGCGACACGGTCCCAGTAGCGGCATACGGGCTTATAGGCGTCGTTGGTGGTGACGGTCAGTGAATAAGGCTGCTCGAACTGCTGCAGCACGGGGTCCGGCTGCCGGGTGGAAAAGGAATCCGCCGGGAACAGCAGCAGCGGCACGTTGTTGACCGTAGCGGTAGCGGCGGCGGTGACCATGTTGGCGGCGCCGGGGCCGATGGATGAGGAACAAGCGATGATCTTTCGGCGGTTGTTCTGCTTGGCAAAGGACGTGGCAACATGGGCCATCCCCTGTTCGTTCTTCCCCTGAAATACCTTCAGTTGGCCGGGGTCCTCGTCCAGCGCCTGACCGAGACCGCAGACGATCCCGTGACCGAACACGGTGAAGATCCCCTCCACGAACTTGGTCTCCTTCCCGTCGAAGGAGACGTACTGGTTGTCAAGAAATTTTACGATGGCCTGTCCTGTGGTCATAATGGGCATAAGACTTCCTCCTATCTCATTTTCTCTGTTGATATATGATGATTGCGATCGTTTACTGTCCCACCAGCCACTCATGCTCCGGGCTGACGAAGCGGGTGGTCTTGTACCACGGGTCTCCGTCGATATGGCGGATCATCCAGACGTAGTACATCTCGTAGCCGGGGGCGGCGGCCTGCTGGTGGTCCTTGCCGGGTTCGATATAGCAGGCGGACCCGTCCGCGGTCTTATAAACGTCGTCGCCGTTATAGCACGCGCCGAAGCCCTGCGGCTTGTCGAACTCGTAGTAGTAGACCTCAGGCTGGGGGTGGTGGTGCGGCGGATAGCTGCTCCACTTGCCGGCCTTGGTGAAGACCTCTCCCAGCACCATGTTGGAATCCGGTTCGTTGTCCGGGTCGAACATGGTGGAGACCACGCGGTGACCCGTGCCGCCCCACTGGCCCTTGCCGAACTCCTGATACAGGCAGTTTTCCGGCGTGTAAAAGCGTGGCTCCCACTCTTTCTCATTGTCGGTCTGCTGGATGATGATCCGGCTCTCCGCAACGGCCTCCACCGCAAAGGGGCTGTTGCGGCTCACGTGCAGCGTCCACGGCTTGAGGTCAAACGGATTTTCCCGGGCGCAGTCCTCGACACGGTCGCCCCAGCGGAATTTGACGCGCCCCGCCAGCAGCAGCACGGCGGTCTCCAGCGTGTCGGAACAGAATTCCAGCTTCTGCCCCGGTTGCAGGATGCGTACCCAGATGTTCATATTCATATCGGCGTGGAAACCGCCCATCTCGCAGACGGTCTTCACGTTGTTCTCATCGAATTTCAGGTAATCCAGCATGGTTATACCCTCGCGACCATCTCGCCGTATTCGGCCTTTTCAGCGGCGATAAAGTCCTTAACCTGCTGCACGTTGGGCATATCCTGAGAGCAGGCGTGGCTGGCCACCAGCATGGCGGCGGAAGCGGAGCCGAACTCCAGACAGTCGATGATCTCCTTGCCCTCGAACAGGCTGTACAGGAACGCAGAGGTGTAGCCGTCGCCGCCGCCAAAGGACTTGAGCAGCTTCACCGGGAAAGGCCTGATCGAGAAATCCTGCCCGTCGCAGGTGTAGGCGGTAGAGCCCTCCTTGCCGTGGGTGACGATGACGATCTTCGCGCCCTTGCCGAACCAGTAGGCGGCGGAGGCCTTGTCGGTGCCGTCGAGGCCCAGCAGGCCCTCGGCGAGGTCGTATTCGGGGCGGGAGCCAATGATCATATCGGCGTTGTCGGCGACCAGCGAATAGTAGACCGCGATCTCGTCGTTGTTCTTCCAGTTGTAGGCGCGGTAATCCAGCACGAAGATGACCGGGATGCCGTTCTTTTTCGCCAGCTGCATGGCCTTGAGGGACGCCTCACGGCTGGGACTTTCCGCCAGCGCCACGCCGGAGATCAGCACGGCCGCGCCCTGCTTGATGTATTCCTCGTCGATATCGGCGCATTCCAGCTTCAGGTCGGCCGCCTCATTGCGGTACATGACGATGCTGGATTCCGTCTCGCTCTTGATCTCGGTGAAGGTCAGGCCGATCTTTTCGCCGTTTTTGCAGCGGACGATGTGAGACGTGTCAATGCCCTCGTTGGCAAAGAAATCGGTCACGAAGGTGCCGAACTGGTCGTCGGACACGCGCGCGCAGAAGCCGCACTTTTTGCCCAGGCGCGCCAGGCCCACCGCGATATTGGCGGGAGAGCCGCCCAGATAGCGCTTGAAGGTGGTGGATTCGTTCAGCGGGCAGTAATAGTCCACGGGGTTGAAATCCACCGCCACGCGGCCCACGAGGATCAGGTCGTACTTTTTGGATTTGTCAAATTCAATGTACTGCATAGTTACCTCCGTTATAATCGTTATTATCAGTCGTCAGTCGATTGATATTCTTTTATCGGTGCATTTTTTGATTATCGATTATTGAAAACCAAAATATGTTTTATCACGTTTTCATATACGCCTTTCACCATTTCGGATGAAAGCGTAAAATAATCCGGCTTGTTACATCCGTCGCAATAATGCTGCGCCGCCTGCGCCAGCCGGTCAAAGCTGGCGGTGGCAATGTTGATTTTGCGGATGCCGAGAGAAATCGCCCGGCGGAATTGCTCGTCCGAAATGCCCGTGCCGCCGTGCAGCACCAGCGGGATATCAACCGTATGATATATTTCTTCCAAAACGTCAAAACGCAGCTCCGGCGAGACGGGATAATTGCCGTGGGCGTTGCCGATGGCAACCGCCAGAGCATCGATGCCGGTACGTTCGCAAAAATCCCTTGCCATGGCGGGGTCGGTACAGGTGATCTTATGTTCTTCCGTATCGCCCTCGTTGCCGCCCACGACGCCCAGCTCCGCTTCCACGGTGGCTTGCGTTGCGGAGGCCATCTGTACGATCTCTTTCGTTTGTTTCACGTTTTCCTCAAAAGGCAGCAATGATCGGTCCAGCATGACGGAGGTAAAACCGTAAGAAAGCGCCTCCGCTACGCAGCGTTTCGTCAGACCGTGATCAAGATGAACGGCAATATCGACGCCGGCATGTTTGGCGGCGTTGACCATCATGGGCCCCATCAGCGTAAGCGGTGAGTTCTGCAGACGTTTTTCCGCGATCTGCAGAACAATGGGGGTGCGCAGCTCTTCCGCCGCTTTGACAGCGCCCATTACCATTTCCATGTTGCCGACGCTGAAAGCGCCGACCGCGCAGTTGTTTTCTTCCGCCCGCTGCAGAAGGTTTTTCATCGTTACAAGAGACATAACCGCGCCCCTTTATGTTTTATTTATATAATTATATCTCAATCATTTATGATGTTCAATATTTATTTATTTTTTTTATAAAATTTTACATTTCATATTGTTTCATCCCGGTTTATTTGCTATGATACCGGTAAAGGAGTGATCGTTTTGGGTAAAATCATCGCCATCGGCGGCGGCTTTGACGGCAAGGACGCCGACTTGCTGGTCCGTCACGTCATTGAAGTCAGCGGGAAGGAAAAACCGAGTTTTCTGCTGATCCCCACCACCGGATTTGACAACCACGGCAACGATATGCTGTCACGCTTTGCCAACCTGGGTTGCGAAGTGGACGTGCTGTTCCTGACCCACGCTTACATGACGGAGGATATCATCGCGCAAAAGATCCGTACCGCCGACGTCATCAACGTGCCGGGGGGCAATCTCGGCTTCGCAGTCCGCACATGGCGCAAGACCGGCGCGGACAGATATCTGAAAGAGGCCTATGAGCAGGGTAAGGTACTGTTCGGCGCTTCCTCCGGCTCCATGTGCTGGTTTCAAGAGGGGTACGACGACTGCGGGCCGGAAAACGCCTTCGTGTTCGAGCAGGCCATGGGGCTGCTTCCCTACTGCAACTGCCCTCACTACGAGTTCGGCAGCTGGCAAAGCTTCAACGAGGCCGTCAAAACAAGAAACATATCTGCCATCGCCTGTGAAAACGAGGCGGCGATCTGCTTTATAGACGATAATCGGTATATCCTGCACGCGTCGATCTGTCCGGACGCTCGCTGCTGGTTCTTTGACGCCAACGACGGCTATAAACGGTACGATCTGGAGCTGCATCCGGAGATACTGGCAAAGCTGTAAAAATCCAATTTACTCATCGTTTTTCTTCGGGACGTAAAAAAAACAAAAAAACACTTGCATTTTTAAATATAATGTGTTAATATATGTGACGTTCCGAATAACCGGGTGTGGCGCAGTTGGGAGCGCGCTTGACTGGGGGTCAAGAGGCCGTGAGTTCAAGTCTCGCCACTCGGACCATGTCGTCGCAAGCTTTGTATCGCTTGCGGCGATTTTTTTATATATAAAATCTCCTCTCGCTCACACCGCTGCATTGCTCCTCGCAAATATTGTCGCGCTGCTTCCCTTTCCCCGGTTGCATCGCGCTGTATTTTTTGCGGTTGCATATAGTAGGCACATCAAATTGTGATATTGCTGGTATTATCATTTATCCCTTTCTCATATACTGTTACAGACCAGTTATGAGAGGAGAAACGGTTATGATCGATACCGCCGAACGTGCGGAGACGTTGGGAAAATACATCGTGGATCACGCGGCAACCGTGCGGGATACCGCAAAAGCCTTCGGTATTTCCAAAAGCACTGTACATACGGACGTAACGGAACGGCTGCGGCACACCTCGCCGGGACTTTACGGGGAGGTGCGTAAAGTACTTGACCTGAACAAATCGGAACGTCACATCCGCGGCGGCAACGCCACCAAAGCGAAATTTAGAAGAAATCAAAATAATACTTTTCCGCCTCGTCAAAAAAATTGACTTTTTGCTTATAATATGCTATCTTGAAAACATCAAATCTTTAAGGACGGCGCAGGATGTTCGGGAAAAAGAAAGATAAAAAAAAGAAAAAGCCCACAACGGAAAAATTCGTTTCCCTTTCCGCCAACGGCGTGGAAGTGACGGCCATCAATTTTACGCTTCACAAGGACGATGACGGCGAACCGCGTCTTTTTGTCCGCACGCCGGACGTGGCGGAGGCGCTGCACTACGAGCACGTGGATTTTGAGCTGAAGACCACCAACAAGATGATCCGCGTGACAGGCAAATTCAAAGAGGCGAAAAACGATAAAAAATTCAAGCTGTATGTCTTTGACATCGAGGATTACAACCAGTATTATATCTGAAAAAAAACGGGGAAAGAATATGAAAGGAAGTTCCACAAACGGATGCTATCAGCAAAAGCCCTTTGTTCAATTTAAAAGGACATTTTACCGTGAGAACGGGCTGAAAAACAGTGCTATTACCTGTCTGCGGCTGCATGGAGGCGAGCTCTATGCCGGCACGCGGGCGGGCCTTTTTCGTTTTGCCGACGAAACATTTACCGAAATCGGCGAGACGCTGTCGGACAAGCCCGTTTCCCTGTTGCGGGAATTGGACGGCGCTCTGCTGGCTGCCAGCGGAAATGAGCTGTTCCGTCTGGAGGGCGACGAAGTCAGGATGCTGCGTGATTTCGGGGAACCGATCATCGATATCGCAAAACGCGGGGCCGATTACTGGGTGCTGACGGAGAACCGCCTGAACAAAACCGACGCAGCCTTTACAAACGATACGCTGACGCGCTTTACCGAGGGCGGCAAGGGCCGCTGCATGGCGGTTTCCGACGACAATTTCTATGTGGCGACAGAACACAACCTCAGTGTGATCCACGGCAAACGACAGGAGTGGAAAAACATCCTGCCCCAATTCAGCGACTACCCGGCAACCACAGTCCACTGCGCGGTGATCGACGAGCTCGGCTATCTGTGGCTGGGCACCGACAACGGCGTGCTGATCCATGACAACAAAGACCTGTGGCTGACACCGGAGATCATCCATACGCTGCCCCAAAACCCGGTTTATCAAATCAGTACGGAAGATGGGATCAAATGCTTCGCCTCCGACGTTGGCGTGATACGGCAGACAAACGGAGGCATGAAGTATTTTTCCGCGCAGCGCTGGGTACCGGACAATAAAGTGAACGACGTCATTCAATGCCAAGGCGGCACAAGAATATACGCCGCAACGGATAAAGGCCTTGCCGTGATCGAGGCATTTTCGACGACCTTTGCCGACAAAGCGAAGTATTACGAAGAGATCATTGAACGGCACCATATCCGCCGGGGTTTTATCTCCAACGGCTACACCTCTACCGGCGAGCTGAAGGACGCCGTGCCCACCATCTCCGATAACGACGGGCTGTGGACAGGCTACTACGTGGCGGCGGAAAGCCTTCGCTATGCCGTGACAGGCGAACGGGAAGCGTTGGAAAAGGCGCGGCGAGGTCTGAACGCCATGCTGCTGCTGACAAGGATAACCGGCATCCCCGGTTTTACGGCGCGGGCGGTCCGTTATGAAGGCGACCCCGGTTTCGGCAACGGCAACAGGGAGTGGATCAGGACCGACGACGGTACCTGCGAGTGGAAATGCGAGACCTCCAGCGACGAGATGACCGGGCACTTTTTCGGTATGTCGCTGTATTACGATCTGTGCGCCGATGAGGAAGAGAAGGAAGCGATCAGGCAGGCGCTTTGCGGCATCATAGATCATATCGTCGCGCATCATTACCGTCTTGTGGACCATGACGGCCTGCCGACCACGTGGGCCAACTGGGACCCTATGCTGCTGAACTATGACGACAAGTGGTTCTTTGAAAGGGGCATCAATTCACTGGAGCTGCTGGCCTTCCTCAAGGTGTGTCGGCATATTGCGGATGATGACGGCGCAAAGAAATATGAAGCGCTTTATGAGGCGTTTGTGAAGGATCACCGTTATCCGCTGAACGCGATGCAGCACAAGGTGCGTGACGCTCACGGCTGCCATATCGACGACAACCTCGGTTTTCTTGCCGCCTTTACGCTGCTGCGTCTTGAGGACAAGCCCGCCTTGCGCGCGCTGTACCTGTGCGGTCTGGAGGATCATTGGCAATATGAGAGGGTGGAACGACAGCCCATGTTCTGTTTCATTCACGCAGCATTTACCGGCCTGGACGACGATCTGGCGGAGGGGGTGCGTTCCCTGCGGGAGATGCCGTATGACATGACGAACGAGGAAGAACATAATTCCCTGCGCCGGGATATCGTGTACGATACCGAGCAGGAGGCGTGGAGCGAGCCGCCTCAGATCCTATCGCCGCTCCCCTACGACGAGCGCAACCTTTGCCGTCCCGACGGCGGCGCGTTCCATCTGGACAGCGGCCAAACCGGCCGCGTACAGGAGCCCACGATCTTCCTGCTGCCCTATTGGATCGGGAGATTTTACGGACTGATCACAGAATAGCGCTTGCGGCAGGACACCCAACTTATAACAGAAAGGCGTTTTTATGAAAAAATATCTCATTTCCAATCAAGGTCATTGGTACAAGGCCAACCTGCACAGCCACTCCACCGTCTCCGACGGAGAACTGACCCCGGAACAGATGAAAGAGCTGTATCAGACGCACGGATATTCTGTCATCGCTTTTACGGACCACAACCGGTTCGTGACCCATAACGAGCTGTCGGACGAACGTTTTCTTGCTTTGAACGGCGTGGAGGATTCCGCCGACGAAACAGGAAAAAGCCGGTTCAGAAACAAATGCTGCGATATCTGTTTTATCGCAGGAGATCCCGACAGAACGCTGCATCCCATGCAATACCCCGATAAGGTAAAGGGAGACGGCCAATACGCCGCTTGGAAAGCGGAATACTCCCCTTTCGGAGTAAACGGAATGATCCAAGCCGGACGCGACAACGGTTTTTTTGTGACGCATAACCATCCCTGCTGGTCGCTGGAGGAATACCGCGACTACATGGGTTACCGCGATATGCACGCCATGGAGATCTTCAACTGGTCCAGCGCGGTGGACGGCTACAATGAGTACAACCCCGATATCTACGACGACCAGCTCCGCGCGGGCAAGCGTTTGTTTGTGATCGCCACAGACGACAACCACAACCGCCGTCCCGGCACCTGCCATTGGGATTCCTTCGGCGGTTGGACCATGATAAAAGCGAAGTCTCTCGCCTACCGTGACGTGACGGACGCGCTGTTCCATGGTGATTTTTACGCCTCCCGCGGGCCGGTGATCAACGCCCTGTGGCTGGATACGGAGGACGGCTCCGTACATATCGAGTGTGAAAAAGCGGTCAAAGTGGTGTTGACAAGAGGCGGACGGCGTCTGCGCGCCGTTTATGCCGCCGAGGAAGGCGTGGAATATCTTACCGAAATAAAATTCAGCGTCGATCCGAACGATATCTATTTCCGCGTGACCGTGTTTGATGAAAACGGCATGACTGCCGACACCAACGCGTATTTTGTCGATACACTCGGCATCGACTTTACCAACGAAAACCTATTCAGGGAATAACGAGGACGTAAACATGCAGTATCTGTATGAGACCCACTGCCACACTGATGAAAGCAGCCGCTGCGGAAAAGTCAGGGGCGCAGAAGCCGCAAAAATGTATAAGGACGCAGGTTATTCCGGGATCGTCGTCACCGACCATTTCAACAGCTACACCTTTGACAAAGCCGGACTGACGCGATGGGAGGATATGATCGAGCACCATATGGCAGGTTACTTCGCCGCCAAGGAGATGGAAGACGATTCCTTCGCCGTGATGTACGGACTTGAGCTGCGCTTTGAGAAGGAAAATGACAACGATTATCTCGTTTACGGCGTTGACGAAGCATATCTGCGCGCTCATCCGTTTTTATGCTATATGGAAAGCTACGAGGCGTTCCGTGAAAGCGGCGCGGCGGATGAACTGATCGTGTTTCAGGCGCATCCCTTCCGCAACCGGATGCAGATCGTCCGGCCCGATGATCTCGACGGGATCGAGGTATTTAACGGAAACGAACGACATGATTCACGCTGTGAGATCGCTTTTCAATGGGCGAAAAAGTATCATCTGCCCATGCTTTCCGGCTCTGATTTCCACCAGCCGCAGGATCTTGCCCGGGGCGGCATCGTCACTGACCGGCAGATACATACGATGGCTGAATTCATGTCCGTGCTGCGGGAAAAACGATATTCCCTGAAATGCAGTTACGACTTCCCTTCAAAAGAGATCCCATAAATCACAATATAAGCTTTGCCGCGCTCCCGAACCGGAAACGCGGCAATTTTTATTGAACGAATTTTTTTATGATTGTGTAAACTTCGATGTCTGGCGCTGCGCCTTGATCAGCCCCGCGTAGATACCGTCCCGCAGCAGCAGTTCACGATGGGTGCCGATCTCCGCGATACGTCCCTTTTCGATCACCACCAGACGGTCGGCGTTTTTAAGAGTCGCCAGCCGGTGCGCAATGGCAAAGGTGGTGCGTCCTTTGATCAGACGTGACAACGCGTCCTGTATGGCAGCCTCGGTTTCCGGGTCGAGAGCGCTGGTGGCCTCATCCAAGATCAGGATCTCCGGGTTGCGCAGGATAGCTCTGGCAATGGACACGCGCTGCCTTTCTCCGCCGGAAAGGTTATGCCCGTTTTCTCCCACCACGGTATTATAACCGTCCGTGGTCTTCATGATAAAGTCGTGCGCGTTGGCTGCCTTTGCCGCGGCAATGACCTCCGCCGGTGTCGCCGTCGGACGGGCGTAAGCGATATTATCATAGATGGTACCGGCAAAAAGGAATGTCTCCTGAAATACCACGCCGATCTTTTCCCTGTATTCGCTTTGCGCCATATCGCGGATGTCGGTACCGTTGACGGAAATGCAACCCTCATCCACATCGTACAGGCGCATGACGAGATTGATCAGCGTGGATTTGCCGGCGCCGGAATGGCCCACCAAACCGATCATTTCCCCCTGTTTTACGGTCAGATTGATGTCACGAAGGACCGGCTCGTAGGGCTTGTAGCCGAAACGGACGTTGTCAAAAACCACGTCGCCGTCCAGATCGCACGGTTTGGCGCTTTCGCTGTCACGCACGTCCTGCTGTTCATCCATCACCTCAAATATCTTCAAAAGGCTGGTCTGTACCTCGCCCAGACGTCTGGGCAGAGAGGACAACCAACGCAAAGGCTGGTAAATATAGGTAAGGAACAACGTAAATTCCAGCAGTTCCCCCGCGGTCATTTTTCCCTCGACGGCAAGCTTGCCGCCCACGAACAACACGAAGAACTCCCCTATTCCCATCAGGAACGTCAAAAACGGGAACGTGACGGCCCACAAATGCTCGTTGCGGGTGGAAATGTCCGCCAGCTCAGCGCAGGTCTTGTCAAATTTGGCGATCTCCCTTTCCTCGCTGCCGAAGGTCTTGACCACACGGATACCGCGTACGATATCATGCAAAACGGAGTTGGAACGGGAATCCACCCGCCATTGCTTTTCATATCGAACGTGGATATATTTCCAAAAGCGGGAAATCAAAAACGCCACCAGGGGTACAGGTATGACGACAAGGAAAGTCAGCAGCGGGCTGATGTTCACCAAGATGATAAATACTGCAACGAACATGATGAGTTTTTCCATGGCGTAAATACCCTGTTCCGTGATAAAACTGCGCACCAACTGCGTATCGCGGGTGACGCGCTTCATCAGGTCGCCTGCGGTTTTACGGCTCATGGAAGAAAGGCTCAACCGCTGGATCTTATCATAAACCATCGCGCGCATATCGGCGGCGAAACCGCAGCTGATCTTATTGGAACGCCTCTGACTGATGATGCGCACCGCCTGGCTGAAGATCTGCGTGGCGCAGATGGCTGCCACCGTGAGCCATACGCCTTTTGCGCTGACGCCGCTTTTCAGACCGCCGTAAAAGTATTTATCAACCAACTGTCCGTTCAACACAGGGACCAAGGTGGATGCGGCGGAAGCCATCGTTACCAGCACGGCGGTGAACAGCAGTTGTTTCATGTAGGGTTTGGCAAGCGACACGGTGCGTTTGGCAAGATACCCTTTGTCCACGCAGAACAGGCACACATCCATGCCGCGCGCGTAACGCCTGCCGCATTTGGGACACACCTTCAGATCGGATAGGGACAGCTTTGTCCGTTCACCGGTAGAAAGATAATGGTTGACGACCTTGACGAATTCTCCGAGCTCCTCGGTTTTACTCATGGAAAACCGGCAGATCACGGTGCAGTCCGACATATCGGCGGCGCCGTCTGCGGGAACGGCCTCCAGCTGGCCGCAGCCCACATACACGCGCAGCGTCAGTTCTTTTGTGCCGGCGCAGTCAAACGTCAGCACAACTCTCTCGTCCTCCGTTGCCGTGATAACGCCGTCCTCAAAAGACAGCGAACACGGGCACAGCCGCCCGTCGGCAGTCAGGTCGTAGGTCACGCGTTCGGCCATAACGGCCTCCTTTCACAGTGTAAGCCTAAGGTCGTAATATATAAGCGAAAAAAACGATCTCAAGACTCAAAGCTAAACACACAAAACTCAATAAAGATACGGTTCCAGCTTACGACGGCTTTTTTTGTCGATCCTTTCCAGATCGGAGATCAGAAAGCGGTTGCCGTCTACGTCGGTCAGGATCACATGGCCTTCCGTACAGCGGATATTTTTAACAAGGTCACGGATGGTAAAGGACATGGGATAATCCCCTACCTTAACGTCAAAATAGAAATGCCCCATCTTTTCTTTGATGGCGGTTATGGACGTGATGTCGGGGCAGAAATACCGCTGAGAAAGCTCCTTACGGATCAGAGACTGCTGTTCGGCAGAAAAATCGGCGATATGCTCGATAATGCCCAGCTCTTTCCGTTCCACGTCTGTGACGCAAACGTAATTATCGGGATCGTTCAACGGCAGCGCACGTGTCAGTATCACGCGATTGTGCTCCTCGCCGTTCAATCGCATTCCCAAAAAACAGCCGTTATATTCATAGAATTCACACACCTTCGGATCAAGATAATCCGTTGTGAGAGTTTCAGGCGTGATAGAGGTGACAGTCATATCATTCTCTCCTTGCAGTTCAACATTTATTCTGTCTGAATCTTGACGAACAGTCCACACGGTCAATCATCCTCAGACAGAGGGGTTTCCGTGACGTCGTCGGCGATGCCGACGGCTTTCAGCGCTTCCTGCTGCAATTTATACTGGCGGTAGAACTCGCCCTTCTTTTCGATCAGTTCGCGGAACGCGCCCTGCTCCGTAATCGTGCCGTCGCTGATGACCGCCAGCTCGTCCGCGTCGCGCAGAGTGGAAAGACGGTGCGCGATGGCGACGGTGGTACGTCCCGTTTTCAGCTTGGCAAGGGAATTCTGAATATTCCGCTCCGTTTCCGTGTCCATAGCGGCGGTGGCTTCATCCAGGATCAGGATCTTCGGGTTTTGAATGATCGTCCGGGCGATGGAGATGCGCTGCCGTTCGCCGCCGGACAGCTTTTGGCCTCCCGCGCCGACACGCGTTTCATACGCGTCCGGGAGCTTCATGATGAAGTCGTGGGCAAAGGCCGCCTTTGCCGCGGCGATCACCTTGTCCATCGAAGCGTCAGGCTTGGCATAACGGATATTGTCGGCGATACTGCCGATAAACAGATAGATATCCTGTGAGACAAGCCCGATATTGCCGCGCAGCTCGGAAAGTTTCAGATCGCGCACATCGATACCGTCTATTTTGATACAGCCGCCTTTTGCATCGTAAAGACGCGCGATGAGATTGGCGATAGTCGTCTTGCCGGCGCCGGTCTTGCCGACGATGCCCAGCATCTGCCCTGCTTTTACATGCAGCGAGAGTTTTTTGATAACGGGACGGGCGGGTTCGTATTCAAAGTCGAGCTCGTTGATCTCGATCTCTCCGCGAAGATCGTCAAATTCAACGGCGTCCTCTTTTTCCGTGATCTCCGGCTCGGCGTCGCAAACCTCGAATACGCGTTGGGCGCTGTCCGCGCAGCGGGACCACCAGTTGGCGGTCCAGGAAAGAAACTGCAGCGGTTCGCGCAAAAGCTCCAGATAAACGATATAACTCAACAAAGTACCCGCGGTCATTTTGCCCTGGATCACGTAAACGCCGCCCATTCCGAGGATAAGAGCAGACAGAATGATGACGGAGATTTCAATGGATGGGATCAGCGTCGCCTCCGCCAACGCCAGCTTCAGTTCCGCCCTGCGGTAGTTATCATTGAGTTCGGTAAAGCGGCCGTACTCCTCGTCCTCTTTCGCAAAAGCCTTTATGACGCGCTGACCGTTGATATTATCGCTGACCATGGAGGATAACTTACTGCGGAACAGGAAGTTGTTATGGTGCATCCCGCGGAAAAACTTATCACCGAAATACAGCGCGCACGCGATCAGCGGGACGGCGACCGTCACAAGGAGCGTCAGCCGCCAGTTCATTGTAAACATGATGATCACAACGCCGATAACGGTGGCGGATTCGATGATCAGCGTGGGGATCCCCTCGATAAAAAACCAGTAGATCTGGTTGGCATCCTGAATGATACGTTCCATTAAGGAGCCTGTTTGCTTGGACGAATAGAAATTGACGGAAAGCCGCTGCATGGCGGCAAAGATCTTCACCTTGATATCATATGTCACCTTCGGCATCACCGTGGCGGTGACGTACTGCTGTACAACGGTGAGCAGCGTATTCAACAGCCGGATGCCGAAGATGGAGCCCACCAGCACCGCCAGCGCCTTCAGCAGTTCCTCCGCCGTTTTGCCGTCCGGATTGGCAAGAACATTATCGAACAGAGAACGGGTGCCAAGCTGCGGAACAAATACGGTAACGCCGGCGCTGAGCAGCATAAAGAACAGGATCAAAGCGATCTGCGGCACGTAACCTCCGAAAAACTTCACCAATCGTACGGCAGTGGCGGAGTTCCTTGTACATTTGGGGCAAACGTCCATACCGGGAGGGCATGGCCCCCCGCATTTGCGGCAGGTACGTTCCCCATGTCCGTGGTCTTCCGGCGGCCTGATCTCACCGGTATCCTTATAATGGTTGAACATCTTGGCAAAGTCGTCAAACGCCGGCAGCTTGCCGATGGAAAAACGAGCCAGACTGACAGTCTTACCGTTTTCATCGGCAGTCAGGCGTCCCGTGGAAACGTAACGTTCCGTTGCGAGACAGGATAGATCGTCAAGAGGAATGGATGAAATGCTGTCGATCGTATAGGTGGCTTCTATTTTTTTCCGCTTCTTTTTAGCGCGGCCCACTACCGCCTTTCCGTAAGCGATATATAACCCCTTCGCGTCAAAGCAAAGCCACATGTCCTTGAATTCGCCTTCGTTGCTCATGTCGCCGCTGCAGCACCACAGCAGGCCGGAAGTGTCCAGCCCTGCGCGCCGCAATTCCGCCTGCAGCGCGGGAGCAAATTTTTCTTGGTTTTTCGGTCCGGAGAAGGGAGGAAAAGAAAGTGGTTTTTTCATATCAAACACCGTAATAAAAATTGTGCAAAAAAATGTTAGCGGGTTAAGGTCAGCCGGTTGACCGTGATCCATTTCAGGTGAGGCGCATCCGTTTCCTGACCGTTGAACCGGATGGTCCCATCATTGGCGAGATGGAAAATGTTTTCACCTTCCCGTAACGTCACATTGAATGTGACGGTGGAATCGTTCTCTTCGCTATATGTATTGCGGCACATTACCTGCTTCTTTTGCCCGTTGACCGTCACCGTGAAGTATTGTTCGATCAGGTCCACGTTATAGGCATGATATCCGCCTTCCGCGTTATTGGAATAACAGATAGTGACGCGGTAATCGCCTGACGAATCGGCATTATAGATAAACTGCGCTGCGCCTCCACGGGACCCGATCCCCTTCAAAACGCCGTTATCGTCAGCGGCGAGACCGGTTAAGGTCATATTATGTGCAGCGATGCGGTTTGAGGGATCCGTTCGGTCGTCAGCAACGGTACAGGCGGCATTATTTCCTTGTAGCGTCAACAGATTTAATCCTCTGCGCAAATAAACGCGAATGCCGCCGCTTACTGCACCTGCGTAAGCGCCGTCAACAGAAAGGCAGGAAGTATCGCAAATTACCGTATAATATCCGTTGTCCGGCGCTACCGTCAACCATGCCGTGGCGGTGGGGCCGCTGTATTCGTGATACGGCAATAATGCCAAGGTTTTTATCGGTATAGTATCTTTCTGTTTGCTGCCGGATGATGGCTCCAACGGCTCAAGACGTCGTGCTGCCAATACGCTGTCCAACACAAAGGTGCCGTCAAGATGCTCAAATCGCAGACTGTTCCCGCCTTTTTTCAGCGTCACGTCAACCGTCAGGCAGTTGGTGTATTCGCTTTTGATGGTATTGGGCAAAGTAAGGATAAGGGGGTCGCCGTTATTGACGGTCAGCAGCGCCTTACCGCTGACACGACGATCCGGCGAGCCGCCGTCGTTATGCTTACCGTAGATGATATCAAGGGAATATTCGCCCTTTTGGGGCGCGTTGACAATCAGCTCCACACCGTCGCCGTCGTTTTCCATTCCGCCGACAATACCCGCAATTTCACCGGTAGAAGCATAAGCGCTGTCATAAGTGTAGGCATTGCCCAACAGCGTGCCGTGCTCGGCTTCATAACGGACCGGACGTTGATCCTCCGCCTCGTGATAATCCGTCTGCGGAGAAAGTGTCACGCGGTACACGCTGCCCTCTTTCATGTCCTTCAGTTTGACGGTCAGCCTGCCGCCGAATACACGAACGTTTTCATCACGCAGAATAATTGGCTTTGTCACAGCGCCGGATAATCCCTTATAGACGACTTCTTCTATCTGAACGCGAACAACAGCGCCGAGATCTGTCTCCTTCAGATGGGTAAAAACAAGCTGGCCGGTGTGAGAACAATTTCCGCAAATCGCTTCCAGCCTGTCCCCCGTTTTATTGAGTGAAGCAAGACAACTGAAATCTTTATATTTCATGTCCCTGCCTGATTTGACAGCCTTCTCGAAATCTCCGTGAAAAAGGTCGTGTTTTTTCTGGCCCAACACATCGCCCTCCATGGAGACGTACCAGCGGTAAAGCCACCAGCAGGAATTTGGCATATTGTCGTCGGCGGCGTTATCATTCAGGTTGTTCGCAAGGCGCCAGTAAGCAATATCGCCGTACACGCCGCTTCGTTCGATCGCGCAGATATAAGGCAGCATGGCCGCAGGATTGCCGCATTCATACATAGCGCCGTACTCGGTAACGATCACCGGCAAGGGGCTTATCTCCAATTCTGTTTCAATCGCCCTGTATTCCGCCACATGATCCTCCCACATGTAAGAGGATAAATCGCCCAGTTCATGGTAGATCATCACGTCCGGCAGGCATTCGTTTTCACGGCAAAAATGAAGAAAGTCACGCTCTTTATCCGCATTATAATCACAATAGCCGGGACCGCCGATCTTCAGCTCCGGCGCAAGAGAACGGGCAAGCGCAAAGGTCATTTTCCACGCCTCAAAAAAAGCGTCGCGGCCTGCTTCATTGAATTCTGCCCAAACGCCGCCGTCTTCATTGAATCGCGTTTCACCGAACCAGGAACCGTTGTCGCACTCATTGAACAGACACAGCACGATTCTGTCAGCGTACGGCGCGACAGAGAGCTTTTGCAGGGATTCCTCCACCATCGGGAAATACAAATCGGTCAGGAAAGCCCGCCAATCATAAGAGCCGGCCCTTCTCTCTTTCATAATATCGTCATTCGCGTAGTACCATGTGGGAAAGCAATCCTGCAGATACACGATCAGATAGTCGGCATTGTCCAGCATTTCCGAAACGTGGTCCATATCGCCTGTGGGATGCTGCAGCCCATCCGTGACCTTCTGCGCCGCGGATGAGATCGAAAGGCTATCCGTCATCAAAACGCTTGGAACGTCATATTCAGCCAAACCGTACAGATATCCGGAGGCGCGGGTGGAGACAGGCCTTTTTCTTTCCGCCGCATCGATCACCACCGTCGGCACAAACGCGTAACGAAGGGAAGAGAAAAAGAATGAAAAGATGAGCAAAAGCTTTATCATCGTTTTTCCTCGCTGCAAATAAAATCAAATCAGCCTCATATATTATAAATAAATTTTGGAATAATTGCAACGGTTATTTCACGGAAGAAGGCAGCATTTTTCCGTTGTGGCAACAAAAAAAAGAGTCAAACGTTGTTTCGTCCAACTCTCAACGATTTTATCTTTACGGTCGTTTACGTGTTCAGCCCAGACAAGAACTGCAGCGTCACACGGGCGGCTTCATCCGCCATATTCTCAATGAACATATGCCCTCCTCCATTGACGACATGATCGACACTGCCTTCCGGCAGATGAGCGCGCAGATTGATTCGAGCTGAATCCGCGATCACCTTGTCCTTATCTCCGTTCATGAACAAAATGGGGGGCATCTGCGACACCTTTTCATAATCGGTCAGCGTAAGCATGGTAAAATTATAGATAGCGCCTGCGCCGGTGCCTTTGATGCGGAAGGGCGCCATGATGGCGTCGGTATTATAATGCATCACGTATTCCGTATCCTGAATGGCCAGCGCAAGCAGCAGCCGCACCATCAAAGGATTGCGGCCCATCACTTCCATAAACGAACCCATCAGGGAGATGAGCAGGTCGTTGGACATCATCTGTGTGGCGATCTCCGGTACGCCGTCGTTGCCGGAGGTCCCGTAAAGCAGCAGGTTACGAACGCTTTCGGGATAGTTCTCCGCTAATGAAAGAGCGACATAACCTCCCATGGAATGGCCTGCGACATACCAAGGTTCGTCAGACAATTCCGTCATCAGCGCATGAATGATCTCATCTCTCGGCAGCTTTTCCGTTTCTTTTGTCTCACGGGAAGAATAACCGAAATCGGGCAGGTCCACCAACACACAAGTATAACCGTTTTCCACCAAGATCGCCGAAAGGTTCTCCCAGCAGTAGGTGGACTCCGCAAACCCGTGCAGCATCATGATCTGTCCCACCGGTTCGGCAGCTTTTTTTTCACGGTAATGCAGCGTATATTCGCCGTATTCAAAAAAAGCGCTGTCGGCGTACGGCAGTTCTTCCTGCGTGGCGGCGAATGCGGGAAGGCAAAGCCCGATCAGCATGACGCAGCATAATAAAACTGCAAATATTTTTTTCATAAAAATCCCTCCGTCAAATAAAATAACATGCAATTGTTAAAATCATGTCAAATAATCGTAAACGATTATTTCTTTCTGTCGCACCTGAACCTGACCGTAAAGACCGTTCCATCCGTTTCATCGCTGGTAACGCCGATCTCGGCTTTATGCAGATCCGCCAGATTTTTGCAGATGGCAAGGCCGAGCCCATAACCGTTGCCGCTGGTACGGGCCTTATCCGAACGGTAAAACCGCTCGAAAACGTGAGGAAGATCCTCCGGAGGAATAGGCGCGCCCGTATTCCGCGTGGAAAGATAGACGTATTTCTGCTTGCGCTTGAGCGTCAGTTCGACCTTTCCGCCGATCCCGGCGTATTTGACGGCGTTATCCAGAAGGATATGTACGATCTGATTCAATGCCGTCTGGTCCCCCTCGATGCGGATCCCGTCTTCGATGTTCGTTTCGATCAGAACGCCTTTTTCAAACGCGACGGGTTCAAATTGAAGCGCAAGCCGCATCGCCAGATCGGAAAACTCCACAGAGGAAAACAATTTATTTTTTTGCATATTATCCGTTTTTGCCAGGATCAG
This sequence comes from Clostridia bacterium, assembly GCA_017428085.1. Taxonomy (GTDB): domain Bacteria; phylum Bacillota; class Clostridia; order Oscillospirales; family Acutalibacteraceae; genus RUG806. The sequence continues at coordinate 91,675 of JAFRRP010000019.1, read as the reverse complement.
CAGTTTATCCACCAGATCCTTCATATGCGTCGCTTCTTCATTTGTGCTGTCGATCCATTTCAGCTGTTCCCGTACAGTATCGTCCTGATGAGCCATCAGGATATTGCTGTTTGTCAGAATGACAGTCAACGGAGTCTTCAACTCATGAGATGCGTCGGCAATGAAATTCTGTTGCTGTTCCCATGTTCGCTGCACCGGTTTCAGGCTGATCCCGGCGATAAACAGATTGATCAGATAAAGCGCGAAGACCGTTAACACAAACGCGCAGCTGCCGCCGATCAGCACGCTTCCCATCTGCGAACGGTACTGCGCCGTTGTGGTAAACGCGATATTATAACCGAACGTCGTTTCCGAACGATAAGAGAACAGCCCGAGATCGATCAATTCATTAAACGGCTCGTTGCCTTTCAGCGAGGCCTGAACGGCGCTGACAAGCAGGTCGTCGTTCAGGAAAGCGCTGCTGCCTTCCATGATGCGGATGCTGTTATCGACCGTGTTGTAATTCACTACGCATATATTCCCGTAATAAAGACCGTAACCTTCCATATTACCGGAGTCAAAGCTTGGCAGGAAGTTGAATGCGTTCACATCCGCGCTGTCCTCCAGCACGTTCTGTACTTCCATACGGCACATCAGCGCTATGGCGGCGCATCCCATCAGATAGAACAGCGCCACCGCCACGCTGACAAGGACCATGGAGATCGCGACGACGCGATGCTTCAGTTTTTTAATCATCCGAACCTACCTCAAGCCGGTAACCGATCTTTCGCAGAGACGATATCTGAGCTTTGCTGGAAACGAACTCGATCTTCTTACGAAGAAAAGAAATATAAACTTCTACGTTATTATCAACGGCATTGGAATCATAGCCCCACACCTTCACGATCAGGTCGTCCTTCGTCGTAACGGCGCCGGGGTTTTGCATCAGGATCTTCATGATCTCAAATTCCTTGAAATTGAGATGAACGGACTTCGTACCGCAGCACAGATCGCAGGTGGATAGATTCAAGGTAAGGTCCCCGAAGGATACTTCGTCGATCACGACCTCGCCCTGACGCCTTGTCAGCGCGCGGATACGCGCCAGAAGCTCGTCCGGAGAAGAGGGCTTTGTCATATAATCGTCGGCGCCGGAATCGAGGCCCTTCACCTTATCGGCCACCTGGTCCTTTGCCGTCAGCATCAGGATCGGCGTATCGATCTTATTTTTCCGCAGCTCGTTCGCCACGGCAAAGCCGTCCATTTTAGGCAGCATCACGTCAAGAATGATCACGTCGTATATGCCGCTGAGACCGTAATCCAATCCGTCACGGCCGTCGTTGGCGATATCCACCATGTATTTTTTTTCGATCAGGATCTGCGCCAACGCTTCCGCCAATCGTTTTTCATCTTCAACGACCAAAATCTGCATATCCGTTCCTCCGTATTATCCGTTTCTGTTATATTGTTAACGAAGCGCCTTAAAAGTATCTTAATGAAAGAAGTATTTTGTAAAAAAAGACAAAAATATCATGGACTTTGTTTTTTTTATATGATATGATGATTATAAATTCAGGAAAGAGACGGGCAACCCATGACGATCGATCGATATTACCGTATGCCGGAGATCCAGCACGTCGGAACACAGGCGCCGCGCGCTTACTTCATTCCGTTTGATAAATCCGGCCAGTCGGAGAAAAACCGTGAATTATCTCCGTTTTTTGAATCGCTTTGCGGCAATTGGGAATTCCGCTGGTTCAAAAACGTGGAGGAATTGGATATTGCCGGGCCGGGCTTTCCCGCGTCCGTGACGTGCCAATCCTCGATCCCCGTACCATGCTGCTGGCAAACGGCGGGACTGAAGAATACGGATGCGCCGAATTATATCAATCAGGATTATCCTTTCCCCGTCGATCCGCCGCATCTGCCGGACGTCATCCCCTGCGGTTTTTACCGAAAAAAAACGGACTTAAAAAAGAAAAGCGGCAAGCGGTATTATATCGATTTCGACGGCGTCGCTTCTTGTTTTTACCTTTGGCTCAACGGAAAATTCCTCGGATATTCCGAAGTCAGCCACTGCACTTCCGAATTTGAGATCACCGAAGCCATGAACAACGGTCTGAACGTGTTCGAGGTGCTGGTGATAAAACACTGCACGGGCAGTTATCTGGAGGATCAGGATTTCTTTCGTCTGTCCGGCATCTTCCGCCCGGTATATCTGCTTGAACGTGAAGAAAACCACCTGAAAGACATCCAGATCCGTTCTCTCGTTCGCGACGATCTGAAATCGGCGGAGATTGCGGTATCCCCCGTCATGGAAGGCGCAGGGCCGATCAACTGGACGCTCTTTTCCCCCGGCGGAAGCATAGCGGATATCGGTCAGTGCAGCGGAGAATTTACCATCCCAATCAGGAAACCCGTACTTTGGAACGCGGAAGAGCCGAAGCTTTATACCCTGCGCGTCAACTGCGGGGCGGAGCACATCGCCTTCCCCGTCGGGCTGAAGCGTTTGGAGATCAGGAATCGCTGTCTTCTTTTGAACGGCAAAAAGATCAAGCTCCGCGGGATCAACCGCCATGATTCCGATCCGGAAACGGGATATTACGTCAGTTACGCCAAATTGACGGAAGAGCTGAAGCTTTTGAAGCGAGGCAACGTCAATACCATCCGCACGTCTCATTACCCCAACGATCCCCGGTTTTTGGAGCTCTGCGACCGCATGGGCTTTATGGTCATCGACGAAGCGGACCTGGAAAGCCACGGAATGGGCTATAACTTCGGGGATTGGGATTGGAGCTATTGGGCTCACCTGTGCGACGCGCCGGAATGGAAAGCCGCATGCGTCGACCGCGCCAGAAGGCTGTATGAACGCGATAAGAACCACGTCAGCGTCATCATGTGGTCGCTGGGCAACGAATCCGGCTGCGGCGAAAACCACCGGTTTATGGCGCGCTATATCCGTCAAAGAGACAAAAACGCGCTGATCCATTATGAAAACGCTCATCTGGAATACGCCGAAAAGGTAGGAAAGGATTTCAGCGATATCTCCGACGTGGAAAGCCGCATGTACGCTTCCACGGATTATTTAAAACGGTATCTGGAAGATCAATCGAACGATAAACCCTTCTTCTACTGTGAATACGTATCCTCCCAATCCACGGGCGATATCCCTCTCCATTGGGACGGATTGGAACAATACGACAATTACTGCGGCGGCTGCGTCTGGGAATTCGCCGACCACGCCGTCAACATAGGCACGAAGGAAAAACCGAAATACCGATACGGAGGCGACTTCGGCGACTGGCCCAATGACAGGATCAGCTGTCTGGACGGGCTCGTCCACCCCGACAGAACGCCCCGCCCCGGATTTTGGGATATGAAAGACGCATACAAGCCGTTTTCCGTCAATTACGAATCCGGAAAGATCACAGTGAAAAATAAACGGTATTTCACTTCATTATCCGATACGGATATCATATGGACGCTGGAAGAGGACGGCGAACTGAAAACGGGCAGCGCGATCCCCTGCCCGGATATCCCGCCGCAGGAGGAACGGGAGTTTACCCTGTTTGACGAATACGAGCCCTTATGCTTCACCACGCTGAACGTATATCTGCAATACCACGCGGATAATCCCTTTGCCGAAAAAGGAGATGAGATCGGGCATACGCAGTTCGTCCTTCGTAACGAACCGATCGGGTACTTATCCGATCGGCGTTCCCCGATGGAAACAAGCCAAACACGGACGCATATCATGATTCGGAACGAGCATTATGCCTGTGTGTTCGACCGTCTTTCCGGAAAACTTGCCTCCATTCAAAGCAACCGGGATCTTCTGCTTGAGCCGATGGAATTCCCGCTTTCAAGACCATGCTGGCAATTCGGCGGAACAACGGAAGAATGGGAACGGGCCAGGTTTTCCCATACAATGCAGAAAACATATTTCACTGAGCTCCTCAGCGCGACGGAAAATGCCGTCGTGATCAAAACAAAGGCGTCGTTTGCCGCTTCCGCCATGCCTCCTGCCGTAAAAGCGGAAACGATTTATACCTTCCGAAACGACGGCACGATCAACATAAGCGTTTCCGCAAGAGTAAACGAAAAAGCGCCGCAATTGCCCCGCTTCGGAATACAGCTTACCATGACGAAGGCGTTTGAAAATCTGAGGTACATCGGCTACGGCCCTGCCGAAACCTACGCGGACCGTTTTCGCAGCCAGCGCATCTCCGCCTATCAAACGACTGTACGAGATAACTTCGAGCACTATGTTTATCCCACGGAATGCGGCGCTCATTTCGGTACGAAGATCGCCGCTGTGACGGACAGCGCAGGCAGAGGTCTGGTGATCGCCGACACCTCCAAACGCGGATTTGTATTCAACGCAAAGCATTATTCCGACGAACAGCTGATCGAAACGGCGCACGATGATGAGCTGACGGAGCTCGATAAAACGATCGTCAATATCGATTACAAGATGAGATCGGACAATCTCGGATTCGCGAAGGATGAGCCCTGGCGGAATTTTGATGAAAAGGAATTCTCATTTTCGATTGATATCATCATTTTGTAAAGGAGAACACAACCATGGCCAAACAGAAATTGTCTCAAAGTACCGGCTTCGGGCGGAACAAGTGGATATACAGTCTCGGCGGGATCGGTCGTGATCTGGCGTATTCGCTGTACACCTATTTCCTGCTGACGTTCATCCTGTACACCAAAGGAGTGACCGACGCGCAGTTCGCCACCATAAGCGTCATCATGGTGATCTGCCGCATCTGGGACGGCGTCAACGACCCGATCATGGGCGGTATCATCGAAAACACCCGCTCGAAATTCGGCAAGTTCAAACCGTGGATCCTGATCGGCGCGGTGACCAACGCCGCGGTGCTGATCATGATCTACACGCTGCCTTTGACCGGCGGAAAATTCGTGGCGGCTTTCGCCCCGCTGTACCTGCTGTGGGACATCACCTACACGATGAACGATATCGGCTATTGGTCCATGCTGCCCAGCCTGACCAGCGAGCCGCGGGAACGCGACGTGATCACCTCCATGAGCAACCTGTTCGCGGGTCTTGGCACGATCCTTGCCAACGGCCTGATCCCGGTGCTGACCGTCGGCTCCATGGCCATCGGCAACAGCGCCGTCATCGGCTACCGGGTGGTGGCCATCGCCATAGGCCTGACGTTTATCGGCTGTCAGGCAATGGTTTGCGTCGGCGTGAAAGAAAAGCCCATTCCCAAAACGGAAGCGAAAGAAGAGCGTATGGGCTTCCGTCAGATGGTGAAGATCATCTTCAACAACAAGCAGGTGCTGTGGACCGCCGTGATTCTGCTGTTCGTCAACCTCAGCGGCGTGCTGCTGACCGCCTTCGGCACCAACTATATCTATCTCTCCTACGGGTATGAGGGCAGCTATACCACGCTGTTTGTCATCTTCTACGGCGCAGCCTCGGGATTGAGCTTCGTGATCTATCCCCTGCTGACCAAAAAGCTCAAACGCGCGCAGATCGTAAGGATCTCCTTTGCCATGACCATCGTCGGCTACGTTTGCTTTTTCGCCTCCGGCACGATCTTCGGCAGCTCCAAGGTCTCTTTCTATCTGCTGTGCGCGGAAGCGCTGTTCATCGGCCTCGGCTACTCGCTGTTCTATCTGATCGGCGCGATCTGCCTGTCCAACACCATCGAGTACAACGAGTACACCACCGGCGAGCGCAACGAGGCGCTGATCTTCTCCATCCGCCCGTTTATGGCGAAGATGTCCAGCTCGCTGCAGCAGGTCATTATCATGGTGGTGTACCTCGCCATCGGCCTGACCGATATCACCAACAGGATCAGCGAAGCGGAAAACCTTGCCATCTCCGACCCCGCCGTCTGGACGACCGCCTATAAAGCGGATTACATCGCCGGGGTGCTTTCCGGTGCCAGCGGCGGCATGACGTTCGCCCTGCGCTGCGTGATGGCGGTGCTGCCCGTGGTGTTCATGGCCGTCGGCTATTTCGTTTTCATGCGGAAATACACCATTGATGAGACGGAGTACGACAGGATCCTCGGCGAACTGAAAAAACGCGAGTAAGCATAAAGTAACTCTTGATTTTCCAAAAAAAGCAGCGTATAATACAATTATCAATCGGAAAGGAAGTAAATTTTATGAACGGTATCAAAAAAATACTGGCTGTTATCTTATGCATTTTAATGACTGCCATGCTACTGACGCCCGCGCTGGCGGCTGACGTGGACGTTTCCCGCCCGGCAAAGGCGCACGTTTCTTTCAACAAGGACGGCAAGCTGACCATCCTGCAGGTGGCTGACATCCAGGACGATATCTCGCTTGACCCCCTCGCCAAACGCGCCATCAAGCTGGCGGTCGCCAAGGCGAAGCCCGACCTCATCGTGCTGTCCGGCGATAATATCGCGGGCTATTCCTGCAAGACAAAGAGCGCCGGCAAGCTGGCCATCAAAGAGTATATGGATCTCTTTGAGAGGTTGGGTATCCCGGTGGCGATGGTCTTCGGCAACCATGACGACGACGATACCCCCTACACCAAGCTGGAGCAGATCGAGCAGTACGAAACGTATGATTGTTTCATCGGCTGCGCCGGCGTGGTGGCCGAAAAAACCGTGGGCGACAACCACACCATCAACGCGGGCACCTACAATGTGCCGATCTTTGAGAGCAAGGACAGCGACAAGGTGGTCTACAACATCTGGTGCTTCGATTCCGGCAACTACAATCCCGACCCGGACTACGGCGGTTACGGCTACGTGCTGCCGGAGCAAGTGGAATGGTACGTGCAGAAATCCAACGAGCTGAAGGCTGCCAACGGCGGAGAAGTCGTCAATTCCATCGCGTTCCAGCACATTATCCCGCCGCAGATCAAGGACGCCCTGAAAGAGGTCCCCGAAGGAACAGAAGGCGCGGTCAGCTTTGCGGGCTCCTGGTATACCCTGCCGGACGACGTGGATAAAACGACCAACTGGCTCAGCGAAGCGCCCTGCCCGCCCAACACCTCCTTTGCCCCCGGCTACGCCCAGGTGGACGCCATGCTGGAACAGGGCGACGTAAAGGCGATCTTTGTTGGTCACGACCACATCAATAACTACGTCGTTCCTTATCATGGAATCGATCTGGGTTCCTCCGCCGGCATCACATTCAGCAGCTATAACGACGAGCACAGAGGCTTCCGCGTGATCACGGTGGACAAAAACGACACTGCTTCATATGAAACCTATACCCTCCTTGTCAACGACCTGATGGCGGACAGCCCCGCTGACACCGCGCTGATGAAAGTCAGAGCTTTCTTTGAAAAGATCGGCGATTTCTTTGAGGATCTGTGGAATAAGATCACCGCTGTTTTCAAGAAATAAGATCGTCTGACACGGTTTAAGCAAAACAAAAAAGACGACAGCCGTCGGTCCGATTTGGGCTGACGGCTGCTTTTCATTTTACTTTCGGCTGTTGAACGCCTGACGGATAAGGCCGGGGTCAAGGGAGCCTTTGAAAAAAACGACCACCTCTTTCGCCCTCGCTGGCAATGCGGGGTCCCAGCGGTCCGGCGGAAGAGGTTCAATACCGTATTCACCGATCAACGGGAGCATCCCGGCAGACGCCGTTTTAAAATCAACGTATCTTCCGGTGGGATAGCCGCTCCATCCACGCTCCGCCGTTGCCAGCAGCCGAGGGAACAGCTTTTCACACAGGTCGTCAAAGCTGCGGACGAACTCCGTCCACAGGCAGCATTCCACGCCCATTACTGCGCCCGCGCCGCATCCTGCGAAGGGGTCGTAAGCAAAGGCCTTTTTCAGCGGCGTCATTCCGTAGGGATAGTCGAAATAGTAGTGGTAGAAGTCCGACTCGATCACCTTGCCGCCTTTTTCGGCGAAGCCGCGGCACAGGCCCTTACGGTCCATCCATCGCTGCACGATCACGTCCTCCGGGTAAAGTCGATCCCCTTTCAGGCTTTCATTCCATGTGATCGCCGTTTTGCCCATTTTTCGAAGATACGACGCGATCTCCTTGATGAAGCTGCCCTGCAGCGCATCGTAATCATCCAAGGCCAGTTCCCGCATTTTCGCCGCGCATTTTTCGCAGCATTGCCAACGAATCCGTGGTGCTTCATCGCCGCCGATATGGACAAACCTGCCGGGGAACAGGCCGCAGACCTCGTCCAGGACGTCCTTCACAAAAGCGACGGCTTTTTCGTTGCCGACGCACAACACGTTGGGAAAAATCCCCTCCTTCTGCTCCGGCTCCATGCGCTCGCCGGTGCAGCCGAGAAACGGATAGGAAGCGATTGCGGCGGTGAAATGCCCCGGCATTTCAATTTCCGGAATCACCTCAATCTGCCGTTCGGCACAATAATCCACGATCTCCCTGATCTGTTCCTGTGTAAAAAATCCGTCGTGCGGCTTTCCCTCGTTGACGCCGCCGAAGCGGGAATTGTTCCTGAAACTGCCGACCTCCGTCAGCAGGGGGTATTGTTTGATCTCGATCCGCCAGCCCTGATCGTCCGTCAGGTGCCAATGGAACCGATTCAGCTTGAAGCTCGCCGCAGCGTCGATCAGCCGTTTCAACTCCTCCACGCCGTAGAAATGGCGGCAGCAGTCGATCAAAAAACCGCGATGAGACATGACCGGCGCGTCGCGGATCACAAGGTCGTCACAGACGCCCTGACAGGTCGTTTTGATCTGTTCCAGCGTTTTTTTCGCATAAAAGCGCCCCGGCTCCGACGAAGCGGTAATACAGACGGAACCCCGTTCGATTTTCAGAGTGTATGCCTCGCCCGGCAACGCCGGCGCGTCCGTCACGGTCACGGGACAATCGTCCCGCAGAAGTGTTTTTCCGCCGGTGTATTCGAGCTCGCGGGGCGCGGGGATCAGATAAGGCCTCATAGCATGAACTCCATCTGCGTTTCTTTGGGCTGCATACCCATCTTCTCATAAAAGCGTTTGGCGGCGTCGTTGCCCTCCCACACGTTCAGCGTGACGGCGGCGCAGCCCCGCTTTTTCGCTTCCTCCACAACGAACCGGTACAGTGTTTCTCCGATCCGCAGCCCGCGACAGGTTTCATCCACGCACAGATCGTCGATAAAAAAGCTTTTCCGTGGCCGCATGGTGGTGGTAAAGGGAGGCTCCTGCAGGCGGCAGAAGGCGTAGCCGACTGCTTCGTCCGCATTATTGACAGCGACAAAAACGGGGTTGACATCGTCCCGGAACATCTCCTTCAGCTCCGTCTCCGTATATTTCGTGGTGCCGGAGACAAAGATATCAGGCCGGATGGCGGCATGGATCTCCAACACCTGCGACAGCAGACACAGCACCGCGCCGATATCCTTTTCACGGGCTCTTCGTATTTTCACGCTTCATCTCTCCCCTCTGTTTTTTCAGTTCTCCGCATCCGGGGCATACGCCATGATGTTGCGCGACTGACATTCCAGCTTTACGTCGCGCTCCGGCATTGTGAAGGTGATCGCGAACCCCTTTCCTTCTTCATAGGAACAGTTGAGCCGTTCCCCGTCCAGGAAGAAAGCATAATCGGTATCCGTGGCGATCATCCGCAACCGATAGTATACCGTCACGGTCTCCCCCGCGCGGTAAAAGTCTTTGGCGTTCTCATACAGGTCCTTGCAGCCGACGTAATCCACCCGATATTTCTGCCCGCCGCAACCGGCCAAGAGCATCACCCCCAGAACAACACACAGGATTGGAAACAGTTTTCTTTTCATTATTTTTCACGTCCCGATCGATCCCTTTTCAGTCATCATTATAACATGTACGAAACGCAAGGGAAAGAGGGAAAAAAGAAAAAGCACCGACAAAAAAATGCCGGTTCTTTTTTTGATTTAGGAAAGAAGCGCGCGGTCTTCCATATCCTCGCCGCCCGCCTTGGCGAATTCACGCATAAGATCGTCCACCGTCAGCTTCTGCTTCTGCTCGCCTGATACGTCAAAGATGATCCGTCCTGCGTTCATCATGATCAGCCGGTTACCGTGGCGGATGGCGTCTTTCATATTATGCGTTACCATCATTGTGGTAAGATTGTTTTCGTTGATCAGCTCCTCGGAAAGAGCAAGCACTTTTTTGGCGGTAACCGGGTCCAGCGCGGCGGTATGTTCGTCCAACAGCAGCATATCCGGGCGCTGCAGCGTCGCCATCAGCAGCGTGATAGCTTGCCGCTGGCCGCCGGAGAGCAGCCCCACCTTGGAGGTCATACGGTCCTCCAGCCCAAGGCCCAGCCGCGCCAGCTGCTCGCGGAACATCTCTTTTTCCCGCTTGGTCACGCCCCATTTCAAGCCTCTGCCCCTGCCGCGGCGATATGCCAGCGCAAGGTTTTCATCGATCTGCATATCGGCTGCCGTGCCCATCATGGGGTCCTGGAACACGCGGCCCAGCTTTTTGGCGCGTTTGAATTCCGGCAGTTTGGCGATATCCTCGCCGTTAAGTATGATGGAACCGGAATCAATGGGATATACGCCCGCGATCAGGTTCATCAGCGTGGATTTACCCGCGCCGTTGCCGCCGATCACGGTGACGAAATCGCCGTCGTTGAACGTGATACTCAGGTCGTCGATGGCAACTTTTTCATTCACAGTGCCGGCATTGAAGACTTTTGTGATATGTGAAACTTTCAGCATGACGTTACGCCTCCTTTACCGACTGCGCTTTTGCGAGCTTCGCTTTTTTCTTTTTCAAAGCGGGAACCGCCAGCGCGATGGCAACCACAACGGCGCTGAACAGCTTCAGGTCGTCCGTGGAAAGACCGATGGTGATAACGATGGCGATGATGAAATAATACAGAATGGACCCTACGATGGCGGAAGTGCAGCGCATCACAAACCCGCTGAACCGCCCCAACAGTACCTCTCCGATGATGATACTGGCAAGGCCGATAACGATGGCGCCGCGGCCCATGTTGACGTCGGCATAGCCCTGATACTGGGAAAACAGCGCGCCGGAAAGAGCCACCAGACCATTGGACAGCATCAGGCACAGCACCTTCATGGAATTTGTATTGATGGACATGGCGCGGGCCATATGCTCATTATTGCCGGTGGCGCGGATGGCGTTGCCAAGCTCCGTACCGAAGAACCAGTACATCACGGCTACCAGCGCGGCGCACAGCACCGTGCAGATCAAAATGGTTTTTGTCTTATCGGTGGTATACGCGCCGTTGACATTCTCCGAAGTAAAGATCAACGCGTCGGAAAACTTCAGCAGCGGGATATTGGGCTTGCTGTTACGGAAACCGCCTCCCATTATATGCAGATTCACGGAATATAAACCGAGCTGCGTCAGGATTCCCGCAAGAATGGGAGGGATTTTCAGCCTGGTATTCAAAAGCCCCGTGATCCCGCCGGCCAACATGCCCGCGGCAAACGAAAGGCACAGCGCGGCGACCGGGTTCACGTTTTTCGTGATAAGGATCGCGCACAGACCGCCGCCGGTGGCAAAGCTGCTGTCCACGGTAAGATCGGCGAAATCCAGTATTTTGAATGAAAGATACAGCCCCAGCGCCATCACGCCCCAGATAAGTCCCTGTGCCAGCGTGCCGGGGATCTGATTGCCCAGTGAGGTAAAGAATGCGCCCATTGAAACTACCTTCTCTTGATGCAAAACTGCGGCAGCGAGATCATTCGCCGCCGGAAAGAATGAAACGATCCGCACGCCATTGAACAAACGGACGCACGGACCGTTATCATTTTTTTACGATTTATTCACCGGATCAGTCGGCCAACTGGGCCTCCAGCTCGGCGGGAAGCTCGATGTTGAGCTGCGCAAGGATCTCCTTATTGACGGAGAAATCAAGCTCTTCGGCGGGCAGATACTGGATCGCCATGGTGGCGGTATCAGCGCCGTTCACCAGTACGTCGTAAGCCATTTCAGCCGTTTTGACGCCAAGGTTATAATAATTAAGTCCGTAGGTGGCGGTGCCGCCGTTGACGACCATGTTCTCTTCGCCGCAGATGATCGGGATACCCGCTTCGGTAAGGACCTTGGAGATGGTACCCATGGAGCTGGCGATCAGGTTGTCCGTACCGATATAGGCCGCGTCGATCTTGCCGACAGAGGACTGCGCGACGGTTTCCAGCTGAGTGGCGTCGGAAACAGTGTAAGCCTGTACTTCAATGCCCTTGGCCTCCAGAGCAGCCTTGGCAAGATTATACTGGAAAATGGAGTTGTCTTCGCCGGAGTTATAAAACACGCCCACGGTCTTGGCGTCGGGCACCAGTTGAAGCAGCAGGTCGCTCTGCTGTTCGATGGGGTTCAGGTCGGATGTGCCGGTCAGGTTGCCGCCGGGGACCTCATTGGAATCGACAAGAGCCGCTTCCTTAGGATCGGTGACGGAAGAAATAAGGATCGGGATGTCGCTGGTGGCTGCTTTAGCGGCCTGAGCGGCGGGAGTGGCGATGGCAAAGATCATATCAACGTCATCGGAAACGAACTTATTGACGATGGTCGTGCAGTTGGTCTGCTCGCCCTGCGCGTTCTGATAGTCGATCTCGACTTGACCGGGCATCAGCTCGTTGAGCTTATCCACAAAACCCTGATAGTTGGCGTTCAGAGCGTCGTGCTCCAGCAGCTGGATGACGCCGACGCGGAACACCTTGTCGCCGTCGGTAACGGTGGCGTCGTTCGTTTTGGCGCCGCAGGCGGCAAAAACAACGACCATGACAAGTGTAAGCAGCAGCGCTGTCACTTTGACTGACTTTTTCATTTTCTGTTCCTCCTGAAAAAATGGGAATAATTTTGCAGAAGAGTTTTTTCTTGTGCAAATTAAGGAAAGTATAGTCTTTTTATTTCTTTTTTTCAATTGACAATCTTGATAAATACAAAAATCAATCTGATATTTTTTTGACAAATACGGCAAAAAAGTATCAAATCGATTTTATTTTATAATATGGTTTTTTATTACATTTAATAGTAAGGCTCTAAATTATATCGTATTGAGCATATGAAATACGATCGTCGTTCAAAACAAATCGGAGAGTCTCGTCTTTTTGACGGGTTCACAAGGAAGATTGTCTGTATTTTTTACCAGGATTGTTTCTTTTCCGATCACCACGATATCGCTCCAACTGATCTTGACAGTTTCCCCTTTTTTGAACGGGTTGGCTTTGGACGAGGTTTTTTCCACCGTCAAAAAATCAGCCTTTCCGTCCTCCCCGAACTCAATATCTCTCACAAATCCGATCCTGCAGCCGTTTTCCACGTCTATAATATCTTTCCTGCCGAACTCTTCCAATGAGTACAACAAAAAAATCACCTCATAAAAATATATGAGATGAATTCACGATTTAATCTTTTTTAGGGCTTCTTTTTCCAAACGGGAGATCTGCGCCTGCGAAATGCCGATCTCCTTTGCCACCTCGGTCTGAGTCCGTCCCTCCATAAACCGCTTGTGAAGTATCAGTTTTTCCCGTGGATCAAGCTTTCCGATCTCCTCCTTCAGCGAGATCTCTTCGATCCAGTCTGCCTCGGAATCGTCGCCTCCCAGCTGATCCACCACATAGATCGCGTCTCCGTTTTCGGAAAAAACGGGTTCATATAATGAGATCGGTTCCACGATTGACTCCAGCGCGGCCACCACCTGTCGTTCAGGCAGCCCCATTCTCTTTGCGATCAGGCCCGCAGTCGGTTCCGTATCGGTTTCCCGTATGAGCTCTTCCTTCATCTGCATAGCATGATAGGCCGTATCCCTCATGGAACGGGAAACGCGGATCGGCGTGCTGTCGCGTAAATAGCGACGAAGCTCCCCAATGATCATCGGTACCGCATAGGTGCTGAATTTCAGATCCAATGAAACGTCGAAGCGGTCGCACGCTTTGATAAGGCCGATACAACCCACCTGAAACAAATCGTCCGCGTTTTCATCCCGGCTTCGGAAGCGCTGTACGATAGACAATACCAAACGCAGATTTCCTGTGATCAACCGTTCCCGCGCCTCTTTATCTCCTGCCGCAGCCGCTTTCAGGCAATCCCTGTTTTCCTGTTCGGAAAGGACCTTTAAAGACGCTGTATTGACGGAACTGATCTCCACCTTGCTGTATTGCACTGCTTTCTTTCCCTTTCTTCATCAAACGTCACATTACCAGTATTGACAAAGGAAAACAAAAAAAACGCCGTAAAAGCGTTTCTCATGATTTCCCATTTCAGGATAATGAAAACAAAAAAAATGATGAATGGAATTAGAACAATTCATGAATATCGGCATAGATTGTTCTTGACATTTTTGATCAACAAGTGTATCCTGTGTTTTAAATTGCATTTTCATATGCTCCATACATCAAAAAACGCAAAAAAAATCAATTATTCTCTTGGAGGAATCAGAGATGAATCAATACATTGAACGCGTGATCGAGGAAACCAGGAGCAAGCACTCCTACGAACCCGAGTTCATCCAGACGGTGGAAGAGGTCTTCCGTTCTATCGAGCCGTTGATCGACGCCAATCCCGCTTATGAAGAGAACGATATTCTCAGCCGTATGGCGGAACCTGACCGCGGCTTCGTTTTCCGCGTTACGTGGAAGGATGACAACGGCAACGTGCAGGTAAACCGCGGCTACCGCTATCAGTTCAACAATGCCATCGGCCCGTACAAGGGCGGACTTCGGTTCCACCCTTCCGTTTACAGCGGCATCATCAAATTCCTGGGCTTTGAGCAGACCTTCAAAAACTCCCTGACCGGCCTTCCCATCGGCGGCGCCAAGGGCGGCTCCGACTTCGATCCCAAGGGCAAGAGCGACGCGGAGATCATGCGGTTCTGCCAGGCCTTTATGACCGAGCTTTATAAATACATCGGACCGAACGTTGACGTACCCGCCGGCGATATCGGCGTGGGCGGCAAAGAGATCGGTTATCTGTTCGGCCAGTATAAACGGATCAAGAGCAGCTTCGATAACGGCGTTCTCACCGGCAAGGGCATGGAATACGGCGGCTCCCTGATCCGTCCCGAGGCCACAGGCTACGGCGCGGTCTATTATCTGGAAGAGGTGCTGAAGCACTTCGGCGACACCCTTGCGGGCAAGACAGTGGCAGTTTCCGGCTTCGGTAACGTTGCCTGGGGCGTCACCAAGAAAATGGCGCAGCTGGGCGCGAAGGTCGTTACCCTGTCCGGTCCCGACGGGTACATCTACGATCCCGACGGCGTAAACACCGAAGAAAAGATCCACTATATGCAGGAAATGCTGGCTTCCCGCCGCAACAGGGTGCAGGACTACGCGGATAAATTCGGCGTGGAATTTTTCCCGGGCAAAAAACCGTGGGAAAGAAAAGTGGACATCGTGATGCCCAGCGCCACGCAGAACGACGTCAATATGGACGAAGCGAAAAAGATCGTCGCGAACGGTATCCAGTATTATATCGAAGTCGCCAATATGCCTACGACCAACGATGCGCTGCAATATCTGCAGCAAAACTGCAAGGCGGTCGCTCCCTCCAAGGCGGTCAACGCCGGTGGCGTGGCGGTCTCCGCACTGGAGATGAGTCAGAACTCCATCCGTTATTCCTGGACCTCCGAAGAGGTGGACGAGAAGCTGCACGGCATCATGAAGCATATCCACGACGTGTCCGCCGCCGCAGCGGAGGAATTCGGTCTCGGTTATAACCTGGTGGCAGGCGCAAACCTGGCGGGCTTCAAGAAGGTCGCGGACGCCATGCTGGCGGAGGGTCTGATCTGATCCATTTTCAAAAAAAACAAGACGGAGAGAAGAACGATCTTCTTTCCGTCTTTTTCTATTGTCGCAGATAAGATGAAACAGTTTACTTTATCACGTTTACGGCTCCATGCAGCGTTCTGCTGCCTAATGCCTATTATCTATACCGGAACCACACCGTCATATCCGCTTCGCCGCGGTTGGCGAAGGCAAAATACGGGATGAACTTCGCCATTGCGGGGACGGCGGCAACAGGTTTCGCCAGCTGATACAGGGAGGAAAATCGCTCCTTGTCGGTTCTGGTCGCGGGGAACGTGAACGTTTTAACGCCGAAATCCGGGTCGTAGACGATCTCCGGCGCGCCGGCGGTATCCACCGTCAGATCAAACAGCTCGCCGCCGTTGTCCACCGATTCCAAACAGTAGACCACAGGGCCGTACTGCATGGCGGCTTTGCCCGCGTCCGCACGGACGGCAGGGCTGGCGGCAAAAAACTGCGGCTTCATGACAAACTCGATCTTCAGCGTGAAGGCGTCTTCCGTCACGTCGATCACGGCGTAACCGCGGTCCATGGTATAAGGCCGACTGAACGTAAATTCCGTGCACCAGCCAGGCACGCGCACGCACAGCTTTTTTCCTTTTGCCCCGGCGACGGTCAGTCTGATGTTGCCGTCGTTGGGGTAATTGGTCTCCATGCTGATCTCAGCGCCGTTTACCGAGGCGTTCAGCTCCATAAACTGGTGGACGCAGATCCTTTCGTCCTTCAAGGAAAAAACGCTGCCGCCGAGAGAGGCGATATAGCGCGTGACGTTGGGCGGGCAGCAGGAGCAGCCGAACACCTCCAGCCGCTGGGTTATGGGCAGCCGGTCATGGTCGTTCACGCTGACGTGACGGGTATGATCAGAAAGGTTGATCTCCAGCGGATTTTCATAGAAAAACGATCTGCCGTCCAATGAAAGGCCCGACAGCACGCCGTTGTACATCTCCCGTTCCACCACGTCCGCGTATTTCGCGTCCGGGTCGATCTCCTTCATTCTGTCCGCGAAAAAGGACAGGGCGATGGCGGCGCAGGTCTCGGCGTAGGCGGTATCGTTGGGCAGATCGTAGGGGACCGTAAAGGCCTCCCCTTTGTTGCTGGAGCCGACGCCGCCGGAAATATACATTTTCCGTTCGGTGATATCCCTGAACAGATCCCGGCAAGCGGCAAACAGCGCTTCGTCCCCGGTCTCTTTAGCGGCGTCCGCCATGCCGGAATAGAGGTAGCACGCCCGGACGGAGTGCCCCTCCGCGGTGCGCTGCTCCCGTACAGGCAGGTGGGACTGGTGATACATCCCCTTGCACCACTCCATATTCATCTCCGGATTGACGCCGCGCTCGTTCAGGAAGAACATGGCGAGATCGAGATATTTCCGATCTTTTTTCAATCGGTACAGCTTGATCAGCGCCAGCTCAATCTCCTCATGGCCGGGGGTGGCGAACCCGGCGGACTTTTCCACGGTAAACACGAGGATGACAAGATCGATGTATTTATCGAGGATATTGAGGAACCGGTCGCGGCCCGTGGCATTGTAATACGCCACCGCCGCCTCGATCAGATGGCCGAGGCAGTACAACTCGTGGTGATCGCGATCCCGGAAGCGCAGCTCCGGCTCCACCACCTGATGGTAGATGTTGAAATACCCGTCCGCGCACTGGTTCTTTTCGATACAGTCGATCACGTCCTCGATATTCTTCTCCAGCTCCGGATCGGGATGCTGCGCGATGATATACGAGGCGCTTTCGATCCATTTGGCGATATCAGAATCCCAGAAAAAATGAGGCTTCGGCTCGTCGCTCCCTTCTTTCCAGTTACATTCGAACGCCTGAAAACGGCCGGTATCCGCAAAGCGGTCCCGGACGGCGTAGATTGTCACGTCCCGGTTCAGCTTTTGTTTTGCCGCCCAAAAGCCGCCGGTGATATCCACGTTCTGAAAACCGACAGGTTCAAAATGATCCATACGCAAAACCTCACTTGATCTGTTTGATTTTATTTCCTTTCACGAGGAACGCGTGATCCGCCATATCGATCAGCGGCGCGTCGTTCTTCGTGGAATCGGTATAAAAATTGTCGATATGCGCGTCCGGGAACGCCTCCAGAAACGCGGGAACCTTCCGGGAACGCATGCAAAGCCGCGTGACCTTGCCTGTGGCCTCGTCGATGGTGCTGCCCACGTAGCGCTTCACGCCCAGCCGGCGGCAGATCTCCTCCATGGAGAACTCCAGCGAAGCGGTGACGATGATATCGTCCTCTTTCCGGAGCTCCGCATAAAATGGCTTGATGTTCTTCATGTGCTTGTCCCAGAACTCGACCGCGTCTGCCCGAAAATCCTTGATCCCCCGGAAATAGTCCTCCACGAAGGAGGCATACCGGGCGATGGCGTCCTCCACGGTCAACTTGCCCGCCTTGTACTTGGCCAGCGCGTAGAACACCTTGGGGATGTACCGGATCAAATACGGGTCCTTCTTCACATAGAAAAAGAACAGGTCCAGCACACTTTCTCCGTCATAGATCGTATTGTCGAAATCGTAAACGTTCATCCTACTTCCTCGGCGAATTGATACTGTGAAAGATCGATATATACGTCATCCGCCGTAATACCGCCGGCGGAAAATTCCTTTACTTCCCAGCTTGTTTTCAGCGTTTCATTCGCGTCGTAATCCTCGCATTTCATGGCAAAGCCGTACTGCGCATCGATCCATACGTAAACGGATTCGGTCAGTTTGGCGTCAGAATAGGCGCGCTGGATATATTTATGACAATTGCGCCCGGCGATGATCTCATCATACATATAAAGAACGTTACTTTGCGCGGGCAAAGTGGCGTCAACATTGGAAAGCTTCATAAATAGGCTGGAAATCGACGAGATCTTTTTTTCTGTGATAACGGAATGCAAGGGCCCGCTTTCCGACGGATCGATCACATAGGAGTCGATATCGTCGCCGTTGGCCTTGTAATACATGATCAGCCCGGTAT
The DNA here is from genome assembly GCA_017428085.1 of Clostridia bacterium. GTDB lineage: Bacteria > Bacillota > Clostridia > Oscillospirales > Acutalibacteraceae > RUG806. Next base: position 73,035 of record JAFRRP010000019.1, on the reverse strand, counting down.
CAAGATATTCCACCGAAAAGGCGGTAGAGGCGCGTTTTTCCAGGATCTGCGCGTTCTCAAGTCCCTGCGCGGCGTTATTATACACGTATTTTACGGTAAAGTTTTTCTGCCAGGAAAGATCCTTGATAAAGGCCTTCTGGAAATCACGGACGGATTCCGTCGTTTCCTCTTCCTGTGTGGTGGATTCCGACGCAGGAGTATAATTGTATTGAGAAGGAGTTTCTTCCGTTCCGGGCTTTTTTTTGCAGCCGCAGAAAACGCAAAGCAACGTCAATATCGCGGCGGCAACAGAAATCACTTTTTTTACATTCATACCTTTTTGCCTCATTCAGATTAGGTTATTTATATTATTACTGAAAATTATGTAATTGTCAAATATATATTTCTATTGTTTTTAAATAAATTATGTGATAAGCTATAAGCAACAAGAAGAGAAAGGACGTTTTGCTTTGAAATACCAGATCGACAAAAAGCTCCACAATGATTTCAATGTATTTGAAAAAAACAAACTCACACCGAGGGCATATGCCGTCCCTTACGCCGACGCTGAAAAACTGAAAAAGGTATCGGCAATCGAAGAACGTTATTCATCCGACATGGTGAAAGTTCTTTCCGGCGACTGGGACTTCAAATTTTACTCTTCCATCTCAAACGTACCGGACAGGCTTGACAGCATTAAAGTCAAGTTCAGTCCCGTAACGGTTCCATCCGACTGGCAGCGGCTGGGGTTTGAGGAGCCTGTCTATCTCAACTGCCCCTATCAGTTCAAAACGCTTGCCCCTGAGATCCCTGAGGACATGCCGGTCGGCATTTACAGAAAAATCTTTGAACTGGATACGATCGCAGACAGGGAGATCATATCCTTCCTTGGCGTGGCCAACAATCTGTCCCTTTACGTTAACGGTAAGTTCGTCGGCTATTCCGAAGGCAGCCACAACACCGCTGAATTCGATATCACCTCTCTGCTGAACGAGGGCGCCAACGAGCTTCTGGCCGTCTCGTTCAAATGGTGCAACGGTTCTTTCCTGGAAGCGCAGGATATGTTCCGCGATAACGGCATTTTCCGTGACGTACTGCTGTATGAATACGGCAAAACTTTCCTTTACGATTACGACGTCAAAACGGAAAAACAAAAAGACGGCTATTCCCTTACCATACTGCCCGTTCTCGGGGACTGCAAGGATGCAGAAGTAACCGCTGAACTGTATGACGCTTCCGGAAAGCTTATCAAAAAAGTACAGGGAAAAGGAGAAAGTGCGCTTGCTTTCGGCGTGCTTGACGTGACGGAATGGAACGCGGAGCTCCCTGTATTGTACGATCTGTATATCACCGTCAACGGAGACGACGGTTCCATGACCGTCAAAAACAGGACCGGTTTCAAAACCATTGAGATCAAAGACGCGGTGTTTTATTTCAACGGCCAGCCTGTCAAATGCAAGGGCGTCAACCACCACGACACAGACTTATACAAGGGGTACGCAATGTCTCCGACCGATATGGAGCGCGACATTCAGCTAATGAAATCGCTGAACGTAAACACCGTACGCACCTCCCACTATCCGCCCGACCCGTTCTTTATCACGCTGGCGGACATGTACGGCATGTACATCGTCGATGAAGCGGATATTGAGACCCACGGATGCGGGGAAATGGCCGGCGACATCAGTTATATCAGTAAAGACCCGGCATGGGCCACGCATTACGTGGACCGCGTGAAACGCATGTACTATCGCGACCGCAACCACCCCAGCCTCATCATGTGGTCGCTGGGCAACGAATCCGGCGGTTATAAATGCCAGGACAAATGCTGTCAGTTCCTGAAATCCACCGGAACGACCATTCCCGTTCACTATGAAAGCGTCATCCATACCCGCCGGTTCCATTACGACGTGATCTCCGAGATGTACACCTCCACCGAGGAGATCGAGGCCATGATGAAGGGCAAACGCATCCGCGACGGCAAGGTCTGCCGGGAATACTCCAGATTCCCCTTCTACCTTTGCGAATACTGCCACGCCATGGGCGTAGGCCCCGGCAATTTAGAGGAATACTGGGATCTGTTCTATGAGTGGGACAACTCCATGGGCGGCTGCATCTGGGAATGGGCGGACCACACCGTGTACCATCCCGACGGAGATAAGAAGTATAAATACCGCTTCACCTACGGCGGCGACCACGGCGAAAAGCAGCACGACGGCCATTTCTGCGTGGACGGCCTGATGTACGCCGACCGCAGCCTTCATACCGGCGCGAAAGAAATGCAAGTCGTATACCGCCCCATCCGCGCATCGCAGGCAGGCGAAAAACTATACTGTTTTGAGAATACCAACCGTTTCAGGAGCTCCGATTACATCGCCGTCGAATGGGTCCTGCTTGAAAACGGCGCAGAGATCGAACGGGGAACGGCAGATCTCTCATTGCCTCCCATGGGCGCCGAATGCGTCAAGATCGATCATAAAGACTATGATCCGGACAAAGACTGCCATATCAATTTTATCTATACGGATAAAACAGACGGCCATGTGATCGCCGTAGAACAGGTAACACTGAACGACGTACCGTATGAATACGACATTGAGATCGGCGAAAAGATCGCCGTGGAAAGCGAATGCGGAAAAATTAAGATCCTGTTTGAAAACGGAAGCGCAGTATTCGACGCCGCCACCGGAGACATGATCTCCTATCTTGTCAACGGCAAGGAGATCATCAATGTGGTCCCCAAAGAAGCGATCGGCTTCCTGCCCAACCTTTCCCGCGCGTGGATCGACAACGACGCACGCATGCTTGAGACTTGGCAGAAATGCGGGATTGACAATCTGAAGAAATCTCTCAGAACCTTTGACGCCCACATCGAGGACGGTGAGATTTTAGTGGAAGCCGTTTACGATCTGAAATCCAACCGCAAGACGAAGTATCGCTTTACGATCAGCTATCTGTTCAGCTCCCTTGGCGCGATGGAGACAAAAGCGTCGCTGACTGTAGTGGGCGAGGACGCCTGTGAGGATCTGCCACGCTTCGGCGTTACGGTGGAGCTTGACAAGTCCTTTGACCACGTTGTGTATTACGGCCGCGGAGAAAGCGAGAATATGCCCGATTTCAAGGCGCAGGCGCCCGTAGGCATATACAGCGCCGATGTGGACGAGATGTATGAGCCATACGTCTATCCGCAGGAAAGCGGTATGCACTGTGACGTAAAATGGATCGAGCTGTCGGATCACGACAACAACCTGCTGCGCATCTACGCGGACGATACGCTGGCCTTCAGCGTACACCACTTTACGCAAAAGATGATCGATAAGGCACAGCATCAGGAGGATATCAAAAAGGCAGACACAACCTTCCTTACGCTGGACGGATACGTACGGGGCATCGGCAGTTCCAGCTGCGGCCCTGACACCAGAGCTGAATACCGCTTAAACGCGCTGGAGGGCTATTCCTTCGGCTTTACGGTCATCCCGCTGAAAGGATAAGGATATGTACCAGGAACCGGAAGCAAGATCTCCTTTTACCGGCTGCGATTGGCTGACCTTCCCGGAGGTAGACGCCAACCTGACACGAACGATATTTGAGGCAAGGGACGTGGCAAAGGCGTCCCTTGCCATTACCGCGCTGGGTTACTTTGAAGCGTACCTTAACGGAACGTCATTGAGCGACGACCGGTATTTCCCGCCCATGTCCAACTATGAAAAGCGGGATCTGTCCATCATCAATATGCCCATCTTTGACGAGATGGACTACCGCATCTATTACGCGGGATACGACGTGACGGACCTGCTGCGCGACGGCAAAAACGTGCTGGCGGCGCACATCGGCGCGGGCTGGTACGGCCAGCACAAAAGCCAGAACGAGGGTATGCAAAAATGGGGCGACAATCTGCTGGTGTTCCGCCTCATTCTTACGCATGCCGACGGAAGTGAAACATCGGTCTGCTCCGCTCCCGCCAACACGAAATGGCGTCGGAGCTTCATCAAGGAATCCAGCCTCTATTACGGCGAATATCAGGACGCCGTACTGTACGAAAAAAACTGGAACCTGCCGGATTACGACGACGAACACTGGCTGACGCCGGAGGTCCGCCCCGCGCCGGAGGCAAAGCTGTGCCCCGCCGATTTTCCGCGGGACAGGGTGGTCCGTACCATCGAGCCGAAAGTGATCTACATCTTCGGGGACCGGAAGATCTACGATATCGGCGAGGAGGCCGCCGGTTACGCGGTGGTCACATTCCCCGATTGCGTCCGGAAAAACGAGGAGGCCGTCACCCGCTACGCCGACGAGCTGAATCCGGACGGCAGCCTGAACTTCCACTACTGCGGCGGCACCAACCGGATGCAGAGGGACCGGTTCGTCTTTGCCGACACAGGCATAAAGGAGTTCTATCCCCACTTCACGTGGCACGCGGCGCGGTATATCGAGCTGACCGGCATCGCGGAGATCAAGGAATATCGGGTCGTGCAGACCGACCTGCCGCAATTGTCGCGATTCCACAGCGACAACGAGACGCTGAACTGGATCTTCGACGCCTATGTGCGCACCCAGCAGGCCAACGTCCACGGCTGTGTACCCTCCGACTGTCCCCACCGGGAGCGGCTGGGTTATACCGGCGACGGTCAATTGACCTGCGGCGCGGTGATGAGCGTATTCGACGCCAGGGAGCTGTACCGCAAATGGACGCGTGACATCCGGGACTGTCAGGACAAGCGCGGCGGCCACGTGCAGCACACCTCTCCCTTTTACGGCGGAGGCGGCGGCCCCGGCGGCTGGGGCGGCGCGGCCTGCATCCTGCCTTGGCGCTATTACCTGTTCTACGGCGACAAAGATATGCTGGCGGTCTCCTACGATTCCATGAAGGCGTACCTCGGCTACATGGTCCGCCACAGCGAGGACGGACTTGTCACCAGCGCGGAGCCGGGCGGCTGGTGTCTGGGCGACTGGTGCGCCCCGCACAACAAAAACGAGCTCCCGGAGCCCTTCGTCAACACCTATTTCCTGAAGCTGTGCGCGGAAATCACGGCGAAGACCGCCGCGATCCTCGGACATACCGAAGACGTCGCTGTCTATGAAAAGCTGGCGGCGGATTCCGCGGACGCCCTCACGCGCCGTTATTTCGATCCCGCCACCGGCAGTTACTGCGGCGGCGTGCAGGGCGCGGACGCTTACGCGCTGGATATCGGCCTCGGCGACGAACGGACGCTTGCCAACCTAGTCGCCAGGTACGAGGCGCTGGGCGCGCAGGACACCGGCATTTTCGGCACCTATCTGTTGAATAAAGTTTTGTTTGAAAAGGGATACGGCTCGCTGGCCTTTCGGCTGCTGACCAACGAGACCGAGGTCTCCTTCTACAATATGAAAAAGCACGGCGCGACGACCCTGTGGGAAAACTGGGACGGCTGCGACTCCCGCTGCCACCCGATGTTCGGCGCGGTCGTGGAGCTGTTCTTCAGCGAGATTTTGGGGATCAGGCGTTTCAACGACGAGCCTGGCTACGGAAAAGTGACCGTCTCCCCCGCCGCCATTCCTGAACTGAAAGAGGTTCACGGAACGCTTTGGACCGCTCAAGGCGAAATCGCCGTGAATATTACGTCAGACAACGACGGCAAAAAACATGTCAGCGTCAACGCACCGGAAGGCGTCACGGTAAGCAAAAGATAAAGAAGCACCCAATAACAAACCAGATCCGGCAGAGGGAACGGAATTCCGTCCTTCCGCCGGTTTATTTTATCTCAGACTTGACAAAGCCAACACCTTGTGATACGATGTATATGCATTGATTTACGATGTATTTTTTCTAAAGAGGGGAAAGTCGGCATGAAAATCAGCAAGGAGCTGCTGAAAGGGACCAGCGCGACGCTGGTGCTGAGCGTATTGGAGCAACAGGACCTTTACGGTTATGTTATCATCCGCGAGCTGGAACAGCGCAGTGAGACGGTGTTTTCCATGAATGAGGGTACGCTGTACCCCATCCTGCACGCGCTGGAAGCCGAGCGCTATCTGGAATCCTATTGGGAAGAGTACGACGGAAGAAAACGCAAATACTACCACATCACCAAAAAGGGGCTGAGGGCACTGGCCGAAAAGAAAGAGGAATGGACGGTCTACACTAACGCGGTGCAGAAGGTGTTGAACTACCAGTCCGTTTGACGGAGGACGGCCATGAGCGATTATCTTGACAACGTCCTGAACGAGGTGCCTTCCAAAAAAGACAGGCAACTGATCTGCGACGAGCTGACCGACCACATCAATTTAAAAAAGGCCGCCTACGCGGAACGGGGCTTTGACGCGGAAAGCGCCGGGGTCCACGCGGACGAAGCCATGGGGCCGGACGCGGAGGAGGTGGGCCAACGCCTTGCCGCGCTGCACCGGCGCTCCGGCCAGATCGACCGCTGCGTGCTGGCGCTGTGCCTGTTGATGATGGCATACAATCTGTTTCGCGCGGTGGTATTGAGCTTCAGTTTTATACCTTTATACTACCCTTCTCCTTTTTGGGAACCTCTGTTTGGCCGACACATCTTTGTAGACGAAACCTGTGCGTTGGGTTTACTGCCGCTGCTGCTTGCTGTGCTGCTGGCCTGGCGTCGCAGATTGGCGCTTCCGCCGCTGATCGCGGGGCTGCTGCTTCCGTTTCAGGTCAACGATTCCGTCTCCGCAGGGCTGTTTCTGTCGGAAGCGTGTTCCGGCGATCTGACAAGGTTCCTGGCCTACGACAAAACCTATAAGGTGCTGGCGGCGCAAAGCCCGCTGATCGTCGTCAATTTCTGCTGGATCATCGCGCTGACGCTGCTGTGCGGCGTGTTGTCGCTGCAGGCATTCCGCTTTAGGCGCGCCAAAAACAAAAAACGGGAAGCGAAGATCGGCAGAGCTGTCTGCGCCGTTGTGGCTGTGGCCGCGCTGGTCTACGGGCTGACCGGCGGCCTTTGGTATGTATTGAAGAAAAACATACAGCCGGAAAAACACGGACTAACGTCTTACACCGAAATGGACGATGTATATATCTGCTTTGCCGATACGCTGGAAGAACTCTTTCCGCAGCCGATAGAACAATCCGCGGCGGATGCCCCCTATAAAGTGAAGAAAGGGATCCGGCATATCTCGATCGGATTCAGCTTTGAAATATTTGATACTGATGCAAACGTCCGGTATTTCCACGGTGAACCGGGTCAGATCACGTATACATTTGTCTCATTCCCCGATGGAAAACCTTATGACGAAACCACGCAGCGAGAAAGCTCGTGCACTTGGGATTATTGGAAACGCACGCCGGGTGAATATTTCCGGTTGGACAGCCTAACCGATTACGTGCTGCAGCGGGGCGCCATCCGGACGGAAGAATATCATCCCTATTGCCGGGTGTATATCACCGACGATTTGTGGATCGATAACACATGGTCAGGGTACCGGATCGTGGATGAAAAGACGTATTCCCTTCTGCCCGGCGGCATGATCCCGCTGCGGCTGCTGCTGCCCAGTAATACAAACGTGGAAATCAACGTATTCGACGGCGAAGCAACGGCAACAACCCCTTGATCGACAAACGTATACTTATGAAGTCACCCTCCGAAAAGATTTTCGGAGGGTGATGTTGTTTATTCATATTGATGGGCCTGTTTGAGCATCATGTCCTTGACCTTCATGATGCGGGTGGTGGCGCCGCGCTCGTTTTCCTCCAGCTTCATGGCAATGAACTTGATCGTCTCCTCGTACTGGGGGATCATCACGTGCTCCAGGGCGTTGACCCGGCGGCGGGTCTTTTCGATCTCGGCCGCCATCAACTGACAGGATTTTTCGATCTCGGCCAGCTTCATTAAATCAGGAAGAATATCGGAAAGCGCTTCCACGGCTCCGTCCAGATCAGTAGAGGTAAAAGCGAAACTGTAAGGAAAAATATCCGCATCGTCCGCCGTACGGTATTCCGTACGATACTGCGGGATCATCACGCTCATCACGTTTTTTTCCGCAATATCCACAGTCATTTCCTGCATGGGCATCATCAGCGCGGCCTCGATGGCGGTATCGCTCATGACGGACCGCACCACCGCCATGTGGGCGTTGGCGTCCATCACCTTGGCTTCCACCTTCCGGCGCAGCTCTTTGTTTTCACGCACCATGTCCATGAACCGGCGCATCAGCTCGTCGCGCTTATCTTTCAGCAGCTTATGCCCGCGGCGGGCGGTATTCAGCTTTCGTTTCAGGTTGGTCAACTCCATGCGGGTGGGGTTGACGTGCATTACAGCCATGAAATCACGCTTTCAATCAGAATTTATCGTAGTATTCGTCCAGCAGATCGTTATGGATCCGCTTCAGTTCGCTTCTGGGGAAGATCTTCAGCAGCTTCCAGCCGAGGTCAAGGGTATCCTCGATGGAACGGTCGGAAAAATTGCCCTGGGAAATATAGTGCTTCTCGAACTCGTCGGCGAATTTGGCGTACAGCTTATCCATATCGGTCAGAGCCTCTTCGCCGAGGATCACCATCAGCTCCTTGGCGTCCTTGCCTCTGGCGTAGGCCGCGAACAGTTGGTTCATGGTGTTGGCGTGGTCCTTGCGGGTGCGGCCCTCGCCGATGCCCTTGTTTTTCAGACGGGACAGCGACGGCAGCACGTCGATTGGCGGGTTACAGCCCTTGCGATACAGCTCACGGGACAGGATGATCTGGCCTTCCGTGATGTAGCCGGTGAGGTCGGGGATCGGGTGCGTCTTGTCGTCCTCCGGCATGGAGAGGATCGGGATCATCGTGATACTGCCGGGCTTACCCTTCTGACGGCCCGCGCGCTCGTACATACCCGCGAGGTCGGTGTACATATAGCCGGGATAGCCGCGGCGGCCGGGCACCTCTTTGCGGGCGGCGGAGATCTCACGCAGCGCGTCCGCGTAGTTGGTGATGTCGGTCAGGATGACCAGCACGTGCATACCGAGGTCAAACGCCAGGTACTCCGCCGCGGTCAGCGCCATCTTCGGGGTGGCGATGCGCTCGATGGCGGGGTCGTTGGCGAGGTTGGTGAACATGACGGTACGGTCGATAGCGCCTGTCTCGCGGAAAGATTCCACGAAGAAGTTGGATTCCTCGAAGGTGATGCCCATGGCAGCGAACACGACGGCGAAATCCTCCTGCGTGCCGCGCACCTTGGCCTGACGGGCGATCTGCGCCGCCAGCTGCGCGTGGGGCAGGCCTGAGGCGGAGAAAATGGGAAGCTTCTGCCCGCGCACCAGCGTGTTAAGCCCGTCGATGGCGGAAACGCCGGTCTGGATGAACTCCTGCGGATAGGCGCGCGCGGCGGGGTTCATGGGAGAACCGTTCACGTCCATGCGCTTGTCGGGAATGATCTCCGGCCCACCGTCAATGGGACGGCCCAGACCGTCGAACACGCGGCCCAGCATATCGCGGGAGACCGCCAGCTCCATCTGGCGGCCCAAAAAGCGCACCTTGGAGGTGGCGAGGTTGATGCCCTGCGCGTTATCGAAAAGCTGCACCAGCGCGTTGGTGCCGTCGATCTCCAACGTGCGGCAGCGGCGCGTTTCGCCGTTGGCCAACTCGATCTCGCCCAGCTCCTCATATTTCACGCCCTCTACGTCGCGGACCAGCAGCAAAGGACCGGCAACTTCCTGTAAAGTTCTGTATTCTTTGGGCATAACTCAGTCCTCCCTCTCCGCCAGCACCTGCGCGATCTGCTCTTCCAGCGCGTCCATGATGCGTTCATATTCGACTTCCGTCTCATTTTCACGAACATATTTGAACCTGCCGATATCCTCACGGATGGGGATCGCAGCAAGCTTATTGATATCAGCGCCCAATTGCAGCGCGTCCAGAGCCTTGTCATAATACGCCAGCACCAAACGCATCAGCATGTGCTGTTTATTCAGCGACGCATAGGTGTCAACCTCATCAAAGGAATCTTGCTGCAAAAAGTCCTCGCGGATGGAACGGGCCGCCTCCATTTTCAGGCGGTCGCCCGCGGACAGCGCATCCATGCCCACCAGCTTGACGATCTCTTCCAGCGAGGCCTCCTCGGAAAGCATGGCCATGATGCGGCCGCGCAGCTCCGTCCAGTCCTCGGCAACGTTAGCGTTGAACCACTTGCCGAGGTTTTCCGCGTACAGCGAATAGGAGGTCAGCCAGTTGATAGCCGGGAAATGGCGCTTATAGGCCAACTGGGAATCCAATCCCCAGAAAACCTTGACGATACGCAGCGTCGCCTGCGAGACCGGCTCCGAAATATCGCCGCCGGGGGGCGAAACCGCGCCGATGACGGAAAGGCTGGCTTCTCTGTCGCCGGAGCAAAGGCACTTGACGCGCCCGGCGCGCTCGTAGAACTGCGCCAGACGGGAACCGAGATAGGCGGGATAGCCCTCCTCGCCGGGCATCTCCTCCAGACGGCCGGACATCTCGCGCAGAGCCTCCGCCCAGCGGGAGGTGGAATCGGCCATTAACGCCACGGAATACCCCATATCGCGGAAGTATTCTGCGATGGTGATGCCGGTATAAATGGAGGCCTCACGGGCCGCCACGGGCATATCAGAGGTGTTGGCGATCAGCACCGTACGCTCCATCAGGGACTTGCCTGTCTTGGGGTCCACGATCTCCGGGAACTCGTTGAGTACGTCGGTCATCTCGTTGCCGCGCTCGCCGCAGCCGATATAGACGACAATATCCGCCTCCGACCATTTGGCCAGCTGGTGCTGGGTGACGGTCTTGCCGCTGCCGAAGGGGCCGGGAATAGCCGCCACGCCGCCCTTGGCGATGGGAAACAGCGTGTCAATATTCCGCTGGCCGGTGATCAGCGGCACGTCGGGGGATAATTTGTTTTTATAAGGCCTGCCGCGGCGCACGGGCCATTTCTGCATCAGGGTAATGGGGAATTCCCCGCTCTGCGCTTTCACGGTCGCCACGGTCTGCTCCACGGTGTAGTCGCCCTCCGCGACAGAGGACAGCGTACCGCTGACGCCGTAGGGCACCATGATCTGGTGTCTGACGATCTCGGTTTCCTGTACAAAGCCAACGATATCGCCCGCGGCGACTTCGTCCCCCGCTTTGGCGGTGGGAACAAAATGCCATTTTGCGGTCCTGTCCAGCGACGGCACCTCGATGCCCCTCGTCAGATTGTTGCCTGCTACCTTGCGAATGGCTTCCAGCGGGCGCTGGATACCGTCAAAGATGCCCTTGATGAGGCCGGGACCCAGCTCGACGCTCAGCGGATAGCCCGTCGATTCCACGGGTTCCCCGGCGCCCAGACCTGCCGTTTCTTCATACACCTGTATGGAGGCGCGGTCGCCGTGCATCTCAATGATCTCGCCCGTCAGCCGGTGGGCCGAGACCTTGACCACGTCAAACATATTCACGTCGCGCATGCCTTCTGCGATCACCAAAGGGCCGGCGACCTTTACGATTCTTCCAGTACTCAAATTGTCCTGCCTTTCTCAGTCCGCAAGAATGTCGGAACCGACAGCCTGTTCCACGGATCTGCTGACGTTTTTCAAACCGATCCCCGTATTACCGGTGACGCCCGGGATCGGTATAATGGCGGGAACCGTCCGTTCCCGATATTTTCTGATTTCCACGTCCATTTCGGAAGCAAGTTTTTCAGTGATAAAGATCACGGCAAATTCATCCGCGACGGATTTCAGCAGCTTTATGCCCTCCGCCGGTTCCTCAACAGGCATCACCGTAAGGCCGACGGAAGAAAAGCCGTATATACTGTCTTTATCTCCCATAACGCCGATCTTATACATACAGCTCCCTCACTCTCCCGCGAACAATCTCGTCCGGTATGCCGCTGTGCTTCGCAGAAAGGATGATGCGAATGTCTTTGACCTCCGCCTGAACGGCAAACCAGTACGCAGCAAGCGGCGCCGGACCGCCGATATCGAACTTGGCGGGACGCAGAAGCGAAAGCATTTTATCATCACACCACTTTTCAAAAGCGGATGGACTTTCCCGAAGGGCGACGGCGGCGTCCGCATAGTCCGTATGGGAAAGATATTCCAAAAATGCATCTCTGCCCTGCTGCGAAACGGCGATGATCTCCGCTTTATCGAACGCGTCGCAGGCGCAAACACACCGTTCTGTAAAGCTCTGCGCTTTTTGCGCCTTGATACAGCGGTACAAGATCTTGATATCTGCACAAGCCGCCCTCGTCTGCGCGATCTGCCGCATGATCGGATGATCCGCTTGATCAGCCAGTTTAATGGACCACTCCAACGCAGCGCGATCCACAACGGAATCCGCCAGCTGCGCGAATCGCGTCTGCGTTAAAATGCGATAAGAGCTGCGATGCGCATGCCGCAATGGCTCCGGCAGAGAATCGTTGTCATTTCTGTTGACGGCGTCAACGATCAAGTCGGCGTCATAAACCGACGGAGCGAACAATAAGGATCCGGCTTCCTTATCACAGACCAACGCCTTTACGGCAGACTTCAGGTTCTGAAAGTCGTTTTCGATCAGGATGCTGTCAAATTGCGAACGATCCGGCAGCAGCGTTTCCAGCAATCCCCATGCGTCGGAAAGACGTTTTTCCAACGCTGCAGCGTAATCCGAGCCTGCGATCTCATAACCACGGTCGTTCAGACGACGGACCGCCTCCCGGTAACCTGCGGCGTTGATCACGGAATTCAATTCCTGCGCGGATAACAGCTTCGTCTCGTTGCTGCGGATGCACGCCACGGCATAGGTGTATTCGGATGGGTTCATAACAGATCCCTCCTTCAGTTATGCTGAAAAGGAGCAACGCCCCTTATCATTGCAATCATTCATTACAAAAACAATTGTTCCGCCGCAACGGTTTTGAGATCGTCCAACGAAGCGCTGCGAAGCGCGTCAAACGTACAGTTGATCTCGATATCGCCGTATTTCAGGATAAAACCGTCCTCGATCGGGGCGGATCCATCCGAGACGGAGATCTCCGGGAACGCCTGCAAAAAGTCCTCCGGCATCCGAGCAGCATCCGACGCGCCGAAATATAATACGCCGGGCTCCCCTGTACGGTATTTTTCCACCAGGCGCTGCAGAATACCGAAATAGGAGGGCGCGTCCAGAGAACGCAGCTTTTTAACGGCGGCGTCAACAGTCTCTTCGATCAACGCCACCTTAGCCTCCAGCATCAAACGTCTGGCGTTGGCAGCTGCGGTGGATTCCGCCTTTTTGACAATCAGCTCTGCCTGCTTATCGGCGTCGGAAAAAACACGTTCCGCCTCTGCGCGGCTTTCCCGCGAGGCAGCCTCCAGCATGCCGGCGGCGTCTGCGGCGGCTTCCAGCGCGATCTGCTCACACCGGGCTTCACAATCGCTTTCCAAACGTGCGATCATTTTATCCAAACCGGACATAAACGTCCCTCCGTTATCAGATGCCGAACGAGCTCGTCAGGCCGTTGAGCGCAAGGATGGAAGTCAGAAGCGCAAGGATCGCGTAGGTCTCCACCAAAGCGGCAAACGTGATGGCTTTACCGGATTCATTGGGCTTTTTCGCGACAAGTCCAACGCCCGCAGCGGCGGCTTTTGCTTGATGAATGGCGGAGAAGTAACCGACGACCGCCATCGGCAGATCGGCGGCAAAGAAAGCAAGTCCCTGCTGCCAGGTATAAGCTGGCATACCGCCGCCCATGACCTTGGTAAAACTGAGCGTCAAAATGGCGATCAGCAGTCCGTAAAGGCCCTGCGTGGCGGGAAGTACCTGCAGGATCAATACTTTGCCGAATTTGGAAGGATCCTCGGACACGACGCCTGCGGCAGCCTGGCCCACAAGGGACGTACCTCTGGCAGAGCCCATGCCGGGAAGCCCCGCGGCAAGAACCGCGCCGAAAATGATGAAGAAAACAGCGAGAGAATTGGACATATCAAAGTTCCTCCTTGAACCTGTAATACTTAGTATCCGCTGCGAAGGGGACGAACGCACGTCCGCCGCCCTCATAGAACTTGGAAAAGAACTCCACATACTGGAGCCTGTTTGTATGAACGTACGCGCCGATGATATTGATGGCAAGATTCGCCGCGTGCCCGGCGCAGAACACTAAAATGAAGGCGATCGCCTTGATCACGGGATTCTTCGGCATCGTGCCCAGCATATTCATGACCTGCCCGATCACGCCGGTAGCCATACCAAGCGCCAGCAGACGGGCATAAGAAAGCACATCGCCGAGGTAACCGGAAAACAGATTATAAACCCCATAGAGGCCGCCGCCCAGTTTGCCGCCGATGTTCTTTGCCGATCGTCCTGCCGTCAGGATCACAAGCGCAACGCCGGCGATCAGGATATACGTGGAAACTCCTTTCAACGCCGAATGAACGCTCATGAAAGTGTTGTAGAAAAACGTGCCGAGCGGCGAATAATCATCGGGAATACTGTCCTGTACGAACAGCCCGAAGAAGATGGGCGCGATACCGATGACCGTCAGGAACGTTGGGACAGTGTCAAAGACCGCGTCAAGTTTACGCCCGTTTTTGATATCGGTCCAGCCCTTCATCAGGACCCCCCAGAATAGATGCGCCAACCCCAGGATAAAACACATGATCAGAACGTTCATCGTGTCCTTGACCGCATCTGTCCAGATGGGCGGCAGGGGGTTAAAGTCCTTATGCAGGAATTCCCGGCAGATGACCGCAGGCGCGTCGCCGAACCAGCTGCCGTACATGGCGCCCCAGAATACCGTGGAAAGACCGCAGAACAGGTACATCTTCAGCGTGTTCTTCCACTTGCGTTCCAGCCCTTTTTTAAAGAGCAGCAGACCGCCGCACACGCCGCTGATGATGAGGCCGTAGCCCGCGTCGGAAAGCATCATGCCGAAAAACAAATAGTAGAAAAACGACATAAATCCGGTGGGGTCGATATCGCCCCTGGCCGGCATCGAGTACATCCCTGTAATGTTTTCAAGCGGAGCCGAAAAAAAGCCGTTGGATAACAATACGGGGACGTCCTCATCCTCCTCCGGCTCACGGACCTCCGCAGCGGCGTCAAAATGATTTTCACAGTATTCCGCCACCCGCTTCGCGTCCCGCTGCGCGATATAACCGTTTATCAGGCATACCCTGCCGCTGTGCGCGATCTTTTCCAACGCGGCAGTTTTCTCCCGTTCGGCAGACAAATAATCCAGCGCGAATTCCAGATCAGGAAAAAAAGCGGCTTTATCGGCAAGAAGCGCCTCATCTTCGGCGTTTGCGTGAGCGTCCGTCTCGTTCTGAACGGTCAGTTCCTCGATCCTTTCACGCGGCGTCCGTTCTCCGCACTCCGGCGCACGAACGAACCCTTCCGCGCGTAAAACGTTCTCGATCTCCTCATAATCCTCTTTTAAACAAAAAACTGCCACACAGGTCTCAACCTCCGAGGCGGAGATGATCTCCAGATCCACACAGTCGCGTTCAGGAAGCTCATTGGCCAGCGTCAATAATAATTCCTCGCGCGTCTTCTTTGACCGGAAACTGCCGAGTATGCGCGCAGTATGCTTTGTAAATCCGCTGCTCACAGGGATATCGCACTCCTGCCAGGGAGCCAGCGAGTCGATCATCACCTGACGCCGCACGATATCCGCGTTACGGTCGGCGATCTGCTTGTCCATACGGATCAATGCTTCGCATTCACGCAAAACATCATCCAGCTTTTCCGCCCGTTTTATCCACTCCGAAAGCGTCAGTTCCTTACGGGGCTCCAGCATGGCCGTAAGCGGTTTTTTCTGTGGACAGCGACGATTCAAAACGGACAACGCGCTGTTCACCAGCGCCGTTGCCTTATCGTTATTTTCATATGAATCGGGAGCCGTCGTCACCGAAAACCGTTCCGTCGCTTCCGGGACCGATAATTCCACCGCGCCTTTGCGTTGAAGATAATCGACGACCTCATCCTTGCGGGATAAGGGTGCGGCCAGCTCGATCGACATCACTTTCAGCTTTGCCAAGCCATCACCCCCGTCAGTTCCACTCCACAAGCCGCTTGGCAACGGCATTGACCGCCTGCGCGGTCCTGCCCTTCGCGGCGTCGCGCATGGCGGAGATATCGATCTGCGCCTGCTTTTCCGATGCGTCGATCGCCTGCGCAGCGGCGTTGTTGGCACGGGAGATGATCTCTTCCGCCTGCGTTTTGGCATTGGCCAAAGCGTCTGCTTTCATTTTTACAGACTGCGCTTTTGCCTGCGCAATAACGTCGCCCGCCTCCGCCTGCGCTTTTTCGATGCGCTCGTCGCACAGACGCTCTGTCTCTTCGATTCGTTTCATGATTTCAGATGCCATGGTGTCACCTCTGAAATTTCGTTGCTGAAAAATATAATCTTATAACGTTATTTCTTTATGAGCCGCGGAGGAATCGTAGATCGCCTGCATGATCTTGGACGTTCCAACGGCGTATTTGATGTCGTTGCGGTTCCGTTCTCCCCTGCATACGCACTCCACGAAGTCCAGCACTTCGGTTTCGTGGATGTTGTTCATACGGAACTCCGGCTTGCTTTCGATCAGCATTCCGTCCCGGGCGGTATAATACGTAAAACCGCCGCCGTATGCCAAACGGATACCGCCTTTATCGCCCATGAAATCGATGTATGTCTCGCTGACACCGATGTTCTGCGCCCACGCGCCGTGGAAGCTGACGACAGCGCCGTCGGTACGCACGATACCCACCACGGAGTCGTCCACGTCGTAGACGCCGTTCTCTTTATCGCTGGTGTCCTCGGACCACATGGAGGTGTAGACATAGTTCTTCATATCGCGGCCCAGCTTGCAAAACGCCTCGCCGCTGGCGGTGAGGACCTTCGGGTCGCCGAGACAGTACATGATGAGGTCGATATAGTGGACGCCCCAATCGATCAGCGCGCCGCCGCCGGAGGCCGCGTGCTTCGTGAAATCGCCGCCGAGCCCCGGGATGGACCGGTGAGCGCGGAAGGAGGCGTAGACGTGATAGACCTCGCCCAGCTTGCCCTCTTCAATGTATTTCTTGATATGATTGACCGCGTTGGAATAGCGGTTGCACACGCCGATGGATAAAATGCGGCCCGTGTCGTAGGAGACCTTTTCCATCTCCAGTGCCTCGGACAAGATCCGGGCGGCGGGCTTTTCGCACAGGACGTCCTTGCCGTGCTTCATAAAGTCGATGGCGATCACGGAATGCATGTCGTTATGGGTACACACAGACACCGCGTCCAGCTCCGGATCGTCGAGGATCTCGTGATAATCGTAGACCGCCTTGCCGCAGCCGTTTTTCGCCACGGCGGCGTCGGCCTTTTCGGGAATGATATCGCAGAAATATTTGATCTCCGCCCTGTCGCTCTTCATGTAAGCCGGGATATGGGCGGAGGTGGCGATGCATCCGCACCCGATCACTGCAACATTGATCTTATCTTTCATATTATTCTCCCTTCAAAAAATAAAGTATCAGGTTTCAATCAACAGATGCTTTACTGCAAGCAGTTTGTTCAGCGCTTCGGACAAGAACGGCTCCCGTTCCTCTTCCCGCCGGTTCCCGGCAAAGCATTTCAAAATATTGATATCGACTTCGATATCTTTCTCACAAAAGACGCACGAAATCGATCCGTCGTTCGAAAAGGAAGCGCACCGCGTCAAAAACGAAACGGAATACGGGATACCGCAGAAAAACACGTTATCTGCACGATAAAACAAACAGGAAGCCAAAACCGACTTTGTGGCAATCAACAAATCGTCACAGGATGAAAATGCATCCAAGGCGTCATATAGCTGTTCTTCGGTCATATTGCCGTTGACATAAACAGCCCTGACATCGGCATGGTGAAGGAAACGAAGGAATTCCTCCGCCTCACGGCGGTCGGTGAAAAACACGGCGGAACGATGGGCGAAGCGCCTTAACGCAAGCTCCCGCGTATAAGCGTATTTCTTTCTGATGCCGACTGTTTGATAAGCGAAAACATCCGGCGCGCGGTATGCGTTGACGACGGTGCAGCCGGGAGAAGCAAACCGGGCGATAAAAGGGCCGTAATCAGATAATGGCTCTGAAAAGACAGCGGTAACACGCAATGCACAGGGCAGCGAAGCACGCCATTCGCCGATCCAGCCGTAGGAATCTCTCGAACCGTACTCGTTCCCATCCGCCAATTCCGCGAAAGGAACGATCAGATGAGAGATTTTTCTTTGTTCACAGAAAGCGCGGAATTCAGCGTCTGCCAGCAGCCGTATATCCGCCGCGATAACACCGTCGGCCAGGACGCACACGCGCAGAGGAGCAGAACGATGGCGAGAAAAAAGAGGGGTAATGTCGTTTTTCAATAATCTGTCCGGAACGGAAAACATGCCGGACACTACCATCAATGTCGGTTCTTCTTGAACCATAAATGCGGCAGCGATGGTTTCATAAGGCGGCAAAACACCCGACACAAAGAACAAATCCTCTTGCGCCTCGCGGCAAGCTGCAGCCAAACGTCTGACGTCATCACAGTTCATTTTCATAATATCATAATTTTATATGAATCCTTTCGATTTGTCAATGCGATAAGGCCTTGTTTTCGGATTTTTCTGAAATTGCACGCTCCGATTGAGAAAAATAAAAGCTGATATAAAAAAAAGGAATGCAAAAACAATTGACTTCTTTTTTTATTAATGATAAACTACTGAATCCAGAGGACGGATTATCTCATTTTCATCATTCCGACATCCCCGAATGAAAGGAAACACAAAATGCCTCTTACTGAGATTTTACAGAAAAACGCCGATTTTTATCCCAACGACGTGGCGTTGGTGGAGATCAACCCCAAAGTGGAAAACAAAGCCCTGATGACATGGCGTGACTACTCTCTGATCGTCACCGACCCGACGGAGGCCTACCGCCGGGAGATGACCTGGAGCAAGTTCAACAAAGACGCCAACCGGATCGCGAACCTGCTGCTCTCCCGCGGCATCAAAAAGGGCGACAAAGCCGCCGTGCTGATGATGAACTGCATCGAATGGCTGCCCGTCTATTTCGGCGTGCTGAAGACCGGCGCGATCGTCGTGCCGCTGAACTACCGCTACACCGCGGAGGAGATCAAATACTGCATCGACAAGGCGGACGCGGACTACATCGTCTTCGGCCCCGAGTTCGTCGGCCGCATCGAGGATATCTACGCCAAGGTGCCCCACGTCAAAATGTGGATCTACGACGGCGAGGAGTGCCCCAGCTTCGCGGAGGACCTGCGTACGCTGATGACCTATTGCTCCACCAAATCGCCGCAGATCAAGCTGACGGATGAGGACGACGCCGCCATCTATTATTCGTCCGGCACCACCGGCTTCCCGAAGGCCATCCTTCACAAGCACAAGGCGCTGATGCACGCGGCAATGACGGAACAGAACCACCACGGGCAGCAGAAGGACGACGTGTTCCTGCTGATCCCGCCGCTGTATCACACCGGCGCGAAGATGCACTGGTTCGGCTCGCTGCTGGTGGGTGCGCGTTCTGTCATCCTCAAGGGCGTGAAACCCGAATGGATCATCAAGACCGCCAGCGACGAGCAGTGTTCCATCGTGTGGCTGCTGGTGCCGTGGGCGCAGGATATCCTGGATAAGATCGACTCCGGCGCGATCGACCTGAACGAGTACGACCTGCACCGCTGGCGTCTCATGCACATCGGCGCGCAGCCCGTACCGCCCAGCCTCATCAAGCGCTGGAAGAGCGTTTTCCCGGATCACCAATACGACACCAACTACGGATTAAGTGAATCCACCGGCCCCGGGTGCGTCCATCTTGGCGTGGAAAACATCCACAAGGTAGGCGCCATCGGCAAGGCAGGCTTCGACTGGCAGGTGAAGATTATCGACCCGCAGGGCAACGAAGTGAAGCAGGGCGACGTGGGCGAGCTGGCGGTTTACGGCCCCGGCGTGATGCAATGTTATTATAAGGATGAAAAGGCCACCGCCGAGGTACTGCACGACGGCTGGCTCTACACCGGCGATATGGCCATGCAGGACGAGGACGGCTTCATCTTCCTCGTGGACCGCAAGAAGGACGTCATCATCTCCGGCGGCGAGAACCTCTACCCCGTGCAGATCGAGGACTTTTTGCGCAAGCACGACGCTATCAAGGACGTGGCCGTGATCGGCCTGCCGGACCAGCGGCTGGGCGAGATCGCCGCGGCCGTCATCGAGGTCAAGGAGGGCTGCGCGCTGACCGAGGACGAGGTCAACGCCTTCTGCCTCGACCTGCCGCGGTACAAGCGGCCCCACAAGATCATTTTCGCCGACGTACCGCGCAACCCCACCGGAAAGATCGAAAAGCCGGTGCTGCGTAAGCGCTACCGCAGCGAAAACCTGGTGGCCATGCAGAACGAGATCAACGAAACGGACAAATAAGGAGCAGAACGGATGAAAGCACTGCTGTTAGGCAACGCCGCCGTCACACGCGGCGCATATGAGGCCGGGGCGAGGGTCGTTTCCTCCTACCCCGGCACCCCCAGCACAGAGATCACGGAGGAGGCAATCAAGTACGACGAGCTCTACGTGGAATGGGCCCCCAACGAGAAGGTGGCGGCGGAAACCGCCATCGGCGCTTCCATCTCCGGCGCAAG
Organism: Clostridia bacterium; assembly: GCA_017428085.1. Lineage (GTDB taxonomy): Bacteria > Bacillota > Clostridia > Oscillospirales > Acutalibacteraceae > RUG806. The sequence goes on along the minus strand of JAFRRP010000019.1, from coordinate 52,561 downwards.
GGCCATGACCTGCTGCAAGCATGTGGGCCTCAACGTGATGGCAGATCCCGTGTTCACCGCCTCCTATACGGGCGTGAACGGCGGGCTGGTGATCGCCGTGGCCGACGACCCGGGGATGCACTCCTCCCAGAACGAGCAGGACTCCCGCCACTACGCCAAGGCGGCGAAGATATTGATGCTGGAGCCCGCCGACTCCGCCGAATGCAAGGAATTCACCAAACAGGCGTTTGAATTGAGCGAGCGCTTCGATACGCCCGTTTTCCTGCGGCTGACCACCCGCATCTCTCACTCCCAGAGCCTTGTGGAACTGGAAGAACGAACCGGCGGCGAACTGAAGGACTACAACAAAGACCCCGCCAAATACGTGATGACCCCCGCCAACGCCATCAAGCGCCACGTGGTCGTGGAGGAACGTTCCAAAGCGGAAACGGCCTTTGCCGAAGCCACGGAACTGAATACCGTCGAGGACAACGGCGCGAAGCTGGGCGTGATCGCCTCCGGCATCACCTACCAGTACGCGAAAGAGGCGCTGGGCGACAAGGCCAATTACCTGAAGCTGGGCGTGGTGTGGCCGCTGCCCGAAAAAAAGATCGCCGATTTCGCCGCGAAGTGCGAGACCGTATATGTGTTGGAAGAACTCGACCCGTTTATCGAGGAGCACTGCAAAGCGCTGAGCTTGAAGGTCATCGGCAAAGAAGCCTTCACGATGTTGGGCGAATACTCCCCCAACCTCATCAGAAAAGTGATCCTCGGAGAGGCGGTCGAAGAAACGCCCGCCGCGGATATCCCAGTGCGCCCGCCCGTCATGTGCGCGGGCTGCCCGCACAGAGGCACTTTCTACGTGCTCAAAAAACTCGGGCTGACCGTTGCCGGGGACATCGGCTGCTATACGCTGGGCTCCGCGCCGCCGCTTTCTTCCATCGACACCACCGTGTGCATGGGCGCTTCCGTCAGCGCCGCCCACGGAATGGCCAAAGCCAGAGGCGAAGATTTTGCCAAAAAGCTGGTCTCCGTCATCGGCGATTCCACGTTCATCCACTCCGGTATCACGGGGCTGATCGACGTGGTGTACAACAAAGGCATCCATACAGTAATCATACTGGACAACTCCATCACCGGCATGACCGGCCATCAGGACAACCCCACCACGGGAAAGACCATCCGGGGCGAGGCCACGAAGCAGACAGATCTGAAGCTGCTGTGCAAGGCCGTTGGGATCGACAGCGTGCGCATCGCCGACCCCTTCGACGTAAAGAACTTTGAAAAGATCGTGAAGGAGGAGACGGCGAAGGACGAGCCCTCCGTCATCATCGCTCAGCGGCCCTGCGCGCTGCTGAAAACCGTGAAATACACCGGCCGCGCCGTGATTACCGACAAATGCCGCGACTGCAAGGTCTGCATGAAGGCGGGCTGTCCCGCCATCACCCTGCGGGACGGCAGGCCGTATATCGAGCCGACCCAGTGCAACGGCTGCGGCCTGTGCGTGAATATCTGCCCCTTCGGCGCGATCGAAAAGGAGGATGCCTGATGGAAACGAAGAGCATTATGATCGTGGGCGTGGGCGGCCAGGGCACCCTGCTTGCCAGCCGCATCATCGGCAACACCGTGATCGCCGAAGGGTATGACGTGAAGGTATCGGAGGTACACGGCATGAGCCAACGCGGCGGTTCCGTGGTCACCTACGTGCGCTACGGGGAGAAAGTATGGTCCCCGGTGGTGGACAAGGGCGGCGCGGATCTGATCCTCGCTTTTGAGCCGCTGGAGGCCATGCGGGCGCTGCCCTACCTCAAAAAGGGCGGCAAGCTGATCGTCAACACCCAGCAGATCGACCCCATGCCGGTCATCACCGGCGCAAAGGAATACCCCGCCGGGCTGTGCGATACGTTAAAAGAACAAGCCGATACCGCCGTGATCGACGCCGCTTCTCTTGCCTTGGAAGCCGGAACGATCAAGGCAGTCAACGTCGTTTTGATCGGCGTTACCGCGAAAAACAGCGCCATCGCCAAAGAGAAATGGATCGAGTCGCTGAAGACAACGGTTCCGCCGAAATTCCTGGACGTGAACCTGAAAGCCTTCGAGCTTGGTTTTGCCGCGGGATAATATCGTTATTTTAAGGAAGGACAGATATAGGTTATGAAAGAAATGAACCGTAAAATCGCAGGACTGTCGGATTCTGTGATCCGGCGCATGACGCGCATCGCCATGGAATGCGGCGCCATCAATCTCTCCCAGGGGTTCCCGGACTTCGACCCGCCGGAATTTATCATGAAACGGCTGGCAGAGGTGGCCATGGAGGGTCCGCACCAGTACTCCCCCACCTGGGGCGCGTACAACTACCGTGCCGCCGTGGCCAAAAAAGTGGGCATGTTCATGGGCATGGAGTTGGACCCGGACAAGAACGTGATCGGCACCATCGGCAGCACAGAAGCCATGATGGCCACGCTGATGGCGATTTCCAACCCCGGCGACAAATGCGTGATCTTCTCCCCCTACTTTGAGAATTACGCCGCGCAGAGCCTGTTCAACTCCATTGAGCCGGTCTTCATCCCGCTGACCCCGCCGCATTTCACCTTTGACGCTGACCAGTTGGAGGCCGCTTTCAAGGACCCTGCCACCAAGTGCATGATCCTGTGCAACCCCAGCAATCCCAGCGGCCGTGTGTTCACGAAGGATGAGCTGCAGGTCATCGCAGACCTTGCCATCAAGTACGACGTGATCATCATCACCGATGAGGTATACGAGCACATCGTCTTCGAGCCGCACAAGCACTGCTATATCGCCTCTCTGCCCGGTATGTGGGAACGCACCATCTGCTGCTCGTCGCTTTCCAAGACCTATTCCATCACCGGCTGGCGGCTGGGCTACATCGTCGCCAACGAGGACCTGATGGACCGCTGCAAGAAGATCCACGACTTCCTGACAGTCTGCGCGCCTTCGCCTTTACAGGAGGCAGTGATCCCCGGGCTGGAAGCGCCCATGAGCTACTATAAAGAGCTGCAGGCCCACTACCAGCACATGCACGACATCTTCACCGAGGGCCTTGACCGCATTGGCTTCAACTACACCGACCCCGAAGGTTCCTACTTCATGATGGTGGATATCTCCGATTTCTCCCACGGAATGAACGATGTGGAATTCTGCGAAAAGATGGCGCGGGAGATCGGCGTGGCCGCGGTACCCGGTTCCAGCTTCTTCAAAGAGGACGTGAACCATCTGGCGCGTTTCCACTTCGCCAAAAAGGACGAGACGCTGTACGAGGCGCTGAACCGTCTGGAAAAGATCCGCACGCTGTAATCCATTTTTCAGCACATATTTCAACGACCGGTTCCCGATAACGGGACCGGCCGTTGTGTAATGTATGGAACAAGATGGGGAATATGCAGAGCGGAGTTCGGAGTTAGGAGAGCGGAGATATTTCAGTCTGTCTGTCAGTTCCACGGCCCGTGCAGACGTGGCGTATTTGTCGCTGACGTCCGCATTTCCTGTCTTCCCCGTATCACGGGCCGCGCGCAGTACCGTGGGTCGTTCGCACGGAATATCTCCGAACTCCGATCTCCGCTCTTTTACGTCATCACATCTCCTCCGCGTACAGATGCCCTCGGTCGTTGGCGCAGTACAGCAGCGGAATATCGCCGGGTCGAAGCTCGATGTGCGTCACGGCGCAATTGTCGATCTTCCAGGCGAATGGCTCGTCATTCGGGATATGCAGCAGGTACCGCAGCGGATATCCAAAAAACGCGCAGTGCGTCACCAGCAGCACGGATCCGTTATCATCAGATCGTTCCGTGATCCAGTCGATCAGCCGCTTCGCACGCTCTCTCAACATTTCGGGCGTTTCCGCGTCCGTGACGATACGGGGCGTCCATTCCCGCCACACGGCGCAGGGAACCTCTTGCAGCATGGCTCCCCTGTCCGTGCCGAAAATGGCGGTATCGCGCTCGATCGCGTCGTCCACTAACGTGATCGACTTATTCAATCGTTTTGCCAACGGATACGCCGTCTGAGCCGCCCGCAGCAGTGTGCTGGCGTATATCGCGTCCACATTCTGCAGATCGGGACGCATCGCAAGAAGCTCCGCCTGCCGCTTGCCGTATTCCGTCAGCGGCGCGTCGTCCGGGTGCCAGCTTCCTGTCATATCCGCGTTTTGACACGATTGCGCGTGTCTGACAAGATAGAGATGCATTGCCGTCACCATTCCCTTCTGCGATCTGTCCCGTCTGTCAAAACAGGGTAAAATGCTTTCCGTTTTTGAACAAAAACAGTTGATTGACAATTGAAACATTGTTATTATAGTGTTATCATATCATCAATAGCGATCGTACCGTTATTTTATCGAAAGCGCATCACGCTGTCAAGTATTTTCAATTGTTTTATAAAAGACCGATCATGCCTATGACTATTTATCAAAAACTGTTATCCAAACACGTTTGTCTTTTCTTTCTGATCGCCGGACTGGTTCTCGGCAACGGGATCATGTTTCTGTTCGGCAACGACCCGACAAAACCGCTGGGGACCATCAGCATCCTGTGCGAGGATCGCAAGTACCTGTTCTGGATCTGGGCATTTTTCGTGGTGGGCGGCTATTTTCTGAATACGCTGTACGCCTACCGGAGATATAAGGAAACGTCAAAGCTGTTGCTGTTCATCAGCATTTTTGCCATGATCGCCGCCTGCGGGATCGGGCTTTCCCTCAAGCACGACGTAACCACGTGGAACCCGAAGCGCATCGTCCACTGGATCTCCACCGGCGTTTATATGGCGACGCTGGGACTGTCCGTCATGATTTTCTTATTCAAAAACGCGAAACGCTATCAGGGCTTTCTTCCTTTGGGGTTGACCGTTCTTCTGATTCTGTGCGGTATCGCGTTGTGGCTGTTCACCCTGGGAAAAAGCGGATTGATGGAGATGGTGCCAAACACCTTACTGGAACTGCTTTTGCTGTTATTGAATTTCATTCTCCCGGTCAAACCGAAGCATACCGTTTCAGCAAATACAGAAACAACATGATCATCATACGGAAACGCAGACGGCCATGCCGATGCGTTTTTCTTTTTGATAAGGTTGACAATATCACGACGATATGATATAATTGACATAGAACATTTGTTCTATGTTTACATTGTATATTTTCGGTGTTATAATACCAACATATTACCGTAAAAGGGACGGATCGCTACGGACCATTTCAAGCTCGTATCCCCCTTCGCCCCCACGGGCGACCAGCCGGAGGCTATCCGTGAGCTGGTGGAGGGACTGAAAAAAGGATATAGGGAACAGACTTTGCTGGGCGTAACAGGCTCCGGCAAGACGTTCACCATGGCCAACGTCATCGCGCAGATGAACCGGCCCACGCTGGTGCTGGCGCACAACAAGACGCTGGCGGCGCAGCTTTGCTCGGAATTTCGTGAGTTCTTTCCGGAAAACGCGGTGGAGTACTTCGTCAGCTACTACGACTACTACCAGCCGGAGGCGTATATCGCCACCACGGACACCTATATCGAGAAGGACTCCGCCATCAACGACGAGATCGACCGGCTGCGCCATTCCGCCACCTCGGCGCTGTCAGAACGGCGTGACGTGATCATCGTAGCGTCGGTTTCCTGCATCTACTCGCTGGGCAACCCCATCGACTACAAGAGCATGGTGATCTCATTGCGGCCGGGCATGGAAAAGTCCCGGGACGAGCTGATCCAGAAGCTGGTGGAGATCCAATACGAACGCAACGACCTGAACTTCGTGCGGAACAAATTCCGCGTCAAGGGCGACGTGGTGGATATCTTCCCGGTCTACACCAACGAAACGGCCATCCGCGTGGAGTTCTTCGGGGACGAGATCGACCGCATCAGCGAGTTCAATCCCCTGAACGGAGAAACGAAAGCAGTACTGTCACACGCAGCCATTTACCCCGCCTCTCACTACGTGATCTCTCCGGAAAAGCTGGAGGAAGCCATCGAGAACCTGACGGCAGAGATGGAGGAGCGCGAAGCGTGGTTCGTCGCACAGGGAAAGCTGATCGAGGCCCAGCGCATCCGCCAACGCACCGAATACGACATGGAAATGCTGCGGGAGACCGGCTTTTGCAAGGGCATCGAGAACTACTCCCGCGTGATGGCGGGACGTGCCCCGGGTTCCGCGCCGTTCACGCTGCTGGACTTCTTCCCGGAGGACTATATTCTTTTCGTGGACGAATCCCACGTGACGCTGCCGCAGGTACGCGGCATGTACGGCGGGGACAGATCGCGCAAGGACAGTCTGGTGGACTTCGGCTTCCGGCTGCCATCTGCCTACGACAACCGGCCGCTGACGTTTGAAGAGTTCTACGCCCGCACCAACCAGAACATCTTTGTCAGCGCCACGCCGGGGGAATTTGAGCGAAGCCGCAGCAAGCAGATCGCGGAGCAACTCATCCGCCCCACGGGCTTGCTGGACCCGGAGATCGAGGTACGCCCCGTGGAGGGGCAGATCGACGACCTGATCTCGGAGATCCATATCCGCACCGAGCGCAACGAACGCGTGCTGGTCACCACACTGACCAAAAAGATGGCGGAAAACCTGACCGACTATCTGGCGGATTACAAGATCAAAGTGCGATACATGCACTCCGACATCGACACCATGGAGCGCATGGAGATCATCCGGGACCTGCGGCTGGGCGAATTTGAAGTACTGGTAGGCATCAACCTGCTGCGGGAAGGCCTGGACATTCCTGAGGTATCGCTTGTAGTGATCCTCGACGCGGACAAGGAAGGTTTTTTACGCAGCGAGACCTCGCTGATCCAGACCGTTGGCCGCGCCGCCCGGAACGCCGGGGGCAAGGTCATCATGTACGCCGACACGGTAACGCCCAGCATGGAAAACGCCATCCGGGAAACCTACCGAAGGCGCGAAAAGCAGCAGAAATACAACGAGGAAAACCACATCGTCCCGAAGACCATCGTCAAGGGCGTGCGGGACATCATCGAGATATCCGAAAGCCGCAAGGTCGCCCGAAACGCGGAGGGCCGCAAGCTGACAAAACGCGAACGCGAGCAGCTGATCGAATCGCTGACAAAGGAAATGAAAGCGGCGGCGAAGATACTGGAATTTGAGGCGGCGGCAAAGCTGCGCGACCGTATACGTCAATTGAGGGAGCAAGAGAAGTGACAGAACGAACCATCCGCATTTTAGGCGCAAAAGAACACAACCTGAAAAACATCAACCTGACGCTGCCGCGGGACAGGCTGATCGTTTTTACCGGGCTATCCGGCTCCGGTAAGACCACCCTTGCCTTCGACACCATCTACGCGGAAGGCCAACGGCGCTACGTGGAATCATTGTCCTCCTATGCGAGGCAGTTTTTGGGGCAGATGGAAAAACCCAACGTAGAACTGATCGAGGGGCTCTCCCCCGCCATCTCCATCGACCAGAAGACCACCTCCAAAAACCCGCGTTCCACAGTCGGCACGGTCACCGAAATATACGACTATCTGCGCCTGCTGTATGCGCGGGTGGGCATTCCTCACTGCCCCGTGTGCGGGCGGGAGATCACGGCACAGACAGTGGACCAGATGACCGACCGGGTGCTGGCGCTGGACCCCGGCGCCAAGTTCATGATCCTCGCCCCCGTGGTGCGCAGCCGCAAGGGCGAGCATACGAAAGTGCTTGAAAACGCCCGAAAACAGGGCTTCGTCCGCGCCCGTATCGACGGCGAAATGAGGGACCTTTCCGAGGATATCAAGCTGCAAAAAACGAATAAACACGTCATTGAGATCGTGATAGACCGCCTTGTGAACAAAGAGGGGATCGCTTCCCGCGTGGCGGATTCGCTGGAGACCGCGCTGGACCAGGGCGACGGCCTCGCGCTGGTGTCGGTCGTGGGCGGCGAGGAGATGCTGTTCTCCTCCAAATTCGCCTGCCCGGACCACGAGGTCAGCCTGGGAGAACTCACTCCCGGCGCGTTCTCCTTCAACAACCCCTTCGGCGCATGCCCCCAATGCAGCGGGCTGGGCATCTTTAAAAAGGTTTCTCCCGATCTGATTCTGCCGGACAAGAACCTGTCCATCAATAAGGGCGCGGTGAAGGGCTGCGGCTGGACCAGCGAGAAATTCGGCACTATCGCCCGCATGTATATGGAGGGCCTCGCCGAAAAATATCATTTCACTCTCGACGATCCCATAAAAGACCTGCCGGAGGAGGCTGTCAACGCCATCCTTTACGGTACCGGCGACGAAAAGCTGACGCTGCACCGCATCACCTCCATCGGCGGCGGCACCTACCACGCGCCGTTTGAGGGCATCGTCAACAATCTGGAACGCCGCTACCGCGAATCCAGCAGCGAGTGGTCCCGATGGGAGATCGAACTGTTCATGACCGATCACGAATGCCAGGCGTGCCACGGGGCACGGCTGCGCCCGGAAATATTGGCCGTAACCGTGGGAGGCAAAAGCATTTATGAATTCACCTGCCTTTCCATTACGGAGGCCATCGCCTTCCTGAACGGACTGAAGCTGACGCAACGGCAGGAATTCATCGCCCACGGCATTATCAAAGAGATCCGGTCAAGGCTGGAATTTCTCGAAAAGGTGGGGCTGGATTACCTGACGCTGGCTCGGTCCTCCGGCACCCTTTCCGGCGGCGAAAGCCAGCGGATCCGGTTGGCCACGCAGATCGGCTCCGCGCTGACCGGCGTGCTCTACGTTCTGGACGAGCCCAGCATCGGCCTGCACCAGCGGGACAACACCAAGCTGATCGGAACGCTGAAAAACCTGCGGGATCTCGGCAACACCCTGATCGTGGTGGAGCACGACGAGGAGACTATGCGCAGCGCCGACTATATCGTGGATATCGGCCCCGGCGCGGGCATCCACGGCGGTGAGATCGTGGCGCAGGGCACCGTAGAGGACATTGAAAAATGCCCCGCGTCCATCACGGGACAATACCTGACCGGGAAGAAAAGAATTGAAGTACCGGAGATCCGTCGCCCCGGCAACGGCCATGCGCTGACGGTCTTTGGCGCGGCCCAAAACAACCTGAAGGAGATCGACGTGCGCTTCCCGTTGGGGAAATTCATCGCGGTGACCGGCGTCTCCGGCTCCGGCAAATCCTCGCTGGTGAACGAGATCGTATATAAGCACCTGGCAAGCGAGCTGAACGGCGCCAAACAGTACCCCGGCAGACATAAAGGCTTTTCTGGCGTGGAATACCTTGACAAGGTCATTGATATCGACCAGTCCCCCATCGGGCGGACGCCGCGCTCCAACCCCGCCACATATACCGGCGTGTTCACGGATATCCGCAAGCTGTTCTCCGAGACTACCGACGCGAAGATCAAGGGCTTCGGCCCCGGGCGGTTCTCCTTCAACGTGTCCGGCGGGCGGTGCGAGGCCTGCCAGGGGGACGGTATCATCAAGATCGAAATGCACTTTTTAGCGGACGTGTATGTCCCCTGCGAGGTCTGCAAGGGCGCGCGCTACAACCGGGAGACGCTGGAAGTGCGCTACAAGGGCAAGAACATCAGCGACGTGCTGAACATGACCGTGGAGGAGGGCCTGCACTTCTTTGAGAACCACACGGCCATCCGCCGCAAGCTGCAAACACTGTTCGACGTTGGGCTGGGGTATATCTCTATCGGCCAGCCCGCCACGCAGCTCTCCGGCGGCGAGGCGCAGCGGGTGAAGCTCTCCACAGAGTTGTCCAAAAAATCCACCGGCAAGACCATGTATATCCTCGACGAACCCACCACCGGCCTGCACACTGCAGACGTTCACAAGCTGATCGACGTTCTGCAAAAGCTGGTGGACAGCGGCAACACGGTCGTTGTGATCGAACACAATCTGGACGTCATCAAAAGCGCGGACCACGTGATCGACCTGGGACCGGAAGGAGGCTTCCGGGGCGGCACTGTCATCGCGGAAGGTACGCCGGAACAGGTGGCGGAAATTCCCGCCAGCTACACCGGCCAATATTTGAAACGCGTTCTGAATGACAGATGAGCCGTTCCATCGATTACGTCGTCGATAAGGAATACGACGGCGAAAAGCTGAAGATATTTCTGCGAAGAAAACTGAATCTGTCATACCGCAGCCTTGTGATCCTGAAGCACGCCCCGGAGGGACTGAAGCGCAACGGCGAACACATCCGTACCATCGATCCGGTCCATACCGGCGATGTGATCACCGTGACCTTCCCGGCGGAAGAAAACGCCATCGATCCCACAGACAGCACAGCCCTTGATATCGTGTATGAGGACGATGATATCCTGATCGTCAACAAGCCCGCGGGGCTGGCGGTACATCCCACACACAACCATCAGGGCGACACGCTGGCCAACCAGACGGCGGCCTACTACGCGGACAAAAACATCGTATTTCGTTCCGTGGGACGGCTTGATAAGTGCACCAGCGGGCTGATCGCGCTGGCGAAGAACCGGCACGCCGCCTCTTTCCTGCCAGACCGGATACAAAAAGAATACCTCGCCGTCGTGGGCGGGGTATTCCACGGGACCGGCACCATCGACAGAAACATCTACCGTCCCGATCAGATGAAGACGCTGCGGGCGGTAAGCATGGATAACAGCCTGGGCGAAACGGCAGTGACACACTGGGAGGCATTGGGAACAGACGGCAAACGAACCCTGATGAGGATCATGCTTGAAACAGGCCGCACCCACCAGATCCGGGTGCATTTCGCCTCTCTCGGCGCGCCCCTCGCGGGGGATGAAATGTACGGCAGTACGGATACCGCCATCTCACGTGCCGCGCTGCACTGCGCGAAGCTGACTTTGATCCATCCTATCACCGGAGAACAACTCACCTTTACAACTCCGTTGCCGGATGACATGCAAAAAATCGTTCTCTTTATGAACAATTGACGTGTATTTTGTCAATAGTTTTTTATTGTTTACATTTTATTCATTTTTATGCAACATTTATGTTGATAATAACAATTGTTGAAACCATCAACAGGACTTTCGCAAAAAAAGGGTGAGAATAATGAAAAAAGGAATCATCGCCGCCATCATCACTGTGGCCATCGCTATTGCCGCCGTCGCGTTCCGCATCATTACCAGAGGCGCCGGCGCCGTCGGCGAGTTGTTTACGCCTGTTAAAAACTGACGCGTAACGAGTAATATCATTCAAAAATGACGTCCGCCGTCGGCATTAATCCGACAGCGGACGTTTTCTTGCTTTTATCTAATGAATGACGGTCTATTGCCCCTCAGAAAGGAAAAACAATAAAGCGGAATAACGTTTATTCTGTTTAGCGTTAGCGGCCATCTGTGAAACCTTTTCCGCGTTCCCGACGATAATCAGCAATTGCTTTGCCCTTGTAATAGCGGTATATAACAGATTACGATACATCAGCATGGGCGGGCAGTCCACAATGGGAAGGATCACCGCCGGATATTCGCTCCCCTGGCTTTTATGCACCGTGACGGCATAGGCCAATTCAAGTTCAGACAGGTTCGTAGTCGGATACTCCGCGACCCGATCGTCAAAGCGGATACGCATCGTTGCGGCCGCATAATTGATTTTCTCCAACAGACCTATATCACCGTTAAAGATACCTTCACCCGACTCGCGGCTTTTTTCCCATGGGATGTTATAGTTATTTTTGATCTGCATTACCCTGTCCCCCTCCCGGAAGATCCTTCCCGCGGGGGTAACAAGCTCATTCTTGTCATTATCGGAGGGATTCAGCGCCTCCTGCAGTCTTCTGTTAAGGTTGACCGTACCGCAGTCACCTTTGCGTGACGGACAAAGGACCTGAATATCCTCCAACGGGGAATAACCGTATGCGGCAGGCAGACGTTTGGCAATCAACTCTGTTACGGTAGCGGCAGCAGATAACGGCGCCTCGCGCGATAGAAAGAAGAAATCTGAGTCAACAGCATCCAGACAAAGCGCTTCCCCCGCCATAATACGGTGCGCGTTCATCACGATCAGGCTCTGCTGCGCCTGTCGGAAAATCTCCGTAAGACATACGACTGGAAGAAATCCCGATCCGATCAGATCTGTCAGAACGTTACCGGGACCGACGCTTGGCAGCTGATCCGAGTCGCCCACAAGGATCAACCGACATCCCATCGGCAACGCCTCCACCAATGAAGCAAACAATTCCACGTCGACCATGGAAAGCTCATCTACGATCAAAGCGCCGCAGGTCAGCGGGTCTTTCGCGTTCCTCCGAAAAACGGGCTTATCGCTTTCGTCCCATTCCACCTCCAACAACCGATGGATGGTCTTTGCCTCTCGTCCCGTCACTTCGCTGAGTCGTTTCGCCGCACGACCGGTGGGAGCGCATAATAATACCTCGATATCTTTATTCTCAAATACCTCAATGATCCCTTTTACGGCGGTGGTCTTGCCTGTGCCGGGGCCACCGGTCAGGATCAGAAGCCCTTTTTCGCCGGCGGTCCGGATGGCCTCACGCTGCTTTTCCGCATAGCGGATACCGTTTCGTTTTTCGATCCTGTCGATATCCGTGACGACGGAATGGATCATCGAAGGCGGAAAACGACGTACTCTTTTGAAGTGCTCAGCGACAGCATACTCCGCACGGTAGATCTCCGGAAGGAATAAAAACTCTTCGCCGTTGATTTCAGCGGGAATCAGCTTTTTCGTCCCGATCAAGTCGTCGATAGTGCTCTGAACGTCTTCCTTTGAAATTCCCAGCAACAAGCAGGAAGGCTCGATCATTTTTCTTCGCGGGATACAGGTATGCCCGTTGCCGAGATTATGTCTGACGACGTGAAGGATCCCCGCCCTGTTGCGATATACTTTATCCGGCGAAACCTCCATTTTCTGAACAAGCTGTTCCGTTCGCTCAAAGCTGAAGCCGCTGACGGCGCCGCAGAGGATATAGGGGTTTTCTTTGATCGTGTCTACCGCGTTCAATCCGAAGTACTTATAAATCGCGGTGCATTCCGCCGAAGTGATGCCATATGATTCCAATTCGATCAGGAGTTTCCGCATGGCATATTGATGGTTGAACTCGTTGCAGATCTCCACCGCCTTCGATTTTGATATACCGTTGATCAATGAAAGTGTTTCCGGTTCATTCTCCAGAACGTTGAAGCTGTTTTCTCCGAAACGTTCAATGATCTTGATCGCAGTCTTCGGGCCGATTCCCTTGATCGCGCCGGAAGCAAGATAACGGAAGAGCTTCGCCGCTGTATCAGGAAGCGACCGTTCACAAAAGCTGACCTTAAACTGACGGCCGAAGACGTTATGGCTGTCCCACATACCGTGAAGCGTGACGTCCTCCCCCGGCGATACTTCCGGGATCACGCCGACGGCGGTAATGATCTCGCCGCCCGCCACGTTGACTTCCATTACGGTAAAATGGTTTTCCGGATTGGAAAACACAACGTTTTCGACCGATCCGCTGATGGATTCTTCCCTGTTGTTTTTCGTCATCACTGCAAAAGGCTGTCAGCCTTCCCCTTCTCCGTACTCTTCTTCAGCGGCGGTCTCATCGACAAAGAGATAACCGATTCGCTCCAGATATTTCATGTCCTTCAGCAGTCTGCCGAGGCCAAATGCGGCGCAGCGATCCGCTTCATTTGTTTTTACGGTTTTCAGACCGGTCTCCTGCTCGATCAATTGATCCAATCCGTACAGGTTGGCGGTACCGCCAGTCAAAAGCACTCCGCTGTCTAGGATATCGCCGCAAAGCTCCGGCGTGGTAACCTCCAACACATCACGTATACAATTCAGGATATCGTCAAGGTAGGGTTTTAACAACCGGTAGATCTCGCCGGACGAGATCTCTGTCAATGAAGGCAGTCCGGTGTCGCAGTTTTTACCGCAGACCGATAAGGCTATTTCATCCTTTCGCGGAACGGCGGATCCAACAGTCCGTTTAATATTTTCCGCTTCCGTTTCGCCCAATTCGATCTGATATTGGCGCAGCACATAATCAATGATGGCCTGCGTCAACACGTCTCCGCCAACATTGACGGCTTTAGCGGACTCAATATTACCCATGGTAATAACGGCGCAGTCGGTAGTCCCCCCGCCGATATCACAGATCAGCGTACCCTTCGGTTCCGTCAGGCTCACTCCAGCGCCGACTGCCGCCGCCAGCGCCTCGCTGACAAAGCACGCCCTTGCCGCCCCCGCGGACATTACAACGTTAAACAAAGACTTTTTTGCGATCTCCGTTACGGTATCGGGAACGCACATCAGTACGTTAGGACGGAACAGCCTGCCGTTGCCGATCGTTTCGATATATCGCGACAGCATCATCTTCGCCGCGTCGAAATCGGAGATGACGCCGTCACGGATCGGCCGGACGACACGCATGGATGCCGGAAGCTTGCCGCACATCTGTTTTGCTTCGCTGCCCCACGCCAAAACCTCACCGGAAGAAACGTCGCAGACCATCACGGAAGGTTCGCAAACGACGATTCCCTTATTTTCCGCGAATACGGTAAGATTGGATGATCCGAAATCGATCCCCATTTTAACGCCGACCAAACGATCACCTCCGTTATCTCCTTTTTTTCATATTTTATCATATTTTATATCGATTTTTCAAGGACAACCATGTGATACACGATTATTTTTTGCGCAAAAAACAACATTTGTTTTTATTGATTTTTCACAATAAATCGTTAATTATTGTAAAATCATTCCATTATGAAAGATAATGTGTTACAATGAAGAAAAAATAAAGGAGTCGTAATATGGACCGTATTCACAACGAGTATCACGTAAAATCCTCCACAGGCCTTTCCGATCTTTACGTCCAGTCGGTCACCCCTACGGAAGAAGACGCAGTACTGGGGATCGTTCAGATCGTACACGGCATGGCGGAGCATACCGATCGCTATCTTGACGTAGCCGGTTTTCTTTGCGACCAGGGCTTTGCCGTATACATGCATGAACATGAAGGTCACGGCCGTTCCGTCTCATCAGATGACGACCTGGGCTATTTCGGAGAGAAAGACGGCAATGAAAGGCTGGTTGACGACGTCAAGACAGTTGCGCAAATGGCAAAGGGCAAGCATCCCGGCAAAAAACTGATCATCTGGGGACATTCCATGGGTTCGTTCATCACGCGTCGGTTTGCTGCGAAATATCCCGGCATCGCAGACGGATACGTGATCTGCGGCACCAGCGGCGCGAACCCCGCCGCGGCGCTTGGCGCAATGATCGCCGACGTGATCGGTAAGGTCAAGGGCTCCAAATACCGTTCGCCCTTCATCAACAACCTCGCCTTCGGTACTTATAATAAGAAATTCACCGGCAACACCGGGTTTGAATGGCTCTCCGTCAACGAAGAGAACGTAAAAAAATATGTAGCTGATGATAAGTGCGGTTATCTGTTCACAGCCGTGGGGTACCGCGATTTGTTCAGGCTGCTGGGTTCCGTTTCCGGGAAGGACTGGTACGAAGCAGTCCCGAAGGACGCCCCGATCTATCTGATTGCCGGCGATATGGATCCCGTCGGGAATTACGGCAAGGGAGTAACAGAAGTTTACAACAAACTGAAAGAAAGCGGCCATACCGACGTTTCCATTAAGCTTTACAAAGGGCTTCGGCATGAGATCCATAATGAAAAATCCAACAGAGAAGTCTATCAGGATATCGCGGATTTCTGCAAAAGGATCGTCGCCTGAGTCAATGAGATCATTAAACAAAAAGCTGCAGTTAAAAACTGCAGCTTTTTTCCGTTCAACATTTACCGCTGTCAGGCAGCAGGCTTCGTATAATGCATGGCGACCCAGCCGACATATCCGTCATAGGAAACCTTGCCCCAATACTCAAGAGTGGAATCATCGGTCTCGGTATCATGATAGATCTCAAGGATCGTGATCTCCTCGCCGGCATCGATCTGGCTGATCGCTTCGGAATCAACGTCATGATCCTCACGGATCCGCAGGAACTCGTCCGCGGTAACGATATATTTGCCGGTGGCATAAGTACCGGCGGCGGATTTCGTTGTAGTTTCGCCAACGCCCGTGGTACCGGGAACCGTCACACCGGATTCGCCCTCAAGAGTGGTAACTTCGGCAGAACCGGCGCTCTTCGTCAGGTACGCCATGGCGACCCAGGCCGTCCAACCCTTATAATCGGTCTTGCCCCAGAACTTTTCTTCATTCGTGGCAGCGTTATTATCGATGTAAACCTCAGTGATGGTCAGCTTGGTGCCGGAGGGAACGCTCATGATATGCTTGGCATCCGTAGAGTGATCCTCCCTCAAACGCAGGCTGCCTTCCGCTGAAACGACGTATTCGCCGACGGGATAGAGCTGATCTTCCGTCGTAACGGCCTCCGTCGTCGTAACGGCGTCTGTGGGAGTGGCGATCACATCCGTGTTGGCGGGCTTGTTTGCATTCTTTTTCTTCATAGCCACAAAAACGCCAAGCAGGATCACAAACACCAGCAAAACGGCAACCAGAATACCGATCAAGGTCTTTATTGACTTATCGGAACCTTTTCTGGAACCGCCGTTGTCATACCGATCATTCTGATATTCGGGCGCTTGATCGGCCCCCTCGGAATACTCATCGTAGGGATAGTACTTTACTTTATCGTCATCCATTTTATTTACTCCTTTTTCTGTTAATCTTTACGGATCTAAATCATAAGGATTATATCAAATCGAAAAAAAATTTGCAAGGGGTTGCGTGAAATATCCTGAAATTTTACAATATTGTAAACATAAAAAACGTCAAGGCGCGAAAGCATCGGGATCGACTGCCTGAAACGGGATCTTGTTTCCGATGAAAGCGTCCGCATCAAACGGCCTGCCGCAGAGTTTAACTGATTTTACCAGTTTCTTCGTGCGGACAAATTCATTTTTACCGGGGCAGAAGGGATAAATACCGATGGAAGAAAATACGTACCACAGCGCCATGGAACCGTTATCCTCATCGCCGGGGAAACCGTCGTCTTCAAAGGAGAACAGCTCTTCGCACATTTTCCCGACCCAGTAAGAGGTTTTCTCTACGTCGCCCAGCGCGGAAAAAAGATAGGGCAAATGAAAGCTGGGCTGGTTGGAGATCGCGCACTGACCGAAATCGACGGCGGCCATCTCGGTCTCTTCATGGATCTCGCTGCCGTAGCCGACAGACTCGTAATCCGGCGGCGTGGCGAACAGCTCGTCTACCTTGGCCAGCAGCTTTTCCTTCCCGCCGTAAAGCGCCGCCAGACCTTCGATATCATGCGGCACGGCGAAGGAATTCTGCCACGCGCTGCCCTCGGTGTAATCGCGCCCCCACGCAGTGGGGCTGAACTCCGGCCGGAAGGACCCGTCCTCGAATTTCGGACGCATGAAGCCCGTCTCCGGGTCAAACAGATTGGCGTAACTCTTCGCGCGCCGGTCGTATTCCCTGACGATATCGTCTTTGCCGAGAAGCTCCGCGACGCGGGCGATGCACCAGTCGCCGTAGGCGGCGTCCAGCGTTAAATTGACGCTCTCCTTATGCGCCTCGATGGGCACGTAACCGAGGCGGCAGTAGGCTGACGCGCCGCTGCGGCCGTAATCGTCGTTGTCGGAATCTGTCGTGGCATGTTTGAGCATTCCCTCCAGCGCCGTTTCCATGGTATCGCGGTCCATCAGTCCCTTTACGGCGGCGTCGCACAGCACCACGTCGATCAGGGTACTTGGCATACAGCCGCGTTCCCCGATAGAGGGCCAGCGCGGCAGCCAGCCGCACTCCTTGTAGTCATTGACGAAAGCACGGCACATTTCACGGTATTCCTCTTTTGCGACAAGCGCGTAGAAGGGATAGCAGGTGCGGTAAGTGTCCCAGAATCCGTTGTCGGTATAGCGCACGCCGGGATATACCTTGCCGTCGAAAGGCTGGTAGTGGACGGGCTCTCCCGCCGCGTTCAGCTCATAACACTTATGGGGGTAAAGAAACGCCCGGTACATACATGAGAAAAACGTGCGAAGCTGCTTTTCGTCCTTCGCTTCGATCTCCACGCGGGACAGGTATTCCTCCCAGGCCGTTTCCGCTTCGCTTCTGACCTCGTCAAAATCCTTCCCGACGAACTCCTGTTGAAAGTTAAGCTCCGCCTGCTCAAAGCTGATATAAGACGTGGCGACGAAAGCGTCTACCCGATCGCCGCGCACTTTCAGATGGATACCGACGCATTCCCCGGCGATCTCGTTTCCCTCTTTGGCGCTGTCGTCCGTACCGACCATATGACCGGCAGGCGCGATCTGCCCAACGCCGAACTTCACGATGAAATACATCTTAAAGTTCTTCGCGTCGTTGTCGCGGCAGTTGGAGACCGTTCCGTAGAGCGCGTTTTCCTCCGGCACATAGCAAAAGGAGCTGTCCCCGTAAAGCGGCAGGACGGAGAAGAAATTTTCCTTCGCGTCGTCAAACCGAACGCGCAGCGCGCCGCCGCGCACACCGGGCGACGCCTCCACGGTACAGCGGTAACGGATCAGGCGGTACTTCATATACGACGGCGTCAGCACGGCGTCCTGCGGGCGGAAACCGGACCAGCGGGCGTCCGCGCTGAAATATGGCGTAAACTTCTGCGACAGGAAGATCACCGTGCCATAGTCGGCGATCCAGGGACTGGGCTGATGAGTGATCCGCACGCCCTCGAAAGATCGGGCAGACGGATGGTAGAACCAACTGGATTTGCTGTCCGTCTGCGGCGCGAAGGCCGCCATGGCGAACGGGCGTTGGATCAGCGGCAGCGTGTTGCCGTTGGAAAAACGGTGTACCGATGCGCTGCCCTGTTTGATGTTAACTAATTCAGACAAACTCATTTCTTTCCCTATACTTTCTATTTTCTTATAATGCTTTTGGCTTCCGACTTCCGACTGATGACTTCCGACTGTATAAAAATCCCTGAACGCTTTTACACGTTCAAGGATCGTTATCAGAATATACGGTCAGCCCTCGCTCTTGATCTTGATATCAAAACCGCGGCTTTCCAGGAACGGCTTGATGCGCTGCGCATGATTCATCAGCGAGCTGAGAGACATATCGTGATTCAGCGCGTCGATCAGCAGGGAGATGTATTTGGAAAGATCGACCTCGCAGTACCACGCCTTCGTTTTCAGCTCCGGAGAACGGTAGATCAGGTTGGTGGTGAACACGCGGCTGATGGCGCCCTCCTCAAAAGCCTTATCGAAGGAATCGAGCCCATTGCAGAACAGGCCGAACGCGCAGCAGACGTAGATGTTCCGCGCGCCCATGGACTTCAGGCGTCTGGCCACATCCAGCATGGAATCGCCGCTGGAGATCATGTCGTCCACCACGATCACGTCCTTGTTCTCCAGGCTGGTGCCGAGGAACTCATGGGCGATGATGGGGTTGCGGCCCTTGACCACGCGGGAGTAGTCGCGGCGCTTGTAGAACATGCCGAGATCAAGGCCCAATACCGAGGAATAATACACGGCACGGTTCAGACCGCCCTCGTCGGGGGAGATGATCATCAGGTTTTCCTTGTCGATCTTGAGATCGGGGATATTGTTGACCATCGCCTTGATCATCTGATAGGTGGTGTAGACGTTTTCAAAGCCCTTCAGCGGGATGGCGTTCATCACGCGGGGGTCGTGGGCGTCGAAGGTGATGATATTCTCCACGCCCATCATATTGCAAAGCTCCTGCAGGGCAAGGGCGCAATCAAGGGATTCCCTGGCGCTTCTCTTATGCTGACGGCCCTCGTACAGCATTGGCATGATAACATTGATGCGGCGTGCCTTGCCTTCCATGGCGGCAATGGCCCGTTTGAGATTGGCGTAATGGTCGTCCGGCGTATACGGGACGTCTGCGCCGTACATTTCATGGGTAAGTCCGTAATTGAAGCAGTCGCAGATAATAAAGATATCATATCCGCGGACGGACTCCTTCAGCATGCACTTCCCTTCGCCAGTGCCGAACTTGGGGAAATTGGCCTTCAGCAGATAGGTGTCTCTGACATAACCGGAAAAAGCGATGGTAGACTTATGCTCGCTTTCGCGCTGGTCTCTCCATTTAACAAGATAGGCATCGATCTTGCGGGCCAACTCTTCACATCCGGGAAGAGCGATGATTCCGAGAGAACCGTATGGAATGGTCGTGAATTCGTCAGTGTAAACCGGCATAGCGCTCAATCTCCTGCTTTATTAAATTTTTGACCGGGAAAACGGGAATCGACAGTTTTTCCGGGACAGTTTTATTTTACTACATTATTTTCGTTTTGCAAGGACGAACCGCCATATTAAATTGAAAAATCGCGTCCGCATTTTCGGCAACTTTTGTACATTATCACAAAAGCCATTTTTTTGTTGCGAAAACCAAAAAATAGATCACAGGCTGATGCAGCAGATAGACGTACAAACTGTACCGTCCGACGTCTGCGAAAAAGGGAATGCGAAACGAAATGACCTTGGAGGAATAATGCTTCCCGTATGCGGCAAGAAACGTGAAATAACCGCAAAGACAGATAAAAAACCACGGCAAAAAACCGAAATAATCAGAGGACGCAAAACCGTTGAAAGGAAAACCGAAAAAAGCTGTCACATAATTTCGGTAAAGGAACTGCGGCCAGCGAAACAACACGAAACCGTAAAAACCCGCGTAACCGTAATTACAAAAAAAGAACAGCACAAACAAGACGAGAGAAATGAAACATCCGGGGAGAGCCGGAATGCATCTCAGCGGACGGTCCAACACGCATAATAACAGTTTGGCGGCGCCCAACAACGTGAGAACGCCGAAAACGACAAAAGCCTCACGGTCAAACAAATACGTAACTCCTGTTATCGCCAGCCCCGCGCCGGACAGCAGCAATCCTTTCCGGACGTTATGCCTGCCCAGATGGAAACAGAACCCCGAAAGAAAGACAAAGCAAGCCGCGCCGATATCTCTCATGACGTTCGCGCCCTTCATCAAAGGCCGATCCATATCCCAGCCCCATAGAAGAGCGATATCAAAAAGGGTATGATACGCGATCATACCCAAAATCAGCACCCCCCGAACGGTATCGGGGAAGCCGTAACGCCGTATCGATTTTTCAGCGGCTTCAGTTTTCATCCAACACCTTGCGCAAAAAACGCAGCACGTCGTCGTAGACTTTATCCCGGTCGTCCTCGTTGAGCACTTCATGGCGGTCGCCGGGATAGAGGATCACCTCCGGCTCCAGCCCGGACGCCTCCATCGCGTCCGCGGCGGCAAGAACGCCTTTGCCGTTCATGCCCACAGGGTCCTTCGCGCCGGAGATCAACAGCACCGGGAAGCCGTAGGGATAGCGGAAGGGCAGCTCCGGGTCGCTGGCTTTTACCGACAGCATCATCAGTTCCAGATTGAGCGCGTTGCTCGATTCCGCGCCGCACAGCGGATCGTTGCGGTAGTTCTCGATATTGCGCGTGCTTCTCGACAGCCACGCCAACTCATCGCGTTCCTTGAAGGTCCCCATTCCCAACCGGGTAAAAATACTCATGGGCTTATTGAAACCAGTGGAAAGCGGGTCCATATAGTCGAACAGCTTTTTGACGGGATCCTCCAGCGCAAGCATCGCCTTGGGCACCTGCCCGGTGCCGCAGAACACCGCGCCCGCCAGTTCCTCGCCGAACGCGCCGCAGTAGATCCGCGCCAGCAGCGAACCCATGGAATGCCCGAACAGGAAGTAGGGCTTCCCGGGGAAACGCTTCGACATGATCTTATGCAGCGTGTTCATATCCCGCAGCATGTTGACGTGATCGCCGTAGTCCACCATGCCCAACAGGGTCTCGTCCGCTACAGACTTGCCGTGACCCAGATGGTCATTGCCGCAGACGATAAAACCGGCGGAAGCAAGAAACCGCGCAAACTCGTCATATCTGCCGATATGCTCCGCCAGACCATGGGCGATCTGCATTACGGCGACGGGCTCTTTTTCATCGTCCTGCCAGATCAGCGCGCGGATACTGTTGGCGCCGTTGCAGGAGGTATAGTAGGCTTCTTTTCGGATAACACCCATACCATCAAATCTCCTTTGAAACATAATCATGCCGAAGGCATATCATGCTGCAAAGCCGCATATCATTCGCCGATAGGCGAATATCATTTCCGGCAGCATCAGAATCCGCCGAAAGGCCGCCCTGAGATGATATGCTGCTGACGCAGCGTGATATACCGCCTTTCGGCGGAATGATAAGCATCCGCTGACGCGCATGCATGATATGCGATTCTCCGTTGGCGAATCGCATGAAGAATCACTTTTACTCCCAAAGATAGACCCGCGTCTCATACGGCCGCAGGGTAAAGCCGTTATTGATCACGCCGTTGGAATTGTAATTGTTGATCACCAGTTCGCCCGCTCCGAGATCAAATCCATCGGGCGCGTTGAACGCCACAGCCTTATCCGTAAAGGAGCAGACCACCAGCATCTTTTTGCCGTCCAGATAACGGGAATAGCAGAACAGGTTGGGACTCTCGTGGTAGTGCTCCTCATAGGAGCCGTAGATACAAACGTCGTGTTCCTTGCGGAATTTGATAAGCTTACGGTAGAAGTTCAGGATGGAATCGGGGTCGTCCTCCTGCGAGGCCACGTTGATCTGCTTATAGTTGGGGTTAATATAGAACCAGGGTTTTTCCGCGGTGGTGAAACCGGCGTTGGGCGCGTCGCTCCATTGGACGGGCGTGCGGGCGTTGTCGCGGGATGCGTAGTGCGCCAGCTCCATGGCTTTTTTCTTGCCCAGCAGTTTACTGGCGATACCGTAGACGTTTTTGGTGGAGATATCCTCATACATAATGATATCCGACAGCGCGTAGTTGGTCATGCCGATCTCCTGGCCCTGATAGATGAAGGGCGTGCCGCACTGGCACATGTACATGACCGCCAGCATCTTGGCGCTCTGTTCCCGGTATTCCAGCGAGCCGTAACGGCACACCACGCGGGGCTGGTCGTGGTTCTCGATATACAGCGCGTTCCACGCCTTGCCGTAAAGCTTCTTTTGCCAGTTGGTATAGACCTTCTTCAGCTTTTTCAGATTAAAGGGCATCTTTACCCATGAGACGAACATGCAGTCCGCCTCCATATGCTGGAAGTGGAACATCATGTTGAGCTGCTGATCCGGACCTTCCTTGATGTGCAGCATGGCCTTTTCCGGCGTCATCATCGGCGCCTCGCCAACGGTCATGCAGTCGTATTTGGACAGCACTTCATTCTTGAACTCCATCAGGTACTCGTCCAGATGCGGCCCGTGGACGTAGTGCTCGATGCCCGTGCCGATGGGGAACCAGTAGGGGCTGGAGGGCAGGCCCTCGTCCTTGGAAATAAACGTGATCACGTCCTCACGGAAGCCGTCCACGCCCATGTCAAGCCAGAAGCGCATGATGTCCTTGACCTCTTCCCGCACCTTGGGGTTGTCCATGTTGAGGTCGGGCTGCTCCTTGGCGAACAGGTGCAGATAATACTCGTCAAGACCCTTGTCGTACTCCCACGCTTCGCCGCCGAAGGTGGATTTCCAGTTGTTTGGCTTGCGGCCGTGGGATTTGCCCTTGCGCCAATAATAATAGTCGTGGTAGGGGTTGTCGTCTCCTTTTTTGCTCTCGATGAACCACTGATGCTGGTCGGAAGTGTGGTTGACGACCAGATCCATGATGACCCGCATACCGCGGTCGTGCGCGCCCTTCAGGACTTCCTTGAAGTCATCCAGCGTGCCGTATTCGGGGGCAATGTCCCGGTAGTCGGCGATATCGTAGCCGTAGTCCTTCTGCGGGGACTTATACAGCGGCGAGAACCAAATGGCGTCCACGCCGAGGGATTTGATGTAATCCAGCTTGGAGAGGATGCCTTTCAGGTCGCCGATGCCGTCGCCGTTGCCGTCGCAGAATGAACGGGGCCAGACCTGATAGACCGCCATTTCCTTGTACCATGATCTTTTGATGTCTTCTGCCATGATGATACCTCCGATTATATAATGTAGCGCGGCTCCGTAAGCCGCCCGCAACGCGATTCCGATTTTTGAATGCTTGTTGTTGAGTTTTTTTATTAGAAGATGTAACCTATGTAGCAAACCGCCTTCGGCGGGGCGGCTCACGGAGCCGCGCTACAAAGTAACATGCCCAGCTCGCCGATGTTGTTCAAGGCGACCGTCGCCCGGATGTCTGATTTGGCGTACTGCTCCGGTGAGGTGACGCCGGTATACACCAGCACGGATTTCAGCCCGTTTTTCGCACCGATGGCGATATCCGTCTCCAGCCTGTCGCCCACGAAGCAGATCTCCTCCCTTGTGCAGCCGATGCGGTTGCTGACGTAATCCACCGTAAAGCCGTAGGGCTTGCCCATGATAAGGTCCGGCACGCGGCCTGTGGACGCCTCGAACATGGCGATGAACGCGCCAACGTCCGGCATGAAGCCGTGGGCCAGCGGGCAGTTCACGTCCGGATGGGTGGCGATATACTCCGCTCCGCCCGCTAAAAAATTAGCTGTCTTGTCAATATCGTCGTAGGAAAACTCTGTATCAAATCCAACGACAACGATATCCGGGTCGTCCTCCGTCAGCGGCACGCCGGCGGCCTCGAAATCGCCGCGCAGGTTGTGGTTGCCCAGCAGATAGACCGTCTTCCCCGGTCTGTGACGCAGCAGGAAGTCGATGGTCACGTGGGAGGAGATGATGACGCTGCCGGGCTCGGCGTGGAAGCCGGTCTTTTCCAGCTTTTCAAGGCATTCCCGCTCGTTATGGGAAGAGTTGTTGGTGAAAAAGAAAAACCGTTTGCCGCTGCGCTTTACCGCTTCGGCAAATTCGACCGCCCCGGGCAGCAGGTCGTCGCCCAGGTAAAAGGTGCCGTCCATATCCACGATAAAGCACTTGATCTCCGAAAATGTTTCGACCGCATCCATTCTCTTCCACATCCCGATATCAAAATCTTCTTGTTCTATCATAAAATAAAAAGCGGCAAATTGCAATAGGAATTTTGGCGTTCGCAGAGAATTGCGGAAATCTTTCCCCTCCCGCACGCGCATCCTCACACAAAAAACCGGGACGGCTTTGGAAGCCGCCCCGGCCAGGGGAAGAAAAAGGTGTGTTCCAAAAAGCGGATCAACGATTGAACAGGTTACGGAAGAAACGAATGATCTGCTGGAAGAACGCGGCGATTTTCGCGAAGATGCCGTTCGCGCTCTGTCCGCCGGGATCGGAGGGATTTTCCGGCTCCGCGGGTCCATCGGGCTGCGTGGGCGTTTCGGGGGCGGATACCACCCTGACGTACGGCGCAAAGCATGCCGCGCTTTCCTCCGGCAAAAACGTTTCTATGCCGTCGTAGGTCATGGTCAGCGCGCCGCTGATCGCCTCATACCGAAGCTGATACTCATTCAGTCCCTCTTCCGTAATCTCTGAACCGCCCTCCAGATCATAGATGGCGGGGTCCAGATAATACTCCCCGGCTGAAAGGCCTTCCGCGGACGCGTGGACAAGGTGCCAGTCCGTCTCCGGCAGCATATCCGCGGTCACCTGTACCAGACAGGCGTCCAGCGTTTCGATCTCGGCGGAATAGGACCCGCCGTTACCGCCGTTATAGATCACGAACGCCGGGAGCCACAGGCCGCCGCCGTTCAGCACCTGCGCCATATCCTCCTCGTTCAGAGAGTTGCCGAAATTCTGAATGTAGCGGTGCCACGTGCCGTTCGGGTTAACGCAGTACTTGTAGGTGCCGCCCTGCAGCGTCCCCGCGATAAACTGGGAATACTGCGGGATGCCCCTCGCCTCATAGGCGGCCTTCAGCGCGGGCGCGAACGTCGCGGGGTCCAGGTACCAGTCGCCGACGTCGCAAAGCAGCAGACTGGTGTAGATGGGCATCAGCTCGATGCCGACTTCCTTGACGTAATAGAGCATGGTCGACTCAAAGATTTCTTCCGCCTGACCTTGCGTCACACTTACATCCGCGTCCGCGCACCATACCACACGCGCCTTGCAGTGCTCCTCGTCCACATACCAGGTGGAATTGACAAACGCATAGTACTCCGCTTGTGTCGGCGCATTTTCGCCGCAGTCGGCCGGGGGAAAATCAAAATACAGGTCGCCGGCGCTCAGGCCGTTGGGTGAGGTGGGGATCTGCTTCCAGCGGTACTCGACGTCCTCCGCGAACGCGGTCACGCAAAGCGACGCGAGCATCAGCGCCGCCAGCAAAACGGAAAGGATCTTTTTCATATTCATTGTTCTTCTCCTTCGTCATGATGATTTTTTTACAGGTTTTCCTGTCGCTTCCAATATACAACGAAAAGAGGGATTGTCAACCGAAACGGAACAGACAGCGTTTTCCGGGGAATGAACAGCCGTTCCGGCGTGCGCGCCGCATACTTTTTCCATGAAAAAACTTGACAAAAAAAAAGACCTGTGATACTATAAGTTCCAATATAAAAAGGCGTTGACCGGGTGCGGACGCCGCGTTTCGCGGGTCCGTCAGTAGGCGGCGGAACAACGGTGCAAGAGAGTGGCCGACGGTGGAAAGGCCATACCGTTCCGCAAGCCGAATTTCGCCCCGCGAGCTTCCCGTGAAAAGCGGGATGTGTTGCCGCATTAAGGCAGACAAAGCGGCAGTATTTTTACTGCAAATTGAGTGGTACCGCGGAAGTTTTCGTCTCATGTTTTCATGGGACGATTTTTTTGCGAAACCGCAGCACGGGGCCTCAGCTCCGTTCAAAGCACATTCAATAAACGCTGCAAAGGCAGCGTGCTACCGATATAAGGAGGACCTTATGGCAAAGACGATCGAAGAACTGAGAGCCGAGCTGGAACGCGCGCTCTCGGAGATCACCGGCGTAGCCGACGTGGAGAAGGTCAACATCGCCTTCCTCGGAAAAAAGGGCTACGTGACGGACATGATGAAGACGATGAAGGACCTTCCCGCCGAGGAGAAAAAGACCTTCGGGCAGGTGGTGAACACCTTCAAGCAGGAGGCAGCCAAGAAGATCGGCGAACGGCTGGAGCAGCTGAAACAGAAGGAACTGGAAGCGGAGATCAACGCGATCCCGACCTTCGACCTCTCCATCCCCGCCGAGCCGGAGCGCGGCTCCTACCATCCCATCACGCTGGTGCAGCGCGAATGCGAAAAGATTTTCAAGTCCATGGGCTTCACCGTGGAGGATTACAGCGAGATCGTGACCGACTATGAGTGCTTCGAGTCGCTGAACATTCCGAAGAACCACCCCGCCCGCGACATGCAGGACACCTATTATCTGGACAACGGCCAACTTCTGAAGACGCAGACCTCCGCCGCCCAGAACGCCATCTACGGCAAATATAAGGACGCTCTGGAAAAGGAGGGCAAGCCCATCAAGGCGATCTTCCCGGGCCGGTGCTTCCGCAACGAGGCGACCGACGCCTGCCACGAGAACACCTTCTTCCAGATGGAGGGCGTGATGGTGGATAAGAATATCTCCATCTCCAACCTGATCTTCTTCATGAAGACGATGCTCTCCGAGGTGTTCCAAAAGGATATCAAGGTCCGCCTGCGCCCGGGCTTCTTCCCCTTCGTGGAGCCGGGCTTCGAGCTGGACATCAGCTGCCTCATCTGCGGCGGCGAGGGCTGCCCGAGCTGCAAACACAGCGGCTGGCTGGAGCTGTGCCCCTGCGGCATGATCCACCCCGAGGTGCTCAAGGCCGGCGGCATCGACCCCGAGGAATACACGGGCTTCGCGTTCGGCCTGGGCCTGACGCGGCTTGCCATGATGAAATACGGCGTGAAGGATATCCGTGACCTGAACAGCGGCAATCTCAAGTGTCTGTCGCAGTTCCCGGACGATGAATAAGGAGGAGACGAAGTATGTTTTTATCTATGAATTGGATCGGTGATTTCGTCGATCTCTCCGGTCTGGACAAGCTCAATCTCATCAAACAGTTCTCCCTTTCCACCGCCGAGGTGGAAAACGAGATATTCAGGAAGGGGCAGGACATCAGCGGCGTGGTGGTCGCGGAGATCCTCTCCTGCGAGCCCCATCCCTCCTCCAAAAAGCTGCACCTGCTCAAGGTGGACTGCGGCGCAGCGGAGCCCGTGGACGTGGTCTGCGGCGCGCCCAACGCCAGAGTCGGCATCAAGACCGCCTTCGCCAGGGTCGGCGCGCAGCTGGGCGAGATCGCCATCGCGCCCCGCGACCTTGCCGGATATACGTCCTACGGCATGTGCTGCTCCGAGCGGGAGCTGGGCATCAGCGAGGACCACGAGGGCATCATGGAGCTGGACGCTTCCCTTCCCAACGGCACGGACCTGAAGGATATCTTTGACATTGACGATATCATCTTTGAGGTGGACAACAAGTCGCTGACCAACCGCCCCGACCTGTGGGGCCACTACGGCATCGCGCGGGAATTCGCCGTGCTGGCGAATCGCCCGCTCAAGCCCATTCCCACCGCCGACCTCGCGCAGTACGACGGCCTGCCGTCCGTGGACATTCAGGTGGAAGACCCGCTGTGCTACCGCTACACCGGCATCCAGGTGGAAAACATCACGAAAAACGTCAGCCCGATCAACATGAAGATCCGGCTGAACTACTGCGGCCAGCGCAGCATCAACCTGCTGGCGGACCTGACCAACTACCTGATGCTGGAGATGGGCCAGCCCATGCACGCCTTCGACGCGCGCAAGGTGGACAGCATCCGCGTAAAGCGCTTTGCCGAGCCCTTCAAATTTACGACGCTTGACGGCGTGGAGCGCGACATCGACGAAAACACGCTGATGATCTGCAACGGCGACACGCCCGTAGCCATCGCCGGCATCATGGGCGGACTCGATTCCGAGATCGTGGCCGATACGAACCGGCTGACGTTGGAATCCGCCAACTTCGACGCGGTCTCCATCCGTAAATCCTCGGTACGCCTCGCCCACCGCACGGATTCCTCCGCAAGATACGAGAAGTGTCTTGACCCGGAGATGACCTCAGTAGCCGCCGCCCGCTTTATCAAGCTCTTACAAGAGATCGACGGCGGCGTGAAGGTGGTATCCTCCCTCACGGACGTTTACAAATATCACTATCCGCAGCGCGTTTTACAGTTTGACAAGCGCTTCGTGGACCGTTACACCGGCATTGAGATCGCCAACGACCGCATTGAAAAAACGCTGACGTCGCTGGGCTTCGGCGTGACCGCCGACGGCGACGACTTCACAGTGACCGTGCCCAGCTGGCGCGCCACCAAGGATGTGACGATCAAGGCCGACATTATCGAGGAGATCACCCGCATCTACGGCTACGACAACTTCGCGGTGAACACCACCCTGTCGCCCCTGTACCCGATCCGCCCCGATACGGAAAAGACCGTGGAGGACCGGATCAAGGATATCCTCGTCAAGCACTTCCGCCTGCACGAGGTCCACTCCTACATCTGGGCATACTCCGACGAATACCGGGAACTGGGAATACCTGTGGAAGACAACGTTCGACTGGCCAACGCCTCCAACCCCAACATCGAGGTACTGCGCCGTTCCATGATCCCGAACCAGCTCTGTCAGGTCCGTGCCAACAACCAGTACGATACCGATTTCGGCATCTTTGAGATCGGCCGCGTGGTGGATGGCCTGAATGACAAAGGTCTTTGCGACGAGCACAAGAAGCTGGGCTTGACGCTGTTCAGCAAAACAAAGACCGTGGAGACGCTCTACTACGGACTGCGGGATATGCTGGCGCTGCTGGCGGAGGATATCAAGCAGCAGGATCTGACCTTCGCGCCCAGTGAGGCGACGCACGTCTGGCAGCACCCGAAGAACCTGAACGCGGTGATATGCGGAGGCGAGACGATCGGCGAAATCGGCGTGGTCCATCCCACCGTGGCAAAAAAGATCGACAAAAAGGCCAACGTAGTCTACGCGGAGATCGATGTGCCCGCCTTTGCTGCCGTCAAGCCGGAAGAAGTCGTCTATCACGAGGTGGGCAAGTTCCCAGAGATGAGCGTGGACCTGAACTTCCTGACCGATACGTTCCTGCCAGTACGCACCGCCATTGAAAGGCTCCGCTGCCCGATCATCCGCAAGATCGGCGTCATCGACACCTACAAGGACGAGAACGGCAAGTCCATCACCGTGCGTATCATTTTCGGCCACGACGGGCGGACGCTGACCGGTGAAGAGGTCAAAGCTGTGACAGATCGGCTGATCGACGACCTTGCGGGAGCTGATATAGCGCTGAAATCATAATTATTTCAAAAATGACACTTGTTTTTTCGGATTTCCTCGTATATAATAAATTAATAAATGCGTTAGCATGAATACGGAGGTGTCCTGCATGAGCGACAAGACCAGACAATTTGATATCAGCAACCGAAACGATGAAGAGATCCGTAAATCCATCGTTATCATTTATAACGCTCTGAAGGAGAAAGGATATAACCCCATCAGCCAGATCGTGGGCTATATCCTGTCCGAAGACCCCACCTACATCACGACGCATAATAACGCGAGAAATCTGATGCGTCGCATCGACCGGTTCGAGTTACTGCAGATCCTGCTGCGGGACTATCTCCGTTCCGGCATGGACGCATAACAGGAAGGATCAACAGACATGGCAAAAAAAGAGTTTCTCACCTATAAGGGCTATCCGCTGGTACGGTGCGGCAAGACGATCTATTTCGGCAACAGCTACGATAAGTTTATCATCATGATCCAGATCGCCACCATGCGGACCGTCGGCGATATCGAGATCGCCGACCGGGTACTGGTACAGCTGTTGAACACCGATCCCGATATCCGTCCAAAGGACCGTATCGTCAAGAAAAGCGAGAAAAAGGGCCTTTATGCCGCAATGGATATCGCCACCATCTGGTACGAAAGAGCCAATGCGTAACTTGTACCGGCGAACAGAACATGAAACGACTCCCCGTCTTTCCCGACGGGGAGTTATTCATTGACAAATGATCTATCAGGTGCGTGACAGCTCGGCCAAGCCGCCCAAAGGGACTTTGACGGAACACAGTTCCGCCTGAGCCGTCTGTTCTTCGACGGTGCGTCCGAGACAGTCCCTGACCGTGATACGCGTCCCGGGAACGGTCCCGACGGCAAGCGTCCCCATTTCCGTCAGATTGCAGAGATACGCCCGTCTGAATGGAGAGACATCCACGTAATTCTGCGCGCTGCACAGCGCGACGGTTTCTTCCCCCAATGAAGAGGATACGAGAGAAAACAGACACTCCTGGCTTTGCACGGTAAGCTCGCCCTTCATCAGCGTGTCCCGGTGGGCGCGCCAGAAACCAAGATAATTACGCAGAACGGCCGCCTGCTCCGGGCCAAGCTCCGCCAGTCGGACGGAGATCTGCGGCACGCTGAACAGCGTCCCCCACAACAGGACCGCCGTCTGCTCCGGCGATTCGTCCCTGTGCCAACGGATAGGGTCGGAATGCACGGCGGCAGATGAGGTCAGCCGCAGGTTGAGCGAAGAAACGCGGTTGGTCAACCCGTCGTTAGGACAGTCCCACACGCGGATCATGTTGCCGAAAGCGCCGATGACCGGTCCGGAGTAGGGCTGGCGGAATTCGATCAGCACATCGGGATTTTCTTCGGTGAGCGCCCGGTAGATCTCCGACAGCAACCGAAACGTCGCGTCCTCCACGGAGGCCGTGTCCATCCCCTCCGAGACGACGCCGTTGGTACGAAAGCGGTCGATGAAGTCCAGCTTAAAACCGTCCGGCTTCCATGCTTTCAGCGCCGAAACATAGGTATCGGCAAGAAACGCGCGCACTTCAGGGAAACGGGGATCCAGCACCGCGCAGTCGCACCCGTCCGCCTCGTTGAGATACTTCCCTTGAAAACCAGCATACTGATCGGAGTAATGTCCCACAAAGGGTACCGCATACCACAGCAGGACCTTCATACCAAGTCCGTGCAGCGCCCGGATCAGCCCGGCCATATCAGGGAATTTCACCGGAAAGGGCTTCCAGTCGCCGCAATAGCCGTAAACGGATGCGCCGTCCTGCCGCTGCCATCCGTCGTCGATGATGACGGTATCCATGCCCAATTCCTTTGCGGCGCGGCACTCCCGCAGCACGTCCTCCGCCGTGACCTTCGTAAGATAGGAATACCAGGTGGAATACAGCGGATCGTAAGCGGCTTCCGGCACCCGCGCCGGAACATAACCCAAGGCGGCAAACCAGCCGCTGGCGTCTTTAAGCGCCTGTGTAAAGGGTATGGGACGGGTATCGATCCGCAGTACGCATTCATAACAGTCGATGGGATCCGTCAGCTCGGTAAAAAAGATGATCTCCCCTTCAGCGGTCATGTCGGTATAGTCGCATTTCACCCGAAGCTTCACCGGCGTTTTTACGTCGGAAAGCGTGAACAGGTATCTGTTTTTCCCTTTTTTTGAAATCAACTGCAGCAGCGGA
This sequence comes from Clostridia bacterium, assembly GCA_017428085.1. GTDB lineage: Bacteria > Bacillota > Clostridia > Oscillospirales > Acutalibacteraceae > RUG806. Next base: position 20,332 of record JAFRRP010000019.1, on the reverse strand, counting down.
AGGTCTGCAGCCAACCGCGAGGTCCGTTCCACCCCGCCCCAGTTTTTCGCCCTGTCGAATCGGCGGCATTCGAAAACGGAATAGGTATCCGTCGCCGGAAAACCGAACCGCATCACCGTTGCCGGAGGCGTTTCCAAACCGTCCCACGCCATACGGACGCGGTAACAGTCCACGCCCGGCTCCCCTGCCTGTTTTTCACAGGAAAACCGTCCCTTACGGGGGCACGAAAACCGGAAGGATAATTCGCCGTTATCTGTCATATGCTTCTCCTGCGCGCGCTGCTGCGGTCCCCGTCACAGCGATTATTCTCCCGTCGTGACGCAAAAACGCCCGCACAAAACCGGTTCATGCGGTCTTCGTCTGTTATTCTTTAATGCTTTCAAAGAAATTATCGTAGGCGTCCGCCCATTTTTTCGCGGCGGCGCTGCTGAAGTTTTCCTTCAGGCTCTGCTCCACGATCTTGAACATGGCCACGTTTTTCGCCGTGCCGGTCAGCATACGGCGCACGTTCTGGTTGCCGATCAGTTTTTTGGCCTTATCCTTGATCTCGCCGGGCCGGAGCGACGCGATGATCTTTGCCACGCCCGCCTCGCTGCCGAACTTTTCCAGATCCTCCGACGAAATGATGTTTTCGCCGAACAAATAGACAAGATCGTCCATCGTGATCGTGGGGAACAGATTCTTGATGATAGCAAGCACCGCGGAATTGGAGCCCACCGTATCGAAATATCGGACCTGGTATTTCCAAAGGGTCTCCTCGTTGTAAAGGCCGTTTTCGTCCTCCATGACGCACTCCGCCAGCATTTTGCCGGCGCGCATGGAATAGCCGATGCCTGAACCCTTGATCGGGATCGTCATAAAAGCCGCATCGCCGATGGCGGCGTAGCCGTCCGCCACCATGATGGACAGCGGCTGGCGGATCGGGATATCCACCACGCCCTCGCCGCCCTTAAGCAGCTTCCTGCCGAGGTGTGGGTTCTCCTGCCGCAGCAGCGCCAGCTTGTCATCCAGGTTTTCCTTCGTCAGGTCGTTGAAGGTACCGACGAACACATCCACGGAATCCTCGTTGGTGATTGCCCACAGCAGCCCGCAGTTGTCGCCGTGCATCAGGGAGACCACGTATTTATGCTCCGGCGCTGGCGCGTGCTTCAAACGGCTGAAATAGGCGCGCCAGGTGTGCAGCACGTCAAACGGCCCGGGCTCGCGGGTGATATTCATAAACTCCGGCAGCTGGCTCCTGACCGGAGAATACAGCCCGCAGGCGTCGACGATCAGGTCGCCGTAGACGTCGCCCCGAGAGGTCTTCAGCCCCGCCACGCGGCTGCCGAGGACGATGGGCGCAAAGATCTCGCAGTTATAGACAAAGCGGACGCCCGCCTCCTCCGCCATACCGATCAGGTACCGGTACAGCGCTTTGCGGTCGATCTCCACGTTGTAAGTGTCGCCGGAATCGCCCTGCGTCACAGGCGGCAGGTCGGTGCCCAGCACGGAAAAGGTGATGGGCGTGCGCTTGACCTTATATTCTTCGGGAATGGGGATACCGGATTCCTCGAAGCCATCCAGATGAATGGCGTCGGCCTGCGGATAGCCCAAATGGTTCTTTTTGTTCTTTTCATAAACCGTGACGGTATAGCCGTTCTGCGCAAGGTAATACCCCGCCACAAGGCCTCCGTGTCCCGCGCCGGCAATGATGATGTTTTTGCTCATTTGAATCACTCCGATCGGATATTGCTGTCATCTATTGTAATCCATTACAGAAAAAAAAGCAAGCTAAAAAAGCCGGATGTCGGAAACAGCCGCAAAAACGGAGCCGACGCTCCGTGCCGCGGTAGATTTCCGACTTCCGACTGAAGACATCCGACTGAATTACGTCATTTTTTCTTGCTTGACCTTCTTGTCGATCACGTGTCGGGAGGCCAGCTCTTTTTTGATATCGTCCAGCGAGATCCCCATCTGCGTCATCAGCACCATCACGTGATAGGCCAAATCCGCGATCTCATAGATCGTATCTTTTTTGTCGTCGGCCTTGGCGGCGATGATGACCTCCGTGGCCTCCTCCCCCACCTTTTTGAGGATCTTGTCGATGCCCTTCTCAAACAGGTAGGTGGTATAGGAGCCCTCTTTTTTTTCAGTCTTGCGGCCCTTGATGAGCGCCATGAGCCCCTCGTAGGAGAACTCCTCCGGCGTTTCCTTCTCAAACAGCTTATCGTTGAAGCAGGAGAACGTGCCCTTGTGGCAGGCGGGCCCGTCCGGGATCACCTCCACGGTCAGCGCGTCGCGATCGCAGTCCACCGTGATGGCAACCACATGCTGGTAATTGCCGCTGGTCTCGCCCTTCAGCCACAGCTTCTGCCGGGACCGGCTGTAAAAGCAGGTCAGTTCCTTTTCCAGCGTGATGCCGAGACTTTCTTTATTCATATACGCCACGGTGAGCACCTGCTTGGTGGCGTGATCCACCACCACCGCCGGGATCAGGCCGTTGGCGTCGAATTTCAAGTCGTCGATTTTCAGCATCGTCAATCCTTCTTTCCTCATTATTGATGAATATTACTGTGAATCGTTAAAAAGTTCCGTTGCATCCGCATTTCGGTATATCCTGTCGGGGAAACTACAGGAAATTTGCGAAAGCGGTAATAATCGCCGCGTTGAAGAAGTCGATAAACAGCGAGCCCACAAGCGGAACGATCATGAACGCGACCGGGGCAGGCCCGTATACGTTGGTGATCGCCTGCATATTCGCCATTGCGTTTGGGGTAGCCCCCATGCCGAATCCGCAGAAGCCGGAGGCGATCGTGGCAGCGTCGTAATCCTTTCCCATCACCCGGAACACCACGTGCGACGCGTAGAAGTACATCACGACGGTCTGAACCAGCAATATGACGACCATCGGCAGCGCAAGACTGACAAGCTGCCACAGCTTGAGGTTGATCATGGCAAGTCCCAGGAACAGGGACAGGCAGATATTCCCCAGCGCGCTCATTTCCGGCATCGGCATTTTCACTTTCCGTGCCTCCTGAATGTTGCGGATGATCGCGCCGACGATCATCGCGCCGATATAGCCAGGCAGCGTGATGAGTTTTCCCAGCAGCAAGGATACGACGGTACCAATGCCCGCACCGATGACGATATAAATGGCGGCGTCCATCAGGTTCTTTTCGTCAAGCGCACCGGTATCGGGGTTCACACTGACCTCCGCGGTCTCCGCTTTTTTAGATCCGTGAATGTTGAAGCCCGCGGATTGCAGTCCAAACTTGCGTATCTTCGCGGTAGCGATGGGCCCACCGATGATACATCCGGCAACAAGACCGTAGGTGGCGGAAGCCACCGCCACGGTAGTGGCGTTCGCGACGCCGAGATCTTCCAGAAACGGTCCGAAAGAGCCCGCCGTGCCGTGTCCGCCCACCAACGGGATGGAGGACATTGCCAGACCGAGACGGCCGTCCAGACCGAACAGCTTTGCGCCGAAACCGCCGATCACGTCCTGCAGGCAGCACATCAGCACAGACAACAACAAAAACTTGACGACGCCGATGCCGCCCTTTTTCAGTTCGTCGAAGGCCGCCATATAACCGACCGAACAGAAAAACGCCGTCATAAACACGTTCTGTAGAGTCGTGTCCAGATTGAACTCCACGATCCCCGCGGACCGCAGAATCACATGTAGCACCGCGAAAATCAGGCCGCCTACGACCGGCGCGGGGATACAGTATTTGCTGAGTATTTTGATTTTCCCGACAAGCAGGCGGCCGAAGACCAGCATGACGACTGCCAGCCCTATCGCCTGAAACATATCCAACTCAATGACTTTCATAGCTTTTTCTGCATCTGCCCTTTTTCGTAAAACTATGCGATTACGGAAAAAGAATCAGTCGATTGGCACGGTAATGCCTTTTTCCGCGAAATAGGCCGCCGCGCCGGGGTGATAAGGGACGGTCCCGACTTCCGACGCCAGCTGAAGATCCAGTTCCGCACCTTTGGAGTACACCTTGGTGATAGCTGCCAGATTTTCATAGATCCCGGAAATGACGTGGTAGACGTCTTCCGTTGCCGCGTCCTTGTTGGCGATCAGCACCGCGCCCACCGCGACCGTATCGATATCGGAGGAGGTATTATACGTCCTTTTGCTGATAGACGCTTTGCTGTAATGGGGAGAGGAAGCAATCAGTTGATCGATATGCGCCTCATCCAGACCGATCAGATAAATATTGGCGGTGGCGGCAAGCCCCGAAACGGCCGAGGTGGGGGCTCCGGCCACCACAAACGCGGCGTCGATCTTCCCGCTCTGCAGCGCGCTGACCGAATCCCCGAAGTCCTGATACGTGGGGCTGATATCCCGTTCCGTCAGCCCGTAGGCGGCAAGAATGTCGATCGCGTTGCAATACACGCCGGAACCCGCCGCGCCGATGGATACGCTTTTCTCCTTCAGATCCGCAACGGATTTGATGTTGGGATCCATGGTGACGATCTGCACCTGCTCTTTATATAGTTCTGCGATTACGGTGATGTGATCCATTTTCCGGTCAAACAGTCTGGTCCCTTCCCAGGCATAGGAAAGGACGTCCGTCTGCGCGAATCCGAACATGGCGTCCCCTTTCTGGACAGCTTCGATATTCTCCTGTGAGCCGCCGGATACCACGGCGTAAAGTTGGGTGCCGGTCGCTTCGTATATCTTTTCCGCCAACACCTGACCGAAACGGTAATAGGTCCCCTGCTCCCCGCCCGTCGTAAAGAGCAGAGCGCCTTCCTCCGGGGCGGGATCGGCAGGATGTGAAACGCCGGGCGTCGGGTTCAGGCAGCCGGTCAGCATCATGACGCAAGCCATGGCAAGCGCCGCAAACAACAACCGCTTTTTCATATTGCTTTCTCCGTATTGGGTTTTATTATCTCTGTCATAAAGGCTGTCACGGTCAGTACCGGTTTTACAGCCTCACTTCTATCCCCGCGTTCCGCAGGGCTGTTTTCAGATCTTTGATATCCACCTCGCCGAAGTGGAAGATGGAGGCGGCCAGGCCTGCGTCCACCTTGGGAAGCGTCCGGAACAGCGTGATGAAATCATCTTTTTTACCCGCGCCGCCGGAGGCGATCACCGGCACGTTCACCGCGTCGCACACCGCCGCCAGCATCTCCAGATCGAAGCCCCGCTTCACGCCGTCGGTGTCGATGGAATTGAGAACCACCTCGCCCGCGCCGCGTTCCACACAGCTTTTGATCCAGCCGACGGCCTCCATGCCGGTATTCTCGCGTCCGCCCTTGGCAAACACCCGGAACACGCCGTCCACGCGCTTCACGTCCGCGGAGATCACCACGCACTGGTCGCCGTAGCGCTTCGCGGCCTCGTCGATGAGATTGGGGTTGCGGATCGCGCCCGAGTTGACGCTGACCTTGTCCGCGCCGCATTTCAGCACGCGGTCGAAATCCGCCACCGTATTGATGCCGCCGCCGACGGTCAGGGGAATGAACACCTTTGACGCCGTTTCGGTCAGGATGTCGATGAACAGCTTCCGCCCCTCCGCGGAGGCGGTGATGTCGTAAAACACCAGCTCGTCCGCGCCGCTTTTGTTGTAGTATTCCGCCAGTTCTACGGGAGAGGACACGTCGTTCAGCCCGCCGAAATTGACGCCCTTGACGACCCTGCCGTCCTTGACATCCAGACAGGGGATGATGCGTTTTGTGATCATGTCGCCGCCTCCAGCGCCTCACGGATCGTGAAGGCCTTTGTGTAGTACGCCTTGCCGACGATGGCGCCGGAAACGCCCAGCGCGGCCAGCCTGTGGATATCCTCCAGCGACGAAACGCCGCCTGAGGCGATCAGGTCCATGCGGATTTTTTTCGATAAATCCTGATACAAACCGTGGTTCGCGCCCTGCATGGCGCCATCCTTGGAAATATCGGTCACGATCAGCGTTTTCACGCCGAGCGATTGCAGCTTTTCGCAGAACTCGAAGGCGCTGTATCGGGATTTTTCCGTCCAGCCCTTCACCGCGACAAAGCCGTCCTTCAGGTCCACCCCCACGGCGATTTTCTCGCCATAAGTCTTGACTGCTTCCTGCAGAAAATCCTCATTTTCCACCGCGGCGGTGCCGAGGATCACCCGGCCCGCCCCGGCGTCAAGATAAGTATTCACTGTCGCCATGCTGCGGATGCCGCCGCCGATCTCAGCAAACAGTCCGGTGGACGACAGGATCGTTTTGACCGTTTCAATGTTGGGCGTGCCGCCGGTCTTCGCACCCTCCAGATCGACGATATGGATATATTTCGCGCCCTGCGCGGCAAAGTCGGCGGCAATCTCCGCCGGGCGGTCGCTGTAGATGGTCATATCGTCGTAATTGCCTTTATACAGGCGCACGGCCTTACCGCCGAACAGGTCGATAGCCGGAAATATCTGCATACCGTCACCCCATTTCACAGAACGCTTTCAGAATACTCAATCCCACTTCACCACTTTTTTCCGGGTGGAACTGGCAGCCGAAGACGTTGTCCTTTGCCACTGCCGCCGTCACAGGCGCGCCGTATTCCGTATCAGCAACGATATAAGCGCCGTCGCACTTCGCGTAATAGGAATGGACAAAATACACGTGGTCGCCGTTTTTATTATACTTGAACAACGGGCAGTCTTCCTGCGTGAACCGCAGGGCGTTCCAGCCGATCTGCGGAATCTTCAGTTCTGCAGGCACGTACCCCGCCAGCGGAACGATCTCGCCGGGGATCAGCCCCAGCCCGTCATAAATCCCATATTCATAGCTTTTTTCAAAAAGCATCTGCATCCCGAGGCAGATGCCCAGCAGCGGCTTGCCGCTTCGCGCGTTTTTGACCACTGCTTTATCCAGCCCGCTGCCGCGCAGCTTGGCCGCCGCGTCACGGAACGCGCCCACGCCCGGCAGGATCACCGCGTCGGCCGCGTCAAGGTCGGCTTCGTCGGAGGTGACCGCGGCCTTCGCGCCGATGTAATCCAACGAGCATTTCAGCGAGAAGAGGTTCCCCACGCCGTAATCGACGATAGCTACCATCACAGCACCCCTTTTGTGGAGGGCAGCGCGTCCGCGAAGCGCGGGTCCATGCCGACCGCTTCCCGCAAACTGCGGGCCGCCGACTTGAACGTCCCCTCGATGATGTGGTGGCTGTTTCTGCCGCTGATCTGTTTTATGTGTAAGGTGGATTCAGAGGTGCGGACAAACGCCGCCCAGAACTCCTCCACCAACTCGGTGTCGAAATCGCCCACCTTTTCGGTGGGGATCTCCAGCTCACATGCCAGATAGCTGCGGCCGGAAAGGTCCACGGCGGTCAGGATCAGCGTCTCGTCCATCGGCAGGATCATAAAGCCGTAGCGCACGATCCCCTTCTTGTCGCCCAGCGCCTCTTTGAACGCCGCGCCGAGGCAGATGCCGATATCCTCCGTCGTGTGATGGTAATCGACTTGCGTATCGCCCTTGCAGGTCAGCGTCAGGTCGAACCCGCCGTGCTTGGCGAAGAGCGTAAGCATGTGGTCCAGAAAGCCGCAGCCACTGTCGACAGTCGACGCGCCGCTGCCGTCGAGCTCCAGTTTCAGGGAAATCGAGGTTTCCGCCGTCACCCGGTTGATCGTCGCCGTTCTCATAATTGATCCTCCCAAAGCCGCCTGATCGCTGCGATCAGGGTCTCCATCTGTTCGCGTGTGCCGATGGTGATGCGGTTGTACTGGCACAGCGCTTCTTTATTAAAATGACGCACTAAAATCCCGTTGGCCTTCAGCGTCAGATACAGCTCTTTTCCGTCGATGCGCGGATGGCGCGCGAAGATGAAATTCGCGGCGGAATCCAGCACCGTGAAGCCGATCTTTTGCAGCTCCGCCACGGTCCAGGCGCGGTTTTCCATGATGGCGCGGCAGTTGGCTTTCATATGATCGTCGTCTTCCAGCGCGCCCACGCCCGCCGCCATGGTCATGCGGTTGATATTGTAGGGATTGGTGGAGAATTTGATGGTGTTCAGGTCCCGGATCAGCGCCGCGTCGCCGATGCCGAAGCCCAGCCGCGCCCCGGCCAGCGACCGGGATTTGGAATAGGTCTGCACCACCAGCAGGTTGTCGTATTGCTTCGTCAGCGCCACCGCGCTCTCGGCCCCGAAATCAACGTAGGCCTCGTCGACCACCACCACGCCGTCCGGGTTTCCGGCGACGATGCGCTCGATCTGCGCCAGCGTCAGCGCGATACCGGTGGGCGCGTTGGGGTTGGCGATCACGACGAAGGCGTTTTTGCCGATATAGTCTTCCGGGTCGACGGTGAAATCGTCCCGCAGCGGCAGTTCCGTATAGGGCAGGCGGTTCACCTGCGCGAACACGGGGTAAAAGCCGTAGCTGATATTCGGGAAATACGCGGGTCGCTTCTCGTCGCAAAAAGCCATGAACGCGAAATACAGCGTCTCGTCGGAGCCGTTGTTGACGACGACGTTCTCCGGCGCGACGTCATAATATGCCGCCAGCTTTTCCGTCAGGCCCTTGCATTCCGGGTCGGGGTACAGCCGCAGCCGTTCCGCCTCCTCGGCGGCATAGCGGATCGCCTTTTCCGACGGCGGGAACGGGGATTCGTTGGTGTTCAGCTTGATATACTGCATGTCCCGCGGCTGCTCGCCGGGGGTGTAGGGCTCAAGGTTATTCAGTTTTTCGGTAAAAAATCGGCTCATAAACATAAAGTTGAGAGTTGAAAATTAAGAGTTAAAATAGTTATGCTGAGGTGTATTAATTCAGCCTCCAGCGGATCTGCTTGATAACGGCGGTGCTGTCAACAGCGTCTATGGCATAGAACACCGTGAGCAGCGTACCGTCTCGCAACTCCGCTGTGGCGGGATATCCGAGGTCAAAAGAAACGTTCGTCTCTCACAGCGCAAGGTCCTTCTTCCACGTCTGCCCGCCGTCTGTGCTGAGCATCAGGCGCACGCCGTATGGCTCGTTGCGGTAGCCGTAGGAACAGATCATCACACCGGAAGAGTGGAGAAACAGGTGCGGAGGCGAGCCGCCCCCGGTCGGCCAACAGCTGAACGGGCTCGCTCCACGTTCTGCCGCCGTCCGCGGAACGGGTCTGGTAGACGGTAAAGTGGTTGTCGTCACGGATATGACAGAGCAGCGTGCCGTCCGGCAGTTCGACGGCGTGCGGCTCTCAGAAATCCACCAACCGTCCGTCCCTGTAAACCTGCGGCACCGCGCCCACAAAGGTCATAGTGCCGTCTGCGGCGATACGCCACGCTTCGATCCGCTTTTTTCCTCCGGAAGATCGGTGTTCTGGTAAGTCCTGCCCACCCAAAGCAGCGACCCGTCCGATAGCTCCATCGGCCCGTGCGGCGAGGTGACCGGGCTGATACGGATATCGCCGAAGGTATTGCCGCCGTCAAAGCTCATGCGGAAGGTGGAACCGAGATACCTTGCCTTGTCTTCGTCCGTGATCGTATCCAGATACGCCATGAATTCCGCGTTGCCCGGATTCCACGCCCGCTGCTCCGCGCGGGTGTTGGTGAAGGAGGTAACGATCACGCCGTTCTCACCGAAGGGAACCACGCCCGCGTCGCGGTCGTCCAGCGGCGTTTCGATCACAGCGACCGGAGCGGACCACGTTTTGCCCTCGTCGGCGCTGGTGATCATCACCGCCTGTCCGAACGGGCAAAGATGATCGCGGCGGAACCCGGAGCAGGTCACAGCAAAACGCCCGTCATTCAGTCGGGCAATGCTGGGCCATGCGAAATAACAATAGATACTGCCCGGGTTGTGCAGGATCGTCCGCGCCTCCGACAAGATCTCCGGCTCCAGCCGCAGCTCCGCCGGATCGATCGGTTGGGTGGTCTCTTCCATCATGGTGGTGGGTTCCGGCTCCGGTTCCGGTTTGTCCTTATTTAACCCGAACAGGCCGGAAATGAACGCGAAAATCGCCGTAAAAAACGCAACGATCTTTTGAAAGAAAGAAGTCATAACAGTCGTCCCCCATCGTCAGAAACCGGCTTGCGCCGGGGGCGGCTCACGGAGCCGCGCTACACATTCTTCCTGACCGTCACGCTGTTGGCGTGGGCGGTGAGGCCCTCCTGCGTGGCAAACAGGGCCACCTGATCCGCCACGTTGGCCAGCGCGTCTTTGGTGTAATAGGTGTATTGCGTCTTTTTGACGAAATCGTCCACCGACAGCGGGTTGGAAAACCGCGCCGTGCCGCCCGTGGGCAGCGTGTGGTTGGGTCCCGCGAAGTAGTCGCCCAGCGCCTCCGGGCAATAGCGGCCCATGAAGACCGAGCCCGCATGGCGAACCGCGTCCAGCACCGCGAAGGGATCGTCAAGACACAGTTCAAGATGCTCCGGGGCAAGCTCGTTGGAGACCTCGATCGCTTCCATGATGGAATCCGTCACGATGATCTTGCCGTTGCCGTCGATGGAGGCGCGGGCGATCTCGTGCCGCAGCAGCAGCTTGATCTGGCGTTCCAGCTCCGCGCTGACCTGTTCGGCCAGCTCCATGGAATCCGTCACCAGCACCGCGCTTGCCATGCGGTCGTGCTCCGCCTGGCTCAGCAGGTCGGCGGCCGCGTAGACGGGGTTGGTATGGCCGTCCGCAATGATCAGTATTTCGCTGGGTCCGGCGATCATGTCGATGGCCACCTGCCCGAAGACCTGCTTTTTGGCCTCCGCCACATAGGCGTTGCCCGGGCCGACGATCTTATCCACCTTGGGGATGCTCTCGGTGCCGTAGGCCAGCGCCGCCACGGCCTGCGCACCGCCGACCTTGAAGATGCGGTCGACGCCCGCGACGCTTGCCGCCGCCAGAATGACAGGGTTGATTTTTCCGTCCTTGCCGGGAGGCGTCACAATGACCACCTGCCCGCAGCCCGCGATCTTGGCGGGGATGGCGTCCATCAGCACGGTGGAGGGGTACGCCGCCGTGCCGCCGGGCACGTACAGGCCCACCTTGTCCAGCGGGATCACCTTCTGCCCGGTGACCACGCCGGGCGTATCGTTGATGATAAAGCCGCTTCGCTTCTGGTGCTCATGGAACTTGCGGATGTTGGCCGCCGCCTGTTCCAGCACGGAGAGGAACTCCGGCGAAACGGCAGCTCGCGCCTGTGCGATCTCTTCCGCCGTCACCGCCAGCGTTTCCAGCTTTGCGCCGTCGAATTTTTCATTATATCGGAATACCGCAGCGTCGCCGTTGGCTCTCACGTCCGCGATGATGGCGGCGACCGGCGCGGAAACGTCCCGCACCTCCGCGCCGCGCGCCAGTATCTCGCTGCGGTCTGTTTCACTCAGTTTCAGAATTTTGATCATTGGTTTTTCCTCTAATCTAATTGTTATGGAGCTGAAGCCCCGTGCTGCGGCGTTTTTTGGTAGCACGCTGTCTCAGCAGCGTTAAAAGGATGCCTTCATTACGGAGCTGAGGCTCCATGCTGCGGCTTTTTTTGTAGCACGCTGCCTCAGCAGCATTAAAAGGATACCTTCATTACGGAGCTGAGGCTCCGTGCTACGACGTTTTTTTTGGTAGTACGCTGCCTTGCAGCGCTCACAACGCGATTCTTATTTGATTATTGCATCGGGCTTATCGACGTAAGACACAGTATTACAAATTTTTAATCTTTTGGACCAGCTCGTTGACGGCGTCGGTCTTGAACCGGTAGGCGGCCTTGTTGGCGATCAGCCGCGCGCTGATGGGAACGATCTCCTCATACACGACAAGGTCGTTTTCCTTCAGCGTGGCGCCCGTCTCCACGATATCCACGATCACGTCGGAAAGACCGAGGATCGGCGCCAGTTCGATGGAGCCGTTCAGGTGGATGATATCGATATCCCGCCCGATGGAATTGTAGTATTTCAGGGCGATGTTGGCAAACTTCGTCGCCACCCGCAGCGTCCTGGCACGGTTGTCGCGGAAATCCTTTTTCGCCGCCACCGCCATGCGGCATTTGCCGATCCCCAGATCGTGCAGCTCGTAGACGTCCGGCTCGTATTCCAGCAGGATATCCTTGCCCGCCACGCCGATATCCGCAGCGCCGCGCTCCACGTAGATGGCAACGTCGCTGGGCTTGACCCAGAAATAGCGCACGCCCGCGGCCTCGTTTTCAAAGATCAGCTTGCGGCCCGGCTCTCGGATGGAGGGGCATTCAAATCCCGCCGTCTCGAACATGGCGTAGACCTTTTCGCCCAACCTGCCCTTGGGCAGCGCGATATTCAGCATCTTATCCATGGACCGCGCCCCCTTCCGTCAGGTCGATGATCTCCCGGCAGCGCAGCTTTTCCGGGGCGTTCCGGCGCACGCAGACGCGTTTGCCCTCCCCAACCAGCTTTCTGGCCGCCCGCATCACATCGGCGGGGTCGTTGGCGTCGCCGTACAGCAGCAGCGCGTCCGCGTCGTATTCCGTTTCCGAAAAGGAAAACTCCTCCAACAGGTCCAGATAGACCGCAAAGCCGACGGCGCGGGAGGTGTGGCGCATCTTTTCCATCAGCCGGTCGTACTGTCCGCCGGAGATCACGCTCTCCGGAATATTTCCAACGTAGCCCTTGAAGACCACGCCGTTGTAGTAGCTCATGTCGCTGACCAGCGAGAAATCCACCCGCACCACGTCGTCGCCGAGCGCTTCCGTCAGCCGTTCCAACCGGGCAAGCCCGGCGCTTTGGGGCAGCAGCGCTTTCAGCGCGGGCAGCACCTCGGCGGGCTTTCCGTAGGAAGTGATCAGCGTTTTCAGCACATCCGCCGTTTGTTCGTCGATGCCCGCCGCGCGGCACAGGGTCTCAGTCTCGTGGAGGTTCTTCTCCCCCACCAGCCGCAGCGCCTCGCGCTTCTGCGAGGAGGTAAGGCCGCAGCCGTCGAGCAGCTCGCCGAGCACGGACAGCTCCGAAACGTCCAGCGCGTATTCGCCGGAGATAGCTTTCAGGCTGCTCAGCGCCAGCGTCAACACCTCTAAAATACAGTAGTCATCCACTTCACCGGTGCATTCCACGCCCAACTGGCGGATCTCCCGGAAGGCGTTGGCCCCCTTGGAGACGCGGTAGACGTTTTCATCATAATAGAGCTTATTGACTTCTCCGGGCACGTCCCGGCAGTTCTTGGCGATGGAAAGCGTCACGTCAGGCTTCAATGCCATCAGCTTGCCGTTGGTATCGGTGAACGTGACGACCCGGTCCGCCACAAGGAAATCCTTGTTACGGGCGTAGAGGTCATACTCTTCAAATTTATTCATCTTATAGCGGGCGTAACCAAACGACCCGTAAAGGCCGCACAGCGCTGCGGAAATATCCTTTCCTGCGCTACTGTCGTTTCTGTTCAACGGCGCGTCGCCTCCCTTGCTCACCGAATCGTTTTTAGTATGATAGCACATTAACACATTAAAGTCAAGCTCTGTCTGTCAGGATCATCAAAGAAGTCACCAAATCTTGATGCGTCACGTCCTCCGCCTTAAAATGAACCACCCGAAACGCCGCCTGCATGATGGGCCCGGTACCTAAGGCGCAGATCAGCGTGCCGAAATGGACCGGTCCGCCCAACTTCCATCCGGCAAAGGTAACGACCGATAATATCAAGATACTGATCAGCCCGATGGGGATCTTACGCATCTTCTTTTTCAGCTGCACCAGCAGCGTATCCCGCGGGCCGCAGCCAAGCCCAGCCCTCATATACAGGTACAGCGAGAATCCCTCCACGATCAGCCCCGCCAGCATCAGCAATACGCCGCTGAACTTTCCCGTCATCTCCGGCACGATGCCCAGCCAATCGAAAAGATCGACCGTTTTCCCCACGATCAGCGCGTCAAGAAACATACCGATCCCGATTCTTCCCTTCAGCAGCACGTCGATACCCAATATCAGCAGCGACATGGCAATGGAAGCCGTGCCGTATTTGACGTGCAGTGTATTCGCAAGGCCCAGATGCAGCGCGTCCCAAGGACCCACGCCGATGTTGGCCTGAATGGTCAGGTGTACGCCGAAGCCGAAAAAAAACAGTCCCAGCGCCGCGCCTGCAATGCGAAGCACCACGTCTGTTCTGCTTTTTTTCGATCTCTTTTCCGCCTGCTTCATTCCTGCTTCTTTCCGGGTAATGTTAGCTCCTGTTCCCCGATCGCTTATCACTGATCCTGTTTGACCGCGGTCTGCTCCGTCTCTTTTTCTTTTAAGGCAAGCGCATTGGTATCAATGGTTTTTCCGAACACAAAGAACCGCTGGTAAGGAATTCCGTCACAAAATTGGTAAGCATCGTTCCAACAAGCACCAGCGTGCTGTTCCAATGAAGATTTTCTACCAGATAATTGCCACCGATGGTGGAAAGCGGCGTAAACACGGCGTAATAAGCTGCCACCTTCAGCATTGCCACAGGGATGTTGTTGGCGGATTTGAAGGTATATTTCCGGTTGATGGTGAAGTTCCACAGCACGGAAAGGATCAGCGCCGCCAGATAGCTGATCCAGTAAGGAAGGTGAAACACCTTTTCCAGCAGCAATTCGCTGCCGAATTGGATCAAGCCGGCGCTGGCAGCGATCAACGCGTATTTCACCACCCGCAGCAGCTCCTTCCTCTTTTCGCCTTTCGTTTGATTGCCTGACATAACGTTTCTCCGTTTGTTCTATTATAATTATTTTAGATATTTTACTACGAACGGGAAAATAAATCAACAAATTTCTTCCAAAAAAAAGAGTCCGAAATATTGATTTTTTTGTTGGACTGTCGTAATATAATGAAGTAAAAAAGACGACGGAGGATATAACAATGGCAGATAACAGAAGACCCGAAACAATGGAACGTATCACCACCCCCGCGCTGGCGGAAGCGTTTATCGCGGAACAGATCGAAGCGCTGCGCGCGCAGGTGGGCGACGGCAAGGTGCTGCTGGCCCTGTCCGGCGGCGTGGATTCGTCCGTAGTGGCCGCGCTGCTGATCAAGGCGATCGGGCAAAACCTTACCTGCGTACACGTCAACCACGGTTTGTTGAGAAAGGGCGAACCGGAGCAGGTCATCCGTGTGTTCCAGGAAGAAATGAACGCCAACCTGATCTATATCGACGCGGTGGACCGCTTCCTTGACAAACTGGCGGGCGTCAGCGATCCCGAGACGAAACGCAAGATCATCGGCAGCGAGTTCATCGACGTGTTCGCGGAAGAGGCCCGCAAGCTGGAGGACGTCAGGTTCCTCGGCCAGGGCACCATCTATCCCGATATTCTGGAAAGTGAAGCGGGCGTCAAGGCACACCACAACGTGGGCGGTCTGCCGGAGGACCTGAAGGACCGTTTCGAACTGGTGGAGCCCGTCAAGTTCCTGTATAAAGATGAAGTAAGAATGGTCGGCAAAGCGCTGGGCCTGCCCGCCTCCATGGTGGACCGTCAGCCGTTCCCCGGCCCGGGCCTCGGCGTGCGCTGCACCGGCGCCATCACCCGCGACAGACTGGAAGCGGTTCGGGAATCCGATGCCATCGTGCGGGAGGAATTCGCCGCCGCCGGTCTTGCCGGTAAGGTATGGCAGTACTTCACGATCGTTCCGGATTACAAATCCACCGGCATCACCGCCGGGGGCGAGCGCACCTTTGACTGGCCCGTCGTCATCCGCGCGGTCAACTCCGTCGACGCCACCGCCGCCACGGCGGAACCCCTTGACTGGGCGCTGATAAACAAAATAACCGACCGCATCACCCATGAGGTCAAGGGCGTCAACCGCGTTCTGTACGACGTCACGCCCAAGCCTACGGGCACGATTGAGTGGGAATAATGCCGTAAACCGTCATAACCGTTGATACGTAAGGGTTCCTTGCCCTTCACAATCACGTTTGGCAACGTTTTGGCAACAAAAACCTAATTATTCAAGAATAAAGAGCTAACTGATTTTTTGATTCGTCAGTTAGCTCTTTTCTTTTTGTCTCTACTTTGTTTCGTGTTTCATTCGATCCCGTGCTTCATCGTGTTTGGTGCGTTTACGCTCTCTCGGGATCTCCGGGTAAGTATAACGCCATTCATCGTATTCCTCTTTGGATATCTCTCCTGTCGTCAGCTTGTCGGATTCCTCCGCCCATTCCCTGAATAATCCGGAAAGCGTTTCGTAATTCGCGTCTGCGTCGGAGACAATCTGCAAACTCGGGATACCGTCGATCATCATTATTTTCAGCCCATAAAGATCTTCCAGTGCAAAAAATGTATGCATCAACCCTACATAACTCTCAATATTCGGTACGTCCAACGCCATTGGCGAGACGCCGAGTGCGGATGCGAGCAGATTTGTCAAGTCATCCTTTGGCGTTCTGGTTCCGGTTTCATATTGCGCCAGCCGGACGTCGGCGGTCTTTTCCGGAAACCCGACGACCTGACCGAGATACTTCTGCGTCATCCCTCTCAGATTGCGAAAAAACTTGATTCTTTCTCCGATTGCCATTTGATTCAACTCCGGTTCTTCGTGATGATATAAGAAATATAGCATATTTGTTTAAGTCGTGTCAAGGAGGTACAAAGGAAACAAAGCAGAATAGTTAAGTAATTTCACACTCAAGCACACTGTTCATGCAAAAAACGACCATTTCCTTCAAAAAAATCCAAAAATTTCAAAAAAAAGTATTGAAAACGGAACATTTGTTTGCTATAATGTTATACTGAGTTTTTGGACTCATTACAATAGAATAGCAAACTGAACTGCGATTGATTTTTTGAAATAGGATTTTCGCAGGAGGTTTCCCTGCGAGAGGAACTCCGGGCAAAGCCCGGAGAGACGCTTTGTTATACAAAGCCGTTACATAGTTCAGCATGAACTGTGCGAGAAGGAGAAATGCCTTCCCGCTTTTTGTGCTGTCTGTGTAACGGCTTTTTTGCTTTTACAATTGAATCCCTACACGGTTCCCCAAACCGCCACGACCTTCCGAAAAAAAGGAAGCGAGCGCTGGCAGCCTGAAACGGCTGCGAGACCGCACAGCGCCCATAGAAATATGAGGAATGCCTGTGGGAACGGAACTGGAGCAGGAGGAATAATAAATCTGTCACAGGCATCAAAAATCGTCTGTCACGCGATTATCGGTGTTTTTTGTAATTTCGACTATAGATATAGTGAGAGAAGAAATCAGTGATCTGATCCTTGTCCCCGCTTAGTCAAGGCAAATAAATTACTATATCCACTTTGATTCTCGAATATGAATACTGCTCGCACGATTATCAGATCAAACCACTGCGACAGCGTTCATACATTCCCCTGCAGATACCGGGAAATATGTACCGTTATCGAACGGAAATATCTCGGATGGATCACTGTCCGAAAAGAGAAAACTGAAACGATTCCGGTACAAAAACACGGATCTTGATCCGATAAAAATCGGTGAAAAACAGGGGTCTTGAAAAAAATGTGTTTTGGAGGTGAAAAGATGTAGCAAGACAGAAAAGGCAGTCTGATACTGCAACTACAATTTTTTGATACCTGCCCCCACTTTCAGGAAAGGTATCAATCATCAAATCAGGAAGGAGGGATCATATTGTCCGAGCATTTTTTGAAAGTCGGAGAAGTTGCTGAAATTCTCGGCATCTCCAAATCCTACGCCTATAAAATCGTTCAGCGTCTGAATGAAGAACTGAAGGCAAAAGGATTCATTACCATTTCCGGACGGGTCAATAAACAATATTTTTTAGAAAAGACCTGTTACGGCGCAGCCGAAATCAAAGAAAGGATGTGAGAATATGGCTGTATACAAAGAAGAAAAGACTAACACGTGGCGGGCCGTATACCGCTACACCGATTGGCAGGGTAAACGCCGCCAATCTCAGAAGCGCGGCTTCGCAACAAAACGCGAAGCACAAGCATGGGAACGGGAACAACTAAACAAAGCGACCGCTGATCTGGATATGACCTTTGCGAGCTTCGTTGCTATTTACAGCGAGGATATGAAAACCCGGCTGAAAGAAAACACATGGCACACAAAGGAGCATATTTTGCGGACAAAAATCCTGCCGTACTTCGGAGATCGCAAAATCAACGAGATCCAGCCGAAGGATGTGATCGCCTGGCAGAACGCGATGCTCAAGACAAAGGATAAAACCGGAAAACCTTATTCCCCGGTTTATCTGAAAACACTGCACAACCAGCTTTCCGCTGTGTTCAATCATGCCGTGAAGTTTTACGGACTTTCCGTGAATCCCGCGGCGAAAGTTGGTAATATGGGCAAAGCCAAGGGAAAAGAAATGCAGATCTGGACGCAGGAAGAATACAAGAAGTTCTCTTATGTCATGATGGACAAGCCGATATCGTTTTACGCCTTTGAGGTTTTGTATTGGTGCGGCATTCGAGAAGGAGAACTGTTGGCGTTAACCCCGGCAGATTTCGATTTTGAGCGCGGTACGGTATCAATAACAAAATCGTATCAGCGTATCGACGGCCGCGACGTCATTACCGATCCGAAAACACCGAAAAGCAATCGTGTGATCAAAATGCCGGATTTTCTTGTGGATGAGATCCGTGATTATATCCGTCAGCTTTACGGGATCAAACCGAAAGATCGGCTGTTTGAAATCTCAAAAAAATATCTGCATCGGGAAATGGATCGCGGCGCAGCAGCGGCCGGTGTAAAGCGGATCCGCATCCATGATCTGCGTCATTCCCACATTTCTCTGCTGATTGAAATGGGGTTTTCTCCGGTCGCGATAGCTGATCGCGTGGGACATGAGAGTATCGAGATCACCTACAAATATGCGCACCTGTTTCCCACAACGCAGAATGAAATGGCAGACAAACTTAACAGTATTAGAGGAGGCGAAGAATATGTCAGCTAAGAACAGAGACGAGCAGAACCGGTGGCGGAATATCACGGTCGGGTTCCGAGTTTCGCCCGAAGAAAACGAGCAGATCAACACGGCGGTTTCTCTTTCCGGCCTGTCAAAGCAGGAATACTGTTACCGGCGCTGCATCGGCAGGGAGATCGTTGTTCAAGGAAATCCGCGCGTGTATAAGGCGCTGAAAACGCAAATGACGGAGATCTTATCCGAGCTGAAACGGCTGGAATCCGGCGCAGCGCTTTCCGATGAAACGCTCGCCAATATCCGTTTGATTGCGGAAATTATGAACGGAATGAAGGAGGAAACCGAATGATCGAAGAAAAAGAAAAGACTGCCGGAATCACGTCTGTTGGCGCAGACGGCGGACAGTCAAATCTCAAAACCAATGCTATTGTAACAGATTCCGAAGCAGAATGCAATAGCAAAAAGAAAAATTTACGCGAGCTGGCGCGGGCGATGCAGACATACAGCGATCCGTACTTTCTACCTACCGTAACAATGAACGATCTGTTTAACACCGTTTACGATGGCAAGCCGCCGGTGATCGAGAATCTGCTTTACCCCGGCCTGTTCGTCTTTGCCGGTGCACCGAAGATCGGGAAAAGCTTTTTGATGCTGCAGATCGCGTATCACGTGAGCACGGGGCTCCCTTTATGGGAGTTCCCGGTCTCGCAAAGCCCGATATTGTATCTTGCGCTGGAGGATACGTTTGACCGTCTGCAAAGAAGGTTGTACAAGATGTTCGGCGTGGAAGGAACGGACGATCTGCATCTCTCTATCGCGTCCATGCAGCTCGGTAAAGGGCTTGATGAACAGATCACATGGTTCCTGAAAAAGGTGCCGGATACACGGCTGATTATCATCGATACGCTGCAAAAAATCCGTGAACCGGACGGAGATAATTTCAGTTACGGTAACGATTATGAAATCATGTCTTCGTTGAAAAGAATCGCCGATACGAACGGGATTTGTATTCTTGTCGTGCATCACACAAGAAAACAAAAGGCTGACGACGCCTTTGATATGATCTCCGGAACAAACGGCATCATGGGCGCGGCGGACGGTGCGTTCATTCTGCAAAAAGAAAAGCGTACCTCCAACGATGCAGTGCTGGAAATATCATGCCGGGATCTTCAGGATCAGAAGCTTTATCTGAAACGCAATGAGGAAAACCTGCAGTGGTATTTTGAACGCACCGAAACCGAATTATGGAAAGACCCGCCCGATCCTCTGCTTGAAATAATCAATAATTTTCTCTCAGAATGCGGCGGCAAATGGGACGGAACGGCAACGGAGCTGGAAGAAAAACTCCAATCAAAATTGAGCCCAAGCGCGCTTTCGATGAAGCTGAATGTGCTCGCCGGTCGGTTAAAAAATGAATATGATATCCGCTATGAACGGCTGCGGAATCACGACGGACGGCGCATAGAATTGTCTTTCCTCGGCACGTCGGCGTGACGCCGGTGACGACCGTGACGCGGTTTTTGACAGCGCTCCTAAACGCCGTCACCTGCGTCACGGGCGTCACAAAAAATTTTCCGCCGGGTGCAGGGCGCGCTTTTTCAAAAGGGCGGTCCCTGCCCCTCGGAGAGCGCAAGAGCATCTTTTGATAGCCT
>JAFRRP010000001.1 GCA_017428085.1 Clostridia bacterium | reverse complement strand
ATACTGAAAACTTAAAAATGAATATTGAACAATATCGGAAGGGCTTTCGCCCTTACAGTTTTATCATCAAAACACAAAGTGTTTTCCGATATTCTTCATTTTTCAGTCTTCAGTATTCTTTTTTCTTTTAGCGTCAGCGCGTAAAATCCTTATTCATTCCGCCCCCGACGGCATGGGCTGCGGCGTGACCGTGGGCCCGTACACGACGAGCAGGTCCGGGCCGTTTTCCTGCGGCACGAACTTCACCCGGTCGATGTTCAGCGCCCGGGGATGGACTTGGGTCAGCGTGTTGTGGCTGTGATAGACGATGAACATCTCCGTGCCGTCCGGCGAATACGCGAAGCAGTGGTGGCCGGTGCCGTGGATGAAGCTGTCCGCCCGCAGGATGGGGTTGCCCTCGTACCGGGTAAAGGGCCCGGTGGGGCTGTCGGAGGTCATCACACCCACGTCATAGTTCATTTTCAGGTAATCGTCGCCCGAATAGGTCAGGTAGTAGGTCCCGTTGTGCTTGAGCACGGCGGGGCCTTCGTTGATGGTGCCCTCCCAGCCTTCGGGAACGGTCAGCTTCACGCCGCTACCCTCCTTGACGGAGATCAGGTCGTCGTTGAGCTCGTACACCCAGATGTGGTTGCCCTCGCCGAAATGGACGAGATACAGCCAGATCTTCCCGTCGTCGTCAAAGAACACGTGGCCGTCGATGGCCTCACGCTCCATCAGGAAATCGTCCGAGGTCTTCACGAAGGGCCCGGCGGGGCTGTCGGCTGCCGCCACGCCCAAATGGCCTTCGGCGGAATAGAACAGATAGTACCGGCCGTTGTACTTGTAGACCTCCGGCGCCCAGAAGTAATACTCTCCCACGATATCGTCCTTGAACGCCACCTGCCCGATATCCGTCCAGTGGACCAGGTCGGTGGAGGTCGCCGCGTTGAAGCCCTCGCCGTTGTTGGTGGCGTAGAGGTAATACACGCCGTCCTCGTACAGCACGAAGGGGTCCGCGCTGTTGGGATAGAGCGGGTTGGTATAGGTCTCGCCCTCATACGCGGGCGGGGCGTCCGTGACTGTCACGTTTTCCGCCGCGCCGCAGACGCCGTAGGCGGTCCCGTCAAAAGCAACGGGAATGTCGAACAGCGGCCAGGGATCCTCGTCCAGCGGGTTGTTGTACAGCCAGGCGATCAGCCGCCCGTCGCCGTATTGGATCTTCACGTCATACGCCCTGCCGGGCTCCATCGCCGCGTATTTTACGGACAGGAACTTCGGTTTTCCGTACTCCATGCGGGCGACGCCCGCCCAGTTCCGCGCGGCGCTCAGGAAGAAGAAGCCGCCGTCAAAGCCGGTTCCCGTCATTTGGGCGCCGAAGAACAGGCCGGAGACGTCATCGGCAGAGGGCGTCAGAGAGGCGCGCAGCGTAAACGGCGCGTCGCTTTCCCCCGTCTTCCGCGCAGCGGCAGGGGCCGTATTTGCCGTCTTCCGGTAGCTGATATAGAACGTACACCCGATCACCTGTCCGTCGTAAGTGACGTAACACGCCCCCGCCTGCTGCCTGATTTTGGGCAACAGCCTGCCGGAGAGCCCTTCCGGGAAACCGCGGAAGGCATTGGAGGCAGCCGATTCCGTATGCCGCAGCAACGGAGAAAGACTGCTGAACAGCCAGCCGAGGAATTTCACCAGCCGTGCCAGCAGCGCGCCCCACTTTTCGCCCAGCGCCTGATTGCCCGTATTCTCGAACAGGTTGAAGCGCTTTTCGAGCGTGTGCCCCACGCCGAGCGTACCGATATCATAATAGATATCGCCGGAGACCAGATAGGTGTCCGTCTGCGTGAACTGCATGCTCAGCTCCACGTCGAGCATGTCGGAAAACGAGACGTTTTCCAGCTTCGAGCGAATGATGATCTCCTCGCCCGCGGCGTAATCCGCCTTTTCCGGGACCGCGGAAAAGCGCCACGGGAGCGTCTCCGGTTTACCGGACCGCGCCGCGGAGGCGGGCACGGCGGGGATCAGCATCACAGCCGCCAGCAGCAGCGCCAGCCAGCGGACAGATCTGAATTTTAGTTTCATATTCATCGCTCCTTAAGATAAATCGGCAGTTTGTCGAAATCTCGTAGCACGGAGCCTCAGCTCCGTTAATTCGGGATATCATTTCATTTTCAATGTGTAAAACTGAATTTCGTTTTAACGCAGCTGATGCTGCGTGCTGCTAAAGCCGGAATCGCGTTGCGAACGGAGCTGAGGCTCCGTGCTACGGTTTTATCCCTGCAAATTCCACATTGTACGGATCATAACAGCGGCTTGTTAAATAAGAATCGCTTTTAATTCATCGATCGTATAGACGATCCGCTGCGCGCCGCTTTGCCGCAATTGTTCCGGCGTGCGGAAGCCCCACGCAACGCACACGCACGGCAATCCGGCGTTTTCGGCGGTTGCGATATCCACCTCGGAATCGCCGATATAGAGGGCGTCTTCACGGGCGGCGCCCAGCTGCTTCAGCGCCTCGTTGACGGAATCGGGACAGGGCTTGCGGCGGACGCCCTCACGCTCCCCGACCGCGTAATCGAACAGGCCGGGGAAGAACCGGTCCACCAGCTCCCGCACGGCGAAATCCGCCTTGTTGGAGACCACGGCGGTCTTTACGCCCGCCGCCCGCAGCGCGACAAGCAGCGCCGGGATCCCCTCATAGGGACGCGTCTGATCCAGACAATGCACGGCGTAATGGGTCTTGAAGTCGGCAAACATGGCGTCCAGCGTCGCCGCGGGAACGCCCTCCCCCGCGCCGAGCTCGATCAGCCGCCGGATCCCGTTGCCCAAAAAGCGTTTGGTATCGGCGACGGAGCGCTCCGGCAGACCGTATTTCCGTAAAACGTAGTTCAGTGAGGCGTTCAGATCCTCCGCCGTGTCCAGTATCGTGCCGTCCAGATCAAAAACCGCAAGTTTCAACTCTCAACTCTCAACTTTCAACTCTAAAAAATCCGCCGCATACCGGCGGATTTTTTTATGGCTTACTTTTTCGCTTCCCAGCCGGCGAAGATCTCGTCGAACTGATAGACGTTGTGCTCGTCCTTGCTGTGGTTGGTGTACCATACCTGCGCGAAGAAGGGATTGGTCTTGGCGATCTCGTCGTAGTTCCAGGTCTTCTCCGGCAGATAGCACTCGGGGCACCAGTGGCCGCCCAGCAGGATCAGGTTGGGGCTGGCCTCGAACTCCGCGCCGCAGCAGCCGCATTTCCATTTGAGCTTGGTCGTCAGGTCGCCCTTTTTCATCTTCTTGCTCAAAACTTCGCCGCCGCGGAAGGCCGCCGCCTGCTTCATATCCTCGATATCCAGCTCGGACTTCGGCTTGCTTTCGTCATAGCCGTGGTCCAGCAGGAATTCCTTTGCCGCGCTGTTGCGTTTATCCGGGCTTTCCAGCTTGAACTCTTCCCATGTGGAGGGGATCTTGCTGCAATCCTCATAGGAGCCGTAGTAGGCGGACATCCTGACGGGGTCCTTGGTCTTGACCCAGTCCAGCGTGCCCCACTTGGGCGTCTGGGCGATCTTCTTCATGAAGGGCTTGGCCGCCGCGCCGATGACCTTTTTGGTGGGGATGTACTTCGGGATGCGGTAGTAGAACTCCACCTGCTTGGCCAGATGGTCGAAATACTCCTTCACGGGCGTGTTGGCGCGGAAGTGGAGATAGTCCTCCAGCAGGTCGCCGTCGGCGTAATACTGGCCGTGGAAGTTCTTGATGGTGAACCAGTTGGGATCGAACAGCGTCTTGGGGGAACCCAGGCCGATGCAGCCCAGCAGCAGCTCCTCAAACTCGAAGTTGGTCAATCTGTACTGCTCGCCCGAACCGATGTTGTAATACCGCTGGAAGAACTCCTCCGGCAGGTCGGTGGTGACGAAGTTGCACATCAGACGGCCCGCGTCCTCCACGGTACACCACTCCAGCATGCCGTTCAGCGGCACGTGGTACATGATGGGCTCCATGTTGTGCAGGATGGCGGGATACAGGATACCGGATTGACGCATGACGACCCAGTGCTTGATGCCGCTTTCCACGAACACGCGCTCCGCCATGACCTTGGAGATGGCGTAGTGGTCGTAGACGGAGATCTTGATCGGGTCGCCGCAGCGGCCCCAGTGGATGGGCGTGTTGCGGTCGCCGGTCTCCGCCACGGAGCCGATGTAGCAGACCCTGATATCGTCCGCGTTGGGCTGCGCGAGGACCGCCTTGCAGATGTTCTCCGCCGCGCCCACGTTGACCTTGCGGGTGGAATAGGGCTTGTAGTCCGCCTGCGGGGACACCATGCCGCCGATGTGCAGCACGTAATCCGCGCCGGTGATGCCCTTCAGGATCGCGTCGTAATCCAGGAAATCGCCCCAGATGATCTCCAC
The DNA here is from genome assembly GCA_017428085.1 of Clostridia bacterium. Taxonomy (GTDB): domain Bacteria; phylum Bacillota; class Clostridia; order Oscillospirales; family Acutalibacteraceae; genus RUG806. Next base: position 38,104 of record JAFRRP010000001.1, on the reverse strand, counting down.
GTTCTTCTGTCCCATATAGGGCAAGAGCTTTTGCTTGTTCTTGTCGCTGGGTCTGGCAAGGAAATTGACCTTGACGTCCTTGTGCTTCAGCAGCTCCTGGAACGCCGCCCAACCCATGGTGCCGGTACCGCCGGTCAGAAATACAGTTTTCATGTTTTTTCCCCTTTGTTTTTATTTGTAGTATTTTACCACATCCTATGGATGGATGTCAAATACTAATTGACGCTGTAAAGATAAATCAGCGCGGAACGTGTTTCGGCGACAGGCGCCTCAAATCCGTTCTTCATCAGCTGCGAGCCGCTCATCTGCCGCACGTCTTCCGGATCGTCGAAATTCGTCACGGTGTAAAGCCGGTCGGACAGCAGGCCGCCGAACTTCACGAGAACGGTTTCGTCTTTCACCTTTTCGCGGACGTAGACCACCGCGTGGCCGCTTTGCGGCGTGCCGTACTGCACGCCCAACGCCTCGGTGGGCTTCACGCCGCCCGCAGTGATGGGATAATAATTCTGCAGCATATTGGCGCGCAGCTCATCGTACGCGCCGATAAACTCCGAAGCGCCGTCGCCGGTGGAGCAGCTGGGCAGGATGGAGGACCGGGCGGCGTAAACGTCGGAGGTGTAATAGCTGGTGCCGTAACCGGGCAGCCAGAAGGACAGGCCGTAGGTCATGGACTGCGTCGCCTCCAGGATATCGGAACGGGAGCCGTCGCAGTTGTAGTCGGACCGCCACAGCGGTACGCTTCTTGCCGCCATCTCCAGATCCAGCCGCCGTCCGCCGGAAGCGCAGTTATCGATGAGCAGGCCGGGGACGTTCGATACGAGCGTATCAAGATAGCGGTACAGATTTGCGATATAGTGGTTTTCCGCAATACCGGTCCTGCCGCCGTAGTATTCCGCGTCTGCCTGCTGCCAGTAGGCCAGCGGCTCAAAGTTGAAATCCTGCCGGTAGACCGTCACGCCGTTTTCCTGCAGGGCGGCGGTGATGTACCCGCTGAGGAAATCAGCCGCTTCCGTCTCCGCAATGTTCCACATCCAGCTGTCCCCGCCGGTGGAAACCAGCCAGTTCAGATGCGTCATTCCCTCTTTATACAGGTAAGTATCTTCCCTCACCCGTTCAGGCTCGAACCAAAGCAGATAGTTTTTGCCCATCGCTTTGGCGGCGTTGCCCACCTCGATCAGCGTATTGGGGAACTTCTGTTTGTTGGCGCTCCAGGTGCCGACGCCGTCCCACCAGCTCTCCGTGTAGTCGTACCAGCCGGCGTCCATCCAGAAGTTGTTGAAATAAGGGAGCTTGTCCTCCGGGATGCTTTGCGCCTTTTCGACCAGCTCCTGCGCGGACAGCGTGGAAAACTCGTCCGCCAGCACGAAGGAGGTGATCTGTTTGGCGCCGGCGGGCATCAGACAGTCCGCCACGTAGCTGCGGAACAGGTTAAAGCCCTTCATGGGATTGGAATAGCGGTAGAAGGTCAGTGAGACGCGCGGGGTGCGGATCTCCTCCCCCGGCAGCAGGTACGCGCTGAAATCCTTTTGGCCGATCACAAGACGGACGCCGCCGTCGGTTTTCGCGACCTCGTTTTTCCATTCGCCGGACCAGCCGACAGCGGCCACTACGCCGCGTCCCTTGCCGGACAGATTGAAATAGGGCAGATAGCCGTCGCTGGAACGGCCGCCCTTCGGGTAAAACCGCATCGTCGCGTAAGGCAGCACGAACGCCCTTTTCATGGTAAAATCGTCCGCCTGGCAATCGCTGCCGGTACTGTAATAAAGCCTGGGGCTGGTGATATTGAAAACGCTGTCCAGTGCGGACACGTCGGATAACAGGGCGCTGTTGCCGTCGCCCGTGTTTTTGACGTACATCGTCCAGTCGCAGGTGAGCTTGTCCTCATACAGCGTGCCCGTCACACGGACCTCCAGCCCGTTTTTCGTCAGGGTGACGGTCGTCGTTTCACCGCCGTTTGCCGTGGGGACGGTTTCCGAACGGGTGACGTCAAAGAAGGAGACGGCGTCTTTCAGGTCCACGCCGTCCAGATCAAAGTTGAATGCGGGCTCAGGCCGTTCCGCGTCCAGCAGGATATGCTCGTTGAACCACTTCCGGCACTCCTCCCGTTCGGACTCCGCCGCGACCAGATTCTCGGCGGGGATCGCTTCAAACTCCGGCCGTCCGGGGGAAAGGCATTTGATCAGGAAACCGTTGGGATCGCCGATCACCGGCACCATCGCCGCCGCCAGCATACCGACGACGCAGGCCAGCGATAACAGCTTGTTCACAAAGCGCACGCCGAGTTTCGGGATGCGGTGCAGCACCACCAGCGCAAAGAGCAGAAACAGCGGCATAAAGAAAAAATAGGCGGTGTAGATCGCGCGGCGGTTGTAAAGCCCGTCCACGTTGACCAGCGTCAGCACCGTCCACAGCACCGCCTGCGAAACCACGTCGGCCGACAGGAAGACGATCAGCTTTGCCCGGTCGCCGTGCTCCTTTTCACCCGCGTCCGCCGCCAGCAGCAGCCCGAAGGCAAACCCGGAGGTCAGCAGGATCGAGCTTAAAATCACCAGCGGGATGTTATTCCAGTCCACAAAGGTGCGGAAAAACGCCGCCGCGCCGCCGAAGAACACCCCGGCCGCCGCCAGGAACCAAACGGGATACAATCTTTTTTTCTTCGCCAGTTCTTTCATAACGATTTTCTCCTGTATGTTAAAATTGGCATTGCATTTTCAGCGCAATGCTGTCATAATAGACGAAGGAAATGACCAGGGGGGTAGCAATATGGGAAACATATCGCCTTTATACCATGACGTAAAGCTGCTGTGCGCCGTCACCAGCGACAACCACATCGACAGCAAGCATCCGGCGCCGAAGGTGCCCATGTGGTTTTTGACGCAGTCGCTGAAGGACAGCGCCAAAAGCAGGGTGCCGATGGACGTATACCTTACCATCGGCGATACCACCTCGCACGGCTCCGCGGAGAACTGGGAGCTGGCGAAACGGTGCTTTGACAAATGCCGACCGGCGAAACATATCTTTCTGACCGTGGGCAACCACGACCTGTGGAACGACGACGGCTACGAAACAGCCGAACGAAATTACCTGCAATACTCCAACGCCATCTGCGGTACCGACCACACAAAAACGTGGTTCAGCCACAACGTCAACGGGTATAAGCTCATCTTTTTGGGCAATACGCAGGACGCGGGATGCGAAGCGCATCTGGGTGAGGAACAGCTTGCATGGCTGCGACAGGAATTGGACGGGGCGGATGGCAAACCCGCGTTCGTCTTCTGCCACCAGAGCCTGAACGGACGGCACGGGCTGCCCCGCACCTGGGACCGGAACGAAAGCGCCACCGACCCCATGGAGGGAGGCGTAGGCACGGAAAGCGAAGCGCTGGAACGCATCCTGAAGGCGCACAAAAACGTGTTCTATTTCAGCGGGCACTCCCATATGGGGCTGTGCGGCGAAAAGCGCATGCAGGAAGAAGGGTACGCCAGCTTTGAGCACGAGGACGGGCTGACGCTGATCAACCTGCCCAGTCAGGCGTGCGGCAACCACCACGGCGACGACCGTTCCATGGGCATCGGCGTGATCATCGAGGTTTACGAAGACAAGGTCGTGATCCGTCCCCGCAACTTCGCGAAACACACCATGAACCGCAAGGTGGCGATCAAGGACGGGAAACCGTACTGGGAGCAGCGGATCTGACGCGGTCCCCCGCGTCAGACAGTCGCAAGTCGTGAGTCGTAAGTCGTAAGAAACAGTAGTTCATGTCGGAATAAGTATCTTTATCATTGAACGAAATACAGGAACGCCAGAAGGGCTTCTTACGACTTACGACTTAAGCGGCGCATCGCACGGACGTCAGATCTTCTTCACGACCTCGATCCCTTCATCTATATTGGCGGCGAAGGCGTCCGCGTCCGCGAGGGAGCCGACGATATCTCCGTAATGGGTGGGGATGGCTACGGCGGGGCGCAGTTTGTTGACGAATTTCGCGGCGTGCTTCGCGTCGAAAGTATAGGTCCCGCCGACGGGCACCATGGCCACGTCGCACTTCACGGCAAGGTTATCCTTGTTTTCGTCGGTATCCCCCGCCACGTAGAAGCGCTTTCCTTCCACGGTCACGACATAGCCGAGCCAGCCGTTCTTTTTCGGATGGAAAGGCTTTATGGCGTTATAGGCGGCCACCGCCTCCACGGGCACGCCGCATACCTCCGCCGTTTCGCCGGGCGCCAGGTATACGCAATTCGTCAGCCCGTTTTTCTCCGCCGCGGCGCGGCAGGTCACAGGCAGCACGAACGCCGTGCCGTTCTTTTTCACGCGGGCGATATCCTCCGCCGACAGGTGGTCGTAGTGGTCATGGGTGATGAAGACGACGTCCGCGTCGTGCGGCTCGTCCTTCAGGTGAAACGGGTCGAAATACAGTGTTTTCTCCCCCGCGATGCGGATGCTGCTGTGCGCGTTGACGGTGATGTGGTCGGTAACCATCAGTCAACTCCCCTTTCTTTACTGAATGATACGATGACAAAGATGTAAGAATTCTTGACTTTTACTCTGAAAACGGATAGGGTAAAGAAAAACGCGAAAAGAAGTGATATGAATGCATAAGAGAAACAAATCGATCGCCGCGGTTCTGGCGCTGTGCCTGCTCGTTACGCTGGCGGGCTGCGCGGGCGTGATCGGCGAACCGACCACCGATGCGATCGAAACGGCGGAAAACGTCACCGCGCGGGACGTGAGCGAAAGCGCCCTGCCGGAGGAAACGACGACGCAGGCGCCGGAACAGACCGAGGCGCAGACGGACGCCGACGAGGACGCGGAGGATTACCGCAAGCCCACCGAGCAGGTCACCTACCCGGAGGAGGGCATCCTGATCAGCAACGCCTATTTCTCCCTGCGGCTGCCCAAGGATTGGGACGGTCATTATTCCTGCGCCACCAAATACATCGGCAACGATCTGTGGCTGAAATTCCGGGAGCGGGACAGCGCGGAGACCATATACGGCGGCCATCTGTTCACGCTGGCGCTGGCGGCGGAAGACACGGATTACGATTACGCCATGCTGTCCGCCTGTGAAAAACTGCACACGCTGACGGACGGGACGAACACGTATACGCTGTACGCGGTCTATCCCACCGACGTGCAGTATGCGCCGGAGGCGGAACGGCAGTACCTTTCCATGCAGGACCGGATCGAAAGCATCCTCGGCACGCTGGAACCCGGCGTGGGCTTCACCTTTGCCGATTAAAACGGCGCCCGGTCAGATCTCAAAGCATTTCCGATAGGCCTTTGCCCACGCGGCAAGGGCCTTTTTATTATATACCTTGGGCATGGCGGCGCACACGGACACCACAGAGGCGATCCGGCCCGCCATCCAGCCGATCTTTTTCAGCAGCTCCTTGTCCTTGACCAGCCCCGCCGCCTTGATCTTCAGCGCCACGGGGTTCATGCCGCCCGTCATGGCGAAGATGCTGGTGGTATCCGCGCCCATGGTGATATCCCCCTCGTTGAGGATGCCGGAGGCAAAGAGATAATCGACCTCGCGGGAGGTCACCTTCGTCAGCATCAGCTTGATGCAGGCGATGGGCGCCAGCCCCGCGCCCAGCTCCGCGAAAAATCTGCGCTGGTAGGGGTACAGCGTCTGAGCCGAAAACTCCCCGTTGGTATCGGAAACGACCGTGTCCGCCAGCATGCGGGCGGCCTTCAGGGAGTTGGCGATGCCGGAGCCGATCAGCGGCACCGTCATGAACGCCGCGTCGCCGATGGCGGCGTAGCCGTCCGCCACCATGGTTTCCAGCGCCTGCCGCACGGGAATGGTCACGAACTGACCGCCGCGCACGCGCTTTTCGCCCAGCTCCGGAAATTCTTTGCGCAGGGAGGCCAGCTCCGTTTCCACTTCCTCCATGCCGAAGGGCTCGAACCGGCCGATCAGCACGTCCGTGTGCTCCTCCTCGGCGGCGACCCAGCTGATGCCCAGCACGTTGTTGTGGAGCAGCAGTACCTTGAAATTATCCTCCGGGATATCGGCGGTGCGCTCGTAGAACGCCCGGTAGACGTAGAACTTTTCATAGGGCCCTGTTTTTCCCGGAACGCCGAGATACGCGGGCAGGCCGGACCTGACCGGGGAATCCGCGCCGCAGGCGTCGATCACCAGATCGGCATATTCCACGCCCTTTTCCGTGCGGACGCCCGCCACCCGGTTGCCCAGCATCACCGGACCCAGCACGGGCGTTTCAAACGCGAATTTCACGCCGCATTCCTCTGCGTGGGAGATCAGCATGTCGTAGATATCCTTACGTTCCATCTGGATCTCCAGCTGGTCCTCCGGCGTATGCTGCCGCAGCCTGTGCTCGCCGGAGGGGCAGACGAAGGTCATGTCGTTCTTGAACGCGTATTTCTCCTTCGCGGGCAGGTCCAGACCGACGGCGAACAGCCCCTTCTTGTCAAAGATATCCGTCCAGTCATAGCCCATGTCCGCGCGGGCGTTTTTCTCAAATACGGTCACGTCGTAACCGCTTTTGGCCAGCAGCGCCGCAGCGCCGATGCCGCCGTGTCCGCCGCCCGCCACAATGATCCTTGCCATAAAATCTCTCCTTTTTTATCTTTAAAAACTAATCGCTGATCACTATCCACCAGTAACTAACTATTACGCGTTCTGATACGCCGCGATCTCGTACAGGAACTTGCGCACCTGCTTCGGCGCGGGCTCCAGCCCCACCGAAGTGCGCAGCACCAGACGGGCGTCCGCGGAAGAAACGTAGATATCGCCGTCCATATCGGCCGCCGCCTTGGTGATGGGCGTGACGACGTTCAGCCCCACCGCGATGCGCAGCGTCAGCCGGGCGTCGGCGGAGGTCACTTTGCCGTCCATATCGGCGTCGCCCTGCAGGAAGGAAGCGGAGGCCTTGCGCAGGCCGTAAGAATCCACGCGCTGCAGCTTGCCGTCTTCCAGCACGAACGCGCCTACCAGCAGCGTGTCGCCGTCCACGGTGACGGCGCTGAACACGGGCGTTTGGAAGCGCTGCGCCACGGCGGTGTAGGGCCCGCGGACGGAAAGCTCCGCCGTGTCGCCGCCGAACATACCGCCGCAGGTGACTGCGAAGCAGCCGTTTTCCTCATAGACGGGATAGTTCCTGCCGTCCAGCTTGACGGTATCGATCAGCGCGTCCGTGGGAGAGCCGTCCTTGAGCAGATGGGAACGCATATACGCCCCCGCGCCGCTTTCCAGCACCAGGTCCACATGGTACTTGCCGATCAGCCGATTCAGCTGCGCTTCCAGATTTTCGTTGGCAGGCGCCACGCAGAACAGCGGCGCGTACAGTACAAGGATCTTCCAGTCCGCCGGGGCGTTCAGGTCGTTTTCCAGCCAAGACAACTGCCTGGCGGAAAGGGTGTTGTCCGTCTGCAGCGCGTTGGCATTCAGCACCGTGAAATGGGCGTTGGCGTAATCAAAGGAATAATAGACGCCGTCCTCCTCAAACTGCGTGGGCGTGCGGGAGTATGTCAGATGCTTTTGTACGGAATAATAACCGTTGGCGTCGTTGGGGCCGGAAGCATACATCAGCGGCACGCGGCTGTAAACGTCCGCGGCGCAATTCAGCGCCCTTGCCCACTGGGCGTCGTTATAGGGATAGCGCACGAAGTTGCCGGAATGGACGATGAAGGAGGGATCGAATTCCTCCTCCGCCGCCCGCAGCACGGCGGCGCTTTCCGCAAAGGCGGCGTCCGTAACGCCGTCGGAATCGCAAAGGTGCAGGAAGGTAAAGGCGCGGTCCTTCGTGCCGGTCTCAAAGGCGCATTCCTTCCACAGGTTCTTTTCCGCGTCGCCGATGCGAAAACGCAGCTTCATGCCCTGCGAAAGGTTGCGCACGGTGATCCGATGCTTTACAACGGACCGGGCGTAAGGGAAAAATCCGTAATTGCCGCAGTCGAAGCCGAAAGCGTTATACACGCTGTCCGACGTATCGTAAGCGATCATTTGAGAGTTCGTGGGCACGCCCGTAAAGGAACCGCCCTCTTTGATCAGTTCGATATCGGTGCCCCGGACGGAATACTTCGTGAACCAGGTGACCGTGAACGACTGGTTGCCGTTGACGGCGATCTGCACCATGGAGGGAACGCGCATATCGTCCTCGTCCGCCTGCACGGTCCCTGCGCCGGGATAGCCGCGGCGCGCGCCGGTATCGGCGGTGTCGTCATAGCAAAGGGCTTTCAGATACGCCCCGCAGCTGTCGCCCATGGCCGCGCGCTGCTCTTCGCCGAACAGCAGCCCGAACACGGTATCCAGGAACTCGTCCACGGTCCTGCCGGAGGAAGCGCCCTCCGCGTTCAGCATCAGGTCCAGCACGGCGCCCACGGAAAGATCGGAGCCGTCGGTAAACAGCTGCGCCACGGCGTCCCACGCCTCGGTACCCGTGGCGGAGGTCATCAGCCGGGAGGACATGACCGCCAGGATCACCGAGAAGAACATCTGCACGTAGACGGCGTCCGCCAGCACGCCGGTGTTCAGCAGCGCGCCCAGATGGAACTCGGTATTGCCGAGGATCTTGTCCACCAGGATGCCGTCAACGACGTAAGTACGGAACACCTCCACGACGCGGGCGATGAATTCCGGCGAAGCGCAGGAACGGATCGCGTCCTGCAGAAAGGCGTCGTCGGAAATATTTTCGTCGCCGGGCCGGACCAGCGCCGTCAGGGAGAGCAGCAGGTCGCCCAGCGTACCGCCCCGGTCTTTGCTGCCGAAGCCGTAGGCGTTGAGATATTTTTTACAGGGCACGTCGGAGACCTTCAGCTCGACAAACGCCTTCACCGCCCTGCCCAGCGCCTCGTACAGGCGGGAAGGCTGGCGCACGTACGACTGCATGATGCTTTCGTCAAGATCGTCGATAAACGACAGCACGTTGGAGGAATTCAGCACCGTGACCGGGCCCAGCCGGATGCCTGTGCCCACGGCGCTGACCACCGCGCTGCGGATATCCACGCCGAACAGCTTTTCGACGTAGGCCTTCACGCCGCCCGCTCTGACGATGTCCTCGCACAGCTCGCCCAGCTTTTCGCGGGCCAGCGTATTGAGATAGCCTGCCGCGTCGGCGCTGCCGCCGTACTGCCGCGCGAAACCGATGGCGCGGTAAGGCGTGGGATAGACGCCGCCGGAAGCGGCAACGGGAGACGCCTCGTCGCAGTCATGCTGTTCGAAATAGAGATCCACGGAGCCGTCGTTCCCGGCGTCGAATTTCGTGACGCGGTAGGCAAAGGGAAACTGGGTGACGGAAGGAGAACTGACGGAGTAAAGGGGCAGGCCGCAGTCGGAATCGTATACGTTGGTATCGGCGGCGTTCAGACCTCCGCTGAAGGCGCAAAGGATACCGGCTTCGGCCAGCGTGTCCCGCAGCTGATAAGCGTTATCCACCAGCGACTCCGGCTGCAGGTACTCCTGAAAATCGTTGATGGGCACGACGCCGCCGTGGGTGAACAGCAGCGGCGTTTCGCCGGTCTTTTTCGCCTCGGCGGCCTCCGCCAGCACCCACTGCAGCAGTCCTTCGGAGAAAGAGAACCCCTCCTCGCGCTCGTCGGTACGGGCGGCGGTACAGTCCGCCGTATAACGGCAGCAGTCGGCCAAAATCAGGCGGTAGCCCTCGTCCAGCCGTACGGAATAGGACAACGCCCCCTGCACGCCGCTGCCCAGGGGTTGATAAACATGATAGGCGTCGTTGTAACCGAGACGGCTGAAAAGCTGCGCGAATTCCGCCTGTGTGACGCCCTTTGCGGGCTTTTTCAGGTTGGAGCTGAAATCGCATGCGCCGGGGTTGTTGACGTCCCGGTCGCCGTTGATCACGTACACCCGCAGGCCCGTTTCAAAGGCGAACAGGTACAGCTTTTCGGCCAGCTCCTGCGCGCCGAGGTATTCGCCGCCCAGCGTCAGGTCGCCGCAGATCACCACGCAGTCCAGCCCGTGCTTTTCCGCCTGCTGCCGCAGGGAGGCAAAGGCCGCCTCCAGCAGCGCGTTCTGATCCCTGCCGTTGACGCCGGCGCTTTCGGTATAGGTATAATAGGCCTCGCCCTTGTCCCCCGCCAGCGCGTCGGGAAAATAGCGGATATCGGACAGCGTGGCGATACTCAGATCGCCCGCAGCAGGATCATCCGCCGCCCACGCAACAGAGGGCGTCAGCGAGAGAAAAAGGGAGATACATAATAACAAAGCAATGATTTTTTTCATAAACGGTCACACCTACCTGATTTTCATCATAACACAAAACCGGCAGCGTGTAAATAATAAATATTTAGTTTATATTATGAATTTTAACGCCAAGACAAAAAACGCCCCGCTGCGGTGAAACAGCGGAGCGAAAAATCCATATCACGGTTTAACGTGAATTGAATTATTTGATGTTGCCAAGATCCGTAACGGTCACGACGGTGGCGTTATCGGCAGCGGAGACGGAGATGTCGTTGGAAACGGTCACTTCGCCGCTGTACAGCTTGGCGACCAGCGCAGCGTAATCGTCGGCGGTGAAGCCGTCGCCGAACTGCGTGGAGCCCGCGATCTGAACGTAGTTCTCATCGGGATTCTCGGAAACGAGGCCGAGGGTATCCACCTTGCCGCCGTACTCGCCGAAGTTGCCGGAGACCACCGCCGTCAGCATGGTCTTGACGGTGGGGGCAAGGCCCTTCATGGCGGAGGTGACGGTCAGGTCGGCGTAGTCGGCAGCGTTGCCGTCGTCGCCGGCCGCATAGGCCGCGATGGTGCCGGCCTGGTCAACGTCAACGCCGATGACCTTGGCGCCTTCCACCTTCTTGGCAGCGTCAACAGCGGAGGTATAGATGCCGCCGCCGCAGGCGAACACGACCTGCGTGCCGCCCTGATACCAGGTATCCATGGCCGCGGTGATGTCCGCGTCGCCGAAGAACTGGTTGCCGTAAGCGTAGTTGATGGCCACGTCGGTCAGTTCCAGCTCGGCAGCAGCGGCGTCAGCGCCCTGCACGAAGCCGTAGCCGTAACGGATCACAGCGGGAACCGCCATGCCGCCCAGGAAGCCGAGCTTGGTGTAGCCGAGTTTGACGGCGGCGTAGCCGGCCATGTAGCCGCAAAGCTCTTCCTGATACACAGCGCAGTACAGGTTGGCGGGCACTTCATAATCCTCGCCCAGGTCGCCGGAGCTGACGTCCAGCGCGATGAACATGACGTCGGGGTTGGGGCCGGCCGTCTCTTTGATGGCGGCGCCGAAGGCGTAGCCGGGCAGCACGATCACGTTGTAACCCTCGTCGATGGCGGATTCGATCATCGCGACACGATCCTCGTCGGAGTCGGAAGCGGGCTTGAAGTAGGTAAAGTCGATACCGTTAGCGCCGCAGAAATCCTTGCAGGCCTCATAGGTGGTCTGGTTGAAGGACTGGTCGGTGATGTCGCCGTAGTCGGTTACCATGGCGACCTTGTAATCACCGGAAACCTCGATGGGTTCGGCAGCGGTGGTCTCGGCGTCGTCGGGCGCCGCGGTGGTGTCGCCGTTGTCGGTCTTACCGGCGCAGGCGGCAAACGCAAGCACCATGGCAAGAGCAAGAAGTAAAGCAAGAACTTTTTTCATGGGAAATGCATCCTCCTGATAAATTTGTGGCGGCGGAATCTCCTTCCGCGACCTGTCCAGATTTTACCACAGTTTTTAATATGTAGCAACAGGGAAAACGATAAATGACTAAACTGTAACTTTTTATGCCAACCGCCAGCGCTGCTGCATGATCACGCAGGGACCGCCCTCTCTCTCCGCCGCGTAGAACACGGTCAGCAGCGTGCCGTCGCGCAGCTCCACGGTGCAGGGATAACCCAGATCGGACGAAACGCCGGTGAACAGCGGGATATCTTTTTTCCACGTTTGGCCGCCGTCTTCGCTTATCATCAGCCGCACGCCAAAGGGCGGCTGCCGGTAGCCGTAGGCGCTGATGAGCGTTCCGGAGGAATGCAGCAACAGGTGCGCCGGGGCGCCGCCGCAGTCCCCCAGCAGCTGTTCCGGCACGGTCCACGTTCTGCCGTTATCCGGGGAACGCGTCTGGAAGGTGGAAAACGGCGCGCCGGATTCGCTGCGCAGATGGCAGACGATCTCGCCGGAGGGCAGCTGTACCGCGTGGGGCTCGCACATCAGTACCGGCTGGCCGTCCCGGTACACGGGCGGCACCTCGCCGACGAAATCCATGGAGCCGTCCATGTTGATCTGATAAGCGTGGATACGGTCCTGATCCGGATGGAAACTGTCGTCGCCGGAGAACATGCGCCCCACCCACAGCAGCGTGCCGTCGGAAAGCTCCACCGGCCCGTGGGGCGACGTGACGGGGGAATGAAAGATGGGGCCGAAGGTCTTGCCGCCGTCAAAGCTGAGGCGGAACTGCGCGCCGAGATAACGCGCCTCTTCCTCCTTTGTGACAGTGTCAAGATAGGCGTTGTAATAGGAATTGCGCAGGTAATACTTATCGTCCCGGTCGGCGGGGACAGGGTTCCAGTTGCGCTGCGCCGCCACGGTGTTGTTGAAGGAGGTGACGACGACGCCGTTTTCACCGAACGCAACGATGCCGCCGTCCCGGTCGTCCAGCGGGGTGTCGATGACGGGATACGCGCCGGTCCAGTTTTCGCCCTCGTCGAAGCTTAACGCCATCACGGTCTTGCCGAAGGGGCACACGTGGCCGCAGCGGTAACCGGAGCAGACCGCCGCCAGCGCGCCGCCGGGCAGCCGCGCAATGCTGGGCCAGCCGAAATAGTTGTGGCGGCCGTGCGGATTGCTGATGATCGTCCGCGGTCCGCCGAGCAGTTCAACGTTCATATCGGTTCCTCCGTTAAAGTGATCGAATTGACAAAAAAAGCGGCTTATACGCCGCTTTCCAGAAACGCCGGACCGAAGCCGCGGGGCAGCAATTCGGCGAGGGTATACCGTTCAAATGTGTCCGCCCCGCAGACGAGCAGGACCGGGAACTCCGGCGGGCAGAACTCCGCCAGCACCTGACGGCACACGCCGCAGGGCGGGAAAACGCCCGCGATCTCCCCTTCTTTTCCGCCGCACACGGCCAGCATGGCGAAATCGCGCTCCCCTTCGCTGACGGCTTTGAAAACCGCGGTGCGCTCCGCGCAGACCGTGGGGGAAAAAGAGGCGTTTTCGATATTGCAGCCGGTATAGACCTTGCCGCTTTTCGTCAGCAGCGCCGCGCCCACGCAGTACCGGGAATACGGCGCATAGGCGTTTTGCATGGCGGCGACGGCCGCCGCGCAGAGGGATCGTTCGGTCATGTGATGTTCTCCTTACAAAATTGGAGTTTAGCGAGCCGTTAGCTCGCTAAACAGTCGTAAGTCGCAAGTCGAAAGATAAAGCTGATTATGTAAGATTGAAAATCCGTTGCTTTTTAACGTAATACAGGAACGCCCGAAGGGAATCTTACGACTTACGACTTACGACTTACGACTTGAGCCAACGGCTCACCAAATCTCCGTTTGTTACAGCAAACTGTTTCCGGGGCACGCGAACGCCACCCCCAGATACTTCGCCGCGGTGGCGGCGATATCCGCGAAGGTGGGACGGGTGCCGACGTTGCCGGGCGCGACGTTTTTGCCAAATACGATCAGGGGCGTATACTCCCGGGTGTGGTCGGTGGTGGCCGTGTAGCCGGGATCGCAGCCGTGGTCGGCGGTGATCATCAGCAGGTCGTCGTCGCGCATGGCGGCGGTGAATTTCGGCAGGTATTCGTCAAAGGCGGCGAAGGCCTTCGCGTAGCCGTCGATATCCCGCCGGTGGCCGTACAGCATATCGTAATCCACTAAATTGATGAAGCACAGGCCCTCGAAATCCCTGTCGAGCGCCTCATACGCCCGGTCCATGCCTTCCGCGTTGGAGTGGGTGTAGACCTTCTCCGTCACGCCCTTGTCCGCAAAGATATCCGCGATCTTGCCCACGGCATAGACCGTTTTGCCCGCCGCCTTCAGCGCGTCCAGCAGGGTGTCCGCGGGCGGCTCCAGCGAAAAGTCGTGGCGGTTGGCGGTGCGGGTGAAGGGGTATTCCCCCGTGAACGGGCGGGCGATCACGCGCCCCACGGCGTGCTCGCCGGTGAGGATCTTTCGGGCCATGCGGCAGTATTCGTAGAGCTGCTCCGTGGGGACGATATCCTCATGGGCGGCGATCTGGAAAACGCTGTCCGCCGAGGTATAGACGATCAGCTTGCCGGTTTTCAGGTGCTCCTCGCCGTAGTCCTTGATGACCTCGGTGCCGGAATAGGTCCTGTTGCACAGCACGCCCCTGCCGGTGGCGGCGGAAAAGGCGTCCAGCACCTCGTCCGGAAAGCCGTTGGGATAGGTAGGCAGCGGCCTTTCGGAGACAAGCCCCGCGATCTCCCAGTGGCCGATGGTGGTGTCCTTGCCGGCGGAGCGCTCCGCCATGCGGGCCGTCAGCGCCGTGGGATGGGGCTCCGCGGGCAAAAATGACAGTCCGTCAATATTGCCGAGCCCCATCTTCAGCAGGTTCTCCGCCTTGAAATACGGCGAACCCGCGATCCTTTTCATGGTATTGACGTCGTAGTCCCCGAACGCCGCCGCGTCCGGCAGCTCCCCGCACCCGCAGGAATCGAGGACGAAGAGAAAAACTCGTTTCATAAGGAAAAACCTCCGTTTTTCATGTTTGAGGTTTGAGCAGAGTCATTCGATACGCAAGGGAATCGGAACAGAAAGAATGCTTCGGCGAATGGACTTCCGACTGACGACTTCCGACTTCCGACTTCCGACTGAAACGGAGCTGAGGCTCCGTGCTACAGCCGGATGGCCGTCTCCAGCGCCAGCTCCATCATCTGGGTGAAGGAATTCTGGCGTTCCTCGGCGGTGGTGGCTTCGCCGGTGATGAGGTGGTCGGAAATGGTGCAGATCGCCAACGCGTTTTTGCCGCAGCGGGCGGCGTTCATGTAAAGGGCCGCCGCCTCCATCTCCACCGCCATCACGCCCATTTTGCTCCAGGAGGGCAGCGAACGGAAGCCGTCGTACACGTTTTCCTCGTCGTTATAGAAGGTGTCGGAGGAGAGGATGTTGCCCACGTGGTAGCGCACGCCCATTTCGTCGGCGAGATCCGCGCAGGTCTTCAGCATTTTGTAGCTGGCGGTGGGGGCGAAAGCGCCGGGCAGATGGTACTGATTCACGAAATTCGAGTTGGTGCAGGCGCCGAGCCCTATGACGATATCGCGCACGCGGATATCCTCCCGCATGGCCCCGGCGGAGCCGATGCGCATGATGTTCTCCACGCCGAAAAAGTGATACAGCTCATAGGAATAGATGCCGATGGAGGGCATGCCCATGCCGCTGGCCATCACGGAGACGCGCTCGCCCTTATAGGTGCCGGTATACCCCTGAATACCGCGCACGTTGTTGACCAGCTTTGCGTCCGTTAAAAAGTTTTCCGCGATGAATTTGCTGCGCAGCGGATCGCCGGGCATCAGCACCGTTTTGGCGAAATCCTCCGGTACCGCGTTGATATGAGGGGTGGGATAGGGGGCAGTTGACATGATGAGGCTCCTTTCAAATTGGAGTTCAGCGAGCCGTTGGCTCGCTAAACATTCGTAAGTCGTTAGAAATGTTGTTTTCATAGGACCGTCCGGAGGACTTCTAACGACTAACGACTAAAAACTAACGACTGGATCTGTCGCGCGTCAGCGCGACAAATCCTTATTGTTCCGCCGCCTTCACGATCTTGACGATCCGGCTGGTGCCCAGACGCGACGCGCCGAGGTTGATGAAGTCCTCCGCGTCCCGGATGCTGGCGATGCCGCCCGCGGCCTTGATCTTCAGGTGCGGGGCCACGTGCGCCGCGAACAGCGCCACGTCCTCTTTGGTCGCGCCCGCCGTGGAAAAGCCCGTGGAGGTCTTGATGTACTCCGCGCCGGAGGACGACACGATCTCACACATTTTTATTTTTTCCTCGTCGGTCAGCAGGCATGTCTCGATGATGACCTTCAGCAGCTTGCCGCCGCAGGCCTCCTTGACCGCTTTGATCTCGTTCAGCAGATCGTCGTACCGCTTGTCCTTCAGCCAGCCGATGTTGATGACCATGTCGATCTCGTCCGCGCCGTTTTTCACCGCGTCCGCCGTCTCAAAGCACTTGGCGGCGGTGGTGGAATAGCCGTTCGGGAAGCCGATCACGGTGCAGATCGCCAGTTTGTCGCCCACGTAGTCCTTCGCCTGCTTCACGTAGGAGGCGGGGATGCACACGGAGGCGGTGGCGTAATTCATGCCGTCGTCGCAGATCGCTTTGATCTGGTCCCAGGTGGCCGTCTGCGAAAGCAGCGTGTGGTCGCATTTTGACAGTATTTCTTTGATATCCATAACAAACCAACTCCTTTGTTAACAGCATAACATATCCGCCCGAAAAATGCAATAGAACAGCGATATTCCGGACAAAACGTATTGCTTTATCGGATCGGCTGTGTTATGATAAAGAAAAAAAAGAGGAGATCATCCCATGAGTTTTTACGACGTTCTTTCCGAAAAAAGAAAAGCCGTCCCCACGCCGGACAACGTGATCGACGAGCTGGGCAACTGCCGTTTCGGCACCTTCGACAAGGAGTTCAAGAACATGGACTTTCTGAAGGTCAACAAACCCTCCCGCCTGCCCAACTTCTTCAACAAGGCCAAGCTGACGTTGTGGGAGGCCACGGAGATCCACATGGGCGACCTGGTGCTGCTGACCGCCGTTTGCGATATGGCCCTGTTCGGCACCGCCCTGACCGTCGTCTACGACAAGCGCACCAAAAAGTGTACCAGCTGGCAGGAGATGATGATCCCCTCCTCCAAAGCGGAGATCGCGCCCAATCTGCTGAACGGGTCCGAGACCGTCTCCCACGGCAAAAAGGTAAAGCTGCGCTATATCAACAATTTCCAGCGGGGCGAGGCCATCGTTTCCGGCCACGCGGAAAACAACGCCGACTGGATCGACTACCGGGTGAAGCTGGAGCGCGTCTCGCTGCCCAGCATCGTCAACATCCCCTTCGGCGCGAACCGGCCCCTTTACAGCCAGAAGGATCTGTTCAGGGTGGAGGGCTACATCGACTTCAACGGCGAGCGCTTTTTCGCCGACGAGAACACCACCGCCATCATCGACGACCACAGGGGTTACTATCCGCGCAAGTCCCACTACGACTGGGTGACCACCATGGGCCGCAAAGAGATCGACGGCAGGCCCCAGTATTTCGGCTTCAACCTCACCCGCAACCAGTCCATCAACCAGGACGATTTCAACGAGAACCTGATCTGGTTCGAGGGCAGGACCACCCTGCTGACGCCGGTCGTCTTCAAGCATGAAACGCCGAATCTGTGGCACGTGGTGGATACCCACGGCATGGTGGACCTGAAATTCGACATCGGCGACGAGTTCCTGATGCGCGTGGCGGCGGGCGTCATCGACATCAACTACCACATCACCTTCGGCGAGCTGTCCGGCTTCGTCTGCGACCCCGCCGGCAACCAATACTCGCTGGACGGCATGGTGGGCATCGGCGAGGACAAGTCGCTGGTGTTCTGATTTCGTGAGCCGATGGCTCACAGGTTTGAGAATTACGGTTTTTCAGCATTCCTCATACCTCGCACCTGCAAGCTCATACCTGCGGCGCGCATACGCCGCATAAACACCGAACCCCCGGGAAATTCCGGGGGTTCAGCGTTTTGAGGAGATATTTTATGAAGAAAACGAGGTAGGTATCATTTTCCGTACGCAGTCTTTTTCCCTTGCTGCGACTTCAGTATAACCGCCGTTGCTGAAAACAATCTTAAATTTGTTAAAAAAATAACTATTTCAAAAAAACTTTTTCCGGCAACGCGTCTTTACGATCCGGCGGAAGGAAACAGCGTGCAGCCGGTCTTCTGGAACCGGCGGATCATCTCCCACGCCCTTTCCTCCGTCAGGCCGAAGTGGGCCGCGGTGCAGGGAATGCAGCAGCACTCCGTCGCCCCGCGGTTCACCATTTTCTTAAAAAAGCCCTCGTCCCAGACGGTCAGCTCTTTGCCGCAGGTTTGACAGCGCATCACACGTCGGCGAGCTTCGCCAGATACAGCGCGCAGTCGTGGGGGGCCACTTCCTGACAGAGCTTTTCCTTGATAACGCCCCTATCCTCGTCGGTAAAGGCGTCTTTCAGCCGCAGGCCCTTTCCGGCAGCGGCGGGCAGACCGATATCCTCCAGCCACATGTGCATCCCGCAGGGGCTGTCGCTGAGGTTGGCCAGCATCACGGCGAACTCGTTATCGGACAGCACCTTCACCAGGCCCAGCCGCCTGCCTTCGTCATGGTTGAATACGATCATGGGCGGCCTGCCCTCCTCGTCCTGATTGATGCGGATGAGGTTTTTGTTTTTCAGCAGGTTCAGGGTGGTATCGTTGATCTTGCGGATATCGCAGCCGATCATCAGCGGCGAGGACGCGATACACCACAGGGCGAAGTGCGTCTTGTACTCGGTATCGGTGCAGCCGCCCGCGCCCACGTTGCCCTCGGCGTACATACCGGCGATGAGCATATCGATATCGTTGAAGCAGCCCGGCGCGGAATAGGCGTAGTGGTCCAGCTGGCTGATGAACAGGTCACGCACGGAACGGAAGCTGTCGTTGATGTCGCCGGTGGAACGGTACATGTGAGCACCGACGGAACGGATCCATGTGTTCACCTCGTCGCAGCCCCAGTTGCAGGCGGAGAACAGGATCTCCCTTCCGCAGGATTTCAGCGCCATGCTCATTCTTTTATACAGCAGCGGACCGTCGGCGTATTCCGGCTTGTTGCAGAAATCGTATTTCAGGAAGTCCGCGCCGTACTCCGCAAAGGTACGCGCATCCAAAAACTCATGGTCGAAGCTGCCGGGATAGTCGGCGCAGGTGCGCACGCCCGCGCAGGAATACATGCCGAATTTCAAGCCTTTGGAGTGGACGTAATCGCTGACGGCCTTCATGCCGTTGGGGAATTTGACGTGGTCCGGAATGATCTTGCCGGTGGCCTCGTCGCGTTCCTTTTCGCTCCAGCAGTCGTCGATGACAAGGTATTCGTAGCCCGCGTCCCGCAGACCCAGCTCCACCATCTTGTCGGCGGTCTGGCGGATCATTTCGTCGTTGATGTTCTCACCGAAGGTGTTCCACGTGTTGAAGCCCATGGGCGGCGTTCTGGAAAGCATATTATTTCCCTCTCTTTTTCCTTTTTTCTTGAGTATAACACCCCGTCGGCATAAATGTCAACGAAAAAACGAACCGTCGGCCTGCCGAACTCCCGATTTGCTTTCTCATTCTTCCCCTGTTACGACGACATTTTCCACTTGACTATATATGCGGATTAATATATAATAAAATAGTATAATTATTTGAGGAAGAATCTGCATTATGAGCTTTATCGAGCTGAGTTCGGTTTACAAAAAATACAACATGGGCGAGGTCACGCTGAACGCGCTGGACGGAGTCTCTTTCTCCGTGGAGCAGGGCGAGCTGTGCATGGTGGTGGGCCCCAGCGGCGCCGGTAAGACCACCGTGCTGAACATTCTGGGCGGCATCGACGACTGCGACGACGGCAAGGTGCGCGTGGGCGGCGAGCTGATCAATCAGTTCAACAAAAAACGGCTGGCCTACTACCGCCGCTACGACGTGGGCTTTGTGTTCCAGTTCTACAATCTGGTGCCCAACCTGACGGCGCTGGAAAACGTGGAGCTGGCCTCCCAGATCAGCAACAAGGCACTGAACCCCCGGCGCGTGCTGGAGCGCGTGGGACTGGGCGACCGGATGGATTCCTTTCCGGCGCAGCTTTCCGGCGGCGAGCAGCAGCGCGTTTCCATCGCCCGGGCGCTGGCCAAGAACCCCAAGCTGCTGCTGTGCGACGAGCCCACCGGCGCGCTGGACTACAATACCGGCAAGCAGATCCTGAAGCTATTGCAGGACACCAGCTACGAGACCGGCATGACGGTCATCATCATTACGCACAATACCGCGCTGACGCCTATGGCGGACCGCGTGGTGACCATGAGAAACGGCAGAGTCCACAGGATCGCCATCAACGACAATCCCCTGCCCGTTTCCCGAATCGAATGGTAAGGAGGTAAGTATCCTTTGTCGAACGCTCTTTTCAAGGATACTTTACGCGCGATCCGCAAAAATTTCAGCAGATACGTTTCCATCATGCTGATCATCGCCGTGGGCACCATGTTCTTCGTGGGGATCAAGATCACCGCGCCGGATATGTTTACCACGGCGGAAAAGTATTTTATCGAAAATAATCTGATGGACATCCGCGTGCAGTCCTCCGCTGGCCTCACAGACGACGACGTAAGGGCGATCCTGCGCATACCGGGGGTGGAGTACGTCTCCGGGCAGAAGTTCGCCGACGCGCTGGTAAAAGTCAACGGCGAGATCGAGGTGGATATCGACGGCACGCAGATCAGCACCCGCGCCTACAGCATCTCGCCGGAGAATATCGCCAATTATCTCAGCGGGCTCAACGACGGCTCCTATATCAACCGCCCGGAATTGCTGGAGGGCCGCTACCCCACCTCCGTCAACGAGTGCCTGGTGGACGACAGCGAGCTTTCCACGCCGGACAGCTACCGGCTGGGCAGCACGATCACGCTGACAGGCGAGGGCGACGCGGAGCTTTCCTCCCTCAACACCCGGGATTTTGTGATCGTGGGCGTAGTGCGCTCACCCTATTACCTCTCCTTTGAGCGCGGCAACACCACCATCGGCAGCGGCAAGGTGGGCACCTATATCTACATCCCGGAGGAGGCCTTCACCGCCGACTACTATTCCGAGATCTACGTGACCGTGCAGAACGCCTCCGCGCTGGACCCGTACTCCGACGAGTATTTCGCCTACGTACAGCCGGTGGTCGAGGCGATCGAGGGCATCTCCGACGAGCAGACGCAGCTGCGGGCCAAGACGCTGAAGCCCCAGCTGGAACAGACCATCGCGGAGACCGAGGAAAAGATCGAAAGCAGCTCCTCCACCGTTTCCGATTCCCTGAAAGAGCTGGATGAAACCATCGCCACGCTGGAAGAACTGGTGAATAACGGTCCCGAAACGCTGGCAAAAGCGCAGCAGGAATTCGACACCAAATTCGCGAACGCCCAGTCCGCCGTCAACAGCGGCAGCGCGGAATACAACGCCGCCATCGCCACCTATTCGCAGAAGCTGCAGACCATCGCCCGGTACCAGCAGCTCTACAACCAGAAAAACGCCGAGCTGCAGCTGTATAAAAACCAGTACGACACCGTGGCGGCCCAGTGCCAGTCCGCGCAGAATTCACTGGACAACGCCAAAGCTACGCTTGCCACGACCCAGTCCATGATCGAGGCGGGCGAAGCCATTCTGGAGCAGCTGAACGACGCGCAGGTGAACGCCTACAACAACGACCAGATCCAGGCCATCATCTCCATGATGCAGGCGACGTACCCGGATCTTTACAACTCCGTGCGGGGGCTGACCGCTCAGGGACTTGCCGGAGAGGTGGCCGTTTCACTGGCGCCGTATCTGGCGCAGCAGAAGGCCGCGCTGGCGCAGCAGGAGATGCAGATCAACGAGAAGCAGGCGGTGCTGGACCAGCTGACGCCCCTGCTGGAACAGCGCAAGAACGACCTGACCACCGCCACGCTGGCGCTGGCGCAGGCCAAGGGCGAGCTGGACGCCGCGGAAGCGGAGCTGGCAAGCGTCAGCGCGCAGCTGCAGGCGGCGGGCTATGACGTGCAAAGCGGCGCCATCCAGCTGCAGATCTCCAAAATGGAAGCGGAAGCGAAGCTCAACGAGCTGAAAACGCAGATCGCCTCCGCGCCGGAAAACCTGGCCAAGGCGAAGCAGAAGCGGGCCGAGGCGCTGGAATCGCTGGATTCCGGGCTGCTGGCGGCGGAGGAACAGCTCAGCGCCGCCCGGGAGCTTTACAGCAAGCTGGACACCATCAAGTGGAGCGTCTACAACCGCGACGACACCCCGGGCTACGCCAGCTACGGCCAGTCCGTCAAGAATATCCGCGTCCTTTCCAACATTTTCCCCATTTTCTTCTTCCTGATCTCCTCCATGATCTGTCTTACCACCATGACGCGCATGGTGGAGGAGGACCGGGTGCTGCTGGGCACCTATAAGGCGCTGGGATATACCTCCCGTTCCATCACCCTGAAATACGTGATCTATTCGCTGTCCGCCTGCGTGTTCGGCTCGCTGATCGGTATCGCGCTGTCGATCACGGTCTTCCCCTACGCCATCAATTCGGCGTACAGCATCATGTACTCGCTGCCGGATATGACCTACCTGTTCCCGTGGCAGTACGCCGGGATCAGTCTGCTGATCTCCTTGGCGTGTACTACGCTTGTCACCATGGTCACCATCTTCCGGGAGCTGCGGCTGCGCCCCGCCGTGCTGATGCGCCCCAAGGCGCCGAAGGTGGGCAAGCGCATCCTGCTGGAGCATATCGGGTTCATCTGGAACAAGCTCAACTTCTCCCGCAAGGTCACCATGCGTAACCTGTTCCGCAACAAGCAGCGGTTCTTTATGACCTTGCTGGGCATCGCGGGATGTACGGCGCTGCTGCTGGCGAGCCTAGGCATGTACAACTCCATCAGCGCCATCATCACGAAGCAATACCGGGAGGACCCCATTTCCCAATACGATTTCGAGGTGGTTTTCAGCACGCACCAAAGCGCCGAAAGCCCCTCCTACGAGTTCACGCAGATCAAAAACGACGCACGGGTGGAATCCGCGCTGCTGATCTCCATGAAATCCATGACAGGCAGCAGCGAAC
Source organism: Clostridia bacterium (assembly GCA_017428085.1). Classification (GTDB taxonomy): domain Bacteria; phylum Bacillota; class Clostridia; order Oscillospirales; family Acutalibacteraceae; genus RUG806. The sequence goes on along the minus strand of JAFRRP010000001.1, from coordinate 15,359 downwards.
GCAGCTCCAAAACGCTGGAGACCTACGTGCTGGTGCCTGCCGTGCCCGCGGAGCTGAACGATTACGTGGACCTGCGGGGCAGGACCGACGGACAGAAATACACGCTGGACGACAGCGGCGCCATCATCACCGAAAAGCTGGCCGACGACACGAAGACCGACGTGGGCGAAGCCATCGTCTTTACCGACGGCGAGGGCCATTCTTATTCCGTTACCGTCAGCGCCATCGTGGAGAACTACGCCTTCCACTATATCTATATGACGCCCGCCGTCTACCGGCAGGCCACCGGCGCCGAGCCGGTCTACGGCTACGCCATGGGTAAGATCGCCCCCAGCATCAAGGCGTCCGGGGACGAGATCCTGACCAACGCCAAGGGGCTGCTTGCCACCGATATCATGAAGATCGACGGCGTGACCGCCATGGCGTACACCTCCGATACCACCAACACCATCGCCCGCATCACCGACGCGCTTTCGCTGGTGATCCTGATCTTCTTCCTCTCCGCGCTGGTGCTGGCGTTCATCGTGCTGTATAACCTCTCCAACATCAACATCATTGAGCGCACGAGGGAGCTTGCCACGCTGAAGGTGCTGGGCTTTGTGGACAGAGAGGTCAGCCGCTATATCTACCGGGAGAACGTGATCATCTCCCTGTTCGGCATCCTGTTCGGCCTGGCGCTGGGCATGGGACTGCATTCGCTGCTGATCCGCTTTACGGCCATCGACACGGTCATGTACGGGCAGGAGATCGAGTGGTACAGCTACCTGATCGCGCTGGGCATCACGGTGCTGATCATCCTTTCCGTCAATCTGGTGCTGCACCAGAAGCTGAAAAAAGTGGATATGGTGCTGTCCCTGAAATCCGTGGAATAATAATATTTATTATAAAAAGAGGCGATCGACATGCTTTGTCAGAACTGCCAGCGGGCAGACGCGACAACGCATCTGAAACGAATAGCAAACGGCGAGTATACCGAGATCCACCTGTGCGCGGAATGCGCCGCCGCCCTGGGCGTGACGGACGTGTTCCCCGGCTTCGGAGGGGGCTTCGGCAATCTGCCGGGCGCGGCGTTTTCCGTGACGGACGTCAGGCGCGCCGGCAACCGCGCGCTGCGCTGCGAGACCTGCGGCTTTACGTTCGAGGATATCACCCGGACCGGCAAGCCCGGCTGCCCGGACTGTTACCGGGTATTCGGCGAAAAGCTGAAGCCCTCGCTGCAAAAGATCCACGGCAGAAGCGCCGTCCACACCGGCAAGATCCCGAACGGCGCAAGCGAGGATACGCTGCGCGAACATCGCATCACGGAGCTGAAGGAAAAACTGAACAGGGCCATCGACGAGCAGAATTTTGAGCAGGCAGCCCAATTGCGGGACGAGATCCGCCGGCTTTCGGCAGAGGAGGCGCAGGTATGAGCACGGGAACGAACGCGAAAACCGCTTATCCGCAGGGCGATACGGTGCTGTCCTCCCGCGTGCGGCTGGCACGCAATATCGACGGCGTCCCCTTCCCCGTCCGGCTGAACGCCACCCGCCGGGCCGCCGTAAACCGCAAGGTGTGCGAAACGCTGCAAAAAGCCGGCAAGAAGATGCGCGTCATCGACATGAGCCGCCTGTACCCTTATGAGGCCGTGGCGCTGGCGGAACGCCATCTGATCAGCCCGGAATTCACCTCCGGCACCGAAGGCAGGGTCCTGCTGCTGACGGAGGACGAGCGCATCAGCATCATGCTGAACGAGGAAGACCACATCCGCATCCAGGCCATCGAGCCGGGCCTTGCGCCGGAACAGGCCTACCGGAATGCCGCCGCCTATGACGACGCGCTGGACGCCGGGCTGCGATTTGCCTTTGATAACCGGCTGGGCTACCTGAACCAGAACCCCAGAGATCTGGGCACGGGGCTGCGGGTGTCGGTAATGATGCACCTGCCCGCCCTTTCCAAGACCGGCGGCATGAGCAAATTCGCCTCCATGATCGCGAAGCTGGGCATGAACGTGCGCGGCAGCTACGGCGACGCCGCCTCCGTCAAGGGCGATATCTTCCGCATCAGCAATCAGGTGAGCATGGGCATCACTGAGGCGGAGGCCATCGCCAACCTGAAGACGCTTGCCATGCAGATCGCCACGCGGGAACACACGGCCGCCGCCGATTTTGTGAAGGATATCGGCGTGCGCGACAGGATCACCCGCGCGGAGGGCGTGCTGAAAAACGCCATGCTGCTTTCCACCGACGAGATGATGGAGATGCTTTCGTGGGTGCGGCTGGGGGCGCTGTACGGACTGAACGGCGCCGATCCCGACGCGATCAGCGAGATGTTCGTTTCGCTGCAGCCCGCCGCATTGAACGTAACGGCGGGCGCGAAGCTCACCTCCGCCCAGCGGGACGAGCTGCGGGCCGAATACGTACGGCGGAAATTGAACGCCGACGGTGAATGAAATCATACGAACTGCCATATAATAAAACAGCATTGATTACGATGTCGATGCTGTTTTTTCTTTGCTGCGCAAAAGTCGTAAGTCGCAAGTCGTAAGTCGTGAGAAGCCCTTCGGGCGTTCCTATATTTGTGAAATACCACAGATCTCCTGTACTGACAAAACAGCTCTTCTCTTACGACTCACGACTTACGACTTACGACTCGATGTATCCTTTTCCAATGCCGAAAGGGGCAATCACGCATGTATAAATTCACCGGCTTTTCCGAAAAGGCCAATCTGGCGCTGAACAACGCCGTCAACTGCGCCGAGGACATGGGACATACGTACGTCGGCAGCGAGCATATCCTCGCCGGTCTGCTGAAGGATCCCACCAGCGTGGCGGGCATCGTTCTGCAGTCCCGCAGGGTGACGTATAACGGCTTTTACGACAAGATCCGCGGCTCCGTGGGGATCGGCGTCCCTACGGAACTGACCGTGGACGACATCACCCCCCGCTGCCGCAGGATCATAGAAACCGCTGTCAGCTTTTCCGGTCCCGCGAACGGCAGCGTAACGGGCACCGAGCATCTGCTGATGGCCGTGCTGCGGGACGGCAAATGCCTCGGGAACCGGCTGCTGACGCAAATGGGCGTGGTGCCCGCAGACATGTGCCAGGAGATCGCAAAAAACACCGGCGCCGATCCGGCGGCGCTGCACGGGAACGCGCGGCCGGCGGAAGTGCGGCAGAACCGGAAAAGCGCTTTGACGACGCTGTCAAAATACAGCCGCAGCTTAACGGACGAGGCACGGGCGGGGCGTATCGACCCTGTGGCGGGACGGCAGAAGGAGATCGACCGCGTGATCCGCATCCTTTGCCGACGCACCAAAAACAACCCCTGTCTGATCGGCGAACCGGGCGTGGGAAAAACGGCGGTGGTGGAGGGGCTGGCGCTGAAGATCGCCTCCGGCGAGGTGCCGGACCTGCTGAAAAACGCGGATATCCGATCGCTGGAGCTCACCGGCATGGTGGCGGGCGCCAAATACCGCGGCGACTTTGAGGAACGCATCCGCAGCGCCGTCAACGAGGCGGTGAATGCCGGGAACATCATCCTGTTCATCGACGAGATCCACAACCTGATCGGCACCGGTTCAGCCGAGGGCGCGGTGGACGCCGCCAACATCTTAAAGCCCGTGCTGGCCCGGGGCGGGCTGAAGCTGATCGGCGCCACCACCGTGGAAGAATACCGTAAGAACATCGAAAAGGATTCCGCGCTTGAACGGCGTTTCCAGACCGTGACGGTCAACGAACCGACGAAGGAGGAAACGCTGGCGATCTTAAAGGAGCTGCGGCCCCGCTACGAGGCGCACCACGGCGTGACCATCAGCGACGAGGCGCTGAAGGCCTCCATAGAGCTGTCCGTGCGGTATATCAGCGACCGTTTTCTGCCCGATAAAGCCATCGACCTGGTGGATGAGGCGGCGGCGGGGGTGAGCCTGCAAAAAGACGACTACCCGCCGGAGGTGCGGACGCTGGAGGCCGACTGCGCGAAGCTGAACAAGGCAAAGGCGGAGGCGGTGAACGCGCAGGATTTTGAACGGGCGGTCGAGATTCGGGACCGGGAAAAAGAGACCCGGCGGATGCTGGCAGAGCAAAAGGCGGCGTGGCTGGAAAACGGCGGCGCAGCGCTGCAGGTGGGAAGCGAGGATATCGCCCGGGCGGTGAGCGAATGGACGCGGATACCGGTGGAAAACCTGACGGCGAGCGAAAAATCGCGGCTGCTGACGCTGGAGGACGACATCAAAAAGACCATAATCGGACAGGACGAGGCGGTGCATAAGGTGGCTTCCGCCGTGCAGCGCGGCCGAAGCGGCGTCAAGGACCCGCTGCGCCCCATCGGCTCCTTTTTGTTCTGCGGGCCGACGGGCGTGGGCAAAACGGCGCTGGCAAAGGAGCTGGCCAGGACCTTTTTCGGCAGCGCGGACGCGCTGATCCGGCTGGACATGACGGAGTTTTCCGAAAAGCATACGGTGTCGCGGCTGGTGGGTTCCCCTCCCGGTTACGTGGGCTTTGAGGAGGGCGGCCAGCTGACCGAGCAGATCCGCCGCAAGCCCTACAGCGTGATCCTGTTCGACGAGATCGAAAAGGCCCACCCGGAGATCTTCAACGCGCTGCTGCAGATTCTGGACGAGGGCGTGCTGACCTCCTCCCAGGGGCGCACGGCGGACTGCCGTAACTGCATCCTCATCATGACCTCCAACACCGGGGACAGGATCGTCAACGGCGCGGCGGGCAGTATGGGCTTCGGCACGGGCGCGGGGAACGGGGAAAGCGCCGTCCGTTCCGCCGTGGAAAGCGAGCTGAAAAAGCTGTTCCGACCGGAATTTCTCAACCGGGTGGACGAGACCGTGATCTTCCGGAAGCTGTCCCAGGAAAGCATCCGCGCCATCGCCCGCAACCTGCTGGAGGAGATCCGCCTGCGGCTGGCGGGGATGGAGATCAACGTGGATTTTGACGACGGCGCGGTGGACTGGTTTGCCGACCACGGCTGCGACGCCGCCTACGGCGCAAGATACCTGAAACGGCTGATCGTAACGGAGGCGGAGGACCCCATCGCCCACGCCATCATCAGCGACGCGCTGCACGCCGGGGACACGGTACGTTTTACGGCAAAGGACGGCGAAGTGAAAACCGAAATCATACGCGCGCAAACCAATGAAGAAATACCGACAGAAAGGTGACTGCTTTATGAAAATCAAACTGAAACCCCTGCTGCTCTGTCTGGCGCTGCCGCTGCTGACCGGCGGACTGGCGGCGCTGATCTCACGCAGCCGAATGGACCTTTTCGATACCGTCAGCAAACCGCCCCTGTCGCCGCCCGCGTGGCTGTTTCCCGTAGCGTGGACGATTCTGTACGTGCTGATGGGCCTTGCCAGCTACCGCGTGTTGACGGCGACAGCGGAGCAACAAAAAAAGAACAGCGCGCTGCTGTTCTACGGGATCCAGCTGGTCTTCAATTTTTTTTGGACCATCATCTTTTTCAATTTCGGCGCGTACACCGCCGCCTTCGTGTGGCTGATCATCCTGCTGGCGCTGATCGTCGTCACCACCGTGAAATTCAGCCGTATCGACAAAACCGCCGCGTACCTGATGATCCCCTATATCGTTTGGGTGACCTTCGCGGGGTATCTCAACCTGGGCATCGCGTTGTTAAATTGACGCTTCTATCTTACCGGCCGGCAGTTCAAGACAGTTTTGAGTATTGATATCTGAGTTTCGAGAAGCCGGATCAAGCCCAGTCGTCAGTAATCAGTCGTCAGGAATATTCAATCGCTCTGCACTGAAAAAAAAGATAAGACGGGTATTGAAATCAAAGAATCGCTGTCAATTGAGCAAAACAACCCAAGCACTGAACGCTTTGTTTCTTTCCGACTGCTTCCTGTTGTCTATTGCGGCACTGAGGTGCCGCGCTACGTCTCAAAACTCGCCGCGGCGTCAGTACGCCCGGCGTTTTTTTGCGACGATCGCCGTCACGACCAGCCCGATCAGCAGCACCGCCGCGCCCGCCGCGGCGGACTTGGTTCTCGCTTCCCTGCGGCCCGGCTCGTAATCGGGGATATATTTCACCACGGGGGACGCCGCGAAGTTATACGTCACCGTGTTGCGGGTGGTATCGATCTGCGGGACCAGCGTATTCAGATCGTCGAAAAAGACGTAATCGCGGAAGATCTCGTTGTTATACGTCTCAAAGATCTGTTTTTGGAACCGCGCGTAAAAATCGGGGTCGTCCATGATATCCTTATCGCCTTCGATAAAGGTCCCGTTATAGCCGTGGAACATCCCCGCGCTGCGCTTGAACCAGCGGTTGGTTTCCGTCATGTCGATGCAGTAATAGGTCCCGTCCGCCGGGGCGTAGAGCCAGTCGTGCAGAAAGCCCGTATCGGCGCTGCGCTTTCCGTCCACCATATACGCCTCGTAATCCAGCTTGACGCACACCGCCAGCAGCAGCGAGGTAAAATTGGTACAGCAGCCGTAGCCAATCTCCTTCCCGTTCAGCAGGTTGGAGGAGAGCTGGCAATCGTTGTACCACGTCACGAGGTCATAGATGGAGCTGGACTCGTACAGCGCGTTGTTGTTCATGGAAAAATCGGAGACCTCGTCGTCATAGTACAGGTGCTTCATCACCACGACAAGGCATTTCAGCAAACGGTCCTTATCAGTCACGCAGTTGTCGAAATGTACCTGTTCGATCAACGTCTGCAGACGGTCGTCGATCTGCTTGTAGAAATCGTAGTTCAGCCCCGTACACACCACGGAAGGATAATATCTGCCGAACAGATGATAGATCGCGTAGGCGGTATTTTCGTTGATGAAATCCGCGTTGTTCAGCGTGATATGCTTGTTGGGGGCGGTACAAAGGGAAAAATCGGCGAACTTCTGCCTATTGGTGATATCGTTCCGGTCGATGATGAATTCCACCTCGGAGAGGTTCACCCGGTTCATCTCCGCAATGTCCGCATCCGTCAGGAATTCCGCGTGGGCGATCCGCAGCACATTTAAATTGGAGAAATACGGCAGCGCGGTCAGATCGTTGTTCTCCTTCATGTCGATGGTAAGCGAGGTAACGGCGCCGACGCAGTCCGCGGTGATATCGGTATTGACGCATGAGGGCGTCAAAAATCCATCGGATGGCTCATAACAGTACCGGGACTGATTGGCTGCTGTGTGATGAGAAGCGCGGTAGGCCTCGATGACGGCAGGGTCGATCGCGTTGATCATGTTGGCGGAGATATTCGTTATGATGGTCTCTTCCGCCGTGCGAACGGGATCACGCTCCGCCCGGTCGGAAAGGATCAGAAAGCAGCCGGCAAACACGGCGGCCGCCAGCACCAGCGTCAGTACGGCGCAGACGATCACGCGCCCCCTTCCGCGGGAACGTTCATAGGCGTATTGTTCTCTCGTAAAATCGTTCATATCGCGATCCTTTTTTCGATAATATGATTATTTTATCACGTTTTCGCCGGTTTGACAAGTCCCCCGACCGCACTTGACAAATTTTTCCCGACACCGTATACTTACGGTATCAAACCCATTCGTCTGCAACGACAGGAGCAACGCCGTATGTATACCATCCCCCCCATCGCGGAACCGCTGTCAGCGTGGTTCGCCGAAAACAGAAGAGCCCTCCCCTGGCGGGAGGACAGAGATCCGTACCACGTATGGATCAGCGAGATCATGCTGCAGCAGACGCGTATCGAGGCGGTAAAAAAATACTACGCGCGTTTCACGGAAGCGCTGCCGGATATCCGCGCTTTAAGCGAATGCCCTGAGGAAAAGCTGCTGAAGCTCTGGGAGGGGCTGGGATATTACAGCCGCGCCCGCAACCTGCAAAAAGCGGCGCGGATGATCGTGACGGAATTCGGCGGAAGGTTCCCGGAGCATTACGCGGATATCGTGAAGCTGCCCGGCGTGGGAGAATACACGGCGGGGGCCGTCGCTTCCCTTTGCTTCAACGAAAAGGTGACGGCGGTGGACGGCAACGTGCTGCGGGTGCTCTCCCGGCTGACCGGCGACCGGCGCAACGTGCTGCTGCCGGAAACCAAAAAAGCGGCGACAAAGGAACTTGCCGCCGTGCTGCCGGAGCAGCCGGGGGCTTTCAACGAGGCGCTGATGGAACTGGGCGAGCTGGTATGCCTGCCGAACGGCGTCCCGCTGTGCGGACGGTGCCCGCTGAGGGAAATGTGCGCCGCCTGCCGGGACGGGCTGACGGAAGAGCTGCCCGTACGCGAGAAGCAGACGAAACGAAGAAAAGAAGAGAAAACCGTCCTGCTGATCGAGGACGGCGAGGGCCGTATCGCCATTGAAAAGCGGAAGGGACCGGGGCTGTTATCCGGCATGTACCAGTTTCCCAACGTCAACGGTTTTTTGACGGAGACGGAGATCGGATCTTTGGTGAAGGAATGGGGCATGGAACCGCTTTCCGCGGCGTTTTACCGGGACGCAAAACACGTTTTCACCCACATCGACTGGCTGATGAAGGGCTGGCGGGTACGGGTACAGAACGCAGGAGACCGCTTTTTGTGGGTATCTCCCCGGGAGCTTGCCGAGACCTATCCCCTGCCAACGGCCTTCAAGCCGTTCCTGCAGTGATTAGTGGTTAGTGACTAGTGGTTAGAAGAAACTTCAAGATATAACAAAACGGCGTTTGCAGCGATACAAACGTCGTTTTTTTATCTCTTGCCTGCTGACTAATCACTACTGCCTACTGCCTACTGCCTATTCCCCACTGCCTGCAACCTTTTTCTCCCGGGCGGCCGCCAGCATCTGTCCGGCGGAAAGCAGCTGCGTTTCGCCCGGGTCTTCGCCGTAGCTGATGCGCGCCAGCTCCCTGACGCGGCCCTCGTCGTTCAGGGACGTGATGCGGGTATAGGTCTTGCCGCCGATCTCCTCCTTGCGCAGGAACAGATGCTCGTCCGCAAAGGCGGCGATCTGCGCCAGATGGGTGATACAGATCACCTGCGAACGCCTTGCGACCTGCGACAGCTTGACGGCGATACGGGAAGCCGCCTCGCCGCTGACGCCCGCGTCGATCTCGTCGAAGATCAGCGTATCCACGGAATCCTTTGCAGAGAGCACGTTTTTCAGCGCCAGCATGATACGCGACAGCTCGCCGCCGCTGGCCACCCTGCCCAAAGGTTTCGGCTCTTCCCCCGCGTTGGCGGAGATCAGGAACGTCACCCTGTCCGCGCCTGTCTCGCACAGCTCCGAGGGAACGAGCTCCACGACGAAACGGCAGGAGGGCATATTCAGAAACGCCAGTTCCCTTTCCACCGCCGAAGAGAGCTGCTTCGCGCTCTTTTTGCGCGCTGTGGACAGCGCCGCCGCCTGCTTTTCGCAGGAGGCCAGCAGCGTTTCCGCCTCGGCGGTAAGCTGCTCCGCTTTCTCGTCCGAAAGCGTGATGAGCTCCAGCTCCCGCCGCGCGTTTTCAAGGAAGGACAGCATCTCCTCCTCTGTGGCGCCGTATTTTTTGGAAAGCCGGTATAATGTGTCAAGCCGTTCGTCAACGGCGTCCAAAGTGCCCTCCACGCTGTCCAGCTGGCCCAGCACGTCGTCGATGACTGCCGCCGCGTCCGCCACCGTGCTTTCCGTTTCTTCCAGCGTGGCGGCAACGGCGTCCAGCCCTTTGGCTACGGATGCCACCGAGGCGATCTCCCGCGCCGCCTGAGACAACAGCGAAGCCGCACCCGCGCCGTCGCCGTCGCCGCTGAGCGCGTGAAGGGCGGAAGAAAGTGCGGCGGAGAGCTTCATGGAATTGGTCAGGATATTCTTTTTGCGGTGCAGCTCGTCGCGCTCGCCGGGAACGACGGCAGCCTCCTCCAGCTCGTTGATCTGCCAGGTCAGCAGATCGATCCGGCGGGCCTTTTCCGCCTCGTCCGTCCGCAGGGAACGGATCGTCCGTTTGATTTCCCTCAAATGCCCGTAATCGGAGGAATAAGCGGCAACCTTTTCCGTCAATCCCGCGAAAGAATCCAGAAAGCCGATATGCTTCGCGTCGTCCAGCAGCGCCTGGGAATCCCGCTGGCCGTGGATGTTGATGAGCGTTTCTCCCACGCTTTTGAGCATGGAAACGGTGACGGGCGCGCCGTTGATACGGCACAGGTTTTTGCCGTCCTTATAAAGCGTTCTCTGCAGCAGGATGCTGCCGTCCTCCTCCACCGGCACGCCGCACCCGGCAAGCGCCTGCGCCGCGTCCTCCCCCGCGTCCTCAAACAGCGCGGAGACAAACGCGTGTGCCGCCCCGGTGCGGAGCAGCTCGCGGGAGGTCTTCTGCCCGGTAACGGCGTTGATGGAGTCGATCACGATGGATTTGCCCGCGCCGGTTTCGCCGGTGAGCACGTTCAGCCCCCCGGAAAACGACACGGACGCCTTTTCGATGACGGCGATGTTTTCTATTTCAAGCAGTTTCAGCATACTTAAAATCCGAACATTTCATCCAGCTTTTCCCGGACGGCGGCCGCCGCCTCCACGGTATAACACAGCACGAAGATGGTGTCGTCGCCGGCGATGGTGCCCGCCACCTCCGGCAGATCCATGGAATCCAGCGCCGCGCAGGCTGCCTGCGCCGTGCCCGCGTGGCATTTGACGACCACGGTATTCATGGCGATATCGGTATGCTCCACCGCGCCCGCCATGATCGCCATATACTTGGCGTTTTCGTCGTCCGCCTTGGCCTTGGGCAGACAGTATTTATAAACGCCGTTGGCAGCCGCCTGCTTGACGATGCGCATCTGCTTGATATCGCGTGAAACCGTGGCCTGCGTCACGTTGACGCCCTCGGCGTTCAGCATCCGCAGCAGGTCCTCCTGCGTGCTGATCACGTGATTTTCGATCAGCTCCGCAATGATGGAATGTCTGTCCTTTTTCATGGGAAATCCTCACTTTTTTATTTCCAGCTTTTTGTTCAGTACGTCGATAAAATTGTCCGGCTTGACGGAGACGAACAGAGCGTCCGTTTCCGCCCGGGTGATCTTCACATACCCGTCGGGAGGCAACAGCTGCGAATCGCCCCCGTCGCAGGAAAAGTATACTTTTTCACCGTCGTCCCGTTCCCGGGCGGTGACCTCGAACACCGTATCCGCCGCGAAAATGTACGGGCGGCAGATCAGCGAATGGGGGCTGACGGGCGTCAGGGAGATCACGTCCACCGTGGGCTCGATGATAGGCCCGCCCGCCGACATGGAATAGGCGGTGGAACCGGTTGGCGTGGCAAAGATCACGCCGTCCGCCACATAGTCGGCGATGGGCTTGCCGTTGGCCTTGACGCTGATATCCACCAGCCGGATCTCCCGGCCGCGGGCAAAGGTGACGTCATTGATACAGGCGTCGCTGCGGCGAAGCGCGCCGTTTTCGTAGAATTCCACCCGCAGCATCAGCCGCTTTTTTACGGTGTATTCGCCGCAGACCAGCGCGGAAAGCCGATCCAGCTCCGTGGGATCGAGCTCGCACAGATAGGCAAGTCTGCCCGCGTTGATGCCGATCAGCTTTTTGCCGTATGGCGCGGCCGCCTTGGCAGCGCGGATCACGGAGCCGTCGCCGCCGATGGCGATGACGAAATCACAGCTTTTGTACAATTCCTCCGACGACACGAACGCCGCGCCGTCGATGGGCGGCAGCGCGCCGGAAAGCGCCTCGTCCAGCTGGCACGAAACACCTAGCCCGCGCAGCGTACCGCACACAGCGGAAGTGATCTCGGCGGCGCGTTCGCGCGTTAAGTTGGGAATAACGGAAACAGTCATGGAACTACTTCTTTCGTTTCATTTCGGTGGTTTCATGCGGCGCAGCCGCATATCACGCGCAAGGCGAATATCATTTTTGGCGCGACGCACTTTTACGGGTTATCCCGGAAATGATATGTTGCCTACGGCAACGTGCTATGCGTGACTTCGTCATGCATGATATGCCGTGCCGACGCTCGGCATGATATGCTTGCTTGCGCAAGCATGAGGAAGGTCACGCGTTACGGTCCAGCTCCGCATGGGAACGGGAGACGACCTCGGCGACGTCGACCTCCGCCGGTTCGCCGTTTTTTTTCAGATACAGCAGGTATTCGATGTTGCCCTCCGGGCCCTTGATGGGCGAATAGTCCAGCCCCGCGACGGTGAAGCCGGTTTTCTTCGCGAACGCAACGATGGCTTCCGCCACTTCGACATGGGTGCTCTTTTCCCGCACGACGCCCTTTTTTCCCACCTTGTCGCGCCCCGCCTCGAACTGGGGCTTGATGAGGCACACGCACTCCCCCGCGTCGTTCAGCAGGCCGTACGCCACCGGCAGCACCAGCTTCAGGGAGATAAAGGACACGTCCACGGAGGCAAAATCCGGCGCGTCCGGGATCTGCTCGCGGGTGACGTAACGGATATTGGTGCGTTCCAGATTGACGACGCGTTCGTCGCTGCGCAGCTTCCACGCCAGCTGGCCGTAGCCCACGTCGATACAGTAGACCTTTTTGGCGCCGTTTTGCAGCATGCAGTCCGTAAAACCGCCGGTGGAAGCGCCGATATCCATGCAGACCTTATCGGTCAAGTTGATGGGGAACGCCGCCATCGCCTTTTTCAGCTTATACCCGCCGCGGCTGACAAACTCCATGCCGCCGCGGACCTCGATTTTATCATCATTCCTGACCGTATCGCCGGCTTTCAGGGCCTTGTGCCCGTTGACGAATACGTCGCCCGCCATAATGGCGGACTTTGCCTTTTCCCGGCTTTCGCACAGGCCCAGTTCGACGATCAGCGCGTCAAGGCGTTTTTTCTCTGCCATATGATCTCACCAAAACATGTATCTTATGCTAAGAACCGCCTTCGACGGGGTGCTGGTCTCCAGTGGAGACCTCTGCCGCAAGGCAGAAGCACCGACCGAGCCGACAGGCGAGAACAGCTGCGGGCAGCCGCGCTACCCCCTACTGCTTATTGCCTACTGCCTGAAGCGGCACTGAGGTGCCGCGCTACCTAAAACTGTTTCCGCCATGCCTTCCGCGTCCAGCTTGTAATGGTGCAGCTGGCCCCTGACGGTATCCTGCTTCGGGAACTCGCCTTCCACGGCGGTGTTCTTGTAATCGCCCTTGTAGCCGTATTTGAAAAGCTTGTCGCCGAAGGTCTCGCCGATGCCGCCGAAGCGCTGACCCTCCTCAAAGAAGAAGATCGCTTTACAGTGAAGCGACGCCTTTACCGCATCGTTGGAAACGGGCTTGATGGTGTTCAATTTAATAATAAAAACGTCTCTTCCCTGCTCCGCCAGCGCCAGCCGCGCCTTGCAGGCCTCGGCGAAACACCGGCCGTAGGTGACGACGGCGGTATCGCAGGAGGGGTCGCCGTACAGGTCGAAATCGGTAAAGGTGTCCTCAAAATCCTCCGGCACCTCCGGCTCGATCCCTCTTGGATAGCGGATCGCCACCGGCCCGTCCGTATGGTAGAACGCCTTGACCAGAAAGCTGTTCAGTTCGCCGAAGGTGGTGGGCGCCAGCACCGTGATATCGGGGATGGTGTTCAGGAACGCCGCGTCGAAGATGCCCTGATGGGACTCCCCGTCCGAGCCCACGAAGCCCGCCCGGTCGATGGCGAAGACGATCTTCAGTCCCTGCATGGCGCAGTCGTGGATGATCTGGTCGTAGGAGCGCTGTAAAAAGGTGGAGTACACCGCGAACACCGGCAGCATCCCGCCCGCGGACAAGCCCGCCGCGAAGGTGGCGGCGTGCTGCTCCGCTATCCCGACGTCGAAGAACCGGTCCGGGAACTGCTGACGGAAGGCGTCCGTCCCGGTGCCCAGGCTCATGGCGGCGGTGATGCAGCAGATACGACTGTCCTTTTTCGCCGCGTTCACAAGGAACTCGCCGAACTTCTCCGAAAAGCTGGTCTCCCTGAAGATCGGCTCGCCGGAGACGAGATCGAAGGCGGACACGCCGTGGAAGGCGGCAGGCGCCTTTTCCGCGTGCTCGTAGCCCTTGCCCTTGACCGTGTTGACGTGCAGCACGATGGGGTAATTGGCGGCCTTCGCGCCCTCCAGCGCCGAGATCAGATGGCCGATATCGTGGCCGTCCACCGGGCCCATGTAGCGGAAGCCCAGGTCCTCGAACATGGTGGAGTTGTAGATCAGGTTCTTGACGTGGGTCTTCAGATTGTAAAGCCCCTTCGCCAGCTTTTTGCCCACCAGCGGAATGCGGTTGAGCACGCCTTCCGCCCTCGCCTTCAGACGGAAATACCGGGGATTGGCGCGCATGACGGCGAAGTATTTCGCCAGCGCCCCCACGTTCTGGGAGATGGACATCTCGTTGTCGTTGAGGATCACGATCAGCTTTGTGCCCGTGCCCGCGCGCCCGGCGTTGTTCAGCGCTTCATAAACCATGCCGCCGGTAAAGGCGCCGTCGCCCACCACGGCGACGGTGTAATTCTTCTGTTTTTTCAGCTTGTCGGCGGCCGCCACGCCGTAAGCGGCGGACAGCGCCACCGACGAATGCCCGCCGGACATGATATCGTGCTCACTCTCTTCCCGGCGGGTAAAGCCGGAGATACCGCCGGGCTGCCGGATGGTATCGAACCGGTCCGCCCGGCCCGTGAGCAGCTTATGGACGTAGCTTTGATGGCTCACGTCCCAGATGATCTTATCCTGCGGCGAATTGAATACCCGATGCAGCGCGATGGTCAGCTCCACCACGCCCAGGTTGGAGGCAAGATGCCCGCCGGTTTTGGAGACGGTCTCCACCAGCTCTTTGCGGATCTCCTCCGCCAGCAGCGGCAGCTCGGATTCCGGTATTTTTTTGACGTCCGCCGGGGACTTGATGGTCGGCAGGTATTTCCCGTTCAATTCCGTTACCTCTACTTTGTCCGGCGCAGCAGCGCCAGAGCAAACGCTTTGATCCCGCAGGCATTATCGCCGAACAGATCCAGCGCGTTGATCGCGTCTTCCGTATAGGCCGCAGCGGTTTCCCGGGCCTTTTCAAGCCCCATCTCGCTGACGTAAGTGGCCTTGCCGTTGACCGCGTCGCTGGAAACGCCGCCTTCGCGCTCTTCCAGAATATCGTCCGTGATCTGGAAGGCCAGCCCCAGCCCCAGCGCGAACCGCCGGGCCGCTTCGATCTGTTCCGCCGAAGCGTCGGCGGCGATCAGCCCCATGACGCAGGCTGCCTCAATCAGCGCGGCGGTCTTCAGCGCGTCCTGCTGAAAGAGAACGTCGGCGGTCGCCGCTTTGTTCTCGTAGGCGAGGTCGATATACTGCCCGCCGATCATGCCCGCCGCGCCGCAGAGACGCGACAGCTCCGCCGCGGCCTGCACGGAGGCTTGCGCACTCACGCGGCCGTCCAGGGCGGCCTGCGCGATCAGGGAAAACGCGTGGGTCAGCAGCGCGTCGCCCGCCAGCAGGGCGTTGGCCTCGCCGAATTGCTTATGGCTGGAGAGCTTTCCT
>JAFRRP010000018.1 GCA_017428085.1 Clostridia bacterium | reverse complement strand
GCACTTGGCCAGCACGTCCTTGCGCATGGCCTTGATGGTCTCGCGGGCGATGACCTTGCCGCCGATGGCAATCTGCACGGGGATTTCAAACATCTGGCGCGGGATGTTGTCCTTGAGCTTTTCCGCGATGCGTCTGGCTCTGGGATAGGCCTTTTCCGCGTGGATGATATAGGACAGGGCGTCGATCAGGTCGCCGTTGAGCAGCACGTCCAGCTTGACCAGGTTGCTGCGCTCGTAGCCGCACAGCTCGTAGTCGAAGGAGGCGTAGCCCCGGGTGCGGGATTTCAGCGCGTCGAAAA
The DNA here is from genome assembly GCA_017428085.1 of Clostridia bacterium. Classification (GTDB taxonomy): domain Bacteria; phylum Bacillota; class Clostridia; order Oscillospirales; family Acutalibacteraceae; genus RUG806. Next base: position 24,034 of record JAFRRP010000018.1, on the reverse strand, counting down.
AGTCGTAGATGATCTCGTTCAGCGGCAGCTTGTAGTGGATATCCACCCGGTCGCTGGAAATATACTGCTGGTCCTTCAGCGTGCCGCGCCGGTCCTGACACAGCGCCATGATGACGCCGATGTACTCCGGCGGGGAATAGATGTGGGCGTCCGTCATGGGCTCTTCCACGTAGTCGATGATCGCCGGGTCCGGGTAGTTGGTGGGGTTGTCGATCTCCACCACCCGCCCGTCGGACAGGTGTATTTTATAGATGACGCTGGGCACGGTGGAGACGAGGTCGAGGTCGTACTCCCGTTCCAGCCGTTCCTGGATGATCTCCAGATGCAGCAGTCCGAGGAAGCCGCAGCGGAAGCCGAAGCCCAGCGCCCCGGAGGTCTCCGGCTCGAAGGACAGCGCCGCGTCGTTGAGCTGCAGTTTTTCCAGCGCCTCCTTCAGCGCCTCATAGTCCGCGCCGTCCGCGGGGTAAAGCCCGCAGAACACCATGGGATTGACCTTTTTGTAGCCGGGCAGCGGCTCGGCCGCCTCGTTGCCGACCTTGGTGACGGTATCGCCCACGCGGGCCTCGCTGACGGATTTGATGGAGGCGGTGATGTAGCCCACCTCGCCCGCCTTCAGCACGCCGGTGTTTTCCAGCGACATGGCGCGCATGTGGCCCACCTCCACCACGGTGAAGGTCGCGCCGGTGGCCATCATCTTCATGGTGTCGCCGGCCTTCAAAGTGCCGTCCATCACGCGGACGTAGACGATGACGCCCTTGTAGTTGTCGTAGACGGAATCGAACACCAGCGCCTGGAAGGGCGCGTCGTCGTCGCCCTCCGGGCAGGGGATGTACTGCACCAGCTTTTCCAGCACCTCTTCCACGTTCTCGCCGGTCTTGGCGGAGATGCGCGGCGCTTCGGAGCAGTCCAGCCCGATGATCTCCTCCACGTCGGCGCACACCCGGTCGGGGTCGGCGGCGGGCAGGTCGATCTTGTTGATGACCGGCACCAGCTCCAGATCGTGCTCCAGCGCCAGATAAGTGTTCGCCAGCGTCTGGGCCTCCACGCCCTGCGTCGCGTCCACGATCAGCAGCGCCCCCTCGCAGGCCGCCAGCGACCGGCTGACCTCATAGTTGAAGTCCACGTGGCCGGGGGTGTCGATCAGGTTCAGCTCGTAGGTGTTGCCGTCCTTCGCCTTGTAGTCCAGCGTGACGGCGCGCGCCTTGATCGTGATGCCGCGCTCCTTTTCCAGTTCCATGTTGTCCAGAAGCTGCTGCTGCATATCCCGCTTGGCCACGGAATCCGTCAGCTCCAGCAGGCGGTCCGCCAGCGTGGATTTGCCGTGGTCGATGTGGGCAATGATGGAAAAATTGCGGATGTGTTCTTTCTTTTCTCGCATGGGTCTTCTCCTGTTTACAGCGTGTCTTTATGGGATTTGAAGCCCTCCCCCAGCACCTCGGAGGAGTCGGCGATGATGATGAACGGCTTTTCGTCGTACCGCTCGATCAGCTTGCGGATCTGCGGTACCTCGTGGGTGCGGACCACGCACATCAGCATTTTCTTTTCCTCGTGCGTGTAGCCGCCCTCCGCGTGGATCAGGGACACGCCCCGGTTTATCTGCCGCATGATATCCTGCGTCACCTCGTCCGGGTGGGAGGTCAGGATCAGCATCATTTTGGAGTGGTCCCGTTCCTTGATGACGTAATCCAGCGCCACGCTGATGAGGAACACGGTGACGATGGAGTACAGCAGGCTTTCAAAGCTCCGATACATGATCGCGGTGAGGATCACCACCACGGCGTCGCACATCAGCATCAGCTTGCCGACGGCGATATGGGGGAATTTCAGCTTCAACAGCCGCCCGGCGATATCGAAACCGCCGGTGGTGGCGCCGGCCAGGAACACGATACCGAGCCCGATGCCGGCGATCACGCCGCCGAACACCGCGCCCATCAGCGTGTCGCTGCCGGAATAGGCCCAGCCGAAGCGGTCCGCCAGCCCGCTTAAAATATCGATCTGCACGGACAGCAGCGCGGTGGCCGCCATGGTGCGGGCGATGAATTTCAGCCCGAACACGCGCCACGCCGCGATAAACAGCGGAATGTTCATCACCAGCGTGAAGGTACCGATGGGGATGAACGGGAACAGGTGGTTGACGATGATGCCGAGACCCGTCAGCCCGCCGGAGTTGATCTGCAGCGGCGTGACGAAGATCACCACGCTGACGGCGTACATCAGGGTGCCGACCACCCAAAGCAGAATGTCCCACGCCATGCGGCCCGCGCCGCGCAGCTTCGGATTTTTTTCGTGTTTGTTCAAGTGTTGTCCTCCTTGGGCTGATGGTGCGATTTACACGTGAAAAATGGGATTTGTCGAGTTGTTGGCACAAGTCGTAAGTCGTAAGTCGTGAGTCGTGAGTCGTAAGATGCCCTTCGGGCGTTCTTGTATTACGTTGAAAAGCAACGGATCTTCGATCGTACACAAACAACTTTTTCTTACGACTTGCGACTTACGACTGACGACTGTTTCGCGAGCCAACGGCTCACGAAACTCTGCTGTGTTTTCTGCGAAGTTACAGGCGGATGACGATTTCAAACAGCTCCTCCAGCCGGTCGAACTGCTCCGAAAGGTACAGATACCCGAACAGCGCCTCAAAGCCCGTGGCGCGGTGGTACTCCGCCTCGCTCTTGTTCTTGGGGGTATGGGCGGCGTTGGCGTTGCGCCCGCGCTTGTAATACGACAGCTCCTCTTCGGTGAGCATGTCCGCCAAAAGCTCCGCCGCCTTCGCCTGGAACGCGGCGTTGACAAGACGCACCGTCTCCCGGTGGAGGTCCTGCACGCGGGCTTCGCCGAGGGACAGGACGTGCTGCCGCACCAGCAGCTCGTAGACCGCGTCGCCGATAAACGCCAGCGACAGGCCGCTCATGGATTTGTACGACGGCAGGCCGCCGCCGGAAAGCGCCCGCAGCGCGCCGCCGTCAGGGCACATACTGGAACTCGAAATCATAGATGATCACGGTGTCGTTCTCCCGGATGCCGCGGGCCCGCAGCTCGTCCAGGATGCCGCTGGATTCCAGCACCCGCTGGAAATACTGTAAGGATTCGTAGTCGTCGATATCGGTCTTGTTGAGGATCTTCAGCAGCCACTCCGCCTCCACGTAGTAGTCGCCGCCCTGCTCCGTGATCTTGAAGCCGGTGTCCTTCTTCTTTTCCAGCACGCTCATAGGCACGGGTTGGGCCTCGTACCGCTTGATGGGCGGCAGCTCGGCTAGCTTGGCGGCCACGGCGTTGATGAGCTCCTGCGTGCCCTCCGCGATGGGGGCAACGATCTCGTAATACGGCAGGCCCTGTTCCTCGATGAACGCGCGGAAGCGCGCCAGCTGCTCGTCCGTGGCAAGGTCCACCTTGTTGGCCGCCACGATCTGCGGGCATTTGGTCAGCTCCGGGTTGAAGACCGCCAATTCTTTGTTGATGATATTGAAGTCGTCGATGGGGTCGCGGCCCTCGCTGCCCGCCACGTCCACGATGTGGACCAGCATGCGGCAGCGCTCCACGTGGCGCAAAAAGCGGTGGCCGAGGCCCACGCCTTCCCCCGCGCCTTCGATGAGCCCGGGGATATCCGCCATCACGAAGCTGCTTTCCGGCCCCATGCGCACCACGCCCAAAACGGGCGTGATGGTGGTGAAGTGGTAATCGGCGATGACCGGTTTTGCTTCGCTGACCACGCTGATCAGCGTGGATTTGCCCACGTTGGGAAAGCCCAGCAGACCCACGTCCGCCAGCAGCTTCAATTCCAATATGACGTCCCACTCCTCGCCGGGGTAGCCGTCTCTTGCGAAGCGGGGCGCCTGCCGGGTGGGGGTGGCGAAATGCCGGTTGCCCCAGCCGCCCTTGCCGCCTTTGGCGATGACGAAGGGCTCGTCCGACGACACGTCCGCCAGCACCGCGCCACTTTCGGCCTCCTTGATGATCGTGCCCCGGGGGACGCGGATGATCAGGTCCCGCCCTTTTTTGCCCGCGCAGCGGTTGCCGGAGCCGTCGGCCCCGTTTTCGGCGGTGTATTTGCGCTTGTAGCGGAAATCGGACAGGGTGGACAGGTGGTCGTCCGCCATGAAGATGACGTCCCCGCCCTTGCCGCCGTCGCCGCCGTCCGGCCCGCCGGAGGCGATGTACTTTTCGCGGTGGAACGCCACGGCCCCGTTGCCGCCGTTGCCCGCTTTGATCTTGATAGTGGCTTGATCTACAAACATGATACGTTACCTTCACATAATTATACAGAATATAGTATAACACAATATTTTCAAAAGATAAATAGGGAAATTGCTTTTTCGGACGTTTTTTTCGGCGTTGCCTGCGTGCAGAATTCCGCATTACACAACAATCAAAAAAAGCCCCGCGGGGCGATAACCCGGCGGGACGGCAATAATCAAAACAGACGGCGGTCACTCCACCGTGACGGATTTGGCAAGGTTTTTCGGCTTGTCGATGTCGCAGCCGCGGTTTTTGGCGGTGTAATAGCTGAGCAGCTGCATGGGAACCACCGCCAGCGACACCGCGAAGGGATCGGCGGTATCGGGCACGGCGATCACCCTGTCCGCCTCAAACTCGCGGGACAGGAATTTTTCCTCGGTGATCAGGATGGTGTACGCGCCGCGGGCCTTTACCTCGCACAGGTTGGCGGCGGTCTTGGTGAACACGTCCTCCTGTGTGGCCAGGGCGATCACCGGCGTGCCCTCCTCCACCAGCGAGATGGTGCCGTGCTTCAGCTCGCCCGCCGCGTAGGCCTGGGAGTTGATATAGCTGATCTCCTTCATCTTGAGGGACCCTTCCATGGCGGCGGCGCTGTCCAGCAGGCGGCCGATGAAGAACATATCCTCTTGTTTCGCCAGCATGGCGGCCAGCTCCGTCACGGTCTCGCTGACCGTCTCGGTGGTCAGGCGGATCTTTTCGGGCAGCCGCAGCAGCTCGGCGGTGAACGCGCCCTCCTGCTCCGCCGTCATGGTCCCCTTTTCCCGGGCCAGATACAGCGTCAGCGCGTACAGGGCCGCCAGCTGGGCGCTGTAGGCCTTGGTGGTGGCCACGGCCACCTCGCGGCCCGCGCGGGTAAAGACCGTCGCGTCGCTTTCCGTGGCGATGGCGCTGCCCTCGATATTGACGATAGCCAGCGTCTTCGCGCCCTTTTCTTTGGCAAGGCGCAGCGCCGCCAGCGTGTCGGCGGTCTCGCCGCTTTGGCTAATGAACACCGTCAGCGTGTTTTCATCGATCAGCGCCGCGGAATAACGGAACTCCGAGGCCACCTCCGCGCGGCAGTCGATGCCGCAGTACTGCTCGATCAGGGAGCTTGCCACAAGGCCGGTGTGGTACGCCGAGCCGCAGGCGATGATGCGGATCTTATTGAGCCGGTCCCGCACGAAATCGCCGTCCGGGAAGCCCTCGTGGCGGACGAGGTGCCCGTCCTTGATGAGCGGAGCGAGCGTATCGCGCACCGCGTCGGGCTGCTGCATGATCTCGTACAGCATATAGTGCTCAAAGCCGCCCTTTTCCAGACTCAGTTGTCCCACCTGTACGGACACCGTGTTCTTGACGATGGGCCTGCCGTCCGGGTCGAAGAAGGCGATCTCGTCCTTCGTCAGTTTTGCCAGCTCCCGGTGGCTCAGCTTATATATTTCAACGGCGTCCTCGCCCACCGCGCCCATGTCGGAGGCGATGAACGTGCCGCTTTTGCCCTTGGCCGCGAACAGCGGGCTGGAAAAGGCCGCCGCGAACAGCGTTTCCGGGAAGTCGGAGCACAGCACGCCCAGCGCGAAGGAGCCCTTGAGCGCGTTGACGGTTTGGGAGAGGGCGGCCACGGGGTCGCCGTCATAGTAATGCGATAAAAGGTGCGCGACCACCTCGGTGTCGGTTTCGGAGGCGTATACCGCGTCCGGCGGCAGTATGTTCTTTTTCAGCTCCGCGGCGTTTTCGATGATGCCGTTGTGGACCACGGCGAATTTGCCGTCCGGGCTGAAGTGGGGGTGGGCGTTTTTGTCCGTGGGCGCGCCGTGGGTGGCCCAGCGGGTATGGCCCACGCCCGTGTTGCCGGGGGCGCAGCGGCAGGCGGTGACCGCCTCGTTGAGGGCGTCCACCTTGCCCGCGGTCTTCACGCTGCTGTAGCCGTTTTCGCCCAGCACCGCCAGACCCGCGGAGTCATAGCCCCTGTATTCCAGTTTCTTTAATCCGTTGATAATGGCGGGAATGACGTTTTCATTCCCCGCCTTGCCGATGATACCGCACATGTCGATCAAAACCTTTCTTGTATGGATTTACCCTATTTTGCATTATTATATTGATTTTACCGCGGAATGCTTTATTTTAGTTTAAAAATTCCAAAGGGAAAATCGATCCGCCCGCGCTCCCCTCGCAAACATTGTCGCGCTGCTTCGTTTGGAGCACTCGCGCCGCTCTGTGTTTGCTCACCAAAGCTGCCTCGCTTTATCCGTCATCGGCGGCGCTTCGGCAGTTTTGCCCATCCCACACAATTCTGCGGTAATTCTCCCGGTCCGTCGCGCCCTCGGTGTTGATCACAAGGATCACGCTGTTTTCGTCTATCCCGGCCAGCTTGCGGAACGCCTCGTTTTCCGGCCGCAGCAGCTCGATGGCCGCGCCGAAGGCGGAAGCGCCGCTTTCCCCGGCTTCGATCGGCGTATCGCCCGCCATGGGGGAAGCCAGGATCCGCATGCCCGTGGCCGCCACGCAGTCCGGGATGGTCATGAAGCCGTCCGCGCACTGCCGCAGGATCTCCCACGCGGTGAGCGATGGCTCCCCGCAGGCAAGCCCCGCCTGGATGGTGTTCAGGTCCGTCACCGCGTGGCGGCGGCCGTCGTTGGCCCTGGCGGTCTGAAAGATACAGGCGGCGTTGTCCGGCTCCACCACCGTGATGAACGGATGCGCTTCTTTATACCGCTGCGAATAATACGCCGCTACCGTGGCCGCCAGACTGCCCACGCCCGCCTGCACGAAGATGTGAGTGGGCGTCGCGCCGCCCAGCTGCTCCGCCGCTTCGTCGGTAACGGTGAGATACCCCTGCATGATGCGGTCCGACACTTCGGTGTAGCCCTCCCACGCGGTATCCTGCACCAGGATCCAGCCGTTTTTCTCCGAAAGCTTCCGGACGTACCGCACCACATCGTCGTAGATCAGGTCCGTGATCTCCGCGTGGGCGCCGGTGGCGAGGATGTTGTCCAGCCGTTCCGGCGCGGTGCCTTTGGGCATGTAGACGTAGGCATCGTAGCCCAGCGTCATGGCGGTCCACGCCACGCCCCGGCCGTGGTTGCCGTCCGTGGCGGTGATAAAGGTCAGCGGCCCGGTCTTTGCCCTGGTGGCGGGATCGGTCAAAACAGCATAGGTCATCTCCTCCGGCGGGACGCCCAGCCTTTCGGCGATCACCCGGCCGATGGCGTAGCTGCCGCCCAGCACCTTGAAGGCGTTCAGCCCGAAGCGCGCGTTTTCGTTTTTGACGTAAATATTGCTCACGCCGAAATGCGCCGCCGTCTGTTTCAGGCTGACCAGCGGCGTGACCGCGTACTGCGGGAAGGTTTTGTGATATTTTCTCACTGTTTCCGCATGGGCCCGGTCCAGAAACGCGATATCATAGCCGGGACCGCGGGGGCAGGGGTTCTTGATGAAGTTCATGGCGCTCTCCTTGTTGCCGTTCGTATACGCGTATTCTACCATATCCCCCGCCAAAGAGCAACGGAAAAAACGCGGGAAATAAAAAAGTTTACAACACCCGTCTTGCATTTTTCCCGCGGAAGCGATATGCTAATGGCAGAAAAAGCGTTTTTCACGGGTGAAACCAATGAATGTGTTTGATACAAAGGAATACCGCCGGTCGCGCGGGGCATACAAGGCGCAGTGTACGTTTGAATATTTCATTTCCATCTTAACGGCGGACGCGTTCCTCGCCAAGCTGCTGACGGAGATCGGCGTCAGCGACGCGGCCACCGGCGTGATCTCGTCGCTGATCTCGTTCTCGTTCCTGTTCCAGTTCGTCACGCTGGCCTTCGCCGACCGGCTGACGAAGGTGAAAAAGCCCATTATGGCGTTCGATACCGCAAGCCAGCTGCTGTTCATGAGCATCTGGTTCGTGCCGTTCCTGCCGCTGTCCGTAAAAGCCAAAACAGCCATTATCACGGCGGTGCTGCTGGCGGCGTACTTCTGCCTGTACGTGATCCTTTCCATCTGCTACAAATGGGGCAACTCCTTTGTGGAGCCGGGCAAACGCGGGAGCTATTCCGCGGCCAAGGAGATGATCTCGCTGTTCTCCGGCGTGTTCTTTACGCTGGCGGTGGGCTTTACGGTGGACAAATTCGAGGCGGCGGGCAACCTGCGCGGGGCGTTCCTGTTTCTGGCGGGCTGCATGTTCGCGGTGTGCTGCTGCAACTTCGGCAGCTTCTGCCTGATCGCCGACCGGGACCACCTGACCGGCGGAGGCAAAAAGAGCCTGCGGGATATTGCACGCCACACCCTCGGCAGCCGCCCCTACCGCAACACCGTGATCCTCGCCTGCCTGTGGGACGCGGCGCGGTACATGACGCTGGGCTTCATGGGGACCTTCAAGACCAACGACCTGGGCATGAGCGTGGGCACGGTGCAGGTGATCAACACCGCCGCTTCCATGGCGCGGTTCGCGGTGTCGCGGCCCTTCGGGCGGTTCTCGGACAGGCACACCTACGCGAAGGGCTTCCGCATCGCGCTGTGCGTGGGCGCGGCGGGGTTCGCCTTCAATCTGTTCGCCTCCCCCGCCGCCAAGTGGTGCGTGGTGGCGTTCACCGTGCTGTACCACATGAGTCTGGCCGGGACGAATCAGAACAACTACAACATGACCTACTGCTACACGGACGAGGATTACGTGATCCACGGCCTTGCGGTCAACGACGGCCTGCGGGGCGTCACCGGTTTTCTTTCCTCCCTGATCGGCAGCCGCATTTTAAGCGCCGTGCAGAAAAACGGCAACCGGCTGTTCGGCCTGCCGCTGTACGGGCAGCAGGCGCTGTCCGCGCTGTCCCTGCTGCTCACCCTTGCCGCGATCCTCTTTAATAAGGCGGTAGTGGGAAAGCAAAAAGAGGAGAGAAAATAGGGCTTTGGCGAAGAAATGCAGCACGCAGCCTTAGCTGCGTTATCAGGCGGATGTTACTTTGAAAACAGTCTGATAATAGTTGTTTGTGCGGATATGACGCAGCTGAGGCTGCGTGCTACGGGGTGCGTCAGCGCGGCAAACTCCAATTTGTATGCTTATTTCGCTCGTTTTGCGCCGGTTTTGCGCGGTGCAACAGATCATTGCGTGACTTTTTGAAAAAAATGTGCTTTGATAAAGACGGCAGAGGCAGATTTTCGGCAAATCCAACTTCCTGCTGCCTATTGCCCGACTACTGAAGCGGCGCGGTGCGCCGCACTGCAAGGAGAACACTATGGCATCCATCGCAAAAAATCTCAAACGGCTGCGGGGCGAACGCGGGCTGACGCAGGAGCAGCTTGCCGAGACGCTTTGCGTCACCCGGCAGACCGTTTCCAGCTGGGAGACCAACCGCACCCAGCCCGATATCGACATGCTCACCGCCCTTTCCGCCGCGCTGGACGCGGACGTGGAGGAGCTGATCTACGGCAAGCGCCGCAGCGTGGGGCTGGAAACCCCGGAAAACGATACCGCCGCGGCGAAGCACCTTTCCGGCGTGGTGCTGGCGGTGTTCGGCAGTTTGCTGCTGGCGGCGGGCTGTATCATATTGATCGTATGGCTGTGGCGCGACGTGCCGGAGCTGGCCCGCCGGATCCTTTCCTTCCTTCCGGCGGCGGCCGGGATGGGCGTCGCCCTGTGGGCGGCGTTCGGCAAAAAGCGCAGCCAATTCATCAGCGAGGCCGCGGCGGTGGTGTGGATCGCGGGCTTCTGCGCCTCGGTGGCGCTGGTCAACCACACCTTTTCCGTCGATTTCGGCTTCAACCGGCTGCTGCTGGCGGATACGCTGCTGATCCTGCCCGTAATGTTCGCGCTGGATTCCGCCGCGGCCTTCACGGCGCTGAACGGCTTCGGCATCGTCTTTGCCGTCCGGTACGGGGAGGACGGCAACCTGCCCCTGCTGGCGCTGACGGCGCTGTTCTTCGCCGTTTCCCTGCTGTATCTGAAAACGAACCGCCTGCCCGCGTACCTGAAGGACCTGACCCGCTGGGTGACGGTGATCGCGGGCGTGACCTACGCCACGGTGACCGTGCAATATGCGGAACGGCAGCTGATGGAGCCGCGGTACAGCTCGGTCTGGTGGATCGTCGTTTTATTCTGCTGCTGCGCGGCGCTGTTCGCGGCGGACCGGGCGACGGATAACAGGATCCCCGTCCGCTATCCCGCGGCGCTGGTCATGACGTTCCTTTCGTTTTTCTATTATATCCACGATTACGAGCTGATGAACGCGCGCAACGGCAACTGGTTCACGCAGCACCCGGCGTTTGCCGTCACTGTGACGACGGCCTGCGCGCTGCTGCTGGCGGGCGGCGTGGTTTACGGCAGAAAGAGCTTCCGGGCCGACCGGTGGAAAGCGCTGTTTCTTGTCTGCGCGCTGGCGAACCTGATCTGTCTCTTTTTTGAACCCGCCGCGCTGCACGTGCTGCTGATCGCCGCGTTGGGGACGCTGCTGATCGTGCGGGGCGTCAGGACGCTGAAGCTGCTGCCGCTGAATTTCGGCATGGCGACGGTGACCGTCGATATCGCCCTGATGATCTGGGGCGTGCTGGCGGACAACCTGCCGCTGATCGGCGGGTTCTGCGCGGCGCTGGGCGTGGTGATGCTGCTCATCAACAAAAAGCTGCTGTCCGTGAAAAAGGAGAAGGCGGCGAAGGAGGCGGCGACCGATGCGTAAGGTACTGGCCGTCGCGCTGGCCGCGCTGCAGCTGCTTTTCATCGTCGGGCTGATCGCGTATCAGGGCGTTATCAATAAGAACCTGTCCGAACATGGGACGGAATACGAATTTGCCGCCGTCGGCAATTATTGGGTGATCGGCGATTCCCGCTGTCTGCGGCTGGAGATCCGGAAATCCGCCGGGTACGTCTATTACACCGGCGACGAACGGTACTGGGAGATCCACCCCCTCACCGACGGCAGGCGGTACGTGCGGGGCGTAAAGAGCAAGCCGCAGGACGACCCGTACATCGCGATCCCCGACCGCGACGACTGGGACAAGGTCAACCTGTCTGTCTCCCTGTCTGTGACCGAAGATTTTGAACAGCGGTATTTCCCCGCATTGAAAGGGGACTATTTCCGTGAAAACGGACTGGAAGACGACGGCGCGTTTGCCTATGGTACGGACGACATCACCGACAAGACCTTTTCCATCAAAGCCACGGTGTGGAACGGCCATATCCGGTTCGACGATTACCGGATCGACGGAGAGAGCATCGCGGGATATCTGCTCCCGGAGGGCGATCACGATGCGTAAGATACTGACAGTGGTGCTGATCCTGCTGCAACTGGGCTTCGTGGGCGGCATGATCGGCTATCAGAAGACCGCGGAGCGCCGTCAGCAAAAAGCGGAAAACGGCCCGCAGCCCGCCGAAACGGAATACACCTTTGCCGTGGACGGCAGCTTCGTCGTCTACTATAACGACAGGGACCTGCGCCTGACGCTCCGGCAGAAGGGCGGCGGCGGGAGATCCGACCGCTATTGGCAGATCGTCACGGGGAAGGACGGCGTTTCCTGCGTCAAGAAGAGAGACGCCAGACCGATCAGCGGCGCGTATATCACGGCGGCCGTGGAGGACGGGTATCCCGTTTTCGACAATCCGATCCGCGTGCATGTGCTTGTGAAACGGTCCTTTGAGGAACGGTATTTCCCCACCCTGCAGCGGGACTACGCCGCGGCCGATCCCGACGCCGACGACGCGGATACGTTTTACAAAACCGAAGACGTCAACGACCCCGCCTACGGCAACACGTTCACGGTCAGGGCGACCGTGAAGGACGGCGAGATCGCCTATACCGATTTCCTCGTCAACGGCGAGAGCTTCATGGACGAGATCCTTTCTATCGGCAATTAGGGCACAGCGACGCCCGGACCTTCCTTTCCCCGAAACGGCCCCCGTTCCGGGGATATTTTTATGCCCCGCATATTTTATTTGCTTTTTCCTTCAAAAGAGATATAATAGAGAAAACGAAAGCGTTCGCGGGAAAGAGGGACCGGTTTGGCAAAAAAACGAAATTGGCTCAATTGTCTGCCCGTCGCGGCGTCGGCGCTGGTCACGGCGCGGCTGCCGAAAAGGGAAACGGGAACGACCGGCCTGCGGGCGGTGTTCGCCGCCGACCTGCACACGGATGCCGACCCCTGCCGGGACCGGACGGACGTGCTGCGCCGCGCCTTCGCGGGGATCCGCCGGGACGGGCGCTGCGACGTGCTGGCGTTGTGCGGCGATATCACCAACTGCGGCGACGAAAAGGAATACGCCTTGCTGCGGCGGCTGAAAAAGGCGTATCTGGGCGAGATGCGCGTATTGCCCCAAATCGGCAACCACGACAGCTGGCACCACAGCGACGACCCCAACTATCCGCTGGCGGAACGGCTGTTTCAGCGCTTCTGCCGGGACTGCGGCTTTGTGACGGACAAGAACTATTATTACGCCGCCGTAAAAGGGTATCCTTTCATCGTCACGGGCACGCAGGCGCTGTGCCACAATAAACCCACCCTTTACCGCGACCAGCTGGAATGGCTGGACGCGGCGCTTGCCAAAGCGGTGCAAACGGGCAAGCCGGTGTTCGTCCTCAGCCACCAGCCGCCGGAGGGCCGCAACGGGGTGACGGCGGAAACCCACGAGGCGGGCATGGGCGAGTGCTCCGAAACGGTCGACGCGCTCCTGCGTAAGCACGCCGAAAAAGCAACCGCGCCGATCCTGTTTTTCAGCGGGCATATCCACTGGCTGCGGCCCGAATGTATGGAGCAGGCCCGCGAAAACCTGTATTACGTCAACCTGCCCAGTCTGGAATACGGCGGCAAGGGAGAGCCCGGCTGCGGGCCGGGGACCGCCGCCCTCGTCACCGTCTCCGGCGATAACGCGACCGTTACCATGCGGGATTTTATCCAGGGAAAGGATATTCCGGGATACGAGATCAAATTGCATGATCCTGATTTTGCAATGTGATTTCGGTAGCGCGGCACCTCAGTGCCGCTCCGGACATAAACGATCGTTTCGACGGATCGTTCGGGCAGACGACGTTTTTTCCTGTCAGAAAACATGGTCAATCCCATAAAAATCTGTTTTAATAGTAACATTCGTTACGAGCGGCACTGAGGTGCCGCGCTACTTCTTACGACTTACGACTGAAAAGGAGGCCTATGCCATGACATTCTCCCCTGACGTACTTCGCTTTGCCGACGGCAGCGACGTGACCGCGGACGACGTAAAAGACCGCCGTCTGGAGATCCTGGATCTCCTGGCGGCCAACGCCTACGGGCGGTTCCCGCCCAAGCCCCGCGCCGTGACCGGCGACATGGAGGACACCGGCGAGCGCACCTGCTGCGGCCACGCCGTGGAAAAGGACGTAACCGTCGCCTTCGACACGCCCAAGGGCAACTATTTCTTCCCGGTGAACTACTTTCAGCCCACGGGCAACGGCAAACACCCGCTGATCGTCTGCCTCAACTTCCGCCCCGACCGGTACGACAAATACGTACCCGCGGAGGAAGTGATCGACCGGGGCTACGCGCTGGCGACCTTGTATTATGAGGACGTGACCAGCGACGACGGCGATTTTTCCGACGGGCTGGCCGGGATGTTCGACCGCCCCATGGACGGCACGGGCTACGGCAAGATCACCTTATGGGCCTACGCCGCCAGCCGCGTGATCGATTATTTCTCCACCCTGCCGGAGATCGACGCGGACGAGATCGCGGTCATCGGCCATTCGCGCCTGGGCAAGACGGCGCTGTGGTGCGCCGCCAACGACCCGCGGGTGAAATACGTCTGCTCCAACGGCTCCGGCTGCATGGGCGCGGCGTACGGCCTCACCCACCACGAGGGCGGCGAAACGCTGGCGGACATCACCCGGGTATTCCCGTTCTGGTTCTGCAGCAACCTGCTCCGCTACCCGGATCACATGGAAAAGCTGCCCTTCGACCAGCACCTGCTGATCGCCGCCTGCGCCCCGCGGTACGTGTGCGTCAACAGCGCCGAAGACGACGCGTGGGCGGACCCCTATTCCGAGCAGCTCGCCTGCGTGGGCGCGTCGCCGATGTGGACGCTGCACGGCACGGACGGTTTTGTGGGCCCGGAAACGCCCGCCAAGGTGGGCGACGGCTTCCCCGACGGGCATATCGCCTATTACCTGCGCGACGGCCTGCACTACCTCGGCCGCGCGGACTGGAACCACTTTATGGATTTTATAGACGGGAAAAAGGTGTGAAGTATTTGGTTTCAGATCTTAGATTTTTAGATCTTAGATCTTAGATATCAAAGGGCAGGATAAGATACAAAGCTTGCCTCACATCTCACACCTCACACCTCACACCTTTATGATCAACGCCTCACCCACCGTCATCCCCCTCGTCTCCTACACGAAGGGCGAAGAGATTCTGAACACCCTCACCCACGCGGCGGGGCTGATCCTGTGCGGCTTCATCGTGTCCCGGTGCGCGGTCCCGGCGTTTTCCTCCGGACAGGCGCTGCGGATCGTCTGTTCCCTGCTGTACCTGACCGGCACGGCGGCGACGTTTGTCTTTTCCGCGCTGTACCACGGCGTGAAGCCCGGTCCCGCCAAGCGGACGCTGCGGCTGCTGGACCACTGCGTGATCTTTTTCGCCGTGGCAGGCACCGCCACAGGCTGCGTGCCCGCCGTGTACGACACCGTGGGGATCGTCCCCTCCGTGGTGATGATCGCGGCGGCGTGGCTCGGCGTGATAACGGGGCTGGCGCTGACGCTGAAGGATTTTGAGGGCACCCGGGGCGCGCAGATGGCGGTCTATATCGTCACCGGCGCGGTGTGCGCCGTCAGCGGCGGCGGCGCGTACAAACACCTGCCGAAAGCCGCCTTTTACGCCCTGCTGGGCGGCAGCGCCTTTCTGCTGACCGGCGCGGTCCTGTGCGGCGTGGGGAAAAAGGTGAAATATATCCACCCCGTGTTCCACGTTTTTATCGACGCGGGGCTGACGGTCTATTTCCTCGGCATTTCAGCGTATTGTTATTGACGACTTGCCATAGGGCGGCGTCCGGGAGAAAAGTGACAAAAATTTCACAAAAACCCTATTGACAATCACGTGAACCTGTGATATAATCGTGTCAACATGAGGCAAGGGGCGGATTTTTCCCCGTCGCCCGTGTAAAAAAGCGCAGAACCGACTATCCTAAAAGGAGGTGGCGAAAATGCAGGTCAACACAATGATATTCGTCTGGCTCGGTCTGCTGGTGCTGTTCCTTGCGGTGGAATTTGCCACGGCGCAGCTGACGACGGTCTGGTTTGCTGCGGGCGCTTTGGTGGCGCTCCTTCTGGCAGCCTTCGGTGTGGACAATCTGGCGATTCAGATCATCGTCTTCACCCTCGTGTCGCTGGTCTCGCTGATTTTGACGAGGCCGCTGGTGAAAAAATGGACGCGCAAAAAGGTACAGCCCACCAACGCGGACATGGTCATCGGGGCGGAGGCCGTGGTGACGGAGACCATCAGCAACACCGACGGCAAAGGATTGGCAAAGGTCAACGGCGCGGTATGGTCGGCCCGGTCGGCGGACGATTCGATTATTCCGGCGGGCAAGACCGTGACGGTGAAGGCCATCGAAGGCGTGAAGCTGATCGTGGAGGCGTAGCACGCAGCCTCAGCTGCGTTACAGTCGCAAGTCGCAAGTCGTAAGTCGTAAGAAACGGCGCGAAAAAGAAAGGAGAAGGTATCATGAACAGCGGATTCGGTGCGTTCGATTTTCGCATCAGCGGGTTCGGGATCCTTTTCTGGATCATGTTTCTGGCGGTCTTCAGTATCATCATCGTGATACTGGTCAAAAATCTGAAACAGTGGAATAAGAACAACCATTCCCCCCGGCTGACGGTAGACGCCACCGTGGTGACCAAACGGCAGAACGTTACCCACAGCCAGAGCGCCAACGCCGGAGACGTCACCGGGGCCCACGGCTACACCACTTCTTCCACCACCACGTACTACGCCACGTTTCAGGTGGAAAGCGGCGACCGGCTGGAGTTGGTGATCCCCGGCAGCCAATACGGCTATCTGGCGGAAGGCGACCGCGGCCGGCTGACCTTTCAGGGAACGAGGTTCCTGAGCTTTGAACGGAATTAAACAAACCATTTGCGCAAACAGCGGCACCGGAGTGCCGTGCAGCCAATAAAAAAACAGGAGGCATTTTTCATGGGTTTCAACGTAGGCATTTACATTCTCATCGGCGTCATCGTCCTGCTGCTGGCCATCGTGGTGGCCAACATCAAGATCGTGCCCCAGTCCAAGGCGTACGTCATCGAGCGGCTGGGCGCGTATTCCGAGACCTGGCAGACAGGTCTGCACTTCAAGATCCCGATCATCGAGCGCGTGGCCAAGATCGTTTCCCTGAAGGAGCAGGTGGCGGACTTCCCCCCGCAGCCCGTGATCACCAAGGATAACGTCACCATGCAGATCGACACCGTGGTCTTCTTCCAGATCACCGACCCCAAGCTCTATTCCTACGGCGTGGAGCATCCCATCGCGGCCATCGAGAACCTGACCGCCACCACCCTTCGTAACATCATCGGCGAGATGGAGCTGGACCACACCCTCACCTCCCGCGATACCATCAACGCCAAGATCCGCGTCATTCTGGACGAGGCTACCGATCCCTGGGGCATCAAGGTGAACCGCGTGGAGCTGAAGAACATCTTCCCTCCCAAGGAGATCCAGGACGCCATGGAGAAGCAGATGAAGGCGGAGCGTGAGCGCCGTGAGGCGATCCTTCGCGCCGAGGGCGAAAAGGCCAGCGCCGTGCTGGTGGCCGAAGGCGAAAAGTCCGCCAAGATCCTTGCCGCCGAAGGCGAGAAAGCCAGCGCCATCCTGCGCGCCGAAGCCGTGAAGGAAGCCAAGATCCGCGAGGCGGAAGGCGAAGCGCAGGCCATCCTGGCGGTGCAGGAAGCCACCGCCAAGGGCATCGAGCTGATCAATCAGGCCAAGCCTTCTCAGGGCGTGCTGACCATCAAGAGCCTGGAGGCCTTCGAGAAGGCCGCCGACGGCAAGGCCACCAAGATCATCATCCCTTCCGACTTGCAGGGCATCGCGGGGCTTGTGACCGGCATCAAAGAGATCGCGACGGACAAATAATCCGAAGCAAAGCACGCGGCATTCCCAAGCCGCATATCCCCCGTAAGCAGAGGCAGGCAGCCGCTTGCCTCTGTTTTTTTTTGCGCGTCTTTTTGGTTCTATTTAAAAGCAAAGGCAGTCTGTTTGGGAAAAGTAAGGGCAATATTACCAAACGAAATCAGGCGTTATTGGACACTTTCCATAAAAATTCTCTTTTTTGCGTCATTCGCTTGCATAATTGTATTATAAGTATTATATTTATAGTGTTTTATTGTAAGGACGTGCGGCCCGCCGTGGCATTGGCGGCAGGCGCGGCCCGGCAAAAAACCGAATCCTTTTTTGTCCAAGGAGGCAAATGCGACATGCGAAGAACGAAGAAAGCAATTTCCCTGTTGCTGACGTTGGCCATGGTGCTCACCATGATCCCCGTCATCACCCTCACCTTCACCGAAAAAGTGAAGGCGTACAGCAGCTACTCTCAACAGAGAAGTCCGGAGTATTACTATGCTTCCGGCACCCAGTTCATCTATCAGTTGGTGCTTTACTATTCCAGCAGCAGCAACGGCGCCGCGTCAGACTGGCTGTCCAATAACGGCTGGACGGACTGGAGCGGCAACTTCAACGCCGGCGACGGGAGCAGCAGTAAATACGTCCACTCCGGCTACAAGACGACGACCGACCCCACGGTCGCGATCAAAAAGGTATTGGTCGCCGACGGTCATCCCAGCAGCCTTACCTACGGCGGATGCACGTATTACGCGGTCGGCGGCGGAGCTATCACGCAGCTGCCTGCCCAAGGCGACGGCTGCGTTGACCTGAACAAGGGAAACGGCGGCGACGATCTGTATCTGATGGCGACCGTTGATTACGGAGCCGGGCCCGCCCTTACCGCGCTCACGAAGTCGCAGAGCGGCAATGCCGGTACCGCGCAGAACAACCTGACCAACAACGGCTATACCATCGCCACGGACCAGAGCGGCAACTATCAGGATACCAACGCCGGCGCGGGCGGCGACTACAACTACGTGGGCTACAAGTCCTCCTGTACCACTGTCAACTCCAGCACCCTGCGCAGCAACTACGCCACGCTGCTGGCCAAATACAATCAGATTTCTTATTATAATTACCCCAGCACCACCAAGGCGAATATCGAAAGCGCTTTGACGACGGCAAGCAACATTCTTGCCGACCTGAACGACGGCTACACCACCAGCAACCAGACGGCGATCAACAACGCCGCCAGCGCCTGTTCCACCCAGGCCGGCTACATGACGGTGAAGACTCCCGTCATTTCCCGTTACACATGGGTGCGCGACGGCGTGGCAGGTTATTACGCATACGCTTATGTTGATACCAACGGCGGCGCGCCCATCAACCGCGTGCAGTTCCCCACCTGGACGAATCTGAACGGCCAGGACGATATCCAGAGCAACTGGGGCACCAACTCCGCCGCCAGCGGCACCAGCGGCAGCTGGACCGTCAACGGCAGCACCTACAACTACCGCTATTACGTGGCGGTCAGCAGCCACAACAATGAATACGTGGGCTACAATACGCATATTTACGCCTATAACAGCCTCGGCGGGCAGACTTCCAGCGGCGGCACGTTCGGCTCTTTCACCTACCCGGTGACCTACGCGGGCGGCGGCGCTACCGGCGGCAGTACGTCCGGGCAGACCGTCAACTACGGCGAAGCCGTCAACGTAAGGACCAACGGCTTTACCCGCGCCTATTCCGTCACCTACGACGGCAACGGAGGCACGGCAGCCAAAACCAGCGATACCGCTACCTATACCTTTACGGGCTGGGCGGGCAGTACCTCTACGCCGGGCTACCTGATCAACAACGCCGGCGAGAAGAGCGGAACCGGCGGCAGCAGCAGCTATACCGATTTCGCCCAATGGGGCATCGCCGCACCGTTTTTGGCGGGCGAAGAATACACGTTGGAGTTTGACGCCTACGGCACCGGTACGCTGATCAACTATTTCTACGGCGGCAGCGGCTATCTGAACTGTGCCAAAGCGGTCAGCTCCAACGGCCGCACCAGTACCGGCGGCGACGGCAATATCACCGCCTCCATGACCTCCAGCTGGACGCATTATAAGATCGTGTGGACGTTGGGTTCCAACGGCGACGGCAACGTGATAAAATACGTGCTGTTCCGCGCGTCGCAGGGCACCTCCAACGTGATCCACGCAAAGAACATCAAGTTCTATCAAAGCAAATTCGTCAACAGCTCCAAAATGCTGAACCTTTCCACCTCCGGTACCTACACCATGACGGCACAGTGGAATTCCGCAGCCGTTACGCTGCCCAACGCCACCCGCACGGGCTACGATTTCAACGGCTGGTATTCCGCTGCCAGCGGCGGGACCCGTTACGGCGGAAACGGCACCAGCTACACCCCCACCGCCACCACCGCCATGCACGCCCAGTGGACGCCCTATACCTACTACGTTTCCTTCAACGGCAACGGCTCCACCTCCGGCAGCATGAGCAACCAGAGCTTCACCTACGACACGGCGAAGGCGCTGACCGCCAACGGTTTTACCCGCGCCTTTACCGTTACCTATAATCATCTGGACGGCCGCGCCAACACCACCGCCACCGCCACCGCCACGTTCAACGGATGGGCTACCAGCAGTACCGGCAGCGTTGCCTATTCCAACCAGCAAAGCGTTAAAAACCTGACTTCCACCAAAAACGGCACTTTCCCGCTGTACGCCAAGTGGACGGACGGCTCCGTCACGCTTCCCACGCCCACCCGCACGGGCTACATGTTCGGCGGCTGGTATGAGAACGAGGGCTGCACCGGCACCCGCTACAACGGCGGCACGTCCTATACCCCCAGCGGCAACAAGACGCTGTATGCCAAGTGGGTGCCCAACCAGTTTAACGTCACCTTCAACGGCAACGGCGCCACCTCCGGCAGCATGAGCGCGCAGACCTTTACCTACGACGTCGCGCAGAACTTAAGCGCCAACGCGTTCAGCCGCGCCTACACGGTCACCTACGCGGGCAACGGCGGCACGCCCTCCAAGGCCAGCGATACCGCCACCGCCACCTTCAACGGCTGGGCTACCAGCGCTTCCGGCGCCAAGGTCTACAACAACCAGCAGAGTGTCAGCAACCTGGCCGCCAGCGGTACCTTCCCGCTGTACGCCAACTGGACGCTGGCCAGCGTCACGCTGCCCAGCGCCACCCGCTCCGGCTATCAGTTCACGGGTTGGAAAGCCAGCGACAACGGAACGGTTTATAACGCGGGCGTAAACTACACCCCCACCGCCAACGTCACCATGACGGCCCAGTGGTCGGAAAACAGCTATCAGTTCCGGTTCAACGGCAACGGCGCTACTTCCGGCACCATGGCCAACCAGACCTATACCTTCAGCGAGAGCAAGGCGCTTTCCGCCAATCAGTTCCAGCGCAAGTATACCGTCACCCTGAAGTATAACGACGGCGGAGACGACGGACATCCCGTTGCCACCTACGCCTTCGCGGGCTGGACGGTCAATCAGAACGGCAGCGGCACGGTGTACGCCGACCAGCAGGTGATCAGCGGCTTCTCCGCCGTTAACAACAACGTGATCGACCTGTACGCCCAGTGGACGCCTGCCTCCGTCACGCTGCCCACTCCTTACTGGAACGCTTATACTTTCAATGGCTGGTACACGGACAGCGAATGCACGGAAGCAAACAAGGTCAACGGCACCACCTTTACGCCTACGGCCGATATCACGCTGTACGCCAAGCGGACCGCCAACAACTATACGATCACCTTTGACGCCGCCGACGGCGAAGCAGTATCGGCCCTCGGTTATAAGACCACCGATACCACAGGGCTGCCCTCCACTGAAAAGGCGGGCTACCGCTTCGCGGGCTGGAAGGTGACGACCGCCGACGGCAACTGGACGGCGGGCAGCGTTGTGACCGCGGGCACGTCCGTGAAAAACAAATACGGCAGCCCCACCCTGACCGCCCAGTGGACCCCGGTGGAATACACCATGATCCTTAATGTGGACGGCGTACAGACCGTGGATACCTATACCATTGAAAGCGAAGCCACACTGCCCGAAGAGAGCAAGACCGGCTACACCTTCCAGGGTTGGAAGGTGACCGCCAACGAGGGCAACTGGACCGAGACGAGCAACCTTGCCGCCGGCACCGCCCTGGCGGGCCGTTACGGCAACGTGACGCTGGCCGCCCAGTGGGAAGCCGAGACCTACGAGATCAGCTATGAGATCGGCGACGGCGCCACCACCGCGGGCGCGCCGCTGGCCGTGCAGTACGACGGCAGCTACACCTTTACCGTGACGCTTGACGCGGCGCACAACCAGACCACCCCCACCGTCACCGCCACCAACGCGACCGTGAGCCAGACGAGAGAGGGCGACGTCGTCACCGTCACGCTGACCGACGTGACCGGCGCGGTGGAAGTGGACGTGCCGCTGACCATCAATACCTACACCCTTACCATCATCGGCGACGAGGGCTTCACCTGCGACGATACCGCCAACACCACCGAGTACGGCCAGACGCTCACCTTTACCGTGAAGCTCAGCGAGGGTTACACCCAGACCGCGCCCGTGGTCACCAAGGACGGCACCACGCTGAATCCCACGGCCGTGAACGGTACGGATTACACCTATCAGATCGCCGACATCACCGCGGACGTCACCGTCAGCGTCACCGCCGCCAAGAACACCTACGCGGTGTCCGTCACCGCGGACGACGGCGCGACCGTCACGACAGACGCTTCCCCCGTCACCCACGGCGAAAACTTCAGCTTCAGCGTCACGCCCAAGACCGGCTACACGCAGACCGCTCCCGCCGTGACCGTGAACAACGAAACGCTCGCCGCCGCCAGCGTGGTGGACGGCACGTACAACTACGTGATCGCGGAAGTCAAGGAAACCAAGGCAGTCGCCATCGCCACCACGATCAACACCTATGCCGTGACCTTCACCTCCGACGACGGCGCGGACGCTCCCGCGGCGCAGACGATCACCCACGGGCAGGACTGTGAGTTCACCGTCACGCTGAACGAGGGCTACACCCAGACCGCTCCCGTGGTCACCGTGGGCAGCGAGACGCTGGAGGCCCTTGACAATGAAGGCAATGTCTACACCTACAAGATCGCCGGCGTCACGGCGGATAAGGCCGTCGCCATCGCCACCGCGATCAACACCTACGACGTGACCTTCACTTCCGACGACGGCGCGGACGCTCCCGCGGCGCAGACCGTCGACCACGGCGCGACCTGCACCTTCACCGTCACCCTGAAGACCGGCTACACGCAGACGGCTCCCGTCGTCACCGTGGACGGCGCGGCGCTGACCGGCACGACCGAGGATGACCTCACCTTCACCTACGTCATCGAGGACGTCACCGCCGACAAGGCCGTGGCCATCACCACCACGCTGAACAGCTATGACGTGACCTTTACCTCCGACGACGGCGCGGACGCTCCCGAAGCGCAGACCGTCGACCACGGCGAGGACTGCACCTTCACCGTCACGCTGAACACCGGCTACACGCAGACGGCTCCCGTCGTCACCGTGGACGGCGCAACGCTGACTTATACCGAAAAGGACGGCGACGTCTACACCTACAAGATCACCGACGTCACGGCGGATAAGGCCGTCGCCATCGCCACCGCGATCAACACCTACGACGTAACCTTTACCTCCGACGACGGCGCAGCCGCCCCCGTGGGCCAGACCATCACCCACGGACAGGATTGCACCTTCACCGTCGTCCTGAAGACCGGCTACACCCAGAACGCTCCGGCTGTGACAGTGGATGGCGAAACGCTGACCTATACCGAAAAGGACGGCGACGTCTACACCTACAAGATCACCGGCGTCACGGCGGATAAGGCCGTCGCCATCGCCACCACTCTGAACAGCTACGCCGTGACCTTCACCTCCGACGACGGCGCGGACGCTCCCGAAGCGCAGACCGTCGACCACGGCGCCGACGCCTCCTTCACCGTAACGCTCAAGGAGGGCTACACGCAGACCGCTCCCGTCGTCACCGTGGACGGCGTCGATCTGGAAGCCGACAGCGCGGAAGACAATACTTACTCTTACGTGATCGCCAACGTGACCGGAGATAAAGAGGTTGCCATCGCCACCGCCATCAACAGCTACGACGTGACCTTCACCGCCGACGACGGCGCGGACGCTCCCGCGGCGCAAGCGATCGACCACGGCGAGAATTGCACCTTCACCGTAACGCTGAAAACCGGCTACACGCAGACCGCTCCCGTGGTCACCGTGGGCAGCGAAACGCTCGCCGGTACCACCGAGGACGATCTCACCTTCACCTACGTCATCGAGGACGTGACCGCCGATAAGGCCGTGACCATCACCACCACGCTGAACAGCTATGACGTGACCTTTACCTCCGACGACGGCGCGGACGCTCCCGCGGCGCAGACCGTCAATCACGGTGAAGACTGCACCTTCTCCGTCACGCTGAACGAGGGCTACACGCAGACCGCTCCCGTGGTCACCGTGGACGGCGCAACGCTGACCGGCACGACCGAGGATGACCTCACCTTCACCTACGTCATCGAGGACGTGACCGCCGATAAGGCCGTGACCATTGCCACCGCCATCAACACCTATGACGTGACCTTCACCTCCGACGACGGCGCGGACGCTCCCGCGGCGCAGACCGTCGATCACGGTGAAGACTGCACCTTCACCGTCACGCTGAACACCGGCTACACGCAGACGGCCCCCGCCGTCACCGTGGACGGCGCGGCGCT
>JAFRRP010000017.1 GCA_017428085.1 Clostridia bacterium | reverse complement strand
GAGATCCTTGGCGGATACGTGCACGATGCCGTTGGCGTCGATATCGAAGGTCACCTCGATCTGCGGAACGCCGCGGCGGTCGGGCAGAATGCCGTCCAGCATGAACATGCCCAGCGTCTTGTTGTCCTTGGCGAACTCACGCTCGCCCTGCAGCACGTGTACCTGCACGCTGGACTGGTTATCCGCCGCCGTGGAGAAGATCTGGCTCTTCTTGGTGGGGATGGTGGTGTTCCGGTCGATGATCTTGGTGCATACGCCGCCCAGCGTTTCGATGCCCAGGGACAGGGGAGTGACGTCCAGCAGCAGCAGGCTGTCCACCTGGCCGGTCAGCACGCCCGCCTGCAGCGCCGCGCCGATGGCCACGCACTCGTCGGGGTTGATGCCCTTGAACGGCTCCTTGCCGATGAAGCCCTTGACCGCGTCCTGCACGGCGGGGATACGGGAAGAACCGCCCACCATCAGGACCTTGTCGATCTCCGATACCTTCAGGCCGGAATCCTGCATCGCCTGACGCACGGGGCCCATGGTGGCTTCCACCAGGTCGCTGGTCAACTCGTTGAATTTCGCTCTCGTAAGAGTCGTCTCCAAATGCTTGGCGCCGTTGGCGTCCGCGGTGATGAAGGGCAGGCTGATGGTGGAGGTGGTCACGCCGGACAGCTCGATCTTGGCCTTTTCGGCGGCCTCTTTCAGACGCTGCATGGCCATCTTATCGCCGCGCAGGTCGATGCCCTCCGCGTTCTTGAACTCGGTCACCAGCCAGTCGATGATCCGCTGGTCGAAGTCGTCGCCGCCCAGACGGTTGTTGCCCGCCGTGGCCAGCACTTCCTGTACGCCGTCGCCCATCTCGATGATGGAAACGTCGAAGGTGCCGCCGCCCAGGTCGTAGACCATGATCTTCTGGTCCTGTTCTTTGTCGATGCCGTAGGCAAGCGCCGCTGCCGTGGGCTCGTTGATGATACGCTTGACCTCAAGGCCCGCGATCTTGCCCGCGTCCTTGGTGGCCTGCCGCTGGGCGTCGGTAAAGTACGCCGGTACGGTGATGACGGCCTCCGTCACCTTGCCGCCGAGATACGCTTCCGCGTCGGTCTTCAGCTTGGAAAGGATCATGGCGGAGATCTCCTGCGGGGTGTAGGACTTGCCGTCCACCTTTACGCGGTAGTCCGTGCCCATCTGCCTTTTGATGGAGGAGACGGTGCGGTCCGGCTGGGTGATGGCCTGGCGCTTTGCCACCTGGCCGATCATTCTTTCGCCGTTTTTGCCGAAGGAGACCACCGAGGGGGTGGTTCTGGAGCCTTCCGCGTTGGCGATGACGACGGGCTCGCCGCCCTCGATGACCGCCACGCAGGAGTTAGTGGTACCTAAGTCTATTCCGATTACTTTTGACATGATGATTACCTCCGTATATATGTCGTAATTTTTTTACCGATGATTAGTTGGCTACCCTGACGCTGGCATGGCGTATCACCTTGTCGCCGACCTTGTAGCCCTTTATGAACACGTCTGTTACGACGTTTTCACCAAGCGTTTCGTCATCCACGTGCATCACGCCGTTGTGGATGTTGGGATCGAATGCGTCGCCCGCCGCGCCGTAGGCCTCCACGCCCATGGCGGTCAGCGCGTCCAGCAGCTGCTTGACGGTCATTTCGATGCCCTTTTTGTAGTTCTCCGCGTCCGCGTCCGCGGCGGCGGCCCTCTCAAAGTTGTCGATCACGGGAAGCAGCTTCCCGATGATCTCCGCCTTGGAGTCGGTATAGATGGCTTCCTTTTCTTTTTGGGAACGCCGACGGAAGTTGTCATACTCCGCCGCCGTGCGCAGCAGCCGGTCGTTGGCCTCGTCCAGTTTTTTCTGCAGTTCCGCCAGCGCGTCGGGTTGTTTCGCCGTCTCTTCGGCGGGCGCTTCCTGCTCCGTCTCTTCGGCGGGCGCTTCCTGCTCCGTCTCTTCCGCGGGGGTCTCCGCCGCTTCTTCCACGGGCTTTTCCGCTTCGCGCTCCGGCTCATTCGCCGTGTGCTGCTTCTTATCTTTGGACATGTATCTCTCTCCTTTGTTCAGGATGTTGGTTTTTTTTGATAACGGAGCTGAGGCTCCGTGCTACAGCGAACCACTGTTGGTTATGTGAAGAACCGGCTTGCGCCGGGGCGGCTGTGGGCAGCCGCGCTGCCGATCTTTCGATCGAAACAGCGCTGCGGCTTCGTGCCGCGACCATCTCCGCTCTCCGAACTCCGCTCTCCGCTCTGTCAGTTCTCTTCCAGTTCCGTGAGTACCGCGCCCGTCACGCCGCTGATGTATTTTACCAGCGGGATGATCCGGGAGTAATCGCTCTTGGTGGGGCCGATCACCGCCACCGTGCCGCCGCGCCCGCTGCCCGCCTGATAGGCGGCCCGGATGATGGTGGCGCTGCGCAGGCAGCCGAACTCGTTTTCCGAACCGATACTCAACTCCACCGGGGCGTCGGTCGCGGTGCGCAGCAACTGCTGCATCGCTTCCGTATTGCCCATCAGACCGATGATCTCCGGCGCGCTGGAACGCAGCTCCGGGATGTTCAGCAGATTGGCCTGCCCTTTTACCGTCACGGTGGATTCCGCGGCGGAGGTCACGCACTCGTAAAACGAGACCAGCAGCGGCATCAGCTCCAGCGCCTTTTCGCCCAGCGAGGCGGTGGCGGATTGGATCTTTGCCGTGGTGACGCTTCCGGTCTGCGCGCCGGTAAAGTTGGCGGAAATCACGTTGTAGAACAGCTCCATGGTCTCGTAAGCCAGCTCCCGGTCCAACCGCGCGATCCGGCTTTTCAGCGTGCCCGCGTCGGTGGTGACCACCACCATCACGTTTTTCTTGCTGACCGGAACGATCTGCGCGTTCTTGATGACCGCGCCCTCCGGGTCGGGGGAGGCGACCGCCGCCGCGCAGCCCGTCAGTTCCGCCAGAATTTCGCAGATCTGCGAAAGGATCGCGTTGGCGTCGCCCTCGGAGTGGTCGATCCGGGAAAGGATGCGGAACATATCCGCGTCCGACGGGGCGTAATTCTGCAAAAGCTTATCTATATAATACCGATAACCTTTGTCGGAAGGCACGCGCCCGGCGGAGGTGTGGGGCTGGTCCAGATATCCCTTTTCCGATAAATACGCCATCTCGTTGCGGATGGTGGCGGGGGAAACGGTCATGGGAAGCATGGCGGCCAGGAATTTGGAACCCACCGGCTCGCCCGTGGAAATGAACCGTTCGATAATGGCGGAAAGGATCTGTTCCTTTCTGCTGGAAAGCTCCACGGTATCACTCCCTTTGCTGCTCTGCTAAGTTAGCACTCTCAATGCCAGAGTGCTAACTCTGTTATTAATATATACTATTTTGCCGCGTTTGTCAAGTGATTTTTTTTGTTTTTAAAAAAATCGCAAAAAATATTGTGCTGGCGATATATTTGTGATATACTGTATTATATATAAGTGTATTTTCTTGTATTTTAATAAAAATAATGGAGTTGATACGATGCAGGATATTTCAAAGCTTTGCATGATATGCTTAAGCGTAAAGGATGAAAACGATATCTGCCCCCGCTGTAAAAGAAATGTTTCCGTGCGACAGGAGGCGCCTCTGCTGCCGCTGAAGAGCATTATCAACGAGCGCTATTGTATCGCCAAGGCGATGAAGCGCAACGGCGAGGGCGTGACCTACGCCGCCTACGACCTGCAGGCGGATAAACCGGTCTCCGTGCGGGAATTTTTCCCGGAGTCCATCGCTTCCCGCAGCTTCGACGAGCTGACCGTGGTGCCGGCCGCCGGCAGCGAGAGCGATTACAGCAGCTGCCGCGCCTCGTTCATCGAGCTGTGGACAAAGCTGATGCGGCTGAAGGGCCTTTCGGCGCTGATCTCCGTGACGGACGTTTTCCAGTCCAATTCCACCGCCTACGCTGTGTACGAGGAATCGGAGCTGGTCAACCTGAACGGTTATCTGAAAAATACCGCCGACGGCTACATGACCTGGGAAAAGGCCCGCATCCTGTTCATGCCGGTGCTGTCCACCCTGGGCACGCTGCATACCTCCGGCGTGATCCACAGGGGCATCAATCCCCGGTCCTTCGTCTTCTCCAAGGACGGCAAGCTGAAACTGACGGACTTCTGCGCGGAGCAGGCCCGTACCATCCTCAGCGATATCGAGCCGGAGCTGTTCGACGGCTACACGCCCTACGAGCAGTATTCCGCCGACGGTAATATAGGCCCCTGGAGCGATATTTATTCATTCTGTGCGGTGATTTACCGTACGCTGGTGGGCAAGGACCCCATCGATTCCAAATCCAGGGCCGTGGAGGATAAGCTGATGATCCCGGCGAAGTTCGCCGAGCTGATCCCCACCTACGTGATCAACGCGATGATCAACGGCATGCAGATCATGCCGGAGGACCGGACCCAGAACATCGAGCAGCTCCGCAGCAACCTTTCCACGGTGCAGCGCAGCTTTGAGTCCTCCGTGGTCACGCATACCGCCGATCCCTCAAAGTATACCCCTGCCGCGCCGGCAGGCGATGCGCTGACGCCGCCGGTGTCCGATCCCGTGGCGACGGAAGACAGGACCGACAACCCCGTGTCTTCGTATAACAGCTATGCCCAGCGGATGCAGGGCATGCAGCCGGAGCGTCCCGCCCCGACGCCGCCCGCGCCCCCTGCCGCGCCCGAGGAGCCCGCTTACAGCGAACCGGCGTACAATGAACCCGTATACAATGAGCCCGTATCCGGTTATTCCCAGCCGGTATCCGGCTTTGCGCCGCGGGAAACGGAGCCGGAGCCCGTCTATACCCGGCAGGTGAACACAGACTACGCGCCGATGCCGCCGCAGTATCAGGAGCCCGTGCAGACGGTGCAGAGGGCCCCGCAGTACGCGGAACCTGCGCGTACCTCCACCGCCAGCGAGCGCGTGGACGAGTACCGCCGCGCCGTAGAGGAGGTAAGACGGCTTGACGAGGAAAAGCGGGAACGGAAAAAGAAGGGGCTGATCGCGGTCCTGATCATCCTGATCCTTCTGCTGATCGGCGTGGGCCTGTTTATTGCCAAGGAGCTGTTCAATCTGAACGCCAACGGCGGTATCGGCAGACCGAACGAGACCACGACCGCCGCGGCGCTGGTCAAGGTGCCGGACTTCAAGACGGCGAAGATCGACGTGATCCTGGCCAACGAAACATATACCCGGAATTTCACCATCATCCAGAAGGCGCAGGATTCCGACACCGTTGCCGCCGGTACCGTGCTGGATCAGGATATCGTAGCGGGCCAGTCCGTCCCGCAGGGCACGACCATCATCCTGACGGTCAGCGCCGGGCCCAAGATGGCGGTGGTACCGGATGATCTGGTGGGCAAGACTTATGAGGAAGCGGAGGCGGCGCTGACGGCGCTGGGCTTCAAGTGCTCCAAATCCTTCCGCCAGAACGACGGCACCCACACCCCCAACACCGTAGCGGAGACCTCGCCGCTGGCGGGTTCCGAGCTGAAGGCCGGCACGCTGGTGATGGTGGTGCTGTGGAAGGACGTGGAGACCACCACGCCCGTGATCGATATCGCCGGCCAGCCGCAGACTACCGTACCGCCCACCACCCTTCCCCCCACGACGGCCGCCCCGACGGAGCCCGCCCCTTCCGAGGAGCCGGAGCCCGAAAACACGCAGTCAGAGGAAGAGGAAAACGGGGATTGATACAGTATTTTACGATAGGCGGGTGAACCGATGCTCGGTCAATATTTCGCGCAGTTGAAGGAAGATATCGCGTGCGTCAAGGAGCGCGATCCCGCTGCCACTTCATCCATTGAAGTCCTTTTGCTCTATCCGGGGCTGAAGGCGGTGCGGGCGCACCGCAAAGCCCACTGGTTTTACGAGCACAATATGCCTTTTGTCGCGCGGTGGATCTCGCAGCTTTCCGCCAGAAGGACAAATATCGAGATCCATCCCGGCGCGAAGATCGGCAGACGCTTTTTCATCGACCACGGCACCGGCGTGGTGATCGGCGAGACCGCGGAGGTCGGCGACGACGTGACCATCTATCAGGGGGTCACCCTGGGCGGTACCGGCAAGGACGTGGGCAAGCGTCACCCCACCGTGGGCAGCGGCGTGATGATCGGCGCGGGCGCCAAGGTGCTGGGACCGTTCAAGATCGGCGATAACGCCAAGATCGCAGCCGGCTCCGTGGTGCTGCACGAGATCCCGGAAAACAGCACGGCGGTGGGTTCCCCGGCGCAGGTCGTCAAGCGCGACGGCGTGCGGGTGGACCAGCTGGACCAGATCGATATTCCCGACCCCGTGGCGCAGGAGCTGGAAAAGCTGAACAAGCGGATCGAGGAACTGGAAGCGGCGCTGCGGGAAAAGCAGTCGTAAGTCGTGAGTCGTAAGTCGTAAGATGGGCGGCAGCGCCGCCTTCATGACTATGCGATTTCTCCTTATTTTTCGGTCCGGTAGCGCGGCACCGTAGCGCGGCACCTCAGTGCCGCTTTTTACACAAACAACTATCGTAGCACGGCGCCTTGCGCCGTTAAAAAAGCTAAAGCTGAAATGCGGAAGCTCTTTGGGCTTGATGATACATAATTAAAACGCGAAGCGTTTTTTGAGTTTTAACTTTCCACATGATAAATGAATTTTTCCAAAACAGGAGAATACCCATGAAAGTATATAATACTCTTACCAGACAGAAAGAAGACCTGATCCCGATCACCCCGGGCGAGTTCAAGATCTACGCCTGCGGGCCGACGGTTTATAACTATATCCACATCGGCAACGCGCGGCCCATCTGCGTGTTCGACGTGCTGCGGCGCTATCTGGAATACCGCGGCAACAAGGTGACCTTCGTGCAGAACTTCACCGATATCGACGACAAGATCATCAACCGCGCCAACGAGGAGGGCGTCTCCTTCAGCGATATTTCGGAGAAATACATCGCCGAGTACAAGACCGACGCCGCCGGACTCAACGTCCGCGAGGCCACGGTCCACCCCAAGGCCACCGAGAACATCGACGAGATCATCGCCATCATCGAGACGCTGATCGAAAAGGGCTACGCCTATCAGGCGGAGCACGACGTCTATTTCAGCCCCGCCAAATTCGCGGAGTACGGCAAGCTGTCCCACCAGCCGCTGGAGGACCTGATGTCCGGCGCGCGCATCAATGTGGGCGAGATCAAGCGCGAGCCCATGGACTTTGCGCTGTGGAAGGGCAGCAAGCCCGGCGAGCCTTACTGGGAGTCCCCCTGGGGACAGGGCAGACCCGGCTGGCACATCGAGTGCAGCGCCATGAACCGCAAGTATCTGGGCGAGACCATCGACATCCACTGCGGCGGGCAGGACCTGATCTTCCCCCACCACGAGAACGAGATCGCCCAGTCGGAGTGCTGCAACGGCGTGCCCTTCGCCAACTACTGGATGCACAACGGCTTCATCACTGTGGACAACGAGAAGATGTCCAAATCCAAGGGCAATTTCTTCACGGTGCGCGACGTGGCGCAGCAGTTCGGCTACGAGCCCATCCGCCTGCTGATGATCTCCTGCCAGTACCGCAGCCCCATCAACTACTCCTACGATTCGCTGATGCAGTGCAAGGCCAGCTTAACGCGTCTGCACACCTGCCGCGATTCGCTGGATTTCGCCCTTGCCAACGCCGGGGCGGACGTCTCCGCCGAGCAGCTTGCCGCGCTGGAAAAGGAATTCGACGGATACCGTGCCAGATTCTGCGAGGCCATGGACGACGACCTGAACACCGCCGACGCCATCGGCACGCTGTTCGAGTTGGTGCGCTTCATCAACAAAGAGGTGCTCACCGCCGCCCCTGCCAAGAATGCCGTGGCTGCCGCCGTGAAGGTGTTCGACGAGCTGACCGGCGTGCTGGGCATCGTATATAATGAAAAGAAAGAAGAGGACGACGGCGACGCCGCCATCGAGGCGCTGATCGCCGAGCGCACCGCCGCCCGGAAGGAAAAGAACTGGGCCCGCGCCGACGAGATCCGCAACCGGCTCACCGAGATGGGCATCGTGCTGGAGGATACGCCCCAGGGCGTGAAGTGGCACAGGGCATAACGGAACATGGATGTTCCGTTATGCAATGATATCCGTGCTTCGCACGGGTGAAATCGTCCTGCGGACGGTGAAATCCGCGCAGCGCGCGGGTGACATACGAACTGCGTTCGTATGTCGGAAAACGCTTCGCGTTTTGGATCATAAAGGAATTGCCGCGGAAACAGTCGTAACGCTTCTCCGCGGCGATTGGTATTCATAATATAATGTAATAGATAAACAGGGATTTGTCGCGCGTCAGCGCGACAAATCCAGTCGTTAGTTTTTAGTCGTCAGTCGTTAGAAATCCTCCGGATGGTCCTATGAAAACAACATTTCTGACGACTGGGGCGCAAAGCGCCGCTGCTGACGACTAACGACTGTTCAGCGAGCCAACGGCTCGCTGAACTCCAATTTGACGATCAAAAAGGTGATAATGATGCAATTTCTGTCCGCCCTGCTGCTGGGCGTGGGGCTTTCCATGGACGCCTTCGCGGTGTCGGTCTGCAAGGGGCTGGCCGTGGGCAAGGTCAAGCCGAAGCATATGGCCCTCGCCGGGGCGTGGTTCGGCGGCTTTCAGGCGTTGATGCCGCTGATCGGCTACTACCTCGGCTCGTTTTTCCGTTCCTATATCGAAAAGGCGGACCACTGGGTCGCCTTTATCCTTCTGGTGCTCATCGGCGCGAACATGCTGCGGGAGGCGTTCTCCAAAGAGGACGAAAAGCCCGCGGACGCGTCCTTCGGCTTCAAGACCATGCTGGTCATGGCGGTGGCAACCAGTATCGACGCGCTGGCGGCGGGGATCGCCCTCGCCATGGAGGAGAACGCCAATATTTTTGTGTCTGTGGCCTGCATCGGCGTTACCACCTTCGTCTTTTCCGCCGTCGGCGTCAAGGTCGGCAGTGTGTTCGGTGAAAAATACAAGACCAAAGCGGAGATCGCCGGCGGCGTGATCCTCATTCTCCTCGGCGTCAAGATCCTGCTGGAGCATCTGGGCGTGATTGGCTTATGAAAGGGAAATTGGCGGTTTGTCGAGCGAATGCCCGACAAACCTAAATGAATACTGAAAACTTAAAAATGAATAATGAACAATATCGGAAGGGCTTTCGCCCTTACAGTTTTATAATCAAAACACAAAGTGTTTTCCGATATTCTTCATTTTTCAGTCTTCAGTATTCTTTTTTCTTTTAGCGTCAGCGCG
>JAFRRP010000016.1 GCA_017428085.1 Clostridia bacterium | reverse complement strand
TGAGCCGCCCGCAACGCGATTCCGAATAATGGAACGTTCCTCGTTGGGGAATGTTGGTTCTATAATGTTGTTCAACCAAGGACCGCCTGACGGCGGGGCGGCTCACTGAGCCGCGCTACATGTTAATCAAACACGATCGGCAACGCCCGCAGCGCGATTCCGATTATTACATCATCCGTTTTTTCTCGCCAGCTGCAAATCAATCGTGTCAGATACGGTGATTGTACCACCGTGCCGGTTGATTGCTTCTTCTATTTTTAAGAAAAACGGTTGTCTTATCGACTCTTCCATTGCGATATGATCCGAATATGTGCCGAGAAGCTCAACATATTCCCTCGCGGAAAACACTCGCTCGCGATAAAACAAAGCATATTGAATATCCGCGAATCCATATTTTTCGGCAATCATTGCCCGCGTTTTTGCTTGCGCATCGGTGTAGGCTCTCAATGGTTCACGCTTTTTATTGTAATATCTGTAATAGTATTCGTCATAGATCTCATCTATCTCTCCGGACAGTGCCGGGGTCCCCTTTGCCCGGTACGGATGATTGGCAAAACGCGCAAATGCGCCTCCGCTTTTCAACATGGAAAATACTTTTTTGTATCCGATTGCTTCTGGGATCCAGTGAAACGCAGATGCGGAAAACACCAAATCAAACGTATTTTCAGGGAAATCGACGTTCTCAAATTTCCCATTGATCACCGAGAAATTTTGGTATTCTCTGAATTTTTCTTTCAACCGCCCGGAAAAACATTCGCCGCATTCAACCGCAGTCAGACGGCATCCTGTTTGCAGCATGGGACCGGTAGCTTGTCCGCCGCCGCTTCCCACTTCAACCACATTGCTGTTTTTGTCAATTGAGATATATTTGAATATAGCCTGATATAATTCGTCAACGTAACCAGGACGATATTTCTCATAGGTTGACGCTACCGTATCAAACGTCCATCCCAAACCTTGAAGGGCTGACATGATAATGGGTTCCTCCAGCTCTCAATCATTCTGTCGAAAGGAACATCATAAACAATGATATTACTTTGGCAAAAACGGTTCGTCCTGTTTTTCGAGCCATGCGGCAGGGTTCTCGTCGATATATTTCTGGCATATCAAAAACCGTTCTTCTGTTTCCGCAATCACGTCATAAAAACTGTCCTGCCAGATCGAATAGCCCAATTCCTTCGTCGTCATCGTCTTGAACATCCGAATAATCGTGTGGATATCCGGTCTCTTTGGCAAGGATTCCGCGTCCGGTTCAATCGTCAGCAGCAAATGGATATGGTCCGGCATAATCACGTAATTGTCCACCGTCACACAGGAATAATGATGAGGGATTTTGTTGATATATTTCTCCGCGATCCGCCCTGTCGGCGTCAGTTCAACGCCCGCAGGCTCATACATGCCCCGGTATTCCACCTTTGACAGAATTCTGTTCCGCCCTGCAACGCAAATCGTCAGCATATACGATCCCGGAGAAGAATAATCGTAAGTCGTCAATCTGTGTTGTTTATGAAATTGTGATGGATATACCATGTCTTTCT
This sequence comes from Clostridia bacterium, assembly GCA_017428085.1. GTDB lineage: Bacteria > Bacillota > Clostridia > Oscillospirales > Acutalibacteraceae > RUG806. The sequence continues at coordinate 11,257 of JAFRRP010000016.1, read as the reverse complement.
CCAGGTCTTCACCGTAGCGCGGCTCAGTGAGCCGCACCGCCCGAGGCGGCTCCTTACATAAGTTACATTGAAAGACCAACGAAAATATACGACGAACGTTCAAAAAAATCGGAATCGCGTTGCGGGCGGCTCACTGAGCCGCGCTACATTATATTAACGCTATCAAAAACGCCAGCAGCAGCTCCGCCGCGAAGTAGGTGACGATGTTGAACATTTTCAGCGGGTAGTTCTTTTTCTGCTTTTCGTTGAACATCAATATGGAGATGGTGAAATCCGACGCCACGAACAGCAGCGCCCCCGCCAACGCGCAGATCAGCACGAACGCGCCGTGGGCCGCGCCGGTCTGCACCGCCGTGATCCCCAGCACCGCCGCCTTGCACAGCATCGTGGTGATGACCGTGGCGTAGATCACGATGGGCACGGCGATGACGCCCTTGAGGTTCAGCCCCGTCTTGACGGCGAAGATCACGAAGAACACGTCGAACAGCGCCACGAAGGCGATCTCCGGCCAGGTGAAGAACGCGCGGTCCGGGGCCATGGCCCTGATACCGGTCCAATACGCCGCGATAAAGAAGAAATGCGCCGACAGGAACCCTAAAAAGCCGATGGCGGGAAAGACCTTGGTCTGCCACAGGTGCAAAAACAGGTCGCCGATCCACGAGCCGAACAGCCCCAGCAGCATCCATTTGTCAAAGGGCGAGCACACGCCCGTCATGGCCACGCACAGGCCGCCCGCCGCCATATACCCGGTGGCTGCCACCATCTTGACGAACAGCGAGCGCCAGCACGGGCCGCCCCGCTGTTCCTTGACAAAGATCGGCGCCAGCACCATCACGGCGAGGCAGACGAGAGCGGTGAGGATCTTGTAAAGCATGATCATTATCTCCCCCTTTTGCAATTTGCGGTAGCGCGGCACCTCAGTGCCGCTCTTTACAAATGTAACTTCTCAACAGTTTTTTTTGCTCATAGCGGCACTGAGGTGCCGCGCTACTCACACCTGAAACCTCATGCCTTTTTTCTTTTTTTATAAAAGAACACCTGCACGGCGACCACGACCGCCGCGGCGGCGACGCAGATCAGGATGCGGGGAACGGTGACGGTGCTGCCGGCGCTTCCCTGTTCCAGCGCGGCATAGTTGGCGTTGATGTCGTCCACCGCCTTCTGCAGCGCGGCGGCGCAGTCGTTCATCTCGCGGGTGGAGACGGCGGCGTCGCCCAGGATGCGCTCCGCCTCGGTGATCGCGTCCGTGTAGGCTTTTTTATAGTCGTTGAACAGCGCGGAACGGAAATTCGGCAGCTTCCACTGCGCCGTGTAGCGGGCATACAGGCCGTTGAGCCGCGCCCGCGCCGCGTCGTTGCGGGCCATATACTCGGCGAACAGCTCGGCTTCGTCCGTGACGATCACGGAATAGCCGCGGCTGATCAGGTCGTCCCACCACTTTTCGCTGTCCTCCCGCGCCCCGCACAGGCGGGGATCGGTGGGGTCGGCGACAGCCCGCAGCTTGCCCGGAAAGCGCCCCAGTACCGTCTGATGGAAGTTGACGCCGTAGCGGTTGGTGGTCTGCAGCTGCACCCCGGCGAAGCCGCCTTCGGCCGCCTTTTTGAGATACGACCACACGGCGAAGATCACGTTGCCCCGCTTGACGCCGATCACCGGCGGGCAGTTATCGCGCCCCGCCAGCGCCGCGGCAATATCCTGCGCTTTGGCGTTCACCAGCAGCGCGGTAAAACCGGCCGCGTTTTTCTCCGTCAGATAATCGCACAGCCCGGGCAGCAGCGAAAGGTCCGTTTTCAGCAGCAGCGAAAAACCCTCGTTCCGCGCTGCCCCCAGCGCCTGTTCCAGCGTGGGGACCCGGCTTTCGCTCGCCTGCGCTCCCGCCCCGCCGGAATACGCCTTCAGCGGGTGAGCCTGCAGCTCCGCCAGCGTGGCTTCCGCCACGGTCATCGCCTCCGGCGCGTCCAGCATCCGTTCCGTCGTCTCGTCCGCGAACAGCACGAACACGCCGTCGGCGGTTTTCCGCACGTCGGTCAGCACCCAGCCGATGCCGGTCCTCCCGGCGGCGAGGACGCCCTCCAGCGAATTTTCTGGATAATCCCGCCGCATACCGCGGTTGCTGACGCCGATGACGCCTCCGTCGGGGTTTTTCAGGTCGTCCGCCCCGGCCGCCGTCGCCGGAAGCGTCAGGCAGCACAGCGCAAGCGCCGCCGCCAGTATCGTTATCAAAAGTTTTTTCCAACTGTTCATTGCGCCGGTTCCGATCTGTCTGGATTTGCGGCGGTTTGGGAGCCGCCGCATGATACAACCATTATTTTACCATTATTTCTTTTTAATACTACCATACAAAATTGACAGAAACAAGCCTATTTTTTACAAGCGCAGGGAAAAACGGCGGTTTTCGGATATGATTTTCGCATCGGAGCAATATTGTTATTTACAATCCCGTTTTTTTACGGTATAATTATAGTAGGAATATATTGACAGCGGAGGGAAAACAATGTCAATCAAGAAAAAAGCGGTGGTCTCGGCGGCTTCGGCAGCCCTCGATCTGATTTTCAAATATATTGACAAAGACCCCGAAGCCAATCTGGTCAAGATCGTGGACGGCGCGGAGAAGATCATCGGCGACTCCATCTTCCCCAAGGAGAACTTTGCCAAGCTGAAGGCCGGCGCCGCCGACCCGAACAATATCTATACGATCCTCGCCAAAGGGATGCTGAACGATATCGACCGCGGCATCCTCAAGCACATGCTGCTGTCGCTGGGCGTGGAGGCCGGTTACTTCGGCACCAAAGAGGTGCGCGCCAACCGCGAAAAGTACGACTGCAACATCCCGTGGCAGATCCTCATCGATCCCACCAGCGCCTGCAACCTGAAATGCAAGGGCTGCTGGGCGGCGGAATACGGCCACCACCAGAGCCTCACACTGGAAGAGATGCAGTCCGTGATTTCCCAGGCGAAGGCGCTGGGCACGCATTTTTATATGTTCACCGGCGGCGAGCCGCTGATCCGCAAGGACGACATCATCAAGCTGTGCGAGGAAAACCCCGACTGCGGCTTTATGGCCTACACCAACGGCACGCTGATCGACGACGCCTTCTGCGAGGAGGTCAAGCGCGTGGGCAACCTGGCGTTCGCGCTCAGTATCGAGGGCGACGCCCCCAGCAACGACTACCGCCGGGGCGAGGGCGCGTACAAGCGCACCGTCGAAGCCATGCAGACGCTGAAAAAACACAAGTGCCTGTTCGGCATCTCCGTGTGCTACACCCGCAAGAATGTGGAATCCGTCACCAGCGAGGCGTTCATCGACACGATGATCGCGCTGGGCGTGAAATACGCGTGGTACTTCAACTATATGCCCGTGGGCCACACCGCCGACAAGGAGCTGATCCCCACCCCGGCGCAGCGCAAAATGATGTACTTCTGGCTGCGCAAGATGCGCAACTCCGCCACCGGCAAGCCGATCATGGTGATCGACTTCCAGGACGACGGCGAGTACGTGGGCGGCTGCATCGCGGCGGGCCGCAACTACTTCCACGTCAACTCCGCCGGCGATATCGAGCCCTGCGTGTTCATCCACTATTCGGACGCCAACATCCGCACCCACACGGTGCTGCAGGCGCTGCAGAACCCGCTGTTCCGGGAGTACCGCAAGGGCCAGCCCTTCAACGACAACCACCTGCGCCCCTGCCCCATGCTGGAAAACCCGGAAAAGCTGCGCGAGATCGTGAAAAAGACCGGGGCCAAATCCACCAACCTCATTATGGAGGAGGACGTGGACACCCTGTGCGGCCGCTGCGACGAGTTCGCCTATGAGTGGCAGCCCGTGGCCGACGAGATCTGGAACACCACGAAGCACCCCATCACCCATACGCAGTATTACCGGGATAACGGGAAAGCAAAAAGGCAGTAGGCAGCAGCACGGCGCACCGCGCCGTTTCAGTTCGGAGTTCGGAGTTGCCTGACACACTTCCGCAGCACGCAGCCTCAGGCATGTCCGGATCGCGAGCCGCCAGAAAACGATCACCATCAAAATACGCCGACGGGATTCCGTCGGCGCTTTTGTTCGTATTCGTTTATCGGTAGAGTTTTTTGTTCAGCTGCAGTTTTTTGGCCTTCTTGCTGTTCGGGCAGCCGTAGTAGCAGACGACCTCGCCGGGATCGAACGGCGACGGTTCATCGGGATCGACGATCACCGGACCGACACCGCGGATGCGGAAGAAGTCCAGTATTTTTGTGAAAATGGATTTGATGAAAGCGAAGATGGAACGCATACCAATTTCCCTCCTGTCGGAATTTGTCTGAATCATGCAGGACGCGTCAGCCGCGCCCGGTCGTTTGCGTATTTACAGCGCGGCGCGGATCAGACATCCGGGATCACCAGTCCGGCCTGCCGCAGGTCCCTGCCGCAATACGCGCCCATCGTGGCGTCGGCGGGGTTGACGAGCACACCGAAATAGGAACCGTACCGCTTCAGCATATGGGTGTGGATCGCCTCGTCGCCGGTGCTGTACTGCAGCTCGCTCTGCGTGGGATGGCTGTGGATAAAGCCCAGAAAACGCATGGGCGACCGGTTGTCGCACTCGCTGCCGCACAGGACCCTGTCCGCGCTTCTGTAATAATTATTATTGATGATTTTCAGCTCTTTGTCAACCGTTTTTAAGATATTCTTGGTAAAAATCGCGTTATCCGCCGCCCGCAGCGCCCCGTCGCAGGGAACCACATACCGCACGACGCTCAACTCGCCCGCCGTAAAACCGATCAGCGCCATCTGCTGTTCATACATCGACTGGGGGTGGCGCGAACCGAGATGAAAATACTGTTTGATGGACAGGAAGGCGTCCGGCTCGATCAACATCACGGGCACGCCTTCCTCCCCGGAGGATATTTCGTAAAAGGAAACGTCGGGATACCTGGCGAAGAGCGCGTCTTTATAGGACTGCTCCCCCGTGGCTTCCAACATGTCCCGGTAACAGAAAAGGGGCTTGTTGTTCTCAAGATCCAGTGTGTGCAGCGAATCGCCCCGGCACGCCCCGCGGTGCGGGCAATCCGCGCACTGCGCCGGCAGCGGCCGGTTCCGGCAAAAGGCGAACCCGTTTTGCCACGCCTCGCTGAAGCTGTCCGTCAGGATATTGCCCTGGATCAGCTCTTTGCGGCGCGGTACGTTGGGACAGACGAAGATATCGCCGTTGGCGAGGATGGAGGCGGTATAGATCCCGGCGAAGCAGGAAAAGCGCCGGTTATCCAGCAGGCTTCCGAGATAATGCGGGCAGCCCCAGACGACGGGGGTGTTCCGCGGGCTGCCGTTGATGCGGTTGACAAGGCCGGTAAAATACAACAGCTCCTCCCGGGTGAGCAATAAGTCAGTGTTGTCCAGCGCGCGGCCGATGGGGTCCATGCAGCTGACGCGGATGGAATCGAGCCCGACGGAGTGAAGGATCCTGTACAGCTCCTCGAACTCGTACACGTTGCGCCGGTTGGCCGTGAACGTGATCTGCAGATGGTCCAGAAACGCAGCCTGCTTCAGTTTTTTGAGGGCGGCCATGATCTTATCCCAGCCGCCCGGCAGATGGCGCAGAGAGTCGTGGGTCTCTTTCAGCCCGTCCACGCTGACGGTGATCGTCTTCATGCCGGAGGCCCGCATTTTTTCAACGGTTTCGTCCGTGATAAGGGAGCCGTTGGTCACCATGCCCCATTCGAAGCCCATGGCGGTCGCCTCTGTCATCATCTCAAACAGGTCGCGGCGCAGCAGCGGCTCGCCGCCGGTGATGTTGAGCATGGTATATGTGCCGATATGCGCCTTGATATCGGCCAGAGCGGAAAGGATCTGCTCTTTGGTCAGCAGCTCCTCGCTGTGGATATCGCAGCGGCTGCCGCACTGGTCGCAGGCGGCGTTGCACTTTTGGGTGACTTCGATCAGCAGGGTATACAGCGGATATGGCTCAGTCATGAAGGTCTCCGTCCTCCTTCTCCCGCGCAGCCGCCGGGAGAAGCGATGTGGTTCCGATCCATTTTATGTGCTTTTGAGGAAAATTTTTTATCACACAGAGAGCAAACCGGCGTCGAGGACGAACTGGGCTCCCGTGGCGTACCTTGCGCGGTCGCTGGCCAGATACAGCACCAGCTCGGCGGTATCCTCCGGCTCGATCCACGGCACGGGCAGCAGGTTGCCCGCGCTGGCCTCGGCGATCTCCTCCGGCGTTTTGCCCTCCATGGCGGCCAGGCCGTCGTTCATGGGGGTGTTGACGCCGGTGGGGTGGATGCTGACCACGCGGATGTTGTAGGGCGCCAGCTCGATGGCCCACGCCTTGGTAAGGCCCGTCAGGCCCCATTTGCTGGCGGTGTAGTGGGAAAGGCGGTTGCCGCCCCGCAGCCCCATCACCGAGGAATTGTTGATGATGACGCCGCTTTTGCGCTCCATCATGTAGGGCGCCACGCGGCGGGTGACGATGAACGGCCCCTTTAAGTTGATGTCGATCATCGCGTCCCATTCCTCGTCGGTCATCTCGTGCAGCTTGGCGTAGGCGCAGATGCCCGCGTTGTTGAAGAGGATGTCGATCTTGCCGAAGGCGGCGATGGTCCCCTCCACGGCGGCGGTGACGGCCTTGTCGTCCCGCACGTCCCCGGCGAAGATCTCGCAGCGCCGTCCCAGCGCCTCGATCTCGGCTTTCAGGCTTTTCAGCTCCTCGCCCGTGCCGTAGGCGTAGGCGGGGTATTCGATCTTCACGCCCACGTCGAAGGCGGCGATATCCGCGCCGTTCTTCGCCAGCGCCAGCGCGGTGGCTCTCCCCTGCCCGTGGGCCGCGCCGGTGATAAAGGCGACCCTGTTGTCAAAATCAGCCATATTATTCTCCCTTCTTTCCGTCCAGCCGGAAGTCGTACAATACCTCGTCCAGATCCACCTTCGCCACGGTGTTGAACAGGTTGGTGGCGTACATGATGCCCGCGAAGGCGATGATGGTGACGATCTGCTCGTCCGTGAAATGCTGCTTCAGCCCGTCGTAGATCTCGTCCGGCACGTTGTGGGGGTCCACCGCCACGCAGGTGCCCAGCATGTAGAGCAGCTCCTCCACCTCGTTGAGCTTCAGGTCCTCCGTGTCCTCGCCGCTTTCGTTGAGGATCTTTTTGAAGAACGAGCCGCAGATCAGGCAGTCGTTGTTGGCGGAGATCGCGTAGCTGAACAGGTTCAGCGCCCGTTCGCCCAGCACGGGCTTCAGCTCGTCGTAGAGGGTGTACCACTCCATATACGCCTTGAAGGCGGGCACGTTGTGCAGCAGCGTGCGCTTCATGTTGGTGATGCGCCCGTGCTTGGCGATCTGGTCGTCGTATTCGCGCTTCACCGCGTCGGAGGCGGTATCGTATTCGGTCATCGGGATATAGGCCATATGTTTCACCTGATTTCATTTTTTTAGATAAAAAAAGCCGGTTTTCGCAACCGGCATTATTTTATCACGGTAGTGCGGGAAAGTCAACGGGGATGTGCGTTTCCGAACGGAAAACAGTCGTAAGTCGTAAGTCGTGAGTCGTAAGTCGTAAGATGTCCTCCGGACGATCCTATGAAAGCAGAGCGGAACAGCTTTTCTTACGACTGCGGCGCGAAGCGTCGCCGCTTACGACTTACGACTGGGATCATTCCCTCCGCAGGGCGTCGATGGGGTTCAGGTTGGCGGCCTTGACCGCGGGGATCAGGCCGAAGGCTACGCCGATGACCGTGGAGAACGCCACCGCCACGATGATGGCGGGGATGCTGACCGCGCTGGGCGTCTGCATCAGCAGGCTCAACACCTTCGCCAGAATGATGCCCGTGATCACGCCGATGACGCCGCCCAGGGACGTGAGCACCGCCGCCTCCGTCAAAAACTGGCGCAGGATGCGGTTCTTTTTCGCGCCGATGGCCTTTTTCAGGCCGATCTCCCGTGTGCGCTCCGTCACGGTGACCAGCATGATATTCATGACGCCGATGCCGCCCACGATCAGCGAAATGCCCGCGATCCAGATCAACTGCCGGTTGGTGGAGGAGGACAGCTCCTGCAGCTGCTTGGCCTGCTCCAGCAGGTCCTGCGAACGGTAGGAGAATCCCTGCGCGGACACCAGCGCGGAGGTCAGGTAATCCGCCGCCTGTTTGCCGACGGAAGTCATATCGTCCGTACTGGCCACGCCCACCGCCACGCTTTGCGGCTCGTCAAACCGGTACACCACAGGCCATGCGCTGTCCGGCAGATAGATGCGGCCGCCGTCGCTCTGCATATAGGTGTAGTAGTCGTCGATGGTGTTGATCACGGGGGTGAAGGACTGCTTTTCCGTCACCACGCCGACGACGGTAAAGGGCTCGCCGTTGAACTCCACGATCTTATTGAGGGGGTCCTCCCCGGCGAACAGGCTGCCTGCCACGGCTTCCTCCACCACGACCACCTTGCGGAAGTTTTTGAAATCCTCCTCCGTAAAGCTCCTGCCGCTGCGCAGCGTAAGCCCGTAAACGGCAAAGTATTCCCGGTCCACGCCGTAGACCGCGCCGGAATACTGGGTATTTTTATAAAAGACGTTATCCGCATAGCCGCGCTTGTGGAACACGGAAACGCCTGTGACGCGGTCCAGCTCCTTCAGCGCCGCCACGTCCTCCGCGGACACGGTGCGCACGCCCTCCGGCGCGCCCTCGTACTGCATATCGTACTCATAATCTTCCCTGTAGAGGTTGACGACCACCGCGTTGACGCCGGAGCCGATCAAATTCTTTTTGATCTGCTCGTTGGTACCCTTGATGGTGGATACGATGGTGATGATGGAGGCGATACCGATAATGATGCCCAGCATCGTTAAAAAAGACCGGATCTTATGCGCCCATACGCTTTGAAACGATAACGAGATATTCTCAAGCATAGCGTCTGCCCCCTTCTCAATAGTAATAGTCGCCGTACAGCGCGGACATATCGGAGAGCTCGGTTTTCGCGCCCTCCTTCACGTTCTTGCCGTAGGGGAACGCGATGGCGTCCTCTATGGTAAGCCCGCCGGTGATCTCCACCGTGGAGCCCCAGTATATCTTGCCGGTGCCGATATAACGTTTTTCCAGCCGCCCGTCGTCGCCCATGGCATACACGAAGCTGCGGCCGTTTTCCTCCCGGATGAAGGGCTTTTCCAGATACAGCCCCGTGCTTTCCCCGCCGCCGCCGAAGGAGACGGACACGTAGTCGCCCTCCTGCAGCGTGGCGGAAGCGTCCGCCCGGACGGTAACGGGATAATAGGACACGTTGGGATTGCCGCTGCCGCCGTACCAGCCGTTGGAGGCGGGATACGCGCCGATCTCCGTGACCGTGCCCTCATACTGGCCGCCGTCGCCCATCCAGGACCGGATCTGCGCCGCGTCGCCCACGGACAGCTCCTCCAGATCCAGCTCGCCCACGTAGGCGCTGATATACCACGCGCCGCCGGCGGACACCGTAACGACGGGACTGCCCTCCTGCCGCGCCGTCTCCTCGTCGGAAACGCTTTTGACCACGCCGTCAAGCGCAGCGGTCACCACGCCGGTGTCGATCTCCAGCTCCAGCTTTTTCAGCTTCAGCCGTTCCACCTTCAACTGCGTCTCTGTCTCTTTGATCTCCCGCTGAGTTTCCGCGCGCATCTGCGCGATCTCCGCGGCGGTATAGCCGCCCTCGTCCGGGTCGATCTCCGGGACCGTGATCTCCGGCGCTTCGTCCGAAAAGCTTTCATCCGGCTCAAACACCGTAAAGGAATACCCGCCGTCGGCGTTCCGCTGAAATTCCATTCCCCAGGTATAGACCAGCGCCCCCCTGGGGTTATCGTATTCCCGCACCTGGAAGATCACCGTGACGGCGGTCTCCTCATAGACCGGCGCGGCGGGCGCTTCGCCTTCCGTCTCGTCTGTCTCGGGTTCTTCCGTCATGGGTTCCTCCGTGGCGGGCTCCTGCGTCGTCAACTCGATCTCCTTCAGGGGAAGGATCTGTGAAATGAACGCGTCGTCATACCGGCAGGCGTCGTTCCACAGGTAGATATACGGCTTGTCTTCGGTGCCCTTGCCGCTGAGCTTGCGGGGCAGCGTTACCGGGTCCAGCACCTCGGGTTCCGGTTCCGGTTGGGGCGTGGGCGGCACGTAAGGCGTCATGCTGTTGATGCGGCGCAGCTCCTTTTGCTTGTTGGACAAATTCAGCTCCAGCTTCTGCACCTCGATCTTCTGGCGCTCCAGCTCCAGGTCGGACAACGTGGTATCGAACGACGCCAGCTTGTCGCCTTTTTTGACGGTATCGCCCTCATGGACGAATACTTCTTTCAGCTGCTGCGTTTCGGACAGATACACGCTTTGCAGGTTTTCCGCCCGCACGGACCCCTCATATTCGGCGTTTTCCATCCACATATCGGTCTGCGCGATCTCGGACAGCGGAATGACCTTGACGGTTTTGCCGCCCTTTTTCAGCAAAAAGAACGCGCCGGTCCCCGCCCCCGCCAATATGACGACGGTAAGCACGGCGGCCACGATGCGTTTTGTTTTTTTTGTTTTCAAAATGGTACCTCCAAAGAAGGGAAATTGGGGTTTAGCGAGCTGTTTGCTCGCAAAACAGTCGTTAGTCGTTAGCAGCGGCGCTTTGCGCCGCAGTCGTCAGAAATGTCGTTTTCATAGGCCCGGAGGGCATCTAACGACTGACGACTAAAAACTAACGACTGGATTTTTCGGGCTGAAGCTCGAAAAATCCGCGTCTACTCCGACAGTATCCCATCTCGAATATAATAGATCTTCTCCGCGTGGTCGGCGATGCTCTGCTCGTGGGTGATCATCACGATGGCGGAGCCGCCCTTGTGGATGGCGGAAAACAGCTCCATGATCTGCTCGCCGCTGGCGGTATCCAGCGCGCCGGTGGGCTCGTCGGCAAACAGCACCCGGGGCCGCCCCGCCATGGCGCGGGCGATGGCGACCCGCTGCTGCTGGCCGCCGGACAGCTGGTTGGGCAAAAAGTCCATGCGGTCGGCAAGGCCCAGCCCCTCCAGCAGCTCCTCTGCCCGTTCCAGCCGTTCTTTTTTGGAAACGCCCGCGTACAGCAGCGGCAGCGCCACGTTCTCCCTGGCGGTCAGCTTGGGCAGCAGATAAAAGCTTTGGAACACGAAGCCGATCATCTTATTGCGGATCTCCGTCAGGCGGCTTTCCCCCGCGGCGGCAACGTTTTCGCCGTCGAACAGATACGTGCCGGAGGTGGGCGTATCCAGACAGCCCATCAGGTTCATCAGGGTGGTCTTGCCGGAGCCGGAGGGCCCC